>NZ_LMHO01000001.1:0-643880 GCF_001428185.1 Mesorhizobium sp. Root695 | reverse complement strand
GCAGGGCTATCGCATATGAGCGATTGCCTGGATGAGATAGTCGTCATTCCAAGCGCATTTCTTGATGCGGTGGCTGATGGGGACTTTGTCGATGTCGGCGGCCTGAAGGATATTTCTGGCGATGCGGTTAATGAGCGCGGTGTTGGCTGGGGCGTTGTCCTTGCGGGCACGGCTGAGGTCTTCATGCAGATGAACGTCGAGCATCCAATGCAGTCCGTTCTCGATCTGCCAATGAGCTCTTGTAAGATCGATCGCCTGCTGTGGCGACAGCAGCGTTGAGGTCATGAACAGGCGCGTCAGCGGCTCGGCTTGATCGCGCCGACTGGTGATGCGGATAAAGGCCTTGTGAGCGGGCATTAGCGGTTCGGCAGCCGCCACAACCTCTGCCTGCCGCCATTCGTTGCGGCCATGGCTGGTCTCGGTCCGCTCAGTGACGGCGGGAATGGTCTGGGCCAGATGTTGTTTGGCCCGAGCCAGCCAATGCCGGCGGTTTCCCTTGAGCGCGAGCAGATAGTCGCCGCCGCGCTGAATGATGGCCTGGGCCATGCGCGTGTGGCAATGGAGCGCATCAGCCGTGACCAATCGGCCAGTAAGATCAATGAGTTCGACGACTTTGAGGGCAGCCTCGACTTCATTGTCTTCATCGCCGGGCGAGACCGCCGCCAAACACAGCCGCGTCTGGCTGGCAAAGGCCGACACCGTCAGGGGTGGGCTGGCCGCAAGGCCTTTCTCATAGGCCCGCCGCAGCGCCTTGCCATCAAGCGAGACCACACCGTGGCGTGCCTGGGCAAAGCCTGCGGCAAAGGCGGCGAACGCACGTCCGAAGGCCWCCGGATCGAGCAGGCGCAACAGCCGCGAGAAGGTGTCGTGACTGGGCGCCTCCTCATAGTCGATCAAGCGCGACAGCGCCTGCTTGCGCTCTTGCGCGAACAACGAGAACTCCGTTGCGCTGGTCGCGCCACATAAGCTCGCAGCGATCATCATCACGATCAGGTCGCCAAGCCGGTGTGTGGCATTGGCCGCGCGCGGATCAGGGACCGCGCCGAAATAGCTCTCAAGGCTGGAAATGGCAGTCACTCCTTCGGTGGACTGCCTTCCCAAAGAATCCGTTCTCAAACCAACTTCAAGCTCAAAATCGCCATATGCGATTCCCCTGCCCTGTGGGGGNGCTGGAAATGGCAGTCACTCCTTCGGTGGACTGCCTTCCCAAAGAATCCGTTCTCAAACCAACTTCAAGCTCAAAATCGCCATATGCGATTCCCCTGCCCTCGTGGGGGAGATGGCCGGCAGCCCAGAGGGGGCGCTGTCCCGCCAGCATCTCCAAGGCTTACACTGCCGCCAGCCCAAAAATAGACTGCATGAATTCCATGCGCGCCGTCGACCGAAGAGCGCGGGCGCAAACATCGCTCCGTAGCGGTCCTTCGCGCCCCCCTCTGCCCTGCCCGGCATCTCCCCCACAAGCGGGGAGATTGGCAGCTTGGCCGTCCGAGCGCTCACCGTCGCGCGGCTGTCACACATCGCACCTACACGCAATCGAGGCTCCCTGCGACTGACATTTCGGGGCGCCGATAGTCAGTTGGGGTGTCAAGAAATGCGAGACAGCAAGCTGTCGGGCCGCTGCATCTGTTGCCGCCGCGATTTCCGCCTTCCGCTCTAGAAATTCAACAACCGGCCGCAGCTGTGGGAGGAGCGCGCGGCCCGGAAGACAGATGCATGAACAGATTTCAGATCCAGGCCCTCAAACAGGACGACTTCGCGGAGATGGTCGCGGAGGAGGTCGAACGCGCGCTTGCCCATCATGATGAGGCCATCAACAGACCCACCATGGTCTCGGTCGGCAAGATCGCCGGCAGCATAGCGTCCGCCGTGACCTTGCTGTCGCCGAAGCACCAGCGCGCCATCGACGCCATCCATGCCGACCTTCCCGGCCTGGCCTCGAAATTCGTGCGCGCACTGGCGGCCGAGGCCGCTCGCCGCGGCGAAGCCGGTATTGCTGGCGCGACAAATCCGCCGACGACCCTGTCGGCCGATGTCGAGCCCCCTTCGCTGCCAAAGTCCGATGACCTCGAAGCGATGCTTATCGAGGACTGGGCGGGCCGGGTCGCCGGCTCGACCTATCTGGAAGAGAATTTGCGTATCGCCCGCTCGACGCTGCATCGCTGGCAGCGGCGGGGCGAGGTCATCGCCTTGCGCAAGGGCGGCCGCAAACATGTCTTCCCGCTGGCGCAGTTCGTCGACGGCAGACCTGTTGCGGGCATTCGCGACGTGTTGTCGCTGATCAGCAATCCCAGACTGGCGTGGCTGTGGCTGACGCGCCCCTCAGCGCAGCTCGACGGCCGCGTCCCGATCGACCTGCTCCGGCAGGACGAGGTCGTCGAGGTCGTCGAGGCGGCGCGTGCGTTCGCGCCGGGCTGAGCACTTCGCGAACTCTTCATATCCTGCTACTGCCAGTCGCTCCCCGCGCTGCCTCGGACCTCGCTTCACTCGAAAGGCCAAATCGTTGGCTCTTTCGTCCCGCTTCGTGCAGCGTCCCTCAAGTCCCCGCCGTGTACGCCGCGATCGCCGCCATGTTGACGATGTCCGAGTCCTTGGCATTCAGCGACACGATCTGAACCGGCTTGTTCAGCCCGACCAGCAGCGGGCCGATCACCGTCGAGCCGCCGAGTTCCTGCAACATCTTGGTTGAGATCGAGGCTGAGTGGAACGCCGGCATGATCAGCACGTTGGCCGGGCCGGTGAGGCGTATGAAGGGGTATTGCGCCATGGCGCGGGCGTTGAGGGCGACGTCGGCGGCCATCTCGCCGTCATACTCGAAATCGACTCGGCGCTTGTCGAGGATGCGCACTGCTTCCTGGACGCGTTCGGAGCGCTCGCCCTGCGGATGGCCGAAGGTCGAATAGGCGAGCATGGCAAGTCGTGGCTCGTAGCCCATGCGGCGGGCAAAGCCTGCCGCCTCCTCGGCGATGTCGGCGATCTGCTCGGCATTGGGCATATCGTGCACGGCGGTGTCGGCGACCAGTACGGTCTTGCCCCGCGCCAGCACGATCGAGACGCCGATGACGCGGTGGCCGGGCTTGGCGTCGATGACGCGGCGGATGTCGTCGAGTGCTGTCGAATAGTTGCGGGTCACACCGGTGACGATGCCGTCGGCGTCACCCAGCGCCACCATGCAGGCGGCGAAGTGGTTGCGGTCGTTGTTGATCAGCCGCTGGCAGTCGCGAAACAGGAAGCCTTTGCGTTGCATGCGCTCGTAGAGATAGTCGGTGTAGATGCCGTTGCGGCGCGACAGCCTTGCATTGATAATCTCGATGCCTTGCTTGTTGAGGTCGATGCCGGCGAGCTTGGCGTTTTCCTTGATGACATCGTCGCGGCCAAGCAGGATGGCGGTGCCGAGCCGCTGGTTCACATAGGAAACGGCGGCGCGCATCACCTGTTCCTCCTCGCCCTCGGCGAAGACGATGCGCTTGGGCTGGCGGCGCACGCGGTCGTAGATGCGCTGCAGGGTCGAGGCGATCGGGTCACGGCGGGCCGACAGTTCCTGCGCGTAACGGTCGAGGTCGAGGATCGGCTTGCGGGCGACGCCTGAGTCCATCGCCGCCTTGGCCACCGCGATCGGGATGGCCGAGATCAGGCGCGGGTCGAACGGCACCGGGATGATGTAGTTGGGGCCGAATTTCGGCCGGTTGCCCTGATAGGCGGCGGCGACGTCGTCGGGCACGTCCTGGCGGGCAAGTGCTGCCAGCGCGCGGGCGGCGGCGATCTTCATGTCGTCATTGATGGTGGTGGCCCGCACATCCAGCGCGCCGCGGAAGATGTAGGGGAAGCCTAGCACGTTGTTGACCTGGTTCGGATAATCCGAGCGCCCCGTGGCCATGATGGCGTCAGTGCGGATCTCGGCCACTTCCTCCGGCGTGATCTCCGGGTCGGGATTGGCCATGGCGAAGATGATCGGATTCTTGGCCATCGACTGCACCATGGCGGTGGTCAGCGCGCCCTTGGCGGAGAGGCCGAGAAAGACATCGGCGCCATCGAGCGCCTCGGCGAGGCTGCGCGCCTCGGTCTTCACCGCATGCGCCGACTTCCACTGGTTCATGCCTTCGGTGCGGCCCTGGAAGACGACGCCCTTGGTGTCGCACAAAGTGATGTTTTCGGGCGCAAAACCCATCGCCTTCATCAGCTCGATGCAAGCGATGCCGGCGGCACCGGCGCCGTTGCAGACCATTTTCGTGGTCTTCATGTCCCGGCCGGTGATCTCCAGCGCGTTGATCAGGCCGGCGGCCGAGATGATGGCGGTGCCGTGCTGGTCGTCATGGAAGACCGGAATGTCCATCAATTCGCGCAGCCGCTGCTCGATGATGAAGCACTCCGGCGCCTTGATGTCTTCCAGGTTGATGCCGCCGAAGGACGGGCCGAGGAAGCGTACGCAGTTGATGAACTCGTCGGCGTCCTCGGTGTCGACTTCCAGATCGATGGAATCGACATCGGCGAAGCGCTTGAACAGCACCGCCTTGCCTTCCATCACTGGTTTCGAAGCCAGCGCGCCGAGATTGCCGAGACCCAAGATGGCGGTGCCGTTGGAGATGACGGCGACCATGTTGCCGCGCGTCGTGTAGTCGAAGGCGCGAGAGGGGTCTTCGGCGATGGCCAGAACAGGGACCGCGACGCCCGGCGAATAAGCGAGGCTCAGGTCGCGCTGAGTCGCCATCGGCTTGGTGGCGACGACCTCCAGCTTGCCGGGGCGCCCCATGGCGTGGAATTCGAGCGCTTCCTGCGCGCTGACGGACGGACCGGTGTTCTCGAGTTTCCTGGCCATGATGTTCTTGATTTCCTCGCCTATGCAGCACCTCGTTGAAGCGGGTGCTTTGGTTCGGTCCGAATTAAGACCACGCGCCGCCGCGTGTAAACCGCCAGCGCTCGGGAATCGCGGATCGGATCGGTAATTGCGGCCAATCGGCCGTGTCGGTCGTCCCCTGTTTTTCGAAGCTTCGGCATTAAACCGCGCGATCACATCTGCTAGCGTGTCGCGCATGAACATGCATAGCCCGAACGAGCCGGACGCCCCCGAGGCCATGACGCCGTTGCCCGCCGCCGCCGCTGGCGCCACGCCGATGATAGAGCAGTTCATCGAGATCAAGGCGGCGAACCCGGATTCGCTGCTGTTCTATCGCATGGGCGATTTCTACGAGCTGTTCTTCGACGACGCCGAGAAGGCGAGCCGGGCGCTCGGCATCGTGCTGACCAAGCGCGGCAAGTATCAAGGGCTCGACATCCCGATGTGCGGCGTGCCGGTGCATGCGGCCGACGATTATCTGCAGAAGCTGATCGGGCAGGGGTTCCGCGTTGCCGTCTGCGAGCAGATCGAGGATCCGGCCGAAGCGAAGAAGCGCGGCGGCAAATCGGTGGTGCGCCGCGACGTGGTGCGGCTGGTGACGCCGGGCACCATCACCGAGGACAAATTGCTGGCGCCCTCGGAATCCAGCTTCCTGATGGCGCTGGGGCGGGTGAAAGGCGGAGCCGATCACAGCTTCGCGCTGGCCTGGATCGACATCTCGACCGGCGCCTTTCGTGTCACGGACACCACCGCCGACCGGCTGCTGGCCGACATCTTCCGCGTCGATCCGCGTGAGATGATCGTCGCTGAGCCGGTGTTCCATGATCCGGAGCTGAAGCCCGTGTTCGACGTGCTCGGCCGCGTCGCCAGCCCGCAGCCGCCGAGCCTGTTCGATTCGGCCTCGGCCACCGGACGCATCGCCCGTTTCTTCGATGTGGCGACGCCGGACTCGTTTGGCGCGTTTTCGCGTGCCGAACTGTCGGCGATCTCGGGCGCCATCGCCTATGTCGAGAAGACGCAGAAGGCTGAGCGTCCGCCGCTGTCGCGGCCCGAGCGCGAGGAGCAGGGATCGACCCTGTTCATCGACCCGGCGACGCGCGGCAATCTCGAACTGCTGCGCACGCTGTCGGGCAGCCGCGAAGGCTCGCTGTTCAAGGCGATCGACCGCACGGTCACCGGCGGCGGCGCAAGGCTGCTCGCCGACCGGCTGATGGCGCCGCTGACCGACCCGGCGGCGATCGGCGCCAGGCTGGATTCGGTGTCGTTCTTCCGTTCCGAAACGAGGCTCTGCCTGGCGGTGCGGTCGAGCCTGAAGAGCGTCGCCGACATGCCGCGCGCGCTGTCGAGGCTGGCGCTCAACCGTGGCGGTCCGCGCGATCTCGGCGCGCTGCGCGCCGGTTTCGAGGCGGCAGGCGCGATCGCCGAGATCTTTGCCGCGACCACCCTGCCCCAGGAATTGACCGCCGCACTCGCCGCCATCCATGCCCTGCCCCAGGCGCTGGCCCAGCATCTGACGCAGGCGCTTGGCGACGAACTGCCGCTGCTCAAGCGTGACGGCGGCTTCGTTCGCGGCGGCTACCATGCCGATCTCGACGAGATGCGGGCGCTGCGTGATGAGTCGCGAAAAGTGATCGCGGGGCTGGAGCGCTCGCTGATCGACGAGACCGGCATCCGTTCGCTGAAGATCCGGCACAACAATGTGCTCGGTTATTACATCGAGGTCACAGCCAACCATCATGCGGTGATGACCGGCAGCGATGGCGCCAAGGCGCGCTTCATCCACCGCCAGACCATGGCCAACGCCATGCGCTTCACCACGACCGAGCTTGCCGAACTCGAGACCAAGATCGCCAATGCCGCCGACCGGGCGCTCAGCATCGAACTTGCCGCCTTCGACGCGCTGACGGCGGAAGCGGTCGGCGAAGCGGAGAAGATCCGCGCTGGGGCCGATGCGATGGCCGCTCTCGACGTGTCGGCGGCACTCGCGCTTTTATCGGAAAGCGAAGCATGGTGCCGGCCGGTGGTGGATTCGAGCCTTGCCTTCGACATTTCGGGCGGGCGGCATCCGGTGGTCGAGCAGGCGCTGCGCCGCTCGGGCGAAGGCCCGTTCGTCGCCAATGATTGCGATTTGTCGCCGGAGGGCAGCGCCAAGAACGGTGCCATCTGGCTTTTGACCGGCCCCAACATGGGCGGCAAGTCGACGTTTCTGCGGCAGAACGCGCTGATCGCCATCCTGGCCCAGACCGGCTCGTTCGTGCCGGCGACATCAGCCCATATCGGCGTCGTCGACCGGCTGTTCTCGCGTGTCGGCGCCTCGGACGATCTGGCGCGCGGCCGCTCGACCTTCATGGTCGAAATGGTCGAGACGGCGGCGATCCTCAACCAGGCCGGCGAGCGCGCACTGGTGATCCTCGATGAGATCGGTCGCGGTACAGCCACTTTCGACGGTCTGTCGATCGCCTGGGCGGCCGTCGAATATCTGCATGAGAAGAACCGCTGCCGGGCGATCTTCGCCACCCATTTCCACGAAATGACCTCGCTGGCCGGCAAGCTCGCGCGGCTGCACAATGTCACCATGCGGGTCAAGGAATGGGAAAACGACGTCGTCTTCCTGCACGAGGTCGGCAAGGGTGCCGCCGACCGCTCCTATGGCGTGCAGGTGGCGCGGCTGGCCGGCCTGCCGGAAGCGGTGGTCGACCGGGCCAAGGAAGTGCTGCACCAGTTGGAAGAGGGCGAGGTTTCCGGCAAGACCAACCGGCTGGTGGACGACCTGCCGCTGTTTTCAGTGGCGGTGAAGCGTGAGGCGCCGAGACCGGTCAAGAGCGATGCGCTGGGTGTGGCGCTGGGCGAGATCAATCCCGACGAGATGACGCCGAGGGAGGCGCTGGAAGCGCTTTACCGGTTGAAGGGCCTGGCGGGGAAGTAGTCAGATCATCTCCAACCCGCGCTTGCGCGCCGGCGGCGGGAAGGCGCGGTCGAGATCGGCGATGTCCTGCGGCGTCAGCTTGATGTCGAGCGCGGCGACATTCTGGCGGACGTGCTCCTGGCTGCTGGCCTTCGGGATGGCGATGACGCCCTCCTGATGCATCACCCAGGCCAGGGCGATCTGTGCCGGGGTCGCATTGTGGCGGGCGGCGACGGCGTCGAGCCTGGCATTGCGCGCCAGCGCGCCCTGCTCGACCGGCGAATACGCCATTAGCGGAATGCCGCGCTGCCGGCTCCAGGGCGCCAGGTCGAATTCGAGGCCACGCCGGACCAGATTGTAGAGCACCTGGTTGGTCTGGACATTGCCGCCATCGGGCAGGCCGACCAGTTCTTCCATCTCGTCGGTGTCGAAATTGCTGACGCCCCAGTGGCGGATCTTGCCGGCTTTTTTCAGGGACTCGAAGGCGGCGACCGTTTCCGTCAATGGCACGCTGCCGGGCCAATGCAGCAGATAGAGATCGATGCGGTCGGTACGCAGGCGCTTCAGGCTGTTTTCGCAGGCGCGCCGCACGCCCGCGCGCGAAGCGTTTGATGGCAGAACTTTCGAAACCAGGAAGGTCTCGTCGCGGCGCCCGCAAATGGCCTCGGCGACCACCTCCTCGGCGCCGCCGCTGGCATACATTTCGGCGGTGTCGATCAGCGTGATGCCAAGGTCGAGGCCGAGCTTGAGCGCATTCACCTCATCGGTACGGCGGCTGATATCCTCGCCCATCTTCCATGTCCCCTGACCAAGCACCTGAACGGCTTCGCCTGAGGGCAGTTTGGTGGTTCTGATGGTCGATGGCATGGCGGGCTCCAGTTGAGGCCGGATCGCATCACAGGCCGGGCGAGAAATTCAGAGGCGTTCTCGCCGCCTTGGCGATTGCCGAAAGCCTACTTCACCGGATGGGCAGCGAGCCAGGCCTGCATCTGCTTGATCTCGGCTTCCTGCGCGGCGATGACGCCTTCGGCGAGCTTGCGGATTTCCGGGTCCTTGCCGTTGGCAAGCTCTACCTTGGCCATGTCGATGGCACCCTGGTGGTGCGGGATCATGCCCTTGACGAAATCGACGTCGGCATTGCCGGTGTATTCAGATGCCATCATGTCGGCATGCATCTTGTCCATCGCCGCCTTGTAGCCTTCGGTCGAAGGACTGGGGGCGTCCGTCGACATGCCGGCCATGTCGTGTTTCATTTCCTCGCTCTGTGCCGGGACGCTTTCGAGGAAGACGGCAACCAGCATTCCGGCCGCCATCAGCAGCAGCACGAGTTTTTTGGCCAAGGTCATTCATGGTCTCCTGTAGAGTGGGTTTCGTATTTTGGGGGCTTGGGTCAGAGTTTCAATGTTCTCAGCCGCAATGCGTTTGATATCACCGACACCGAGGACAGGCTCATCGCCGCCGCCGCCAGCATCGGCGACAACAGCGTACCGGTGAGCGGATAGAGCACACCGGCGGCGACCGGCACGCCAAGCACGTTGTAGAGGAAGGCAAAGAACAGGTTCTGGCGGATGTTGCGGATCGTCGCCTGAGCCAGCGTGCGTGCGCGCACGATGCCGTTGAGGTCGCCCTTGACCAAAGTGATGCCGGCGCTTTCGACGGCGACATCGGCACCGGTGCCCATGGCGATACCGACATCGGCGGCGGCAAGGGCGGGTGCATCGTTGACGCCGTCGCCGGCCATGGCGACGCCCTTGCCCCCGGCGCGCAGCTCACCGACGAGGGCTGCCTTCTGCTCCGGCAACAGGCCGGCGCGAACCTCGTCGATGCCGAGGCTTCTGGCGATCGCGTTGGCCGTGCGTTCATTGTCGCCGGTCGCCATGATGATCCTCAAGCCGCTGTCATGCAGCGCCCTGATCGCCTCGGCTGTGGTCGACTTGACCGGGTCGGCGACGGCGACTAGGCCGGCCAGTTTCTTGTCCACGACGACGAACATCGCCGTCTTGCCTTCGAGTTGCAGCGCCTCGGCCTTGGCTGAGATGGATGCGATGTCGACGCCAAGATCCGCCATCATGGCGGCGTTGCCGAGCGCGACCTTCTTTCCCGAGACCGTGCCTGAAACGCCCTTGCCGGTCACCGCCTCGAAGCCGCTGGCCTCGGCAACGGTCACACCGCGCGTGGCGGCGCCGTCGACGATGGCCTCGGCCAGCGGATGCTCCGACCCCTTCTCCAGGCCCGCCGCGAGCGCCAGCAATTCGTCCTCGGGAAAACCGTTTGCCGCAGCGACATCGGTCAGTTTCGGCCGGCCTTCGGTCAACGTTCCCGTCTTGTCGACGATCAGCGTGTCGACGGAGGCGAAGCGTTCGAGCGCGGCGGCTTCCTTGATCAGCACGCCGGCGTGCGCCCCGCGCCCGGTGGCGGTCATGATCGACATCGGCGTGGCGAGGCCGAGCGCACAGGGGCAAGCGATGATCAGCACCGACACCGCCGAGACGATGGCGAAGATCAGGCTGGGCTCTGGTCCAAACACGGCCCAGGCGATGAAAGCTGCAATCGCGACAAGGACGACGGCCGGGACAAAGTAGAAAGAGACGCGATCGGCCAACCCTTGAATCGGGGCGCGCGAGCGCTGCGCCTTGGCGACGAGCTCGACAATGCGCGCCAGCGTCGTCTCGGCGCCGATCCGCTCGGCGCGCATGATCAGTGAACCGTTCTTGTTGAGCGTGCCGCCGGTCAGCGCATCGCCCTCGGTCTTCTCGACTGGCAACGGCTCGCCCGTGATCATCGATTCGTCGATCGACGAACGACCTTCCAGCACCGTGCCGTCGACAGGCACGGAGTCACCGGGGCGTATGCGCAGGCGGTCACCGGCCTTGACCGCGTCGAGCGGTACATCGCTTTCGGAACCGTCGGCGGCGATCAGCCGCGCGGTCTTCGGCGCGAGATCAAGCAAGGCGCGGATTGCCGAGCCGGTCCTTTCACGGGCGCGCAGCTCCAGCACCTGGCCAAGGAAGACCAGCGCGACGATGACGGCGGCAGCTTCGAAATAAACCGGCACCGCACCGCCATGGCCGCGGAACTGATGCGGAAAAATGTCCGGAAACAGCGTGGCGACGACGCTGTAGAGATAGGCAGCGCCAACGCCGAGCGAGATCAGCGTCCACATGTTGGGGCTGCGGTTGATGAGCGACTCCCAGCCGCGATGGAAGAAAGGCAGCGCCGCCCACAGCACGACGGGACTGGCCAGCGCCAGCTCCAACCAGACCATGGTCGGCTCATCGACAAAAGCCTGGAACGTCAGGCCGAGCATCGGCGCCATGGCGGCGATCAGCAACGGCACAGACAGTACGGCACTAACCCAGAACCGCCTGGTGAAATCGACCAGCTCCGGATTGGGACCTTCGTCGCCAGTGGGCACCCCCATCGGCTCCAGCGCCATGCCGCATTTCGGGCAGGATCCCGGCTTGTCGCGGATGATTTCGGGATGCATCGGGCAGGTGTATTGCGTGCCCCTGGGCATTGGCTTTGGTGCCGGCCTGTCGCCGAGATATTTTTGCGGCTCCGCCTCGAATTTCGCCTGGCAAGCGGCGGAGCAGAAATAGAAGCCCTGACCTTCGTGGCGGGCAAAGTGCCTGGCTGTCGCGCGATCGACGCTCATGCCGCAGACCGGATCGGTGGCCGTCAGGAATTTTTCCGGCTCGGCGACGAATTTCGTGCGGCAGCCCTGGCTGCAGAAATGATAGAAATGGCCGTCATGCTCGGCCGCAGGCTTGCCGGCGGCCGGGTCGACGGTCATTCCGCAAACCGGGTCGCGAACAACGGTAGGCGGGGCGCCTTTTGCCGAGCAACAGCTGCCATGCGCGTGATGATCGTGATTGGAATGCGTCATTCAAAGATGCCTCGATGGATCGGTGTGTGACGCGGAGATAGGGCTTCCAGTAACTGGAAGGTCAAGGGATAAAATTTTCTCATTTCACGGCGTAGCGCGTGCTAATAAGCCGCCGCTTCTTATAACCCCAAACACATCGATCCTGTTCGAATGAGATGCTTGGTCATCAACCTGGATCGGTCTCCGGACCGACTCGCCCATATGACTGCGGAGTTCGCCCGTATCGGCATTGCGTTCGAACGCGTTGCGGCAATTGACGCTCTGGACCGGCCGAACCTCGCCGATATGCCGCAGCGTACCGCGTAAACACATCGGTTGCAGCTGAGCGGCGGCGAGATCGCCTGCCTGTTCAGCCACAGGGCCTGCTGGTCGATGATCGCCGAGAACAACTATCCCTACGGCGCCATTTTCGAGGACGATATCCTTTTTTCCGCGAAAGCCGGCACCTTGATTGTAGATGACGGCTGGATTCCGGCTGACGCGGATATCGTCAAGCTGGAGACCACCTTGATGAAACCATGATCGGGCCTGGACGCGCTGTCGCTGGGCGAAGCTTTTCGCTGTCCAGACTCCACAGAGCTCATCCCGGCAGCGCCGGCTACATTGTCTCGACACAGGCCGCGCGCGATCTCATCCGTGAAACCGCGGGGATGAGTGCTGCCATCGATGACCTTGTCTTCAACCCGGCCTTCAGGATTGCGTCCGGCAAGACGATCTACCAGCTTGATCCGGCACTTTGCGCGCAAGACCATATCCTGGGCGACAGGTCCGTCGGATTGCCAAGCACGCTTGAGCGGGACCGCGCTACTCAGTTGATGCCACCGGGCAAAGATCCGAAAGGCAAGAAGCGGACCGGCGAAAGGCTGGGGGCCGAATTCAGACGCCTGGGCAGGCAGATCAAGGATATCTATTTGAGAAAGAAGAAAAAAATCATCCCATTCGACCACTGCGGAGAGCTCGTCCTCCCGCCCCATACCCAGCGTCGCGAAAACGCGCTATAGACGCCGCCGAAAAGGCAAGGCCGACTTGGACATATGGCAAGAATCTCCCTGAAGCTCGACGAACTGATCGACGGCGAAGCCTTGCGCAGCGAGATGACCGCGCTGACCGCGGCCACGGCAGGTGACGGTTCCGGACAGGCGGCGCGCAGCGGTGTGCTCCAGCTGCTCAAGGGGCGGCTGGCAGAGGGACGCACCATTGCCGAGCGGATGCTGCGGGACGATGGCGGCGGCAGCGCCTGCGCGGCACGGCTGTCGCATCTCATGGACGAGATCATCCGCGCGCTCTATGATTTCGCCGTCACCCATGTCTACCGGGTCAAGAACCCATCTTCGGCGGAGCGCATGGCCGTCGTCGCTGTCGGCGGCTACGGCCGCGGAACGCTGGCGCCCGGGTCCGACATCGACCTGTTGTTCCTGTTGCCCTACAAGCAGACGCCGTGGGGCGAACAGACCGTCGAATACATGCTCTACATGCTGTGGGATCTGGGGCTGAAGGTTGGCCACGCCACCCGCAACATCGACGAATGCCTGCGCCTGTCGCGCACCGATGTCACCATCCGCACCTCGATCCTCGAAGCGCGTTTTCTGTGGGGCGACGAAAAACTCTATGACGAACTGATGCTGCGCTTCGACCATGAGGTGGTGCGCACGACCGGCCCCGAATATGTCCAGGCCAAGCTTGCCGAGCGCGACGACCGCCATGCCAAGGCCGGTGAAAGCCGCTATCTCGTCGAGCCCAACGTCAAGGACGGCAAGGGCGGCCTGCGCGATCTTCAGACGCTGTTCTGGATCGGCAAATATTTCTACCGGGTGCGCACCGGCGAGGAACTGGTCGACAAAGGCGTCTTCACCGAGGGCGAATACCGGGAGTTCCAGAAGGCCGAGGATTTCCTGTGGGCGGTACGCTGCCACATGCATTTCCTCACCGGCAAGGCCGAGGAACGGCTGCATTTCGACATCCAGCGCGAGATCGCCGAGCGGCTAGGCTACACCACGCACCCCGGCCTGTCGGCGGTCGAGCGCTTCATGAAGCACTACTTCCTCGTCGCCAAGGATGTCGGCGACCTGACCCGCATCTTCTGTGCAGCGCTCGAGGAAGAGCAGGCAAAGCACGTGCCGGGCTTCAACCGTATCTTCCTGACTTTCTCCAGGCGCAAGCGCAAGCTTGCCGGCACGTCGGACTTCATTGTCGACAACCACCGCATCAACATCGCCGACGACCAGGTGTTCGAGCGCGATCCGGTCAATCTTTTGAGATTGTTCTGGTTCGCCGACAAGCACGGCCTGGAATTCCATCCCGACGCGCTGAAGCTGCTGACCCGCTCGCTCGGCCTGGTCAACAAGTCGCTGCGGCGCGACCAGGAGGCCAACCGGCTGTTCCTCGACATCCTGACGTCGGACCGCAATGCCGAACTCAATCTGCGGCGCATGAACGAGGCCGGGCTGCTCGGCAGGCTGATCCCCGATTTCGGCAAGATCGTCGCCATGATGCAGTTCTCGATGTACCACCACTACACGGTGGACGAGCACCTGATCCGCTGCATCGGCGTACTGGCCGAGATCGAGCGCGGCGACGGCGAAAAGGTCCATCCCCTCTCGCACACGCTGATGCCGGGGCTGAAAAAGAGCCGCGAGGCGCTTTACGTCGCAGTGCTTCTGCACGACATCGCCAAGGGCAGGCCGGAGGATCATTCCGAGGCCGGCGCAAGGATCGCGCGTCGCATCTGCCCGCATATGGGGCTGTCGCCAACCGACACCGAAACCGTTGCCTGGCTGGTCGAGCATCATCTCGTGATGTCGATGACGGCGCAGACCCGCGACCTCAACGACCGCAAGACCATCGAGGATTTCGCCGCGATCGTGCAGTCGGTCGAGCGGCTGAAGCTGCTTTTGATCCTCACCGTCTGCGACATCAGGGGCGTCGGACCCGGTGTCTGGAACGGCTGGAAGGGCCAGTTGCTGCGCACGCTCTATTACGAGACCGAACTGCTTTTGACCGGCGGGTTTTCGGAAGTGTCGCGCGCCCAGCGCACGACGGCGGCGCGCGAGCGTCTGGCCGAGGCGCTTGCCGACTGGCCGGACAAGGCCCGCAAGCGCTACGTCGGCCAGCACTACGAGAATTACCTTTTGACCGTCGATCTCGCCGACCAGCTGCGCCATGCCGAGTTCATTCGCGAGGCCGATGTGGCGGGCAACAAGCTCGCTACCATGGTCAAGACCCACCAGTTCGAGGCGGTGACCGAAATCACCGTACTGGCGCAAGACCATCCCCGCCTGCTGTCGGTCATCGCCGGGGCTTGCGCCGGAGCCGGCGGCAACATCGTCGACGCGCAGATCTTCACAACGTCGGACGGCCGCGCACTCGACACCATCCTGATCTCGCGGGAATTCGACCGCGACGAGGACGAGCGCCGGCGCGCCGAACGTGTCGGACGGCTGATCGAGGACGTGCTGTCGGGCAAGAGCTGGCTGCCGGAGATGATCGAGAAACGCACCAAGCCGCGGCGCGGCGCCAAAGTGTTCAAAATTCCGCCACGCGCCGAAATCCGCAACACGCTGTCCAACCGTTTTTCGGTCATCGAGGTCGAAGGCCTGGACCGGCCGGGGCTGCTGTCGGAGATCACCGGAACGCTTTCCGACCTGTCGCTCGACATCGCATCGGCCCACATCACCACCTTCGGCGAAAAGGTCATCGACACTTTCTATGTCACCGATCTCACCGGCCAGAAGATCGACAGTCCGGCCCGCATCGCCACCATTCGCAACCGGCTGATGGCAACGCTCGAAGGCATCGTGCCGGAGCGCGGCGGCAAAGCCAGGGCGGCGGCCGCCGAGTGACCGCCACCATCACTTTGTCCTTATCCTGTAGGCAGTCTCCAAACGCATGAGCCTCGTCAAGAAATTCGCAACGGTTGCCTCCGGCACGCTGATGAGCCGCGCGCTTGGTTTCGGCCGCGAGATGCTGATGGCGGCCGCACTCGGCACCGGACCGGTCGCCGACGCCTTCAACGCCGCCTTCCAGTTTCCCAACACCTTTCGCCGGCTGTTCGCCGAGGGCGCCTTCAACGCCGCCTTCGTGCCGCTGTTCGCCAAGGAGATCGAGACCCACGGTACCGACGGTGCCAAGCGCTTCTCCGAGGAAGTGTTCGGCGTGCTGTTCACGGCGCTGCTGGCGCTGACCATCGTCATGGAACTGGCGATGCCGCTGATCGTGCGCTACCTGGTGGCGCCGGGTTTTGCCGGCACGCCGGGGAAATTCGACACCACGGTGACGCTGGCGACGATCATGTTCCCCTATCTGATCTGCATGTCGCTGGGCGCCATGATGGCGGGCATGCTGAATTCGCTGCGCCGCTATTTCGCCGCCGCCGTGGCGCCGGTGTTCCTCAACGTCATCCTGATCGGCGTGCTCGCCTATGCCTGGTACAAGGGCTCGGACGCACTCACAGTCGGCTACGGCCTGTCCTGGGGCGTGCTTGCCGCCGGACTGGTGCAGCTGGCGATCGTCTGGGTGGCGGTGCGCCATGCCGGCATCTCGATCGGCTTCCGCCGTCCAAAAATGACGCCCGCGGTCAAGCGGCTGCTGGTCCTGGCGCTGCCGGCGGCGATCACCGGCGGCATCACCCAGATCAACCAGTTGATCGGCACGGCGATCGCCTCGGCGCAGAACAGTGCGGTGTCCTCGCTCGCCTATGCCGACCGCATCTACCAGCTGCCCCTCGGCGTGGTCGGCGTCGCGGTCGCAATCGTGCTGTTGCCCGAACTGTCGCGGGCACTGAAGTCGGGCAATCTGATCGAAGCGGCCAATCTGCAGAACCGCTCGGTCGAATTCACGCTGTTCCTGACGCTGCCGGCGGCAGCCGCACTCTGGGTGATGTCGGAGCCTATCGTGCGGCTGGTCTATGAGCGCGGCGCGTTTGCCGCCAACGGTTCGACACCGACAGTTGCGGCGATCCTGGCGATCTTCGGCCTCGGCCTGCCGGCCTTCGTGCTGATCAAGGCGTTCACGCCGGGTTACTTCGCCCGCGAGGACACGCGCACGCCGATGATCTTTGCCGCCATCTCGGTGGCGGTAAACGTCACCACGGCGCTGACGCTGTTTCCACGGATGGGCGCGCCCGGCATTGCGGTGGCCTCGGCAGTGGCCGGCTGGGTCAACGCGCTGATGCTGCTCGGCGTCTTGATTCGGCGCGGCCATTGGGGCCGCGACGTGCCGCTGATGAAACGCATTCCACGTCTGGTGCTGTCGGCGGTGGTGATGGGAACGGCCCTCTATTTCGCCGAACACTGGTTCGCCGTCAGGCTCGGCCCGGGCTCGCCGCTGCTCGTCAAAGCGACGGCGCTGCTGTCGCTGGTTGCCGGCGGAGCGCTGCTCTACTTCATCACCGCGTTTGCCACTGGCGGCGCCGACTTCGGCATGATCCGGCGCAATATCGGGCGAAAGGGCACGCCGCCTATCAAGGAACAGTCTCCAGATCCGTAAGCCGAAATTCGTCCGCCGTCGAAAGCATCGGAACGCCATAGTAGCGCGCGCAAGCGTAGTGAAAACAGTCGGCCAAGTTCAGGCGGATAGCGTTGTTGCGAAACCGCGACGCGGCCTCGGCGGACAGAGATGTTGCATCGGAGGCTGGCGGAAGCTCCCGCAACGCAATTGCCCGCTCTTCGAGAAAACGACTGACTATCTTCAGGCTTACGTCGACCGGTATGGCCAGCTTTTCCGATCGCGAAAGCGCCATTGCTGCTTCCCAAACGGCGATCGCCGACGTGAAGGGAGCCGACGCTTCCATGACCGCCTGCGCGCAGCGCTGGGCTTCGGCCTCGTGGCTCAGCATCGCGACGATAGCGGCTGCGTCTACAAACATCAGTCTTCGCCGGACAGTTCGTCGTAGACCGAGCGCGGCAACGGATTGCGCGCCTGCTCGCTTAGCTCAATCCCAAACTCGGCCCGTAACCGAGCCGCCGTCTCCAGCGGCGTCTCGCGGTTGCGCCGGCGCTCAAGTGCCTCACGCATGGCGATCACGATCGCCTCGGTGATGCCTACCCCCTCGACCTTGGCGAAGGCGCGCGTCAGGCTGTCCGCCTCCTTGTTGTTGATGTTGATCGTCATCTCACGGCCCTGTCTCACCAGAAATGTAGCAGATAACATGTAGCAAGCTACACAACGATGTCAACATCCCATAGACCCTTTTGACGTTCCGGGAGTCTCTTGATCCTCTCCACGCCTTCGTCCATAAGCGCGCCGTCGTAAGACTTTCGCCGCGCGCGAAACGGCCCTCCACAAGCCATGAGGAAACCCATGACCGCCTTCAAGCCACTCGTCTTTTCCGGCGTCCAGCCGACCGGCAATCTGCATCTCGGCAATTATCTCGGCGCCATCAAGAAATTCGTCGCCCTGCAGGACACGTCCGATTGCATCTATTGCGTCGTCGACCTGCATTCGCTGACAGCCCAACTCGTTTATGAAGACCTCGCCGACCAGACGCGGTCGATCACCGCGGCGTTCCTGGCCTCGGGCATCGACCCGAAGAAGCACATCGTCTTCAACCAGTCGCGGGTCATGCAGCATGCGGAGCTCGCCTGGATTTTCAATTGCGTGGCGCGCATCGGCTGGATGAACCGCATGACGCAGTTCAAGGACAAGGCCGGCAAGGACCGCGAGAACGCGTCGCTCGGCCTACTAGCCTATCCCTCCCTGATGGCTGCCGACATTCTGCTCTACCGTGCCACCCACGTCCCGGTGGGTGAGGACCAGAAGCAGCATCTGGAGCTGACCCGCGACATCGCGCAGAAGTTCAACAACGACTTCTCCGACCGCATCGCCGCCCTTGGCGTCGGTGTCGAGATGCAGGTCGGCGAAGAGACCGTGAACGGCTATTTCCCGCTGACCGAACCGGTCATCGGCGGACCGGCGGCGCGCATCATGTCGTTGCGCGACGGTTCCAAGAAGATGTCGAAGTCGGACCCGTCGGATCTGTCGCGCATCAACCTGACCGACGATGCCGATGCCATCTCGAAGAAGATCCGCAAGGCCAAGACCGACCCGGAAGCGCTGCCGAGCGAGATGGACGGCCTGGCCAACCGGCCCGAGGCGGAAAACCTGGTCGGTATCTATGCGGGTCTCGCCGAGATGTCGAAGGCGGATGTGCTGAAGGCGTTCGCCGGCCAGCAGTTCTCGGTGTTCAAGCCGGCGCTGGCCGACCTTGCCGTGGAAAAGCTGGCGCCGATCGCCAGCGAGATGCGCCGCATCCAAGGCGATCGCGCCTATGTCGACGCCGTGCTCAAGGACGGTGGCGAACGTGCCGGCGTGCTGGCCGAAGCGACAATGAAGACGGTGCGCGACATCATCGGGCTGCTGCAGGGCTGATCCCCAACGTCGGGTGCACTGCACCAACACTGGCACAAGGCCGGGCGGCTTGCCGCCGGTCCGCCGCAGTGGCAGATTGCGGCCGAAATAGCATCGAGTAGATAGACATGGTCTCCAAACGCCTCAGCCGCGAAGTCGGCCATCGCCGTAAATTCCTGGCGATCATCGACGATACGCCGGAGTGTGAACGCGCCGTCGCCTACGCCTCGAAGCGGGCGCAGAGCACCAGCGGCACGCTGGTGCTGCTTTATGTCATCGAGCCGGATGATTTCCAGCACTGGCTGGGCGTCGAGAAGATCATGCGCGAGGAGGCAACCGCCACGGCGCGGGCAGCACTCGACACCTATGCCAACAAGGTACGCCAGAAGCTTGGCATCGAGCCTGAAATGGTGGTGCGCGAAGGCAAGCCGACGGAAGAGATCCACAAATTGATCGAGGAAGACCAGGACATCGCCATCCTGGTGCTGGCCGCCGGCGCGGGCAAGGAAGGCCCCGGGCCGCTGGTCGGCGCCGTGGCCGGCAAGGGCGCCGCCTTCCCGATCCCGGTGACCGTCGTGCCGCAGAACCTGTCCGACGAGGAGATCGACAGCCTGGCCTGAGGTGTATTGATCTTCAGGCGATGCCGGCCTGCAAATGTCGGCGTCCTGCGCTTCCGGTGCTCACGTACCAAAGTACGCTCCGCTCCGGTTCTCGGACACCACCATTTTCGACTCGGCCTGACCTGAAATCTCAACACACCTCAACGCACCTCAAAGTGTGGTAAGAGCCGAAAAAACATTCCGCCAGCCAGCCGTTACGGCGATGCGTTTCGCTTGAATGTCTAGCCAATAGAGCCTATTTAGAATTATTCCAAACTAGCTGCCCGAAATGGGCACGGAGATGGCCATGTTCATCCAGACCGAATCGACGCCAAACCCGGCGACGCTGAAATTCCTGCCCGGCAAGGAAGTGCTTCTGGAAGGCACTGCTGATTTCCGCGATGCTGACAGCGCCGCTGTTGCCTCGCCGCTGGCTGGCCGGCTGTTCGAGATTGCCGGCGTCACCGGTGTTTTCTTTGGCTATGACTTCATCACCGTGACCAAGGACGGCCCCGACTGGCAGCATCTGAAGCCGGCGATCCTCGGCGCCATCATGGAGCATTTCATGACAGGCGCGCCTGTCATGGCCAAGGCCGGCCCGGCCGCAGAGACCAGTCAGACCGGCGAGTTCTACGACAAGGCCGACGAGGAACTGGTCATTACCATCAAGGAACTGCTTGACACGCGGGTGCGCCCGGCGGTCGCCCAGGATGGCGGCGACATCACCTTCCGTGGCTTCGAGAACGGCACGGTGTTCCTGCACATGAAGGGCGCCTGCGCCGGCTGCCCGTCATCGACGGCGACGCTGAAGCACGGCATCCAGAACCTTCTGCGCCACTTCGTGCCTGAGGTGCAGCAGGTCGAACAGGTCTCCTGATCGTTCAGCTTGCCGTCTTGCCGGCTAACAAATTCCATCGCAAACAACAAAAAACCGGGCCGAATTGCCCGGTTTTCTGTTTGGGACGTCCGTTGTTGCCTAGACGGTCCGCGTACGAAAGCTGCCTCTATCTGATCATGGTTTTCCCGAGAACCGGTACCGGTTTTTCGGCATCATGATCTAAAGAACAATGACTTTGGCGCCGACCGAGGCGCGGTCATAGAGGTCGATAATGTCCTGATTCATCAGGCGGATGCAGCCTGACGACATTGCCTTGCCGATCGAATTCCATTCCGGGCTGCCATGCAGGCGATAGCCCGAATCACCGCCCTTGTTGAACAGGTACATGGCGCGCGCGCCGAGCGGGTTCTTCAGGCCAGGCTCCATGCCGCCGGCAAACTTTTCCAGTTCGGGCTGGCGCTGGATCATCTGCCTCGGCGGCGTCCAGGTCGGCCATTCGCGCTTCAGCGCTATATGGGCGGTGCCATGCCACTCGAAACCCTCGCGACCGACGCCGATGCCGTAGCGAATTGCCCTGCCGTCACCCTCGACGAAGTAGAGAAACTTGTTCTGCGTGTCGACGATGATGGTGCCCGGCTTTTCCGGGCTGTCGTAGTTCACTTCCTGCCGATGGTACTTCATCGGCACCTTCTCGATCGGGATGCGCGGCAGCTGGTAACCGGCGTCGGTGACCGCGCCATAGTCGTTGGAGAAGATCTGCGAGCCGATGGTACTGCAACCGGCGATAGCAGTGGAGAGCGCCAGTGCGGCGACGATTGCAAACGACTTCATGCGCATCAGGTGATCCGGTGCCCCGCCCCAACTTCGGCGGCACGAGTCGGCCGCTTTCTCGCCGATATTCATGCTGGCATTTGCTTTGCTTGCCAAGCGCGCGATGCCTATATGCCTGTGTTGACGCGCGGGTAAGCGTATCACTATGGCATTTCGGCAACAGCCCTCACAGGATTGTGAAGGAAATTCAAGGGGCAAGTCCACGGGCTCCTGAGAATCGAGGAGAATCCCAATGAACGTCGGTGACGCCGCCCACCGCTCCGGCCTGCCGGCCAAGACCATCCGCTACTATGAAGAGATCGGCCTGATCGCCCCGACGCGCGCCGCCAACGGCTACCGCGACTATTCCGGAGACGACATCCACCGGCTGGCCTTTCTGCGCCGCGCGCGCAATCTTGGCTTTTCCATCGACGATTGCCGCCAGTTGATGGCGCTCTACCAGGACCGCGGCCGCGCCAGCCACGACGTGCGCGAGATCGCCGCCGCCCATGTCACGGCGATCGAGGAGAAGGTGCGCGAACTGCAGTCGATGCGCTCTACCCTGCAGAAACTGATCCATGCCTGCCACGGCGACGAAAGGCCGGACTGTCCGATCCTTGATGACATGGCGGGCGCGGCGTTGCTCGACGACAAGGCCGCTGCAGCGAGACCCTAGGAAGAAACTGCTGAATGCCGGTCGGGACAACGGGGCCGGTGGCAGCGAACGATCTAAAGAAGCGCCCACCACAGCCGGCACGCGGTTCAATCGAATTTTCTTTTGCATCTAGGCGCGTCAATCTGCCGCTCTATGTCTTCCTTGTCGCAATGATCAACGATGGAGGTTTGGCATGGATCGACGATTGTTTCTGACTGGAATGCTTGGGCTGGCAGGGGCTGCGACCGTGGCCGCCATCGTGCGTCCTGCCACTGCGTTGGCCGGCATCCCGAATTCGGGACCCGGCATTCTCGATGAACTCGACAAACCGTCCGACGATATCCTCGACCAGGATGGTTCTGATGTCCAAGACGGCATCGAGCTCGTGCGGCATCGCAGATGGCACCGCCGCCGCCGCCGCCGCGTGTGGAGACGGGTTTGCCGTCGCTATTGGCGCAACGGTTACTGGCGCCGCAGATGTTTCCGTAGATCTTTTTGGATCCGCTTCTGACGAGAGTCGGCAAACGCGAGGGCCTCGGCATCCGCCGGGAGTCTTCGCTGTTGCTGTCGGCAAGAATTCCAACCTGGAAAAAAAGGCCCGCCACCGTCGGGCAGCGGGCAGGTTCTGGAGTGCCAGGGGATCAACCCAGCATTGGGTCAACGAGCGGGCCATGGGTTGGTTGCAAAAGCACACGGGACTCGTAAGGCAAGGCGATAGGTCACTACGCCACGATAGCCAATATATGATGATTGACTAAAGTGCGGAACATCCAACAAACATTTGTGGAACCTTTACAGGCCCCTCAGACCTTTGCGTGCGCCTTGCAAGACTTTAGTCCCACCGTCTTATATTTAGGAGCGCAAGTTGCTGCACCGCATAAAGACCGCCCGCCTTCTACGGCTGGGTAGGGACTTCAGTCTCAATTGAGCAATCTCTAATGTATCTATAGCTTAGGCAATGCGGGGGACTATCCAAAAACCTAATCCCGCGATGGCCGGTGCCCACTCAACCCCTAGCATACCCAAGCACCGGCCATCCTTTTGGGCATATGTTGTGATTGGCTGACACAACGGACGTCCAAGGGACATTCGCGGAACTAAAGCGGTTACGTCAGACCTTGGTTGGTAACGCGCAAGATTTTCGTCCTGCTGCCCTATATTTAATAAATGGAGGTTCATCAGCGCGACACATCAAGTCGATTCGCGCTGACGATCTCTTTGTTTTTCGAGGAACTGCTTGGCGTGTTCCGCCCAATCAGCCGCCGTGACTTTGTGTTCCTGAACGGACGTTCTGAAAGCCTTGCGCAGCGCGTCAAGGTCGAAGGCCCACAGTTGTTGGCCCTCGGTGCTGTTTGATTTTGCGTCGCCCGTTCCCATGGAAGCGACGGTATGCACCGCAAGTTCAATCTTTCAAGGATCAATGGCTGACTTCTTTTGGGTATATCCGGGTATGTCAACCAGATAATCGCCTGTATAAAACAGGTTCAAACCGTGAACAAAATCTGGCATGGTGCCTGTCATGCCGATCATCTCCCCCATCCCGATCAATCCGCTCATCGACGGTCGCCAGTCCGAACGCGCCATGCTGGTGCGGCGCGGCGTGCAGCGGCTGCTGATGGATATGGGCGCGCATGTGCTGCCCGAGCTGTCGCTGGCCACCGGCCGCCGCGCCGACCTCGTCGCGCTGACCCGGCAGGGTGATATCTGGATCATCGAGATCAAATCCTCGATCGAGGATTTCCGGGTCGACCGCAAATGGCCGGACTACCGGCTGCACTCCGACCGCTTCTTCTTCGCCACCCATCCCGGCGTACCCTCCGAGATCTTTCCGGAGGAGTGCGGCTTCATCCTCTCCGACGGCTACGGCGCCGAGATCCTGCGCGATGCGCCCGAACACCGCATGGCGGCGGCAACGCGCAAGGCGCTGATGCTGCGGATCGCGCGGGCCGGTGCCTCTCGGCTGCTGGCGGCGGAACTTGCCGGTGTGTCGGTGCCGGCGCTGGAGGGTGAAAGCGAGTAGGTTTTCGCCTTACTCTTCGCTCTCTTCCACCCCACCAACCGGCGGCGCCATCAAAAGCACGGCAGCCCCCAGGATGGCGGCGATGAAGGAGCCGGCGAGGATGCCGACCTTGACCGCGTCCTGCAACGCCACATCACTGGCGAAGGCGAGCAGACCGATGAACAGGCTCATGGTGAAGCCGATGCCGCACAGCAGAGAGATGCCGATCATATGCGACCAGCCGGCATTGGCGGGCAGGTCGGCAAGACCGAACCGGATGGCAAGTGCCGAGGAGCCGAACACGCCGACCAGCTTGCCTATAACCAGGCCGGCGGCGACACCCAGCGTCAGCGGCTCGATCAGCGCGCCAAAGCTCAGGCCGGCAAGCGAAACGCCGGCATTGGCAAAGCCGAAGATCGGAATGACGACAAAGGCCACTATCTTGTGCAAGCCGTGCTCGAGCCGATGCAGCGGCGAATGGTCGAGATCGTGGCCGATCCCGGCGGAGCGCTCGAGCGGGATGGTGAGCGGGATGGTGAGCGCCAACGCCACGCCGGCAAGCGTGGCATGGACGCCGGATTTCAGCACCAGCACCCACAGGATGACGCCCAGCACGAGATAAGGCACCAGCGTCATCACCCGCATGCGGTTGAGCACGACGAGCGCGGCAATGACCGCGAAGGCAGCACCCAGATAGGCGAGCGAAAGGCCGCTGGTGTAGAAGATGGCGATGATGATGACGGCGCCGAGGTCATCGATGATGGCAAGCGCGGTCAGGAACACCTTTAGCGAAGCCGGCACGCGGCTGCCGAGCAGCGACAGCACACCGAGCGCGAAGGCGATGTCGGTGGCGGTCGGGATGGCCCAGCCGGACAGTGCCGCCGCGTTGTTGCGGTTGATGGCGACATAGACGAGTGCCGGCACCACCATGCCGCCGGCCGCGGCGATGCCGGGCAGGACGCGGCGCGGCCAGGTGGAAAGCTGGCCGTCCAGCATCTCACGCTTGATCTCCAGCCCGACGAGCAGGAAGAACACCGCCATCAGCCCATCATTGACCCAATGCGACACGCTGAGCGGGCCGAGATAGGCGTGGAGCGCGGAGAAATAGGTTTCGGCCAGCGGCGAATTGGCGACGATCAGGGCAAGGGCGGCGGCCACCATCAGGATAATGCCGCCGGCCGCTTCGCTCTCGAGAAATTCGCGGAAGACGGAAACCGGCCGCTGCTTCAAGTCCTGCATGTCGCCTCCGTCATGCCGCCTGTCGGCCGGCGTCATTGCGCAAGATGCGCAAGTCGCGCCTCAGCGCGGCGCGCGCTTGGCCAGTATCCGCTGCAAGGTGCGGCGATGCATATTGAGCCGGCGCGCCGTCTCGGAGACATTGCGCTCGCACATTTCATAGACGCGCTGGATATGCTCCCAGCGGACGCGGTCGGCCGACATCGGGTTTTCGGGAGGCGCCGCGCGCTCACCGGCGGTGCGCGTGAGTGCGGCGAAGATATCGTCGGCGTCGGCGGGCTTGGAGAGATAATCGACAGCACCGAGCTTCACCGCCGTCACCGCGGTGGCGATGTTGCCGTAGCCGGTCAGGATGATGGTGCGGGAATCCTGACGCTTTTCGCGGATGGCCGCGACCACGTCGAGGCCGTTGCCGTCGCCGAGCCGCATGTCCACCACGGCATAGGCGGGCGGATTGGCGCGCGCCTTGGCAACCGCCTCCTCGACGTTCTCGGCCGTCTCGACCACGAAGCCCCTGGTTTCCATGGCGCGGGCCAGACGCGTGAGGAACGGCTTGTCGTCATCGACGATGAGCAGCGAGGTGTCCTCGCCTTCAACCATTGCGCCAATATTTTCGTCGCCTGTCATAGTCTCAAAATTCCTGATGCCTTAATTTTACGCAGATATAGTTCCTGAACCTCATTGTCCAATTTTTAGAGCTCCTTCAAGGCTCTCAGGCGGTATCGAACATGCTGGCCGAAGTGATTTCCGGATTGAGAAACACACCGCGCGGCCACGATATCTGTACCACGGCGCCCTCGCCCAGGCCGCTCGAATTGCGGAAATCGAGTGTCGCGCCCGAGCGTTCGAGCAGCGTCTTGGCAATGAACAGGCCGAGCCCCAGGCCGCCGCCGGCTTCATTGCCCTGGCGCGTCGACATATAGGGCTCGCCGATGCGGTCGATGATCTCGGCCGGAAAGCCGGGTCCGTCATCGATGATCGAGAAGGTCACAGAGGCGTCGTCCCAGCTCCAGCGCACGGTGACGCTCTTGCGGGCGAAATCGACGGCGTTCTCGACCAGATTGCCGAGGCCGTAGATGACGCCCGGATTGCGGCGACCGACCGGCTCCGGCCCGATGCGTTCGCCGGGCCGAAGCTTGATCGAAATGCCGAAATCGCGGTGCGGCGCGGTGACCTCCTCGACCAGCGAAGTCAGCGGCAGCCGCGAAAGATGCGCCTCGCCCTCGGTGGACAGGCTGGTCAGCCGCTTGAGGATTTCGCGGCAGCGCTCGCTCTGCGAGCGCAACAGCGTCACGTCTTCCCCGTATTTCGGATCCTTGCCGAGCGCCTTTTCCATCTCCTTGGCGACAAGCGCGATGGTGGCAAGCGGCGTGCCAAGCTCGTGCGCGGCCGCGGCGGCCAGTCCGTCGAGCGCCGAAAGGTGCTGCTCGCGCTGCAGCACCAGCTCGGTGGCGGCAAGCGCATTGGCCAGAAGCCGGGCTTCGGCGGCCACCCGAAAGGCGTATATGGCGGTGAAGGCGATCGAGGACAGCACCGCCATCCACATGCCGGCGACATAGATGAAGGGCATCGCCAGCGGAGCGTCTTCGTGCCATGGCAGCGGCAGATGGACAAAGACCAGAAACGTCGCCGCCGACATCACCAGCCCGCCGAGGATGGCGGTCAGGCGCAGCGGCAGCGATGTCGCCGAAATGACGACAGGCACGGTCATCAGCAGCGAGAACGGATTGGTCAAGCCGCCGGTCATGTAAAGCAGGCCGGCTAGCTGCAGGCTGTCGAAAATGAGGATGCCTAAGGCCGCCAGCGGGGTGAGCCGGTGCGCCGCCGGAAACCGGAAGGCGAGAAACAGGTTCATCCAGGCCGAACAGGCGATCAGCGCGAAGCACAGGCTGACCGGAAACGGAAACTTCAGGCCATAGGCGACGACGAGCACCGTCAGGCTCTGACCGACAATGGCAAGCCAGCGCAACCGGATCAGCGTGTTGAGGCGCAGTCTCTGGCTCTGCTGGAAATCGGGCGAACGCAAAACGTTGATCATGGCCATGGATTACAGCCGTCGGACTGGAAGCGCTAGGTCCCGCTCCAATCCGAGGAATCGGATTGGAGCTCTACTTCTTGTTTGAGCATGATCTTTTCCAAAAACCGGTTCCCACTTTTTGGGATCATGCTCGCGGTTTGGCCCGGGCGGTGGCGGCGGCGAGCAGCGGGTTTTCCGGCCAGACATGCTTGGGATAGCGGCCGCGCATGTCGGCGCGCACATCGGCCCAGGAGCCGCGCCAGAAACCGGGCAGGTCACGCGTCGTCTGGATCGGCCGGTGCGCCGGCGACAGGAGTTCGAGCGTCAGCGGCACGCTGCCATTGGCGATGGCGGGATGCCGGTCGAGGCCGAACAACTCCTGCACGCGAACCGCCAGCACCGGCCATTCGCCGTCATAGCGGATCGGCACATGGCTGCCCGACGGGGCGTCGAAATGGGTTGGCGCCAGCGTATCGATCCTGCGCTGCAGATCATGCGGCACGAGTGTGGCCAATCCGGCCGAGACAACGCCCGCATCGATGGCGGCAAACGATGCCGCGCCGGACAGGAACGGCAGCAGCCAGTCGTCGAGGCGCTCGATGAGGGCGGCATCGGCCATATCGGGCCAGGGCGCGCCGAGGCCGCGATGCAGCCAGCCAAGCCGCTGGCGCAGCGTTTGCGCCTCCTTGCTCCAGGTCAGCAGCGACAGCCCGTGCTCGCGCACCGCATCTGTTATTGCGCGATCGGCGTCAGCGCCGGTTGGCGGCGGCAGCATGCGCTCGGCAAGCGTGATGGCACCCAAGCGCACGGTTTCGCGCACGCGCACGGCGCGCTTGTCGCGATCGAAGCTCGTTTCACGGCGTGTTTCGATCCTGCCTGAAAGCGCGGCGCGGACATCGTGCTCACTGATGGCCGCCGCCGCCGTGATGCGCGCATTCTGTGCCTTGCCCTGCAGGTCGGCGACGACCAGAAAAGGCTCGCCGGCCAGCGCGTCGGCGGCGTCGAGCATGGCGCCTGAGCCATTGGCCAGCACGAAACGGCCGCGCTCGCCGCGCGCCTTGGCCACCCGATCCGGCCAGGCGTGGACGAGAAGCGCGCCGACGGCGGCAGCTTCGCTGCCCTTCGCCCCGCCAGCCTGCCGCGCCAGCCGTTCGGCGAGCTGCTTGGCGGCTGTAGCGCGCGGCGATCTTTCCTGGCGAAAGCGGATCAGCCGTCGCTCCAGATCGGCGCCGTCGCCACCAAGGCCGCGTTCGGTGAGCAGCACGGCAAGCATCGCCGCCGCGAAGGCATGGCCGCTCTTCGCTGCCTCGGCGACCATATGCGCCAACCGCACCGGCAGAGCGAGCTTGCGCATCGCAGCACCCGTATCCGTCAGGCGCCCTGTCTCGTCGATGGCATCCAGCGCGCGCAGCAGCACCCTTGCCTCGTTGAGCGCCGGAGCGGGCGGCGGATCGAGAAAGGCGAGCCCTGCCGGATCGGCAACGCCGAAGGCGGCGCAATCGAGCAGCAGCCCCGACAGGTCGGCCTCGAGGATTTCCGGCGGCGTGAAGGCGGGGAGTGCAGCCGTCTGCTCGGCCCGCCACAACCGGATGGCGATGCCAGCTTGCGTGCGCCCGGCACGGCCGGCGCGCTGGTCGGCGGAAGCCCTGCTGACGCGCACGGTTTCCAGCCGAGTCAAGCCGCTGGCCGGCTCGTAGCGCGGCAGCCGCGACAGGCCGGAATCGATGACCACGCGCACGCCGTCGATGGTGATCGAGGTTTCGGCGATCGAGGTCGCCAGTACCACCTTGCGACGGCCCGACGGCGGCGGCTTGATCGCCGCGTCCTGCGCCTTGGCGTCGAGCATGCCGTAGAGCGGCACGATGTCGGTTTCAGTGCCGACCTTGCCGGCCAGCCGCTCGGCGGTGCGCTCGATCTCGCGCTGACCGGGCAGGAAGGCAAGCACGCTGCCGCTCTCGTCGGCAAGGGCTGCGCGGATCGCCTTGGCCATGGCGTCCTCGATCGTGGTGCCAGCGGAACGCTCGTCATAGCGGATGTCGACAGGGAAGGCGCGGCCTTCGCTTTCGATCACCGGCGCGCCCGACAGCAGCTTGGCGACACGCGCACCGTCGAGCGTCGCCGACATCACCAACACGCGCAGGTCCGGCCGCAGCGCACCCTGCACGTCGAGCGCCAGCGCGAGACCAAAATCGCCATCGAGCGAACGCTCGTGGAATTCGTCGAAAATGACAGCCGAGATTCCAGGCAGTTCGGGATCGTCGAGGATCATGCGCGCCAGAACGCCTTCGGTGACTACCAGTATCCTGGTCTTTGCCGAGGTGCGGTTTTCCATCCGCATGGCATAGCCAACGGTGGTGCCGGGCTCCTCGCCCAACAATTCGGCCATGCGGCGGGCGGCGGCGCGGGCGGCGAGCCGGCGCGGTTCGAGCAGCACGATCTTGCCGGCACCCAGCCAGGACGCGTCGAGCAGCGCCAGCGGCACCAGCGTCGTCTTGCCGGCGCCGGGCGGCGCCACCAGCACGGCGCTGTTGCCATGGCCGAGCGCTTCGCTCAGCGCCGGCAGCACGGCGGATACCGGAAGCTCCGGCAGGGGTTTTGTGGTCATCGCGTCCGCATATCAGCGGTGGTGGTGGCCGTGCAACTTATCGCACCAACGCCAATTCAAAGCCGGGTGCGCGAAAACGGGTTCCAGCGCACCGTGCCCAACCGCGCTTCCTCGCGCACCATGGTCAGCAGGCCGGCCCCACCGACGACCGCCAGGCCGATCAGCGACAGCCCGTCGGGGTATTCCTGGAAGAACAGCGCGCCGAGGATCACCGCCCAGACGATCTGCGAATAATGCGTCGGCGCGACCCGGTTGGCGGGTGCGTATTTCATGGCCAGCAGCTGCAACAGCTGGCCGCAGGCGGTGAAGGCACCCGCCGCCACCAGCCACAGCAACTGTTTCCCGCTGGGAGCGGTGAATGCGGTGGCGGCGGCGCCGATGCCGTTGAACAGCAGGCCGTAGCCGACCAGCACGCCCAGCATGGTCGTGCGCTTTTCCTGCTGCGCCAGCGAGCGCATCAGGATGACACTGGTGGCGGCGAGGAAGGCAACCCCGAACGCGGCAAGGTGGCCGAGATTGAGTTCGCGAAAGCCCGGCCGCACCACCAGCATGACGCCGGCAAAACCGGCAACCACCGCCAGCCAGCGCCAGGGGCCGACCTTCTCCTTGAGGATCAGCGTGGAGAGGATGGTGACGCAGAGCGGCGCCAGGAAGATCAGCGCATAGGACTCGGCCAGTGGAATGGTGGTGAAGGCGTAGACGCTGAGCACGCCGGACGCGATGCCGGCCCAGGCACGCGCCTGCACAGCCCAAGGCCTCTTGGTGCGCCAGAAATCACGCCAGCGCTCGTCCGCCGGGCGCGTGAAGAAGAGAAAGCAGCCGGCAAACAGCGTCGTGAAGAAGCCAATCTCGAAGACCGAGAATTGTCCGCCCAGGCTTTTGACAACGGCATCGCTGCCCGAATAACTTGCGTAGGCGATCAGGGCGAGCAGGATTCCGTTCGTCACGTTGTTCCATTTCCGGGGAGAGAGTGGTTTGAAAATCCTGGCGCTCGGTGCGCATCCGGACGACATCGAGATCTTCATGTTCGGTACGATGGCCGCCTATGCCGCGCAAGGCGCAGAACTCACTTTTGCCATAGCCACGGATGGTGCCAGGGGCGGCAAGAGCGATCCCGCTGTTCTCGCCCGTGTCCGCCGCGAGGAAGCAACGGCCGCGGCCGCGCTGCTTGGGGCGGCGCCGCGCTTCCTCGACTTTCCCGACGGCGAACTGGTGGCCGATGCCGCGCTGATCGAGGCGCTGAAAAAGCTGATTCGCGAAACCGGACCAGATCTGGCGATCACGCACGCGCCCAACGACTATCACGCCGACCACCGCGCGCTGTCGGACGGCGTGCGCATCGCGGCGTCGTTCGGAGTTCCGGTGCTGCATGCCGACACGATGGGCGGCACCGGTTTTTCGCCGACGCACTATGTCGACATTTCACCCCAAGCCGAGATCAAGGCGAAGGCGATCCGCATGCATCAGTCGCAGGATCCCCACCGCTTCGTCGACGGCGCGCGAACGCAAAACCTCTTTCGCGCCGGCCAGTGCAACGGCGTTCAAGGCTCGTTGGCCGAAGCCTTCCGCTTCGAACCGACGTTCCCCTTCGCCGACATCCGCGCGCTGCTGCCGCCGGCGCCGCCGATCCGCAAGGTCATGGTGAGCACCAAACGAGTCGGCTGAGAGCCGCTACGATTTTGCAGCCGGGTCGGAACGAGCCCGCACGGCTTCGATAGGGGGCGGATCCGACTCGTGATCCGCACTTTTCCCAACGTTTTCCGAGACCGATGCAAGCATGCTGCGGCGCAGCAACGAATTCGCTTGCCTTGTTTAGTAAAAATTGCATCACTAAACAAATTACTAAACATCTGCGGTGCTGTCGCGCCGCCATGTTTGGGCCCCTGAGGAGAGGGGTTGAGGGCTCTTGAAACCGTCATCCGGGCGCGTTTCGCAAATGGGAGGAAGGCATGAAATCGAGCTTGAAACTGGCGTTGGGACTGACCTCGGCGATTACCGCGTCGACAACCGTCTCGAACGTCGCGCACGCTGAAGACCTGACGCTGTGCTGGGCCGCCTGGGACCCGGCAAACGCGCTTGTCGAACTGTCCAAGGATTTTACCAAGGAAACCGGCATCGGCATGAAATTCGAGTTCGTGCCGTGGACCAACTATGCCGACCGCTTCCTCAACGAACTGAATTCGCACGGCAAGCTGTGCGACCTGATCATCGGCGACAGCCAATGGATCGGCGGTGCCGCCGAAAACGGCCACTACGTCAAGCTGAACGACTTCTTCGACAAGGAGAAGATCAGCATGGACGACTTCGTCCCGGCAACCGTCGTCGGCTATTCGGAATGGCCGAAGAACACGCCGAACTACTGGGCGCTGCCGGCCATGGGCGACGTCGTCGGCTGGACCTATCGCAAGGACTGGTTCTCCAAGCCGGAGCTGCAGAAGGAATTCAAGGAGAAGTACGGCTGGGATCTCGGCCCGCCGACCACCTTCGACCAGCTGAAGCAGGTTGCCGAATTCTTCCAGAAGCGCGAGATCGACGGCAAGACCGTCTACGGCGCCTCGATCTACACCGAGCGCGGTTCTGAAGGCATCACCATGGGCGCCATGGACGTGCTCTACAGCTATGGCTTCCAGTACGAGAACCCGAAGAAACCCTATGAGATGGAAGGCTTCGTCAACTCCGACAAGTCGGTGAAGGGGCTGGAGTTCTACAAGGCGCTCTATGATTGCTGCACGCCTCCGGGCGCCTCGAACAGCTACATGGGCGAAGGCGTCGATGCCTTCAAATCCGGCCAGGTGGCAATGCATATGAACTTCGCCTTCACATGGCCGGGCCTGCAGAAGGACGAGAATGTCGGCGGCGACAAGATCGGTTACTTCGTCAACCCGAAGGGGCCTGACGGCGACCAGTTCGCCCAGCTCGGCGGCCAGGGTATCTCGGTGGTGTCCTATTCCGACAAGCAGGAATCGGCCCTGAAATACATCAAATGGTTCGCCAACAAGGACGTACAGGCCAAGTGGTGGTCGCTCGGCGGCTATTCCTGCCTCAACGCGGTGGTCAAGGATCCGGCCTTCCCGGCCAGCCAGCCCTACGCGCAGACCTTCCTCGACTCGATGGCCATCGTGAAGGACTTCTGGGCCGAGCCCAGCTACGCCCCGCTGCTGCAGGCCTCGCAGAAGCGCTTCCACGACTATGTCGTCGCCGGCCAGGGGTCGGCCAAGGATGCGCTCGACGGCCTGGTCAAAGACTGGACGCAGGTCTTCCAGGACGACGGGAAGATGTAACCGGGGCAAGATGTAACCGGCTCCTCCCGAGCTAGGCCCAAGCGTCCCGTGCCGCCTTGGCACGGGACGCGGTTCAGATAAGTTCCATGACAGAGACGACCAAGTGACCGAAGCAGGACTCACCATGCTCAATCGGACTGCGGAGAACGTTGCCCGGGCGACCCCGGAACCGTTGGCCCGCAAGGTCCGGGGCATCAGCGACAAGGGCCTCGCCTGGCTGTTCATCTCGCCGACGATCCTGTTGCTGCTGGCCATCAACATCTTCCCGCTGTTCTGGGCGATCTATTTGTCGTTCACCAACTACCGCGCCAACCGGCCGAACGAAGTGGTAAAAAATCTCGGCTTTGCCAACTACCAGCGCATCCTTGGCGACAAGGATATCTGGATCGCCATGCAGACGACGGCGCATTTCGTGTTCTGGACCATCCTGTTGCAGACGCTGATCGGCTTCACGCTGGCCTGGCTGATCGACAGGAAGTTCCGCGGCCACGCCTTCTGGACGACGCTGATCCTGGTGCCGATGATGCTGTCGCCGGCGGTGGTCGGCAATTTCTGGCGCTTCCTCTACGAACCGCAGATCGGCCTGTTCGCCTACGCGATTTCCTTCTTCACCAGGATTCCGCCGACCGATATCCAGATGCTCTCCAACGTCTCGCTGGCGCCGTGGTCGATCATCATCGTCGATACATGGATGTGGACGCCTTACGTGATGCTGATCTGCCTCGCGGGCTTACGCTCCATCCCCGAATACATCTACGAGGCGGCCGAGGTCGACCGCGCCTCGAACTGGCGGCAGTTCTGGTCGATCACGCTGCCTATGGCGCTGCCCTTCATCATGCTGGCGGTGCTGTTTCGCGGCATCGAGAACTTCAAGATGTTCGACATGGTCAATCTGTTGACCGGCGGCGGGCCGGGCTCGACCACCGAGGTCGCCTCGATCACGCTGAAGCGCCAGGCTTTTGAGAGCTGGCGCACCGGCTATTCCTCGGCCTTCGCCATCATCCTGTTCGTCGCGGTGTTTGGTCTAGCCAACATCTACGTCAAGGCGCTCAACAAGGTGAAGCAGAGATGAGCCTGACCACAGCCCATTCGGTCGTCGCACCCTCGGCCAACTCGAAGCGCATCGCCGGAACGATCATCGTGCTCTACGCGCTGATCTCGATCGTGCCGCTGCTGTGGATCTTCGCCACCAGCTTCAAGACGCCGCCGGATTCGATTGCCTATCCGCCCAAGATCCTGTTTCAGCCTAGTCTCGAAGGCTACTGCAATTTGTTCACGACGCGGACGCGGCAGACGCCGGACTATATCAACTCGCTGGGACCGGCGACGGGCTTCTGCGACGAGACCACGCGCAAGCGCAACATGGTGATCGCCGGCCCCTCCAACTTCCTGCCGCGCTTCGTCAATTCGCTGATCATCGCCTTCGGCTCGACCTTCTGCGCCGTCTTCCTCGGCACGCTGTCGGCCTACGGCTTCTCGCGCTTCAAGGTGCCGCTCGCCGACGACCTTCTGTTCTTCATCCTGTCGACGCGCTTCATGCCGCCGATCGCCGTCGCCATTCCGATCTACCTGATGTACCGCGAGCTTGGCCTATCGGACACCGCGCTCGGCATGATCCTGCTCTATACGGCGGTCAACGTGTCGCTGGCTGTGTGGCTGCTGAAAGGCTTCATCGACGAGATCCCGCGCGAATATGAGGAGGCGGCGATGATCGACGGCTATACGCGGCTGCAGGCCTTCTGGCGCACCGTGCTGCCGCAGGCGACGACCGGCATCGCCGCGACCGCGATCTTCTGCCTGATCTTCGCCTGGAACGAGTATGCCTTCGCGGCGCTTCTGACCTCCGGCACGGCGCAGACCGCGCCGCCCTTCATTCCGACCATCATCGGCGAAGGCGGCCAGGACTGGCCGGCGGTAGCAGCCGGAACGACGATCTTCCTGGTGCCGATCCTGGTCTTCACCATCCTGCTCCGCAAGCAATTGCTGCGCGGTATCACCTTCGGCGCGGTGCGCAAATGAGCTTGATCAACCCCCAGAAGCGCAAATCGCGCTGGCCAGCCTGGGCACGGCGCGGCCTGATGGAAAACATCGCCACGGCACTGATCGCCATCGGCTTCCTGATGCTGTTCCAGCCCTTCGCGCTGTCGCTCTACACCTACTCCTTCATCACCATGCTCGCCGGCACCGTGATGTTCATCATCGTCTCCAAGTTCCCGGAATAGTCATGGCCGAAATCCGCGTCCAGCACCTTAGAAAGGCCTTCGGCGATTTCGTCGCCGTGCAGGATTCCAACTTCGTCGTCGAGGATGGCGAGTTCTTCGTCATGCTCGGACCATCCGGCTGCGGCAAGACGACGACATTGCGCATGATCGCGGGGCTCGAATTGCCAACAGGCGGCCAGATCCTGCTTGGCGGCGACGACGTCACCATGCTGCGGGCACGCGAGCGCGACATCGCCTTCGTCTTCCAGCTGTTCGCGCTCTATCCGCACATGAATGTGCGCAAGAATATCGGCTTTCCTCTGCTGGCGCAAGGTATGCCGTCAGCCGAAATCCGCACCCGTGTCGAGGAGACAGCGAAGCTACTGCGCATCGACCATCTGCTCAACAAATCGGTCTCCGGCCTTGCCGGCGGCGACCGCCAGCGTGTGGCGCTCGGCCGCGCCATCGTGCGGCGGCCAAAATGCTTCCTGATGGACGAGCCACTCGGCACGCTCGACACCGAATTCCGCGATCTGATGGTCCACGAGCTGCGCGAGCTGCACAACCGCATCCACGCCACGACTGTCTATGTCACGCACGACCAGATGGAAGCCATGTCTATGGCCGACAAGATCGCGGTGATGAACCATGGCGTCATCGAACAGTTCGGAAGCCCACGCGAAATCTATGACCGCCCGGCGACAATGTTCGTCGCCGACTTCATCGGCTCGCCGCCGATGAACTTTTTGGGATTCGGCGGCGGGCTCGCCAAGGGGGCAAGGGAGATCATTGTCCAGGGCGCGAAGGTGGCGGTACCGGAAGTGCGCGAGGATATCGCACCTAGCGACATGGCGCTTGGTATCAGGCCCGAACACATCCGCTTCGACGATGCTTCCAAGCTGCGCGGCGCCATCTACGGCACCGAATATCTCGGCACAACGCAGATCGTCGCGGTGGAGACGGCGGATGGCATCATCAAGGCACGCGTGCCGGCCGAGATCCGGCTCTCCACCGGCGACCATGTCGGCCTGGCGCTGAGCAGCGCACGGCTGTCGCTGTTCGAGAAAGGATCCGGCCGCGCGGTGAGAACCGCGATCCACGATGTGGCCTCGGAACGGAGGGCCCAGCATGGCTGACGTGCACATCAAGAACGTGACCAAGAATTTTGGCGACCATGCCGCCGTCGACGCTCTCGACCTGCACATATCAGATGGTGAATTCGTCGTGCTGCTCGGGCCGACAGGGGCCGGCAAGACGACGACGCTGCGGCTGATCGCCGGGTTGGAACGGCCGGATTCCGGCACGATCGAAATTGGCGGCCACAATGCCACGACACTGTCGCCGGCCGAGCGCGACACGGCCTTCGTGTTCCAGCAGTACTCGCTCTATCCGCATCTGTCGGTGTTCGACAATCTCGCCTTCCCGCTGCGCTCGCCGGCCCGAAAGATGCCGGAAGACCAGATCCGCCGCCGGGTCGAGGAGGTGGCGAAAATGGTGCGCATCCATCACAAGCTCGCCAACCGCTCGACCAAGCTTTCGGGCGGCGAAATGCAGCGCGTCGCCATCGGCCGCGCGCTGGTGCGCAAGCCTTCGATCTATTTGATGGACGAGCCACTGTCGTCTCTCGACGCCAAGCTGCGGGCGGATCTGCGGCTCGAGCTGAAACGCATCCAGACCGAACTCGGCGCCACCATGCTCTACGTCACCCACGACCAGATCGAGGCGATGACCATGGCCGACCGTATCGGCATCCTCACCGAGGGCGTGCTGGTGCAGATCGGCTCGCCGCGCACCATCTATTCCGAGCCGGCAAACCTGCATGTCGCGGCGAGGCTCGGCCAGCCGGCGATCAATCTTCTGCCGACCGGACTGCTGCCCGATGGCGGCGCGCCGGCGGGAACCAAAACCATCGGCGCGCGTACCGAGCACCTGACGATCGCGAAAGCCGCGAATGGCCATGCCGACGGCGTCGTCGACTGGGTCGAGCATCTCGGCGACCAGAACCACCTGCATGTGACGGTGGGCCAAAAGAAGCTGGTGACGCTGACGGACCCCGACACGGATCTGGCGCAGGGCGACAGGGTGGTAATCCGCTACCGGTCGCCGCTGTATTTCGGTGCCGATGGACAACGACTGATGTGAACGGCTTCGGTGCTTCCTTCCCAAGGTTCAGCACCGGTTTTTGATTGACGATTGCGGATACGGGGCTGGACGAAATTCGATGAAGCACTTTTTCAATCGCAGGGAAACGATCGTCACCGAGGCGCTGGATGGCCTGTTGCGGACCATTGGATCAGGCGATCTCGCGCGTCTCGACGGCTATCCCGAAATCAAGGTCATCCTGCGCGCCGACTGGGACAAGACGAAAGTCGGCGTCGTCTCCGGCGGCGGCGCCGGGCACGAACCATCGCATGCCGGCTTCGTCGGCAAGGGCATGCTGACGGCGGCGGTCTCGGGCGAGATCTTTGCCTCGCCGAGCGTCGAGGCGGTGCTGGCGGCCATTCGCGCGGTCACCGGTCCGGCCGGCTGCCTGCTCATCGTCAAGAACTACACCGGCGACCGTCTCAATTTCGGCCTGGCGGCCGAGAAGGCGCGCGCCGAAGGGCTTCGCGTCGAGATGGTGATCGTCGCCGACGACATCGCGCTCCCCGACATTGCCCAGCCGCGCGGCGTTGCCGGCACCTTGTTCGTGCACAAGATCGCAGGCCACCTGTCGGAGGCCGGCCACGATCTGGCGTCCGTTGCGGCAGCCGCTCGCGCGGCGGCGAAGGACATCGTTTCGCTCGGCATGTCGCTGTCGTCATGCTCGATCCCGGGCCAGCCGCACGAAGACAGGTTTGGCGAGAACGATGGCGAACTCGGCCTCGGCATTCATGGCGAGCCGGGCGTCGATAGGATTGCGGTGCAAAGTGCCGACAGGCTGGTCGCGATCATGGCTGAGCGCCTCGCGGCACGGCTTGATCCCAAGGCCACCTACGCCCTTTTGATCAACAATCTCGGTTCGGTGCCGCCGCTCGAAATGTCTGTTATCGCCAACGCGGTGCTTGCATCGCCGCTCGCCAAAACCATCAAGCTGACGATCGGCCCCGGACCGCTGATGACGGCGCTCAACATGAACGGTTTCTCGCTGTCGCTGCTCCGGCTCGACGCCACGCGCGAGACGGCCTTGTTGGCGCCGGTCGGCCCGCACGCCTGGATGCCGGCAAAGCCTGTTGTGTCACCCGTCATCCTGCCGATGGCGAAACCAGCCGGACAGAGCGCGGCACGCAAGCCCAGTCAGAATGCGCGGACAAGATCCCTTGTCGTCACGGTCTGCGAAAGGCTGATCGCGCTCGAAGCCACTTTGAACGGGCTGGATGCCAAGGCGGGCGACGGCGACACCGGTTCGACAGTGGCGACCGGCGCGCGCAGTATTCTCGAGCGGCTTGATATGCTGCCGCTTGCCGAACCTGCAGCCACCCTTGGCGCGATAGGCGACATTCTGAGCGCATCCATGGGCGGCTCCAGCGGCGTGCTGCTGTCTATCTTTTTCACCGCGGCGGCGCAAGCGTTGGACAGCGACGCGAACCTTGCCAAGGCGCTGCTTGCCGGCCTTGAGCGAATGACTTTCTATGGCGGCGCGAGCATTGGCGATCGCACCATGATCGATGCCCTGGAACCAGCCTTGAAAGCGCTCGACTCCAGCGGTCTGGAGGAAGCGGCAGAAGCCGCTCGGCGCGGTGCCGAGGCCACCGCCGCCATGGACAGGGCGAAAGCCGGACGGTCCGCCTATGTCGGCAGCAAGCTGCAAGGCGTGGTCGACCCCGGTGCTCATGCGGTGGCCGAAGTCTTCGCGGCGGTCGCCGCGCTGCATGCAGCGGCCTGACGCATGCTCCAGTTGTCGAATGACCGTTCTTTCGATACTGCGGGCGGCATGGAAACCGGGAATGCGGGCGACATGGCGGCGTTGAACCTTGCCAGGCTGATCGCGGCCGCCGCGGATACGATTGCCGCGCACGCCGAGGAGTTGACCACGCTCGACCAGGCGATCGGCGACGGTGACCACGGGCTGAACATGAAGCGCGGCTTCGAGGCCGTGCGGGCCGAAGCCGCGGCGTTTTCGGCCAGGCCGTTGCCCGAAGCCCTGAAGGCGATCGGCACCAAGCTGGTGATGACGGTCGGTGGCGCCTCCGGCCCGCTGTTCGGCACCCTGTTCCTGGCGCTCGGCAAGCAGATTTCGGCGGCGCCCGACCGCGCCAATCTGACGGCGGCTTTCGGCAAGGCCATCGAAGCTGTGGCAGCTCGCGGCAAGTCGCAGGTTGGACAAAAAACCATGCTCGACGTGCTTCAGCCGGTGCACGACGCGCTGCTGCAGGGAAAGACAGCGCCGGAAATCGCCGATATCGCCGACGCTGCGGCCAAGGCGACCGTGCCTATGAAGGCCCTGCGCGGCCGTGCGTCGTTCCTCGGCGACCGTTCGATCGGCCATATGGATGCCGGCGCACGTTCGACCACGCTTCTGGTGCGCACGATCGTCGAAACGCTGGAAGGTCAGCCATGAGCAATGTCGGCATCGTCATCGTTTCGCATTCGCCGCTGGTCGCCGAGGGCACGGCCGACATGGTGCGCCAGATGGTGGGCGACGAAGTGCCGCTTGCATGGTGCGGCGGAAACGGTCATGGCGGGCTTGGCACCAATGTCGAGGCGATCATGGGCGCCATCGAGAAGGCCTGGTCGGAAGCCGGCGTCGCCATTCTGGTCGATCTCGGCGGCGCCGAGACCAACTCAGAAATGGCGGTGGAGATGATCGGCGAGCCACGGTCGCAAAAGATCATCGTGTGCAACGCGCCGATCGTCGAAGGCGCGGTGATGGCGGCGACCGAAGCCTCCGGCGGCGCCTCGCTCAGGGAAGTGGTGGCGACGGCGCATGAATTGTCGCCGTCGTGATTGAACAGGAATTTTGAAAGACATGTCCGTATCCGCCGAAGCGACCGTTGTGATCACCCACGAGGTGGGCCTGCACGCGCGTCCTTCGGTGAAGTTCACCAAGCTGGCCAAGACCTTTGCCGCCGAGGTGGAAATCGCGCTGGCCGCCAATGGACCATGGTTCGACGCCAAGAGCATCGTCAAGGTGATGGCGGCCAAGGCGCCGAAGGGCACGGTGCTGCACATCAGGGCCAGCGGCGACGGCGCCAATGATGCCGTCGACGCGCTGGTCGAACTGGTGCGGCGCGATTTCGATGAAGGCGCGGACCATGTCCGGACCGCTTAGGCTTAAGCCGCATTTCTCACACTCGATGTGGCCTGCGCCGGTTCAAGAAGCCGGCAGGGTAGGAGCCGCGCGACGAGCGATGCGGCTCCATCGGGCAAGCGCGGCGACGCCGCCTGCCGGTTTCTTCAACCGGCCCTTTCGGGTTGCCTTTCGGCGGGCATCTACGGCGACGGGCGGCTCAACCGTATGTCTCTATACGCTTTTCGCCGCCCGTCGCCGTATATGCCTCGCCGAAAGAGCAACGCAGGCCGCATGGAGTTCGAGAAATGCGGGTTAAAGGCATTTCGGCCTCGGCCGGCTATGCCGAGGGGCCGCTGTTCGACCTCGACAAGACTGTCGTATCCTATGTCGGCAAGGAAACAGCCGACGACGAGAAGGCCGCGCTCGAAACCGCAATCGCCATCGCGGCGGGCCGCCTTACAGTATTGATCGAGATGGCCGTGGGCGATGCCGCCGACATTCTCGAGTTCCAGATCGCCATGCTGGGGGATAATGCGCTGAGCAGCCCGGCCTTTGCCGCGATCCGGACCGGCCTGCCTGCCGACAAGGCCTGGCGGCAGGCGCTCGACGCCGAAATCGCCGGCTACGATGCTTCCGACCAGGATTACTTTCGCGCGCGTGCCGCTGACATCCGCGACATCAGGGACCAGGTGCTGCGAGCCCTGTCCGAGGATGGCGACGTCCCGGCGCCAGCCGGTGCCATCCTCTACGGCGAGGACATCGCGCCGACGCGCTTCCTCGAAACCGACTGGACCAGCGGCGGCGGCATCGCGCTAAAGGCGGGCAGCACCGCCAGCCACGTCGCCATGCTGGCGCGCTCGCGCGGCGTCCCCATGGTTGTGGGTCTTGGCAGCTCACCGGCCCATCCTGCCGGCATCGCCTTGCTCGACGCCGAACATGGCGGCATCGTGCTGTCGCCGTCCAAAGCCGAAATCGACGCCTTTCGCCAATCCTCTTCATCATTCTCGGCGCGCCGCGACCGGGCTGGAACGTTCCTGGCGCGGCCGGCGGTGACCAAGGCCGGCACGATGGTGCGTGTGCAGGTCAACATCGCCGACCCGTCCGATGTCGACGGCATCGACATCGCGACCTGCGACGGCGTCGGCCTGATGCGCACCGAATTCCTGTTCGGCAGGACTCTGCCGGATGAGGAGACGCAGTATCGCGCCTATCGCAAGGTGCTGGAGTGGGCCGGCGACAAACCGGTGACGATCCGCACCGTCGATGCCGGCGGCGACAAGCCGGTGCCGGGCTTCACCGTCGCGGAAGGCAATCCATTCCTCGGCCTGCGCGGGATCAGGCTGTCGCTGGCAAGACCCGAGGTGTTTCGTGTACAGATCCGGGCGCTGCTGCGCGCCGCCGTCCACGGCAGTCTGAAAGTGATGTTTCCGATGATCGCCATTGTGGAGGAATACCGGCAGGCAGCGGCGATGTTCGCCGAGGAGCAGGCGGTGCTTGCCACGCGCGGCATCGTGCACAAGATGCCGCCGCTCGGCATCATGGTCGAGGTGCCTTCGGTGGCGATCGTGCCCGAAGCCTTTACTGATGCCGCCTTCTTCTCGATCGGCTCCAACGACCTTACCCAGTATGTGATGGCGGCGGCCCGCGACAACGCTGCGGTGGCACATCTCAATTCGGTCCGTCATCCGGCCGTGCTGCGGCTGATCGCTGCCGTGACCGCGTTTGGCCAGCGGGAGAATATCCCTATCAGCCTGTGCGGCGATGCCAGCGGCGACCCAGCCTCGATCCCGTCACTGCTCGAGATCGGCCTGCGCGATCTTTCCGTTGCACCGGCGCAACTCGCCATGGCCAAGGCGGCCATCGCGGATATTTCGGTCTAGGCGCGGCTGGCATGGTCGACAAGGCACCCGAACCCGGTTCCGAAGAGGCGATCCGCGCCTACAAGACGATCCTGTCGCACGTCATCGACCAGCGCCCGTCCGGTATGCGCCAGCGCCTCGCCGATGCGCTCGGCAAGCACCGCAGTTTCGTCACGCAGATTTCCAGCCCGGCCTACTCGATCCCGATTCCATCAAAACATTTGCCGGCTATATTTTCCGTCTGCCATTTCAGCCCGGCCGAGCGTGACCAGTTTCTCGCTGCCTATCACCAGGCGCATCCAGGCAAGATGTCGATCGCATCGGGCATGCGCAAGACGCGGCATGTCTCGCTGATCGTGCCCGATTTCGGCGACGACAAGCAGAACGCCGCGCTCGACAGGGCGGTGAACGATTTTATCCAGAAGATCACCAGCATCACCGGAAAAGGTAGCTGATCGCTTTGTATAAGGCCTATTTCGGGAGGAGACGGCCGTGAAGAAATTCATGAACTCGGTGGATACGGTGCTGACCGAGAGCCTCGACGGTTTCGTGGCCGCCCATGCCGACATCCTCGTGCTTGGCGACGAGCACAAATTCATCCGCCGCAAGGCCTTGCGGCCGGGCAAGGTGGCGCTGATCTCCGGCGGCGGTTCCGGTCACGAGCCACTGCATGGCGGCTTTGTCGGTCACGGCATGCTGGACGCCGCCTGCCCCGGCCAAGTGTTCACCTCGCCAACACCGGACCAGATGCTGGCGGCGGTGCAGGCCGTCGACACCGGTGCAGGCTGCCTGTTCATCGTCAAGAACTATGAAGGCGACGTGATGAATTTCGACATGGCGGCCGAGATGTCGGAAGGCGTCCAGCAGATCGTGACCAATGACGATGTCGCCGTCGAGAATTCTTCTTATACGACGGGCCGGCGCGGCGTCGCAGGCACGCTGGTGGTGGAAAAGATCGTCGGCGCGGCGGCAGAACATGGCCTGGCGCTGGCACCGTTGAAGGCGCTCGGCGACCGCGTCAACGCTGCCACCCGCTCGATGGGCGTAGCGCTGACCAGTTGCACCGTGCCGGCGGCGGGCAAGCCGACTTTCGACATCGGCGACGGCGAGATGGAGTTTGGTGTCGGCATCCATGGTGAGCCCGGACGCCGGCGCGACACGTTGAAAAGCGCGGATGCTATCGCGCAGGAGATCTGCGCCGCGATCCTGGGCGATCTCGGCGACAAGGCGAAAGGCCCGGCGCTGCTGTTCGTCAATGGCTTCGGCGGCACGCCGCTGATGGAACTCTATCTGATGTACAACAGTGCGCGGGCGATTTTCGAGAAGCACGGCGTGACGGTGACCCGTTCACTGGTCGGCTCCTACGTCACCTCGCTCGACATGGCCGGTTGCTCGATCACACTCACCATGCTCGACGACGAGACGACCGCGTTCTGGGACGCGCCGGTACACACGGCGGCCCTACGCTGGGGCATGTAATGCTGGCTTCCACCCCGCTTTTCTGCAACCATCCTAGACAATCCCTTTAGCCGCAACATTGTCTGGGTTGATGCTGCCATCTCTCACCCCTGCGGAAGAAAAGCTGCTGCTGCGCTATGCCGATCCGGAGGCGGCGGCAGTCGAGGAAGATTTGTCGGCAAAGACTTTATCGGCGCTGCTCGACAATGCCGAATTTCACGGCATCCTGCCAATCATGCTACGCAAGCTGCAGCAGCGCGGCGACGCGCATCTGCCAGCGGATGCAGACCTGCACGGCAGGCTGGACGATCTGCGCCAGAAGGGAACGATCGCCACCGGCCAGTCGATGCTGCTGCAGTACCATGGCGACCGCATCATGAAAGGGCTGGCGGCGGACAATGTTCCGGCGCGGATCGTCAAGGGTCCGGTCTTCGCGCGAAAGCTCTACCGCAACGTCGCCGACAGGCCGTTCACCGACATCGACATCCTGGTCGAGCCCACCAACCTTTCGCGGGCAAACCGGGTGATCGCGGCATGCGGCTTCGAGCTTGGCAGCAATGAGGCTGAATCCTACGAGCTGCAGGAGTTCAAATGGCTCGAAAAGGAGAATTCGAGCCTGCTGGTCGAGCTGCATGGCGACCTGGTGCATGACACCGGCATGCGGCGGCGCCTGTCGCTGGGGTTCCGGGAATTGCGCGCGATCGACGGCGAAGCGACAGACACGCCGGCGGCACTTTTGACGATCGCCATCGTGCACGCCGCCGGCGGCCACAAATTCCATCGGCTGCAGCTTTGCGTCGACGTGCTGCAAGGCGTGCGAGCGCTGCAGTCACCCGAAGCGGAAAGACGCCTGTTCGACGCTGCCCGCATGACCGGCATCGAGCTTGAATTGGCTGTTGTGCTCAATGTGACCGGCCAATTGTTCGAGGAGAGCCGCGCGCTTGAGCTCGCCGGCCGGATCAAGCCCGATCTCTCGATACGGCTGGCCAGGCGGTTGATCAACACGAACACGCTGCTTAGCGTCAACTCCAGGGACAAGCTTGGTTCGCGCCTGCGCCGCGACGCCTTCCGGTGGATCCAGCGGCTGGCCAAGGCCAGGCCGCAGATTGCCTGACTTGATTTCAATCCAGAGCGGCGCTGATCAGCGTCGCCGCGTCGGCCGGGCGCGCGCCCACCTCCAATCGGAAGGTCGGCACCGAATTGACCAGCCCGGCGATGGTCGCCAACCGGCGTTTTTGCATCGGCAGCAGCCCGGTCATGCCCGTGCGGACATTGTCCACCGCCAGCGCCACCATTGCGTCGGTCCTGGCCATGGCGACGAGTCGGGTCTGGCTGTCGGCGGAGCGCGCCAGGTGGAGAAGGGCCGCCACCGGCCTGGCGGACGCGTTTTCGACCCGCACGATCCCGGCCAGCCTTTCAAGCGAGGCGGGCTGCTCGCCGTTGCGATCCCACGTCTGGCGAAGGCATGGCGCCACCTGCGGGATCATCTCGGCTGTCTTCCGGTGGATCTTGACGGCGCGCGGCAAGCCCCAGGCCACGACCTTGCCCGACGCGACATTGACGATCATGGCGTCGTCGGAGCAGAGGCCAAAGCCTTGTGTTGCCAGCGCCAGCGACGTCGTGGTCTTGCCGGTTCCGCTCGGGGCATGGATCAGCACCACTGCGTCGCTATCCGGCAACGTCAGGCCCGCGGTGTGAAGCATATGCTGGCCACCGGCGTCGAGCGCGGCGTCCAGGACCAGCATCGAGGGCGTCCACGCGGCTTTCGTACCGGGGCGAACCCGGAGCTCTGCCCAACCCTCCCCGCCATTGATCGCAACCGTCTGACGCCCGGGAAAGACGAGATGGACGGTGCCGCCGTCCTCGATCATCCGGCAGGAGCCATCCTCCGGCACCTCGCCAGCGAAGACGAGCGATCCATGGGGTGTCTCGTCCAGGGTCTCTGTTTCGGTGATCCCGAGACGAAAGTCAGGCTCGACCGGTTCCGCGACACGCAAGCCTGCGAGCATCCTGTCGAGATCCTGCCATAGCTCGGAGCGCTCGGCTGATATGCCGAGGATCTGGCCGTTGAGGCCATAACACGCTGAAGGTCTGGTCAAGTGGGACGCACCTTTTGGGCATTGGCATGGTGACGGTAGATCTCGACCATGCCGGGAAGACTGTCGCTGACCACCGGCCTGCCGTCGAGGCAGACCCAGCAATGCGCCGACATGCGCGGCGCCTGCATCGACTTCGGATCGACGCCGAAACGCAGGTCCGGATCGAAGCCGGCAAGGCGCAGGAAACGATGACCGAGCAGGCCCTCTCTCAGGCACCTGCGGTCGCGCATCAGCCAGGGATGGCGAACGGCGCGGTTGACGGCGGCGACGATGTAGGCGGATGGCAAGCCGCGATAGGGCGTCGACGAGGTGAGCGGCGCCCATTTGAGCACGTCCTCGAAGCTGCGGTTGGCGACCAGGACCGGCATCAGCCGTGCGCTTGCCCAGAGGTGGCAGCGAAACAAAGCGCGCAGGAGAGGACCGTCGGCCATCAGGCGGCACCCTTAGCCATCAAGCACCTGGCGCGGCGAGGATACCTTCCGAGACCAGGTCCGTGGCCAGTGCCGCGATGTCCTGGTCGAGCGTCCCCTTGTCGACCTCGAACTCCTCGCAAAGCAGGTCGACGATCTGGTCGAGGTTGCGCGCGCCGTCCACCTTGTCGAGAAAGGCTTCGGTCGTGCCGTTGCACGTGTAGAGCTGGCCGCTACGCGCCAAAAGCACGACGGCGCCATCGCCGACATGCTGGACCGAAGCGTCTTCCGCCAGCCGCAGAACCGTTTCAGAGGCAATTTCCATCACGAACCCCACCAAGCCATGCAAAACCCAGAATTCAGATAGCGCGGCGAGGGAACCATGTCTATCAGACGACATGGGGGACGCCCGTGCGGCTCGTGCGGCGATGCGTTCCGACAGGCCCTCGCCAAGTCGCGAAAACGGCACGGCTGTCTGTTCCCGGCCGGCATCGTCCCAGAAATAGTCGTCGACGCGAGGTGACAAGCAACTGAACCGATCGGCTGGACTGTTGCTTTTCTTCCCTAGAGTAAGGTAAAACCTGCCTGGGTCTGGGGAGATTGCGTATGCGTTACAATTGGGAACGGGCTCCGACGAGCTTCGAACGTCACAGAAAGGCGCTGGCGACGGCTATTTTGATCGCTGGCGGCATTGGCCTAATGCTTGTGGCCTTGCCGATCTAGTTAAGCTTCGGGCTTGTCAGTGCGGCTGCCCTGTCACGGCAAGGAAGCGGCGATCGCGCCCCTCGAAACCCTGGCTGAAACGCTGCACCAGCACGACGATCACCGTCGGCTTGCCGGCCGGGGTGAATTGGTAGGATTCCGACAGGCTGTAGGAGGTCGGGCAGTTTCTCGAGCCCGGCACGGTCTTGTCCTCGTGCAGGATCTTGAACGGCTTGCCGTCCTGCCCTTGCAACGTCGGCCGGAAGCCGAGCGCCTTGCCAGATGTCTCGCCCTGCTGCGTCGCTGTGAAACTCGCCGAACAATCACTCGTGCTGGCTGCAAGGATCTCGTCGAGGCGGATGGTCGAAATGCCCGTTTCGTCATAGAGCGGCGACAGCCATTTCTGCGACACCCGTTTGAGGCGGGAAATGTCGTTGTAGGCAACCATCTCACCCGGAAAGGTGAACTTGTCGGACACTGTCTGCTCGCCCAGTGAGGCAATGGCATATCTGGCAAGGATGGGCGCCGCCTGTGCCGCGGCCTGGGCTCTCGCCTGCTCCAGCGTCAGCGTCGCCTCTTCCGTTTCGTCGACGATAACGATCGGCTTGCCGCCAACGAACTGATCCGTACGGGTATCGATGACGTCGATCTGCGACCAGCCGGAGTCCGAGGCGCCAGCGTCGAGCGTTCCATATTGCTCGAAGGCGAAATAAGCGCCATCGGGCGAAAAGCCGATGACACGCCGTGCGGCGGCATCGCCAGCCTGAGCGGTTCCAGCGGGGATCGCAAGTGCCGCGCCGATGACCGATGAGAGCGCAAAGCGTCCGATGATCCGCACAGCAGCAAACATCGCCGCTCCAATCCCGTATCGCAAATTCATAGCTGCTTGCCCCCAAGCGCCCGGTCGATGTCATCAGCACAATGGCGTCTATTTGCGGCCAAGGTTAGAGCGCGCTATCTGGAGGGGAGGAAAAATCATTCCTGGGGAGGATACGGATGGCTTCACGCTATCACGAGGTCTACGACGGCTGGAAACGCGACCCGGAACAATTCTGGGCGGACGCGGCCGAGGCGATCGACTGGTATTCGCCCTGGGACAAGGTGTTCGATGCCACGGCCGGTGTCTATGGCCGTTGGTTCACCGGCGCCACCTGCAACACTTGCTACAATGCCGTCGACCGCCACGTCGCCGGCGGGCGCGCCGACCAGATCGCGCTGATCCATGACAGCGCCATCACCGGAACGGTCAAGAAATTCACCTATGCCGAGCTCAAGCGCGAGGTGGTCGCGCTCACCTCGGTGCTGAAGAATCGCGGCATTGGCAAGGGCGACCGCGTCATCATCTACATGCCGATGGTGGCCGAGGCGGCGATCGCCATGCTGGCCTGCGCCCGCATCGGTGCCGTGCATTCGGTGGTCTTCGGCGGCTTTGCCTCGCATGAACTTGCCACCCGCATCGACGACGCCAAGCCGAAGCTGATCATTTCCGCGTCCTGTGGCCTGGAGCCGGGCCGCGTCGTCGCCTACAAGCCGCTGCTCGACAAGGCGATCGAGATCTCCCGCCACAAGCCGGACGCTTGCCTGATCCTGCAGCGCGACCAGTTGCGCTGCGAGTTGAAGGAGCATTTCGACATCGACTACGCCGATGCCGTCGCCCGCGAACGGGCGGCTGGCGCCAATGTCGACTGCGTGCCGGTGCTTGCCACCGACCCGCTCTACATCATCTACACATCGGGTACGACCGGTCAGCCCAAGGGCATCGTGCGCGACAATGGCGGCCACATGGTCGCGCTGAAATGGACGATGGAAAACGAGTTCGGCGTCAAGCCGGGCGAAGTGTTCTGGGCAGCATCCGATGTTGGCTGGGTGGTCGGCCATTCCTACATCGTCTACGGGCCGCTGCTGCATGGCTGCACCAGCATCCTGTTCGAGGGCAAGCCTGTCGGCACGCCGGACGCCGGCACTTACTGGCGGGTGATATCGGAGCATGGCGTCGTCGCCCTTTTCACCGCGCCGACCGCGTTCCGCGCCATCAAGGGGCAGGACCCGAAGGGCGAGTTCATTTCGAAATACGATCTGTCGAAATTCCGCACGCTGTTCCTCGCCGGCGAACGCGCCGACCCGGAAACCATCAAATGGGCGGAGCAGAAGCTGAACGTGCCGGTGGTCGACCATTGGTGGCAGACCGAGACCGGCTCCCCGATGACGATCAATCCCGCCGGGCTTGGCCTGCTGCCGGTGAAATACGGCTCGCCCGGCGTGCCGATGCCCGGCTACGACATCCGCGTGCTCGACGATGGTGGCCACGAAGTGCCGCGCGGCACGCTGGGCAATGTGGTGATCAAGCTGCCGCTGCCAGCCGGCTGCCTGCCGACGCTATGGAATGCCGATGCGCGGTTCCGCCAAGCCTATCTCGACGAGTTCCCCGGCTTCTACAAGACGGCGGATGCCGGCATGGTCGACGAGGACGGCTATCTCTACGTCATGGCCCGCACCGACGACATCATCAATGTCGCCGGGCACCGGCTGTCGACCGGCGCCATGGAGGAGGTGCTTTCCGCCCATCCCGATGTGGCCGAATGCGCGGTCATCGGCATTGCCGACGCCATGAAGGGCCAGGTTCCACTTGGCTTCGTGGTGCTGAACGCGGGTGTGACGCGCGACGTCGGCCTGATCGAGAACGAAGTGGTCGGTCTGGTGCGCGAACGCATCGGCCCGGTCGCCGCCTTCAAGACGGTGGTGACGATCAAGCGCCTGCCCAAGACACGCTCGGGCAAGATCCTGCGCGGCACCATGCAGAAGATCGCCGACAAGGAGGAATGGACCATGCCGGCAACGATCGACGATCCGATCATCCTCGACGAGATCACCGCGGCCCTGAAGGAGCGTGGAATCGACCTTTGAGCCGCTGAAGGATTTGGCTTGTCGAGGTGGCTTTTCTGATCGACGAGCAATCTCTTATTGTGCAACGCAGCAATGCATCCTACAGTTTTTCGCGGGGGCCACCGATAAGGTCGCATGTCTCAGCAGAAGATTACATTTGGCGGGGTCGACATCCTGCGGTTTCCCGCCGCCGTCATGGTCATGGTTTACCACTATGGCTTCTGGGTGTGGGCGTATCCGGACGGCGTTTCGGCGCGCGCCACGAGCGGTATTCCCCAGCAACCGGCAATAGGCGCCTGGGTCGAATCCGGCTCGGCGTCCAGATCTTCTTCGTCATCAGCGGCTTCGTCATCGCCTTCAGCGCCGAAAGGTCGACGCCCTTGCGGTTTTTCGAAGCAAGGGTGAAGCGGCTGGCGCCGGCGGTGTGGATCTGCGCACCGGTCACCGCCGTCGTGCTTTTGATCGTCGGTCTCAGTTGGCCGACGGATTCCGTCATCCGGCTCGTCCGCACCGGCCTGTTCGCCCCTATGCGCCTTGGGTGGACAGCGTCTACTGGACGCTGGGCATCGAGATCGCCTTCTATGCCATCGTCTGGATCCTGCTCAGGCTCGGCCGCTTCCATCAGATAGAAATGGTGGCCGTTGCCATCGGCCTAGTCAGCACGCTGTTCTGGTGCCTGTACTACCCGCTCGACTGGGCCGACCTTGCCGAAACACGCACGCTCGACCTGCTTCTGGTGCATCACGGCGTTTTCTTCGCGACCGGCGTCATGCTTGGCTGATGCGCTTCAAGGCGGTGACCGCCGCTCGCCTTGCCTTCTGCGCCCTGTTCCTGGGCGGCGGCGTGCTGCAGATCCCCAGTTCGGTCGACGTTCATATCCTGAAGGTGGGGCGAGAGATGCCGTTCGCACCGCCGATCCTCATCTTCCTCATCGCCATTGCCTTAATGGCATGGTCACTGCGGCTCGACCTGCCCTGGAGCGGCTGGCGCCGCATCGGGCTGATGACTTATCCGCTCTACCTGCTCCACGATGTCGTCGGCGCGGCCCTGCTCGGCGTCCTGGTCCGCGCCGGGCTGCCGCATCTCGTCTCGATGGTGATCGTCGGCGCGACTGTCCGTGCAGGAGCCCTACTGTCAAGCCTCGGGTTTCCGAACTACTCGACACTGGCCGCCATCCGTTAGCGGACGGGCTGACTGCCGTCAGAATCGCCGACGAGCTGCTCCTGGAGCGGACCGGCTCCCAAGGCATGTCGCGGCTTTGGCGCAACGACATGTCTGAAAACAAAGACTTAAAGCGCGCCGACCCTCATCCCTCGCAATGCGTGGAGAAAAGGGCCTGCTTGGGCAACGGCCGATATCAGACCGGCGCCTTGCCACGCACTTCCGACTTTTCCAGATAGTAGCTCGAGTATTTGTCGAAGAACTTTTCCGAGCCGCCAAATGATCCGTATTTGGCCAGCTTTTTCAGGTCGACCTTGTTCAGCACCGCGCCAACGATCTTGTTGGCGACATAGGGTTCGGATTCCAGCATCGACCTGACCATCGCGCGCGGCGTGCGGCCCCATTCGGTGACGAGCACAAAACCGTCGACCAGCGGCGCGAAGGCCTTGGCGTCGACCACCGGTCCGAGCGGCGGCAGATCGACGACGATGTATTCGAACGTGTCCTTGGCGTTCTCGATGAAGCGCCGCATGCCGGCCGAGGAGAGAAGTTCGCTGGTATGCGAGAAGTGCCCGCGCAGCACCGCCGGGATGATCGCCAGCTTCGTCTGCCTGTCGATCTTGCCGACGGACTGCCAGGTCTGGCCGTTGACCACCGCTTCCATCAAGCCTTGCTCGGCTTCCATGCCAAGCCCTCGGCTGAGGCCGGGATTGCGCAAGTCACCGTCGATCAGCAGCGTCTTGGCGCCGTTGGCGGCAAGCAAGCCGGCGAGATTGGCCGCGACCGTCGACTTGCCCTCGCCGGGAAGCACCGAGATGATGCCGATGACGCGGCTGCCTTGCCCTTCCATGACGACGTCGAAGGCTATCTTGGCGCTGCGCAGCGTTTCGGAGAACATCGAGGCAGGCGAATCGATGCTGACCCGCATGCGCGCTCGTTTTTCCGCGGCCGACAGCGATTTGGCGGTCTTGGCATCCACCTGGGTCTCGCCCGGCTTTTCTTCCTTGCCGAGCTTGCCGCCGATCGACGGCAGATAGCCGAGGAATTTCAGGCCGACGCGGTCGCGTACATCTTCGGCGGTCCTGAAGAAGCGTTCGTTGAACTCGTTCAGGCCGCCGAAGCCGGCGCCCATCAGCATGCCAAGAACCAGTGAAAGTCCGAGCACGACGATTGTGCGTGGGCTTGACGAGGCCATCGGCATCGAAGCGTCCGAGATGATGCGAATCTTGCCAACCGGGAAGGACTGCTGCTGCGCGGCTTCCTCATAGCGGCCGAGGAATGTCTGATAGAGCGTGGTGAGCGCCGTCGCCTGCTGATCGAGTTCACGCAGCTTGACTTGCGTCTGGTTGTCGACGGAACTCTTGCCCTGTGCTGCCGCGACATTGGCCCTGAGCGCGGTCTCGCGCGCCAGCGCCACCTCATATTCGTTGCGATAGCTTTCGGTCAGCTGCTTCAGTTCGCCGAAAATCTGCGTCGATATGTCGGCCTTCTCCTTGGCAAGCGCCACCGCCTGCGGATGCTCGGGGCCGAAATTCGCCTCGACGTCCTGCAGCCGCTTGGCCACCGTTAGATAGCGGGTCTTGAGCGCCGCGATGACCGAGCTGCTCGGCTGGTCGCTCGATATGGCGGCATCCTTGAAGGCGTTGTCGGAGCCGCTGTCGACAATCGTCTTGTACTGCTGGTAGCGGGCGCTGGCACGCGCGGTATCGGCCTGCGCCACGATGAGCTGGGCGTTGAGATCGGAGAGCTGCTTGTCGCTCATCAGCTGGCCATCGCTGTTGGCGGCCAACCCATGTTCGGCCCTGAATTTCTCGACCGCGAGCGATGCCGCCTGCGAGCTCTGGCGCAATTCCGTCAACCGGCCCTGCAGCCAGACCGCCGCCCGCTCGGTGGCGTCAAAGCTGGCATCGAGCTGATCGGCGAGATAGGCATCGGCATAGGCTTTGGTGATCGCATGGGCCAGGGCCGGATCCGTCGCCTGATAACCGAGGTTGATGACGAAGCTTCGCCCGGTGCGCGCCGCCTGGATCTCGTTTTGCAGCTTGAGGATCGCATAGTCGCGACGCGACGTGGCGATCAGCGCGTCGCGGGCTGCCGGGTCGAGCTTGCTGAAGTCAGCACCACCGGACATGGAAGGGCTGGGGCGGACATACTGGATCACGCTGCGGACCAGACCGACGCCCTTCGCCAGAGCCGATACGGGCGGATTCATGAACGCATCGTTCTGGTCGAGCTTCAGTTTGTCGACGACCACGGCGGCAAGCCGCGTCGAGGTCAGGATCTCGATCTGACTCAGGATGGCGGAATCGGTCTGCATGGTTGTCGACGCCGCCGAAATATCATCGACGATCTTGTTCAAGCCTTCGTCGATCAGCACGCTCGCGACCGACTGATATTTGGGCGGCGTTGTCTGCAGATAGAGCAGACCCAGAAAAACACCGATGACAGCACACACGGCAACCACCTTGGCCTGCCGTGCGGCCATGCCAAGCAGCCGCTCGATATCGATGAAGTCTTCACCGTCTCCTGCGTCCGAATTCGGCAATGGCATCCTCTTGTCGAGAGGAAAGTTGGCATAATTCATCTTCGGTCCAATTCTAGAGCCGGTCCCATTCCGATTGATCGCAATGGGCTCTATCTCACTGTTTGAACATGATCTTTTCCGGAAACCGGGACCCACTTTCCGGGATCATGCTTTGGCTTGCAGGCGCCTCGAAGATCGGGAGCATCGCCAGGAGCAACGCAAGCGCCGTGCGAGACGGCGAGGGCTTGGCGGCCCCTCTTCGCCAACCACCCGACAATACTCCCGAAAGATGGGCATTATGCGGCTTCTTCCTGGCGTTCATGCGACCGGACGAACTCCTGAAGCATCTCGAAGACCGGCCCCTTCATGTCGTCGCGCGACAAAGCGAAGGCGATGTTGGCCTGGATGAAACCTTCCTTGGAACCGCAGTCGAACATACGACCCTTGAAAGGCTGGGCGAAGAACGGCTGATCCTTCGACAGACGGACCATGGCGTCCGTCAGCTGGATCTCGTTGCCGGCGCCGCGCTGCTGATTGCCCAGAAGCGCGAAGATTTCGGGCTGCAGGATGTAGCGGCCGTTGATGTAGAAGTTCGACGGCGCGTTGGCCGGCGCCGGCTTTTCGACCATGCCCGTCACCTCGAAACCGCCGCCGATCTCGGCGCCACGGCCGACGATACCGTATTTGTTGGTCTCGCTTGGTTCACAACGCTCGACGGCGATCACATTGCCGCCGGTGCGCTCGTAAAGGTCGACGGTTTCTGCGAGGCATCCTCGCCCGCCGAAGGACACCATGTCCGGCAGCAGCAAGGCGAAGGGCTCGTTGCCGATAACCTCGCGCGCGCACCAGACGGCGTGCCCGAGGCCCTGCGGCGACTGCTGGCGGATGAAGCTGGTGGCGCCGGCCACAGGCAGCATGCTTTCGAGCGCCTCCAACTGGGTCTTCTTGCCGGTCTGCTCCAGCGTTCCGATCAATTCCGGATGCAGGTCGAAATAGTCCTCGATCACCGCTTTGTTGCGACCGGTCACGAACACGATGTGCTCGATGCCCGCCTCGAAGGCCTCGTCCACCGCATATTGCACGACAGGCCTGTCGACCACGGGAAGCATTTCCTTCGGCATCGACTTGGTCGCCGGCAGGAACCGTGTTCCAAGCCCCGCCACCGGTATCACGGCCTTCCTGATTTTCTTCATCGCAAATTCCTTCTGAGGAGATCGACTTCAGTCCATTCACAGGCCACGAAAAATCCCTCCATGTGCCTGCATCTTCACCTCCCCACCCCAACGGCAAACTGTGCCGCCATTCTTCGCAACCGCACCGCGATCGGCATGCCCATATGCCTGACCGCTGCCGGGTCGCTGAGCGCCGTCCGGATCGCCTTGAGCGGGGACCGCGCCTTGATGTGCTGAACCATCGACAGGAACGAGGCGGCCTTGCGCAGGCTGCGGCTGCGCCGGGCAAACGCCGCTTGCGCGGCCTCATCCATCTGATGGGTTTGGGCGAACACGGCATCCGCCTTGCGCATCGCTTCGACGTGGTGAAGCTCGAGCACGCGCGAGATGGAGCCGCTGCGGATATGATAGGCATAGCCGATATCAGGCTCGACGACGCATTTGCCGCCCTTGGCCAGGGCGCAGGCAAACAGGATGTAGTCTTCGCCGATCCTCAGCTTCTCGTCATAGCGAAGCCGGTTCTCGTTCAGGAACTCGCGCCGGAAGATCGGCTTGAGATAGCCGAGATTGAACTTCGATTCGAAGACGACGTTGCCAGCGATGTAGGTGGCCAGGGAAATCTCGCGCAAGCCTTCCAGATAGTGCCGCGGGAACATCGTGTCCTCGACGACACCGTCCTCGCGAATGACCTGCAGATTGTCGATGGCTATCTGGGCACCGGCCGTTTCGGCGCGCGCGATCATCTTGGCGATGCGGTCGGGGAAGACCGCGTCGTCGGAATCGAGAACCGCGATCCATCTGCCACGGGCGGCGTCGAGGCCGGCATTCCTGGCGCCGCCAGGGCCGCGATTGCTGGCCAGGGCGACGACGCGGACGACATCCTGCGGATGGGCCCGCGCCACGTCCAGGGTCGCATCGCGCGACTTATCATCGACGACGATGATTTCGACGCTGACATTTTTCTGGGCGATGGCGCTGGCGATCGCCCGATCGAGGGTCGCCTCGGCGTTGTAGGCGGCAATCACAAAGGAAACATCGGGGACAAAGGAGACGTCAGGCTGCACGCTTGCCTCCTTCCTGTGGCGAAGGCTGGCCGTAAAGGCGGATTTCGCGGATGCCGACGAGGCCGCTGACGACGCCGACATGCATGATGCCGCGCAGCACGCTGCGGTTCCTGCGAACCGGACTGACGACGACCGGAAGTGCCGAGGCGAAGCAATAGATGGCCTTTGCCGACGCCAGGCCGACCTGCTTGACCAGACCGATGCCGCTGGCGGTGCTGCCCAGAAGATGGCCATGCGTCTGCCCGACACGGAAGCGGCGGCGACCGAGCCAGTCGAATGCCGCCCTTGAGCGCGGCACCACCTCGTCGACCCAGGCCTCGGGCGAGAAGGCGATGCGGCCGCCGGCCTTGTACATCTGGTCGAAGAACTCGGTGTCCTCGCCGCCGGTCTGGCCGCGCGCCAGGCTGAAGCGGCGGCCGCGCAGGCTGTCCGATCCCATCCGCAGCAGAACGTTGCAGGTGTAGCCGGTCCGGATCTCACCGCGCACCCAGACGGGTAAGGTCGAGTGGAAATCGCCGCGCCGCATCCAGTCCGGTGCATCCGGGCGATAGCGCGCCCTGACCGGACCGAGCACGGCGGCGGCACCGCTGGCTTCAGCCGTCGCGACCAGCCCGGCGAGCCATGCGGGTGTGGCAGTCTCGTCGTCGTCGATGAAGGCGACGAAATCGGCCATGCTGGCGTCGAGGCAGGCGTTGCGGGCGATCGAGATGTTGCGCGCCGGGGCATGCTGATAGTGGATCGGCACCGTCAATTCCTGCGATAGCGCCGTCACTAGGTCGCTTGCGGTCGGGGTGTCGTCATTGTCGGCGACGATGATGCGGATATCGAATCCCGCCGGCATCTCCATGGCGTCGAGCGAGCGCAGCGTGTCGGCCAGTTCCGACCGGCGGAACGTGCAGACGCCGATGTCGATGCTGCGGTTCTTGGCCTGCGCCGTCATCACGCTACCCCGCGCCGCGACCCGAGGCCGAGAAGCTGCAGCCAGAAGCCGACCGACCAGCCAAGATGCATGACCATAGCCGAGACGCCGGCCAGCGCGACGTCGGCCTTGCGCTGGCGGAGCGCCGTCACCAGTCCGTAGCCCAGGCACACCGATGCCCACAGCAACAATGGCACCGCCGCCAGCCAATGCACGAACGAAAAGGCCGCCAACAGCACGACCGGAAACACCAGCAACGGCACCATCTGCCGGACCTTCGGGATAACGCGGTGCTTCAGCACGTTCTTGGCGCGGCCGCGGCCGTAGCCGAGATACTGGAAATAGAGGCCGCTGAGCGAGGTGCGCGGATAGTAGACCATCTGCGTCTTGCCGCTCATCCAGATCTTGTAGCCGGCCTTGCGGAGGCGATAATCGAGTTCGGCGTCCTCGTTGTGGCTGAACGTCTCGTCATAGCCGCCGACAGCGCCGAAGGCCGATATCCGCATCAGTGCATGATGGCCGTGGTCGATCCACTCTCCCCCGGAAAGGTGCCGATGCTTCGAGCCGCCGGTGCCGAGCTTGGAATTCTGTGCCGCGGCCGCCGCCTTCTGCACGGTGCCGCTGCCGCTGGTAAGCATCGAAACGACAACCGAATCTGCCCCGGTGGCCAATGCTTCCTCGACCAGCCGGTCGCAATAATCGTCGGGATAGCCGCCATGCGCGTCGATCCGGATGAGATAGTCGGCACCCTCGCCAAACGTGCCGACGGCGAGATTGATCGCCGCGCTTTGTATGCGCCGCTTGTTGTGGAGCAGGATAACGCGCTGGTCCTTCGCAATGACGTTCTCGACGATGGCCAACGTGCCGTCGGTGCTGCCGCCATCGGCGACAATGATCCTGGCGCCAAGCCTTGCCGCGGCAGGTCGCAATTGATCGAGCAGCACGCCGATATGGGCGGCTTCGTTCAGGCACGGGATAACGATCAGGCTGGACGAGGGTTTTTTAGTCTGCGTCATCCGCCTCTGTCCATCTTGCCTCTGTCCATCTCTGGCCATCCTATGCCAATGCCTCGGCGGCAAAGGAGCCGGGCACGGCGGTCAGGCTGCGCAGCCGCTCGACAAGCGCCCGGCAATCGCCGCGGTCGTAGCTCCAGGTCCTCGGGTTGCGGGCCAGAACACGCCCCTTCAGCCTGGCGAAGCGATGCTCCTCCATCTTGCCGAGCGCGGCTTCGAGCGCCTCGGGTGACGCATCGGGCAGGAGCACGCCGATATCCTGCTGTTTGAGGAACCGCCCGGTCTCGGTGTTGCCCATCGAGATCGGCACCGCGCCGAAACGGCAGCCTTCATAGAGCCGGTTGGGCAGAAGCCATTCTGAGTTCTGCCCCGCTTCGAAGAAATCGATCGCCCAGGAAAAATGGACGTCGTTATAGATCGCAGCCATGTCCTCCGGGTTGCGGTAGGGCCCGCGAAACGACAGCCATGGTTCAGCTTCGACAAAGCCATTGAAATCCGGGAATTCGGACAAAGCTGGACGGCCGCGCAGCACGATCTCGAAGCGCCCATCCATGCGGCGGGAGAAATCAGCCAGCAGTTCGAGCGAACGGCGGCAGCGCAGCGCGCCGAACCAGCCGATCCGCCATGGCGGGCCGACCGGACTCCCTTCGGCCTCGGGGGCGCCGGGCAAAATCGCCGCGGCCTCGAAATACTTGTTCTCGACCAGCTCGATGGGTGCAGCGACCTGGCCGAAGGGCTCGAAATAATTGGCGATGAAGGCAGGCGAACTGGTCACCAGCAGCTTCACGTCCCTGGCCAGAAAGCGTTCTGTGGCGCGCAGCGCCTTGCCCAGGCCATCGTTGCGAAGCACGAGACGGTGAATGTCGAGGCACTCGTAAACGATCGGGACCGACGCACTGAAGGCCGATCTGGCGCGGCGGGCCAGCGCCAGCATTTCCAGGTTGCGCGCGATGATGAGATCGGGCCTTGGCACGCCGCCAAGCTTCGAGCCTATCGATAGGGCAGCCTTGGCGACCGCCGCGAGGCGTTGGCCGAATCGCCCGTCACGCGTCGCGCCGAGGTCGATCGGCCGCAATCCCTCGACATCCGCGATCGGATTCGTGGTGCGACGGAAGCCGGCCAAGGTGACCTGGGCCCCACCTGCCCTGAGCATCGTGATCCGCCGGCGCACGGCCGGGTCGGAAACGTCGTGCACAAGGTACAAGACATGCAGCATGAAAACTCGACCGCTGTTGGCCCACCCAAAGGAATGCTAGTACAGCTCTTGCTGCATCGCAACATTTTTGCTGCATCGATCGACGTTTTCTGTTGCACTGCAAAATTGATGCGTTAATCTCGGGCCTGCTTGGGTCCACTTGGACCGTGCGTTGGTCACCAGCATGGTGCGGCGCCCTAAATCGTGACGCGGAGCGCATCGGGATCGTCCTGGCGTGCAGCATTTTCGGTCACCATGCCCGTCTGCACCGCTGGCCTGGCCGCGGAATCTGCTGACGAAATGAGGTAATTCCATGAAGATCGTGGTCGAAAACACCGTCTGCCTGAACACCGGGGATGCCGCGATTCTCCTGGCGATCCGGCACATCCTCAAAGCAGTCGCCGGGAGCGACCCGCGGTTCTTCATCTTCGATAGCCAGCCCGACGTCGCGGCGAGGCTCTATTCGAAGAAAGACTATCCGGACCTCGAATTTCACAAGCTGCTATCGGAGTCCATATTCAAGTACCAGCACGGGCGCGGGCTGAAGAACCTGCTCAAGCCCGTCTACAACAAGATTATCCTTCAGGGTCTGCGTTGGTTTGGCAGCAGCGCGCTTGGCACGTTTTTCAGCCGCAGCGATCGTCGCAGCCTCGATATCTACACTGGCGCCGATCTCGTGGTCACGACCGGCGGAACCTATCTCGTCGAGAACTACAATCTCGAACGACGCCTCAATCAGTTCCGGCTTGATGCCATATTTGGCAAGGATCCGGTCTTCTTCACGCAATCCCTCGGCCCGTTCAACAAAAGTTACAACCGCCAGGAGCTTGGCCCGATCTTTGACCGCAGCCCGCTCATCCTGCTGCGCGATGAACGGTCGCGGACCCATATCCAGGATCTGGTGAAGGATCTCGGCAAGTGCCACGTGGTGGCCGATGCCGTATTCGCCCTGGCCGATACCGATAGGATCGGCAAGTCACTCGCTTCCAGCCAGCCGCCGGCGCCGACTGGCCGCGTCGCCATTTCCGTACGTCACTGGAACTACGTCAGCGACGGTGAAGGCGGCATGCGCCGCTATCTCGATTCGATCCGCGAGATCGCGACGATCCTTGTCAGGGACCATGACAAGGAGGTGACCTTCGTCTCCACTTGCCAGGGTGTACCGGAATATGCCCACGACGATTCCAAAACCGCACGGGCAATCGTGGCCGAGCTCGATCCGGAGATCGCCAAGCATGTGACGGTGGACGCTGCGTTTCACACGCCGGACCAGTTGATGGCATTGGTGAAAGGCTTCGACTTCGTGGTCGCCACGCGCATGCACATGATGATCATGTCGCTTTGTGTCGGCACGCCGGTGCTGCCAATCGCCTATGAGTTCAAGACCAAGGAAGTGGCCAAGCGGATCGGTGTCGCCGACGTGGTGCTCGACATCGACACGGTGACGCCTGAGGAAGCGAGGGAAAAGCTCGGTAGATTTGCGGGAAACCTCGACCTCTACCGCCAGACCAGCCTTCAGGCCGTGCTTGAGGAACATGCTTCGGCAATGTCAGCCACAAACCTGCTGGCGCCGTTGATCGACGGTCGCTCAGCGGATGTTGCGCGCGGCATTGGACAGGGTGGTGAACAACGCGCGGCGCGACTGGGGGACGGCAAGCATGAGAACGAGACCGATCCCGTAGTTGAGGGCAGCCGCCAGAAAGACCGCGAGCAGGTCTGACTGGCCGGTCAGCGACGCCGGCAACCACAAGTACGCGAGCCAGGCGAGCAGGGACGAGGCAATGAAAAGCCCCTGCATGACCAGGAAGTCGGCGGCAGTGACGGGACCGACGCGATGGACCAGCACGGCAAGCACGGGAACGCGCAGCACGTAACCGCTGATGGCATAGGCCGCGGCAACGCCGACGGCACCCCAGTGCAAGCCGACGATGAAGGCGGCGACGGTCGTCAGCGACGAATAGATGCCCCAGTGGAACATGGTCTTCGTCTTGCCCTGACAGATGAATATCCATCCGGTCGTGCTTGAAACGGACTGAGTCAGGCTGGCGATGCCCAGCCAGGCGAAAATCGGCGCTACTGGCGCCCAACCCGTGCCGAAGAGAAGTCCCACCACCTGATCGGAGGTCAGCGTCAGCGCCGCGACCCCGGGCATGGTAACGGCGGCAAGCATCCAGTTGGTCCGCACATAGATGTCGCGAAATCGAGCCTTGTCCTCATGGATGCGGCTGAGCAGCGGCACCATCACGCGTGTCAGCGGCTGGTTGATGTTCTGCAGCGGGAACAGCAGGAGCTTATAGGCACGGTCGTAATAACCGAGCTCGACCGCGCCGGAGTATTTTCCGATGAGAATGTTGTCGAGATTGCGCGAGAAGAAGTTGGCAAGATTGAAGCCCGTCAGATTGGCGCCGAACGACAATATGTCGGCATCGACTTTCAAATCCGGCCGCAGCGGCGTCCACCGCGCCACCCGCCACGCGGCCGCCAATGCGACAATCGCCGAAACCGCCGGGCCGATGACCAGCGACCAGTAGCCAAGCCCCGCATAGGCCGCGATTGCGGCGGCCAGAAGTCCGGCGGCGGCGCTTATCACGTCGTTCAGGGCGAGCTGGCCGAATTGCAGGTGGCGATTCATCAACGCCAGCGGCACCGCGGCAAGACTGCCAAGCAGCAGTGGCAAGGCGGAGCCAAGGGTAATGCCGGACATGCGCTGATCGCCGTAGAATGCGGCGATGGCAGGCGCCAGGCCGGCCACCACCACGGCACTGCCCAACCCGACGAGCGCACTGATCCAGAACACCTGGTTGAGCTGCTGGTCGCTGATGTCCTTGCGCTGGACCACAGCCTGCTGGAGGCCCAGGTTTTGAAGCAACCCAACAAAGGCCACGATCGGCCCGACGGAAGCCACCAGGCCGAAATCCTCGGGAACGAGCAGACGGGCGAGTACGATGACGGAAAGAAACTGGATCGCCATCTTGAAGCCCTGCGCACCGATCGTTACCAGCCCCCCACGAAGGGCGACACGACCGAAATGGGGGGGCGGCGGATTGGCATTCATGAACCGAACCTCGTTTCGCCAAGCTGCTTGGCGATCTGTGCGAAACGTTCGTTCAGCACATCCGCGTTGAAGTCCGCCTCGATCTTCTTGCGCGCGGCGAGGGCGATTTGCTCGCAAGGCTTCGGATTGTCGGCAATCCAGGCAAGTTTGCTGGTCAGCGCCGCAATGTCTCGCTCAGGCGCGAGAAAACCCGTCTTGTGATCCTCGATCAGTTCGGGAATCCCAGAGTGATACGTGCTGACCACCGCCAGGCCGGCAGCCATTGCCTCCATCAGTGAAACCGGAATGCCCTCCAGATCGCCGTCGCGTGCGGCGACGCTAGGCAGCAGGAAGACATGGGCATCGCGCAGGCGCTGTTTCACTTCGCTGTGCGGACGGGGGCCAAGAAAAGTCACTCTGTCGGCGATGCCGAGATTCGCGGCGATCCCCTTCAGCTCCTCGAGAAGTTCTCCGCCGCCGATCACCGAATAGACCCAGTTGCGCCGCGGCAGGCTGGCGAGCGCGTGAAGCGCATATTCGATACCCTTTTTTTCGGTCAGGCGGCAGACCGAGATGAAAGAAAGCGTGCCCTGCTCCCATGAACGCCACCGAAAATCGATCTCGCTCGGCCGCACGCCCATATGGTGAACCATAACCTGCGTCGGCGGTGCACCAACCTCGATCAAGGCATCTCGGAAAAACGCATTCACCGGCAGTTGAAGAGCGCCCTTTTCGAACACAATTTTGTAGCGCGCGAGCGTATTGTCATGCAGCGGCTCGCCGACATCGCGGCCATGAAATATCGTCATAAGGGGAGCGGAAATCCTGCCTCGCTTGATGGCACGGGCCACGCGCATGCCGTTGTTGCCGAAATGAGCGACGATCACGTCGGCATTCTGCAATTTTCGCGCATAGGCGATGTCGATGGCGGTGGAGAGTTTATCCCAGAACCTGCCAGACCACTTCCTGAGCAGTGGGCGATAGCGGCCCAGGCCACCCCACCAGCATACGACCTTTCCCGGCAACGCCTGCCAGCGCGAGTCGTCGATATTGCTGTCCTTGCCGAAGGACATCTCGTTGCAGACGACGCCGACTTCCATGCCGCGCTCAAGGCACCCGGCTATCTGGTCGAGAACGAAAGTCTCGGACAATGAGGGAAACTTGTCGACTACGAAGCAAATCTTCATCGGCAGGATATGCTCGTGCGAATACCGATCAAGCAGCCCGTTGCGAACCGCCCGCCTTGGGAGCGGACAGGGGGCACGGAAACCTCGCAAGGTGGCTGCAGGTCGACCGCGCCGGGAGCCGGTGCGCGTCCAGCGACGGCCGGGCCGAAAACATTGTGCCCAAGGCACAAGACATGCAGCATGGAATTCTACCGCTGTTGGCCCACCCGCGGGGACGTTAGTACAGGTCTTGTTGCACTGCAACATTTTTGGTGCGGCGGAGCCAGATTTCCGGCACGTGCAGCCAACTGAGGCATGCCGCCCAAGGGTCGCGACATCCACAAACACAGCGTAAGCGCGTCAATGGAATCCGTCTCGAAGCGACGCCTTTTAGGCGGCACGCTCCAGGCTGCCACGCCTGGCGTTGCCGAGAACGTCGAGGAACGTTGCAAATTGACGGTCCGGGTTCATTTGCGACCGCTCCGAAAACTGAAATGCCGCCGCCGATAGCCGCTTGTACTCGGCCTTGTCGCTCCACAGCCGCCTGACCGCCGCGACCCAATCGGCGAGCGGCGCGTCGTAGTCGAGCACGACGCCGCCATTGCCAATCGCTTCCGGCAAGCCACCGCGCCGCGATCCAACGACTGGAATACCGCTGCAATGCGCTTCCGACGCCACCCGGCCCCAGGCCTCTTCCCACTTGCTGGGGGCAAGCAGGATCCTGGTGCGACCATAGACAGTCTTCATGTCGTTGGTGCGGCTCTCCAGTGTGACATTTTTTAACGGCGCGATCGTTTCCTCGATCCGGGCCCGATGATCGTCGTCAAGCTTCCAGCTTTCGACGAACAGGAACGGGATTTCGGAGCACGCCGCGGCGATGCGGACCGCAAGATCGAAGCCTTTTTCCTCATAAGGATTGATCATCGTGACAAATTCACCGGTCGTCTGCGTGCTGTAGAACGCCGGATTGATGGTCGGCGGGATCACAGTTGAGTCGATGCCGAACTTTTCCTTGTAAGTGCGTGCGGTGAAATCGGAGTTGGCGATGTAGACCGCCGAATGAAGTTCGCGCAAGTCACCGGCCAGTTCGTGGAATTCGACATTTCTCAGATAGACAACCAGCGGCACGCCGAGCGCCTGCAGCTCTCTGCCGATCGGCACCGACTTGTGGCATTGCACGACCGCGACATCCGGACTCAACCTCTCGACCGCGAAGCCGGCCGCTTCCCAGGGAAACCAAGCCCGCACCACCGGATAGCCCGGAAAATTGTCGATGACCGCGCGCTGACGAAGCAGCTTCATCTTGGCGCGCGCCTTGAAGCCGAAGATGCCATCGCCGAACAGTGCTGCCAGAACGGAAGCCTCGTGACCGTTCTCGCGCAGCTGTTCGACCAGATGGTGGGTGCTCGATTGAACGCCGCCGCTGAATTGCGGCGTATAGCCGTTGCCACCTGCAAAAAGAACTTTCATGGACCTGGCTCCTTGTTGCGCCGCCCTGTTATCCCGCCTTGCCGTCACGCCGCCATTCTGCCGATCGAGTGATATTCGATGCCATGGCGGGCGATGACCTTGGGGTCATAAAGATTGCGGCCATCGAAGATGATCGGCGTGGTCAGCGCGTCCTTCATTGCGTCGAAGGCGGGCGCGCGAAAGCTCTTCCATTCGGTGGCGATCAGCAGCGCATCGGCGCCGCGCAGGGCCGCCTCCTTGGTGCCGCACAGGAGCAGGTCGTCGCGCAGCCCGTAGATGGCCTGGCATTCCTGCATCGCCTCGGGATCATAGGCCTGCACATTGGCGCCGGCCTGCCAAAGCGCTTCCATCAGCACACGCGCCGGCGCCTCGCGCATGTCGTCGGTGTTGGGCTTGAAGGCCAGACCCCACAGCGCAAAGGTCTTGCCTTTGAGATTGCCCTTGAAATAACGGTCGACCTTGTCGAAGAGAACCGATTTCTGTGCGTTGTTGCGCTCCTCGACCGCGCGCAGCAACTTGGCGTCGAACTTGACGCCCTCGGCGGTCTTGATCAGCGCACGCACGTCCTTCGGGAAGCACGAGCCGCCATAACCAAGACCCGGATAGATGAAATGGTAGCCGATGCGCGGATCACTGCCGATGCCCTTGCGGACCTCCTCGATGTCGGCGCCGAGCTGCTCGGCCAGATTGGCCATCTCGTTCATGAAGCTGATCTTGGTCGCCAGCATGCAATTGGCTGCGTATTTGGTGAATTCGGCGCTGCGCACATCCATCACAATCATCTTCTCGTGGTTGCGGTTGAACGGCGCGTAGAGCTCGCGCATCACCGCCTCGGTGTCCTCGCTGTCGGTGCCGACAATGATGCGGTCCGGCTTCATGCAGTCCGCGACCGCGGACCCTTCCTTGAGGAATTCCGGATTGGAAGCGACGTCGAAGGCCAGGTCCTCGTGACCTCTTTTCTTCAATGTTTCGGCGATCCTGGCCTTCACCTTTTCGCAGGTGCCGACCGGCACCGTCGACTTGCCGACGACGATCTTGGGTTGGTCCATCTCGCGGCCGATGGTCTCGGCGACGGCCAGCACATATTTGAGGTCGGCCGAGCCGTCCTCACCGGGCGGCGTGCCGACGGCGATCATCTGGATCTCGCCATGCCTGACGGCAGCGGCGGCATCGGTGGTGAACTTGATGCGGCCGGCGGCATGGTTCTCCCTGACAAGGTCTTCCAATCCGGGTTCGAAGATGGGAACCAGGCCCTGGTTGAGTCGCTCGACCTTATCGGCGTCGATGTCGACGCACACCACATTGTGCCCGACTTCGGCAAGCACCGCCGCCTGCACGAGGCCGACATAGCCAATTCCAAACACCGTCAAATTCATTCGGTTTCATTCCCATGCAAGGCAGCGGACCGCTTTCGGCCCGGCCAGTTCCAATCGACTTTCCCGACTACTTTACGCTACATGCCAGCGATTCCGGAAACTGACAGGGTTCGCCGAGCGCCGTAAAAGCAACGCGCTCGACCTGCAGCGAGAGCTTGCGGCCCGGATCGGCGAAGGCTCCCATCCAACCCTTCATCGTATCGCTTCCCCAAAAGCTGAAGAAGATCTTCTGCGCATGGGTCGGCAATTTCGCCGGATCGGTGATCGTGTTGACCAGCTGACCGTTCAGATACCAGCGCAAGCTGTCCTTCTCCCAGACGAAGGCATAGTCGTTGAAGGCCTTCTCGGTGCCCCCCGACACGTCGACCAGTTTCTCGTTCTTGCCCTTGCCTGCGATGTAGGCGTTGACTTGCACCTTGGAGGTGTCCTTGGTCAGTATCTCGAAGTCGATCTCGTCCCAGGGCTGCTTGTCGGTGGGGCCGATATACGTGAAGAACGCCGCGTTGAGGCCGGAGCCGGTGTCGGTCTTCAGCCGCGCCTCGTAGGTGCCATAGCCGAAGCGCTGCTTGGTCTGGATCTCGCCGCAGACAAACTCACGGTCTTTCAGCTTCTGCTTCTCGAAGCCGAGCGACAGCACGCCGTCCGACAGGCTGACCTGTCCCTTCGACCAGGTGCAATTCTGATGGCTGCCATTGTTCCAGCCGTCGGAAGCATACCAGCGCGCACGATCGAAGCTTTTGAAATCATCGACAAAGGACGGCGATGTCGGAATGTCCTGGGCATAGGAGGGGGTTGCCAAGAAACTGCCAAGGGCGGCTAGCAGCAACGCACCGAGCGGAACCAGTCGCCGCCGGCCGGCTTGCCCGGTCCGGTGCGTGAACGGCGATGTGTCGATTGCAGTCGTGGACGTAGTCCTCGGATTCGAATTCATACCAAACTCACCTTTGCGCTGTGCGTCCCCAACCCAAAGTCGACGTTCGAACCGCTCCTGAACGGGCCAACCTTGACCTCCTCCGTGACCCTCTCGAATTGCTTTTCCTGCCTCGCATCAAATCTGTTGCAACAGTTCCGTGCCTTCATTTTCAACCTCTGCCGGTGCCTGCCGGCCTGGAGAATTCGGCCGTGGCGGCCGAATCGGCATTCTCGTCGAAGACCATATCCACCGAATGACGGAGCTCTTTCATCATGCCGGCCTGGCGCGACAGCGCCGCGATGCGGCGTTCGCAATTCAGGATCGACGTCGTCAGTGCGCTGACTTCGGATGACCGACGGTCCGAGGCCGAGCCGTTTTCCATCGCTTCGACCAGGAAGGCGGCGTTGGTCGAAGTCGTCCGGTAGCGATTCTCAAGCCCGACCCTCTCGGCCTCGATCTCGGCCGCGATCTGCTCGAACAGCTTTGCCAGACGATCGAGACGCGAAACATCGGCCTGCCGGTCGCGGGCCGGTTCCCTTGATCTGAAACCGAATATCGAGGCCATGAACTCCGATTCCTGTCATCGCCGCCTTGTGGGCCGGGCTTCTGGCCGATCCCCGCAGCCGGGCTCAAAAAACTCGTGTTGCGTTGTCCTGCTCCTTTGAAGGAGAGACATCAGACCAATCCGATCGGGGGCCAGTTCGGCTGGTCGTCCAATATGCTGCACCGCAACATAGACTGCCATCGTCGGAGCCGCGAGGCAACCATCAATTCGTAAACTCATAAATCCGGCCGAAATGGTTTGCGTGATGAATGTGCCCCTGCGGACAAACCGTAGGCGCCCGGCACCGCTCTCAACGTTCCTTGCCCGCGCTGGTTCCGGCCATCAGAAAACGCAGCGGCGGCACATGCTTTTGCCTGGACATGAGACCGACACGGCGAAACAGCGCCTCGAGCTTGTCGGAAGCCACGCCATGGACGATGGGAACGAGGTTGGATTGGCTGGCTAAAGCGTAAGCCGCGGCCGATGCCAGGCCCCGCTCGGCCTTGACGTCGAGGAAATTGCGCAGCCGATACTTGTCGCGCACGTGCCGCTCGTGCCGCCGCAGCACCGCTTTCGAGCCTTCCGGCAGGCTGTCGATCGCCAGCAGCGCCAGGTCCGCATCGGCCAGACGCTTCAGGTCCTGAGTCTTGTGGCGGCCGCTCAGCGAATCGGCGCGGACGATGGCGCCGTAGCCGCAGGAGCGAATGACCTTGAACCGCGCCCCGCGGGCGACTGCGCGGGCGTAGAGCTCGTAGTCCTCGCCCAGCCGCAGGCTCTCGTCGTAGCGCAACCCATGGCGGTCGAGGAAGGCACGGCTGATGACCGGCTTCAAAAAGCCCAGTTCGCCCCTCTGCACGCGCCGCCTGGAGATGTTGCCTTCGACGAAGCGCTCGAAATCGAGGAATTCCGGATCGGCGGCAAATTTAGGCGCGACGATTTTCGTCGCATCGCCTGTCGCATCATCCCTGATCAGCATGATGTTGTCGGCCGCGAAATCCCAATCGGCGCCGGCAAACAGGCTGCTAAACCGGCCTTCGAGGAAGAAATCGTCGGCATCGAGAATGCTGATGAACGGCGATTTCGAGCGGGCGATCGCAGCATTGCGGGCAAAGGAGGGGCCGCGATTGACGTCGAGGCGCATCACCGTGAGCCGCCGGCTGCCGTCATCGGCGGATCGCGCGACATCAGCTGTGTCGTCGGTGGAAGCGTCATCGACGACGACGACCTCCGCCACTTCCGGTTCGCGCAACGCGGACGCGATGGCGACAGCGATTGTCGCTGCCGCGTTTTTTGCCGCGATGATCACACAGACCTCGGATTTCGTCATCGACATGGTCTTGCCTCTCGTACCGGTGATATCGATTTGCCCTCGCCCCATACTCGTTCGACGCCCGATAGAATTGCCATCAGCGCCCAATCTGTCTTCATTCAGCGATTGCCTGGCCGTTCAAAGATGCGGCGGCTGATGTCGGCGGACGCCGCCCAGCCGGCTTCGGCCAGATAGCGGATCGGCGCGCGGCCGCACAGTTCCCACAGCACCGTTCGCCGCTGCGGCCAGCGCAGCGACGGCAGCCACGGCGCGATGACCATGCTGAGCAGATCCTCGTTGCCGATGCGCGACAGGATCCGGGTCGCGCGCTGCGACAGCAGCGTGCCGGCGCCGCCAAGTAGCACATCGGCGGTGCGCAGGCCAAGCAGCAGCGTGTCATCCAGGCCCTGCGCGGCTGCGGCATCAAGCACACGCTGCTGATCCATCTCGTCGAGGCGGCTGGCGCTGGCTCTGATATCGCAGACGTAGCCCGCACAGGGTTCCCGGTTGAAAAGCGCCTTGGCGACACTGATGCAGGACAAAAGCAAAGTGTCTGCGATCGAGGTGAACGGCACTACCCCGCCGGCGATTTCGACCTGCCGTTTGCGCCGGAGAAACCCGTCCGCGTAACGCGGGCTCGGTGAGCCGGGCTGCTGGAGGCGGTAGTGAAGATCGACCGTGGACGGCCTCGGCCCGTCGCCGCGGGTCATATGCTGTTCACCGAGGAAGCGGACCCACCAGACGGAGCGCGACTTGCCCGATACCTCGTAGCCGATTGTGCGAAGCGCATCACGCGCCCTGAAAAACTCGGCCGGCGAAACCAGGATGTCGACATCGCCCGAGGGCTTCATGAAGTGGTCGTCATAGAGCAACTGCTGCTGGAACGGACCCTTCAGAAAGACGAAATCGATGAGGCTGGCACGCAGCACGTCATGGATCGCCATCGAATCCATGATGCAGGACGCGTTCATCGAAACTGTTCTCCTGCGGTAGGTTTCGAGCCACTGGAAAAGCTGCGGCGGCCTTTCCTGTGCGGGTGCGCGCGACAGAACCTTGAGGACAAAGGTCGCGACCTTGTTCAGCCTGGTAATGTCGGAAACGTTGGCACCGCCAAGGCCAGGCATCGACACGTCGCCCGCGGTGGCGCGCGGCCCGGCGAAATACAACCGCAGGCAAGCCTGCACATAGGCCACCTCGCCGGCACAGTCGGCGGTGCGCAACCGTTCGTATGAACCATCCGGCAAGGCCACTTAGCGCACAGTCTCCCAAAGAAAGCGGTTTGCGCGATGCTTATGCTGCAACTGCGAAGCAAGCATCACCAAAAACCTCGATGCCGTAAAGCCTTTCCTTCTGCAGGGCTCAATTCTACAACCATCGCGTTTATCGACATCGGCTGAGAGGTAGTGAAAAACGCAGTTGAAACATCCCCCACCAACGCGTCTTCAATCCATCCTCAGCAAGGTTTGCCAAATAAGACTCTCCGCATTAGCAACGCCTAAAAAAGAGGCGCCTAATAGAACATTATGCAAGCAAAATCAAATGCTTAAGGAATCGACGTCGCCATGACCGTTGTGCCCAAGGAATCAGATCGAAAGAAGTCAGGTTTTAGGCATGGCTCACACATATGGTGACGCCCGCAACCCGTAATTGATTAACGCTTGGTAAATCAGGCTTGACTCATACATGCTGCCATGCAGCTATTGCACTGCAGCATGTACGTGCTGACGGCACTCGACAGGCCGCTTCCAGTCCTTATCGGAGAGTAAAATGGAACAGAATGTTGAAAAGCATGAATACGAAACGCCAAGTCTGACGGTGCATGGTTCGATTGAAACCATCACCCAGGGCGGCGGCGGCAACACGGCGATCGACGCATCGTTTCCCGCGCACACGCCGATCGGCGACCTGACGTTCTCCTGAACCTATCGCAGTTTTCCGGAGTGACGACGTTGGGACTCTGGATCCAAAAAAATAAGAGAGTCGGGGGCAAAGCCTCCGACTCCATTTTCATTGCCTGGAACTGCCCGTGCGCATCGTAAGCGAGGTTTTGGGATGAACTGGAAGCTATCCGGCCACGATTTGGCCGACCACGATTTGGTGAGTGCGACCAAGGATGCCGTGGCTTGCGAGTTCGGCAATGGCCTGGCGCTGCTGAATCTCAAATCCAACATCTACTACAGCCTGAACGGCGTCGGTGCCTTTATCTGGGAGCTGATCCAGGAACCCAGGTCGATCGCCGACATCCGCGGCGCCGTGCTCGCGCGCTACACTGTCGACCAGGAGCGCTGTCAGGCAGATGTCGACGCATTGCTGAAGGGCCTGGCGGACAACGGGCTTGCGAGGCTGCATCATGAGGCACTTGTCTAAGCCGGTTCCGCACAAGGCCATGGTTTTGCGGCGGGAATCCGCGATGGAAACAAGCCCCAGGCAGACGAAGCGGCGGGGAAGCCGGCGCAGTCTGTTCAGGGTTTTCTCCCTGAGCGGCGCGGAAATGATCTTCCTTGGCCGCTGCCTGCTGGTGGTCGCGGCGGTTCGGCTGGGATTGACGCTGCTCTCCTACCACCGCATTCGCAGCCTGGTGACGCGGTTCGACGCGCATCGATGCGCCTCGATGGGCGAACTGCGGCGTGTCGCCTGGGGCGTTGCCGCCGCGGCCCGTTTCGTCCCTTGTGCCACGTGCCTGACCCAGGCGCTTTCGGGTCAGTACATTCTCGCCCGCCAGGGCAATGAATCGAGGATACGCATAGGCATCGAACGCGGCACGGGCGAGCAACTGAAAGCACATGCCTGGCTGGTCAGCGACAACCATATCGTACTTGGCGGATCGATCGACGGTTTCGCGCATCTCGTCGATCACGGCAGCCGATGAGCGGCGTCGCCGGAATTCTGCTGCGACAAGGACATCCACTGGGACACCCACCGGCGGTTGCGACGGCCGACATCCAGCAGATGCTGGCGCGCATGCGCCATCGCGGCCCTGACGGCAGTTCGTGGTGGCTGGACGCCAACATCGCCCTTGGCCACGCCTGGCTCAACACCATGGATGAATCCGGCCCCGGTCCGCTGACGATGGCTGGCGGCAAGCTCGCTATCACCGCCGATTGCCGGCTGGACAACCGTGACGAGCTACTGGCCAGGCTCGGCATCCGCGACCCGTCGGTCGCAGACGCGATCGTGCTGATGCGGGCCTATCTGCGCTGGGGCGAAGCCTGCACGGAGCATCTGCAAGGCGACTTCGCCTTCGCCATCTGGGACGGCGAGCGGCAATCGCTGTTTTGCGCGCGCGATCATTTCGGCGTCAAGCCGTTCTACTACCACGCGGCGGACCGACGGTTTGTCTTTGCGTCCGAGATCGGGCCGATCCTTGGCGTCGAGGGGGTCGGGGCGCGCGCCAGCGAGCACCAGATCTCCGGTTTTCTGGCCGGGCTTCCCGATGACCCGCAGTCCACTCCCTACAGCGATATATTCAGCCTGCCGGCCCGCCACAGCCTCACCGTCACCGCGCAACAGGTGATGCTGCGCCGCTACTGGCAGATCGAGCCGTCGGCGCGGCCCTTGCGGTCGGATGCATCGGAGGAATTCGCCCACCTGTTCTCGCAATCGGTGCGCAACCGCATGCGGGGGACCTCGTCGGTCGGCGCGATGCTGAGCGGCGGCCTCGATTCCTCGTCGATCGCCTGTGTCGCCGGCCTGCAGAATGCCGCCGCACGCAGACCGAAGCTGCCCACCTTCTCGCTGATTTTCGAGAAGGGCTCGTCGATGGATGAGCGGCCCTTCATCGATGCCGTCCTCGACCAGCAGCAGTTTGACCCGACGCTGATACCGGTGGGCAACTATGCGCCATTCGCCGAATTCGAACGTGTGCTGGAAGAACAGCACGGAACGTTCCTGGCACCGGGCCTGACGCTCACCCGCGGCATCTACCGGACGGCCGGCGCCAAGGGCATCAAGGTGCTGCTGGACGGCCATGGCGGCGACGAGGTCGTTTCCCAAGGCCACGGCCATCTGCACGAGCTTGCCAATGCCGGCAGATGGATGGATCTGTGGCGCGAGGTGCGCAGCGCCTCCAACACCTATGGCGACAGCACGCTTGGCCTGTATTTCCAGTTCCTGACCCTCTACGGGCCGGCCTGGCGCATCGCCAGGCTGAGACATCTGGCCAACCGTGCCCTGAACAAGGTCCGCAAGCCGACGCAAGCGCCGCGCGGCCGAAGCTGGCGCGACCTGATCAATCCGGACCTGGCCAGGCGCACCGAGCTGGTCGACCGGTTCCATCGGGCCGGCTACATGCCGCCCGGCGTCCAGGCCAGCGACGCCTTGAGCCATCGCTGGATCCTGTCAAACGGATATGTCCCGCATGCTTTCGAGGTTCTCGACAAGGCCGCGGCCAATTTCGGCGTCGAGCCACGCTACCCCTTCTGGGACAAGCCGCTGGTCGAGTTCTGCCTGGCGCTACCGGGTGAGGAGAAGCTGGGCCACGGCTTTGGCCGCTATGTGCTGCGCCGCGCCATGCAAGACGTTCTGCCTGCGGCGGTGCAGTGGCGGCGCGACAAGATCGATTTCACCGCAAATCTCGTCAACGGCATGCTGCGCAACCATCGCGACCTCCTCGAACAGCTGCTGGTCTCGGATGCGAGCCGCATCGCGCCCTACGTCAATCTGCCTCAGGTGAGTGCTGCCTATGCGCGGCTGCTGCGCCAGCCCGATCAGGCAGCACCCCTGGATGTCCAGTATGTCTGGCGCTCGGCCTCGCTGTCGCTCTGGCTACGGCAGCTCCAGCACAGCGGGAGCCCAGCATGATGCCCCGCAACGAGCCGCTCGCCGCACACAGCGACGATCCCCGTCCGCATGGCCGGGTCGTGCGGGAACGCCGCTTCTACCGGGCCTATGGCCTGACCATCGCGTCCGAGGTGACGTTGCCCGAACTGGAGCCGGCGGCGCCGGGCGCGGCGGATGTCGTGATCGCCGTCGGCGCGATCGGCCTGCCAAAGCCCTCGGCCGCGACCGACTTCCGCTTCGAGCCGGACCGGCAATATCTGGCCTGGCATGCCGTCGGCGCGTTCCTGATCAGCGATGGCCGCCGCATCGACATCGAACCGGCGCCGGGCGTCGACGACACGCTGATCGCGTTTCCGCTCTTGGGTCCGGTCATGGCGCTGCTGCTGCACCGGCGGGGTCTGCTCGTCCTGCATGCCAGCGCCATTGCCATCGCCGGCACGAGTGCCATCTTCATGGGCGACAAGGGTGCCGGCAAGTCGACGACGGCAAGCGCGATGATCCGGGCCGGACATCAACTGCTTACCGATGACGTGGTGGCGCTGGACCTCGCCGATCCGGGTGAGCCGATGATCGTTCCGGGATTTCCGCAGATCAAGCTGGCGGCCGACGCGGCGGCGGCGATCTCGCTCGGGGAAGCGGACGTGCGGCCGCAAGTGCATCCGGCGATCGACAAGATGCAGCATCGCCTGAACGGCGGCTTTTCCGGCGACAAGGTGCCGGCGACCAGGATCTATATTCTTGAGCGCGGTGAAGGGCCCGATATCACGCCCTTGCCCGCCATCGCCGCCCTGCCGGCCATCATCAAATTCTCCTATGTGACGCGTTTCGGCCGCGCGGCCCTACCCGACGATTTCGCGGCGGCGCATCTTCGGCAATGTTCATGGATCGCTAACCATGTCGGCGTGTCCCGGCTGGAAGTTCCGACGGGCCTGGACAGGATCGGCGAAGCCGTGGACCTGATCGAAAGGGATCTGGCGGCTGGCAGTCGGCGGTCGTGAGCGCAATCATGTCGAAGTCCCCGATCCTTCGCCTGTCGCTGTTTCGAGACATTGCCGCATTCGGCGCCGCCATTGCCCAGATCGGTGGCCGGCGCGCCTGGACGGCACTGATCTTCCTTATCCTGGGCAGCCTGACCGAGGGCATCTCCATCCTGCTGCTCATCCCGCTGCTGCATCTGGTCGGACGCGCCGACCAGGATTTCGCCGTCAAGCTGCCGAACAATGATTTCGTGCGCTGGCTGGTGCCGGACGGCACGTTGCAACTGACCACGGTGCTCTGTGCACTCGTCGGGCTTGTTGCCGTGCAGGCGGCGTTCAACCGCTTCAAGTCGGTCTACATGGCCAAACTGCTGTTCGACTTCATCAACCGCGTGCGCATGAACCTGTTCGAGAGCATCGGCAAGGCGCGCTGGGGCGTTTTTACGCGCATGCGGAGTTCCGACCTCGATCATGCCCTGACCGGCGACATCGACCGCGTCCAGGGTGCTGCCTTCTCACTGTTGATGCTGGTGCAGATCGCCGTGCTTCTGGCCGGCTATCTGCTGATTTCCATGTTCATCTCACCGGTCATGACACTGTTTGCCATCGTCATCGGCATCCTGATGTTCGTGGCGCTGCAGCCCTTCCGGACGCGGGCCACTGCCTTTGGCCGGGTGCTGACCGCCAACCGTCAGGATCAGTACCGGACGGTCTCGGAATTTCTCGGCGGCATCAAGGTGGCCAAGAGCCTGAACGTCGAAGCCAGCTATTTCGCGCAACTTCAGTCGACACTGGAAAAGATGAAGACCGACAATGTCGACTATGTGCGCAACAGCACCATCGGCACCGCGGTGTTCCAGGTGGCGAGCGTCGTGGGCCTGAGCCTGTTCATCTATGTGGCGCTGGTCCGCTTCAACCTGTCGCTGGCCGAGATCGTCGTCCTGCTCTTGGTCTTCATGCGCATCGCGCCGCGCTTCATGGACATGCAGACGCAGGCTCAGCAGGTACTGATCAATCTGCCCGCCTACACGTCGATGCGCAGCCTGCAGGCACGGTTCGACGCCGAACGCGAGCCAGACGAAGCGGGAGCCGGGGAAGGCGACAAGCTGTCGCTCACCACCGGGCTCAACGTAAGGGACGTTTCGTTCTTCTATGGCGACGACCCCGTCAGGACGGTGGTCACCGGCATCACCTTCGGCCTGCCTGCAGGCAAGGTCACCGCGCTGATCGGCCCCTCCGGATCTGGCAAGAGCACGATCGCCGACATGCTGCTTGGCCTGCTTGAGCCGAGCGCCGGCAAGATGCTGGTCGACGGTGTCGAGATCGATGCGGGCAATCGCCGGCGTTGGCGCGACCAGGTGGCCTATGTGCCGCAGGACGTGTTCCTGCTGCATGACACGATCGCGGCGAACCTGCGCCTTGCCGCGCCGCAGGCCAGCGATGACGAGCTGTGGACCGCGCTGCGCTCGGCGCACGCCGGCGAGTTCGTCGAACGGCTCGACCTCGGGCTCGATACGGTGGTCGGCGACCGCGGCGCGCGGCTCTCGGGCGGCGAACGCCAGCGCATCGCGCTTGCGCGCGCGCTGCTGCGCAAGCCGTCGCTGCTCATCCTGGACGAGGCCACCAGCGCCCTCGACTGGCAGAACCAGTCGCTGATTGCCAGATCGATCGATGGATTGCGCGGCACGATGACGATCCTGACCATTGCGCACCGGCCGTCGATGATCGCCTTCGCCGACTGGGTGGTTGCGATGGAAAACGGCCGTGTCGTCGAGGTCGGCCAATATCAGCGGCTGAAAGAAAAAACCGGTAGCCGGTTGTCGAGGATGCTGTCGGGGGAACAGTCGGAACCCCAACCCGCCAACGTCGCCTGACGCCGGTCGGGCGCTGGTTAGTGCAGGCTGCGCCTGGCGCTGCCCAGCTTCTCGCCTTCGGCGACCTCGGGCGCATTCAGTTTTCGCTCAGCGTCACGAGCCATGTCAGCCCGCGTCGGCGCGCTCCTGGCGATCATGGCATAGATGAGCACGAAATAGCCCGCCTGAATGACCACGGCGCATATGATCACGCGCACCAGTATTGTGCCTATCGACGCGCCGCCCAGCCACGACCAGCAAACGACGATCGCCAAAGCGAAAATCATCCCGAGGATGAATTTTGGAAGTGCCATACCCAACAGCCCATAAACCGGCTCGGGTACATTTAACGATTGCCCCACCCGAGCGCCGTCCCTTGTCATGTGGGCTTGTTTAAGGTCGCCCACTCTCGACCGGTTGCTTCCGGCCTTTGATACCTGTCGCTACTCTGACAGGTATAATTTGCAATTCTATTAAGGCGAGCAGTAGGCGGCAAGGGCAACTGCGGATATTTTTGATCGAGCTTTTGCAATCGACTCTGCCATGGTGCAATGCACGCGACCGGATTCAAGCCGATCTCCGGCCATCCGCAGGTTTCAGTAAAATAGGCAATATTAGTAGTATTTTATACGGTTTGCCCCAAGTATCATGGCATGCTAAAGCACTAAAGTTCGCCGCGCCCTGGCAGATAGGTAGGGCTGCCCAGAAATCGCCCTAAAAAGGTCCTTATTTTTTCGACCGAGCCCGTTTGTTGTCACAAATGTGCTAAATATCCCGAAATTTGTGCATGTCTAGCTTATTATTTAGTCAATTCATGACGTGACTATTTCAAAGGGGCGGGAAATTGTGTGTTGCGCTGCAACATTTTTTTGGTATCGTGTGGTGAACCATTCGTTCAACGCATGGAGTTTACGGCATGAGGGACGCTGCCAAGTCGGCCACCGCGAGCTTTTCGCAGGCTGACATCGATTTTCCGCCGCCGATCGGCGGCCTGCTGAAACGCAGCTTCGATATCACCGGTTCACTGATTGGCTTGATCGCCCTCAGCCCGCTGTTTGTCATGATAGCGCTGCTCGTCAAGTTTTCCGACGGCGGCTCGATTTTCTACGGCCACAGGCGAATCGGGCGCGGCGGGCGGATTTTTCCTTGCCTGAAGTTCCGCACCATGGTTCCGGACGGCGACAAGGTGCTGGCAGCCTATCTCGCCACCAACCCGGACGCCAATGCGGAATGGATGGCGACCCGCAAGCTGAAGAACGATCCGCGCGTCACCCGCGTGGGAGCGGTGCTGAGGAAACTCAGCCTCGATGAGCTGCCGCAGATCATCAACATCCTGCAGGGCGATATGAGCCTTGTCGGCCCTCGTCCGGTGGTGCGCGACGAACTGGAGATTTATGGCACATCCGCCGTCTACTACCTGAAATCCCGCCCCGGCCTGACTGGCCTGTGGCAGGTCAGCGGCCGCAACGATGTATCCTATGACAGTCGCGTCGCTTTCGACCGCCACTATGTCGAGAACTGGTCGCTGTTCGAAGACGTTCGCATCATCATCAAGACCGTCCCGGCCGTGTGGATGTCGCGCGGCTCTTACTGATCAAGCCGGCGGCCAATGCCAGACATTGGCGCCGCCATTCGACGCAAGTTCATCGGGCGATGGGGCTAAAGCGGATCGGAACGTTCAGTTGAAAACAGATATGATCGAAGCCTTTCGCAGCGGCCCGGTTTCCGGCCGTCTGCGGCGGGCGCGTTTGCTGGCTACATGCCTTGCCGTGTCGCTCGTCATCCCCCACGTCGCGGCTGCCGGCGACTACCGCCTCGGATCGCAGGACAAGCTGACCATCCGCGTTGCCGAATGGCAGACCGTGGAAGGCACATTTCGTGACTGGTCGGCGGTGAACGGCGAGTACACGGTCGGTCCATCCGGCACACTGTCGGTGCCCTTCGCCGGCGAGTTGCCGGCATCCGGCAAGACCACGTCTGAAATCGCAACGGCGATCGGCGAGGCTTTGCAGAAAAAGCTCGCTTTGTCGGACAGACCGGAAGCCTCGGTCGAGATGGCACAGTTCCGGCCATTCTACATTTCGGGCGAAGTCCAGAACCCAGGCCAATTTCCTTATGTACCCGACCTGACGGTGTTGAAGGCCATCAGCGTCGCCGGTGGCATCAGGAGAACCGCCGACTACGGCCCTCAACTCGGCAAGGACCTGGTCACCGCCAAGGGCAACTTCGATGTCTCTGACGACCGGCGCATTCGGCTGGTCGTCCGGCGCGCCCGCATCGACGCGGACATGGCCGGCAAGGCGAGTTTCGACGTGCCTAAGGAGGTCGAGGGCGATCCGAGACTGCCAGCCATCGTCGCCGACGAGATGACGATCCTGACGGCGGACCAAACGGCGCTGAAGCTGAAGCTTGAAGCGCTCGACGATCTGAAAGGGGTTTTGGAATCCGAGATCGAATCGCTGCAGAAGAAGATCGTCAACCAGCAGCAGCAGGTCGACCTGTCACAGCAGCAACTCGCCAGCATCGGCACGCTGGCGCAGAAGGGCCTGATCGCCAACGCCCGGCTGCTGGATTCGCGACAGTCGGTCGCCGACCTGCAGGGCAAGATCCTGGACTACGAGACGGCCATCCTTACCGCCAAGCAGGCGATCAGCAAGGCGAAGCAGGACGCCATCGATGCCCAGAACACCTTGAGTTCAAGTCTCGCCACCGATCGGCAGCAGACCGAGGCCGACCTGAACGAGGCCGCGCTGAAGGCGAATATGCAGAAAGGCCTGATAGCCCAGGCCACCGATCCCGCGACGACGGCCGCCATGACAAATGATCAGCAGCCCACTCTGCTCTATTCACTGGTGCGCAATGTCGACGGCAAGACCAGCGAAATAGCCGCCAAGGAAGACACACTGGTGCTGCCTGGCGATGTGATCAAGGTCAAGCTGGCGCCGCTGGCCAGCCAGTAGCCTCGCGAACCCGGCACCACCCTAGTGTTTCAAACCATCCGGCACGGATGGGTTGGGGTGGTGTCTCTGTTTTAAATCTGAAATCAGCGTCGGCCGATGGTTTCGTCGCCTGTAGCAATGCGCGTGACGCGGACGGCATGCCGATCACGTCAGCGGGGGCGCTTCTGGCCAGCATTTAGCGTGGGTACCCCAAAATGATGATGTAGCCAGACGGCTGCGTGAATGGGCCGTTCTCTGTCAGAATATCGCGCGCGGGCTGCCAGATTGCGTTGGCGATCCGACTGCCCTCTTCGGCCAAGCTGTGAAGAAGCGTTTGTTACCGATCAACGTCGTCCGGGCATGTCTCAATAGCATATGGCATGAAACCTCCTATGCTTTGCGGCAAGCATATCGGAGTTCGGCCCAGATCGCGACAAGCGCGGCGTCGCTACGGTTTTGCGAACTCTGACTTCAGCCCGCGAGTTGATCACTCATGACGGACCGGCCGCCGCCGGACGGCCGGCATGCCGGGGCCAGTCAGCCGCGCCCCTGGCCGCCTCCGCCGGCTCCAGGGCCTGCGACCACCGCGTACGAGTAACGGGCAGCCGCGCCAGCTTGAAGAAGCTGAAATACATCAGGAAAGAGCCCATGATGTAGGGATTGAGGATCTCAACCTCGACGAAGGAGCGGATCAGCAGCAGCACCATCACGCCGACGAGGATCACCGAATCCGCTTGCCAGGTCCTGAAGATGACCGCCGAAACGTGGCCGTAGAGCGTGCGCAGCATGATCAGCGATACCAGCGTCGCCCCAACGAAGCCGAGTTCGACGAGGGCCTCGATATAGGTGTTGTGGAAGTGGAAGCCGGTGCGGTTGGTGATGTAGAACTCGTTCCAAAGCCGCTCGGCTTCGGCGAAGCCCTGCACCCAATAGGCGGCATAACCGACGCCGAGAATCGGCGATTTCTGCACAGCATTCCAGCCTTGCGCCCACAAATAGGTCCGCCCGGTGAGCGTAGAATCCTTGCCGAAGAGGGCGAGGACGAAGTCCATCAGCCCGAGATTCAAGGCGACGAAGGCAGTTACGACCAGCAGGCCGGCACCGATCAGGAAGATCACCCGGCGATAGCGCCGTGACAGAAGTTTGCTCATGGCAAGAAGCGCCACCAGCGCCAGAACCGCCGGTATCGAGGCCATCGAAGTGGCGGAATGCGAGACGACCAGCACATAGGCCGACAGCAGCACGACGGGCACCGCCAGGATGAGACTCAGCCGGCCGCGCCGGTAAAAGGCAAGGAAGACAAAGCAGAAATAGATGCCGAGAGAGCCGACAAAGCCGATCTGGTTCTTGGAGGCGAAGGCTCCGACGAAGTTGACGGTGCCGTCGAGAACATCCTCGGAATAGTTTCCGACCTTCAGCGAATAGATGAGGACGACGAATATCCCGACCAGGGCGCCTATGGTCAATGTGCGCACGCTGACGGTGCGCGCAGCTACGTAAGCGCAGGCGATATGGGAAAAATACTGGATCGAAGTCCTCGCGGTGACGCCGGGCGCCTGCGACCAGAAAACCGAGAAGCAGACATAGGCCGCAAACAGCAGCGGCAGCCAGGCGCTGGACAGCCGCCGCAGGAACCGCCGGTAATCGACCAGGATGAGCGGAAGCCAGACCGCATAATAGGCCAGGATCAGCACCTGGCCGAAAATGACCGAATAGGAAAACGCCCAGATCGAGACGGCTACGGCAAAGGCGCCATAGACCGAGTTCTTCTCGGGATCGATCAGCAGGGACTTTGGAATCTTCATCTCAGAGTCCCGCCGACACGACCCAGGGCCGGCAAGCCATGATCCGGCCGGAATTTTCGCAAACATGGGCGTGCAATAAACCGCGTCTCCATTGTGCAGTGCAATATAACCTATCGCGCCCGGCGCTCAATGGCAAATTCGGTCACCTTGTCTTACAGCGAGGCATCTGCGGAGAGATCAGCCACGTCCGAGACGCTACCACAGGGCTCCGCCGGTGATCTGTATGTTTTCCATAGTGATGCCCTTGGCCAGATCAGAGCACAGGAAGACCGCCAGAGCGGCGATCTCCTGAGGCTGCAGCATGCGCTGCTGCGGATTGCCCCTGGCGATCTCGGCCATCGCCTCCTCAGGCGTGCGCCCCTTGCCCTCGCGCTCGACGACCTGCGCCACATTGCGGCGCATCAGTTCGGTCTCGACCCAGGTCGGGCTGATCATGACGCAGGTGACGCCGTGCGCCGCCCCTTCCAGCGCCACGCAGCGTGTGAGGCCGAGAAGTCCGGCCTTGGACGCGCAGTAGGCAGGGTTGTCCTTCCAGCCGACCGAGGCGGCGGTTGAGCCGATATTGACGATGCGGCCCCAGCCGCGCTCGATCATGCTCGGCAGCACGGCACGCGTGACGCGGAAGGCGCCGGTCAGATTGGTGTCGACGATCTTGTCCCACAGCGCGTCGGAATGCCCGCAGACCGGCTGCTCGGCCGTGGTGCCGGCGGCGTTGACCAGAATGTCGGCGGGGCCGATGGCCGCTTCGGCGTCCGCCGCGAAACGGTTGGTGACGTCGCTGTCGCGCACGTCGAGGTGAGCGGCGTGGACCCTGGTTCCGTGGGCTGCAAGAGCCGCACGCACGCGCTCGATCTCGTCCGCACCGGGATAGTAGGCGGCATCTGATCTGTCGGAGCCGACCGGCGCGATGTAGGAGCCGACGGCAACGTTGGCGCCGGCCTCAGCCAGCGCAGTCGCAATGGCAAAGCCCATACCCGAGAAACCGCCGGTGACGATGGCACTGCGGCCGGAAAGGGTGTTCATGGCGCACGGTCTCCGCTTCGTTCCGGGCAGGCAATCAGGCCTTACCGGATTTGGCAATCACACCGGCGCAGGCTCGATCGACAGCGATTCATGGTTCCTAAAGCGGTTTGCCAAGCCATTCGCGATAGAAGCCTTCGAGGTCGGGCTCGAAATCGTGGACTATGGGATAGCCGGGTGCCGCCGCTTCCACCTCATGCAGCGTGCCGCACTGCGGACAGATGAATTCGCGGATTTCCATCCATTCGGGATCGGGGAGATCGCTGTTCGGATAGATCTCGCGCAAAGCCTCCTCGGTGTTGCGCACGTTAATCGCGGCGTTGAGCTTCCAGTTCTTGCGATAGTCGCCGAAGGAATGGCCGCATTCGCAACGGGTGATGCGCTCATCGCCGCTCTGGCAGATGAACAGATGGTCGGAGACCGGCAGCAGGATCGGGTCCTTCCAGGCGACACGGTCCTGATAGACGGCGACCATCTTGAAGAAGCGGTCATCGTCCTTGTAGGCGCTCATGATGCGCCTTGTCTGCGGCCAAGGCAGCTTGCCGGCGGCCAGATCGCCCAGGACTTCCTTGCTGTACGAGGTCATGGCTTTGCTCCCGGCATGAAGATCGATCTGGCGTCGACGTTCCAGAACTCGCTGAATTCCCTGGTGAAGCGCGACGACAGCTTGATTGCGCTGGCGTACATTTTCTTCACCTCTGGGGCGAAGTCGGCCTTTTCGACGCGGCCACGCTCCTTGGCGATCCAGTCCGCCACCGGTATCGCCTTGGCCAGGCGTTGCTTGCGCATCTCAGCGCGACGTTCGACCGTGGCGTCGATATCGGCAACGGGATAGCCGTCTTCATCGTCCTTCAGCACGATGCCGAAAACCTGGTCCGCCGCTTGCCGGGTGAGAAAACCGTTCTCGACATCCCAGGCCGTCTTGATCGGATCGCGCTCCAGCACGTCGCCATAGCCGCCGCCGCCATTGTAGGAATGGCTGAAGATATCGCCGGATTTGTGCGGCGAGGTGATGTAGGGGCCCTCGACCACAACATGGTCGCCGCCGATGTTCTTCTCGTAGTCGGAGACATGCGGGTCGATGCCGGGCGCATGCGCTAGCGGTTCGCCTTTTGCCGCCAGTTCGTGAATGTTGGAATTGCGCACCGCGCGATGCTTCTGGCAGGTCGGCGCGGGATAACCGCCGCACATGCCGCCATTGTCGAACACCCTGGAAGAGTGCTCCGAGGTATGGAGCCGCAGATGCGACGTGTTGTTGACCAGCCAGGTTGAGACGAAGGAACAGCCGCCGCGATATTTGCCGGCGCCGCCGGAATTGGGCATGATCGAGCGGCCGATATAGACCATCGGCATCGACTGTTCCCAGACCTCGATGTTGCCCATGTCGGATTCCGGGTTCCAGCCGACATAAGCGGTGTCGAGACCATCCTTGATGGCGAGCGCGCCGGAACCGGCGGCGGCGCATTCGAAATGCGCCATGCCGAACGGCGTGCCGTACTGGCTTTCGCCACCCATCTCGATCATCGGGCTGTTGACCTGGCCGACAAAGGCTTCCTCGACATAGCCGCGCGCCACGAAGCTGCGCGACAAAAGCCGCTGGAACACGCCATAGGCCGGCAGAAGCAGCGCCCATGAGGTGGCGGTGGCTACCATCTCGTTGTCGGGGTTGGTCCAGGTGCCGTGCGGCAGTTTCAGTTCGGTCGCCATCCAGGCACCGTCATTGACCAGCCCTTCGAAATTCATGTGCTGGGTCAGCGTCACGAACATGCCGCCATCCATGCCGGCCGGCGTGCAGTTCATCGAATGGTAGCCCCAGGGCTGCGTGCCCTCGAAGTCCATGGTGATCTTGCCGTCGGTGGTGATCTCCATCTCGATGGGGATGTTGTAGAGCCAGTCGGGATCGCCGAGCAGCTGGAAGCCGGGCTTTCCCGCCGTGACGTGGCCGTAGAAAGTGTGGCCGCGATAGATGCCGGGCACGGTGAGCTGGCGGGTGCGGGCGAGCTGGGCGCGGCGGCCTTCCTCGATGAACTCCTTCGACACCTTCATCCAGTAGTCGAGGCCGATCTCCGAGATCAGCTGCTTGACGCTTTCGCGCATATCGATGCAGGAGGCGACCTTGGCCTTCTCGTCGAGCACCCAATAGATCGGCATGCGCAGATTGCGCTCGCAGCGGATGACGTAGTCGCGGCGGATCTCATCGTTCTCGCCGATCTTCTCGGCACAGACGAACAGGCCTTCGGTGAAGCGCTCCTGTGCCAGGCACACGTCACCGCCCGGCGTGATGCCGCCGGCTTCCAGCTCGTGGCAGACAGCGCCGGCCCAGCCGACAAGTGTGTCCTCATGGAAGATCGGCACGACGTCCATCACGTCGGGCACCTGCACGGTGCCGATGAAGGCGTCGTTATTGGCGAAGATGTCGCCCTCGCGGATGCGCGGGTTGTCCTCGTAGCCGTTCTTGATCATCCATTTGATGAAGCGGCTCATCGTATGGACATGCACCATGATGCCGTTGGAGAGCGCGATGGCGTCGCCCTCGGGCGTATAGATGGCGACCACCATTTCGCCGACCTCGCGCACGCCGGGCGAGGCCGAGATGCGGCGGGCCATTTCGCGTGCCGAGACGCAATAGGCGCGCAGCTTGGTGTGCAGGGTCTCGAATTTCAGCGGATCCTGGTTGCGCAGCGTGAGTTCCGTGATGCCGTCATAGCAGCCGGTCTCTTCCATCAGCCGCTCGGAATCGAGCAGTCTTTCGCGAAGGCGCAGGGCCGAAGCAGGTTTGTCCAACATGGCGATCGCCCTCTCAAGCATGGGTGTAGTGCAGCAGCGTCCATTCATCGACATGGACGCGGTCCTGCGGATGAACGACGAGCGTGGTGGCGGGATGTTCGATGATGGCCGGGCCGATCACTTCGTGGCCGGGCTGCAGCAAATCCATCTCGTAGAGATTGGCCTTGTGCCAACGCCCACCAATATAGGCCTCGCGCACACCCTTGTGGGCGGCTGCCGGATTGGAGGCGCCGAGCGGCCGCTTGAGCAGCACCGGCTTGACCTTGTCGGCGGTGGCGATCAGCCCGAGTTCGGCGATGGTGAAGCCGGCCTCGCCATAACGCGACACGCGATGGTTGACTTTGGCATAAACCGCCTCGAATTCGTCGATGACTTTGCGCATGTCGTCGGCTGAGCTGACTTCGGCAAGCGGCGCCATGACTTCGACATCCTCGAGTTGGCCGGTGTAGCGCATCATCAGGAACGGCACCGTCTTGATCTTCTCACGCGCATGGCCGTCGGCGATCATCTCGTCGACCGCGGCCTTGGTCAGATCGTTCCACACTGTCGTCACCTTCGCGCCGAAAGCGGCCAGTGTGGTCTCGTCAGCGCGCGAGGGGATGTCGTGCTGCGTGGAGACGGAATGACGGCGCATGAAGTCCGCCGTGGTGCAGCCGAAGGCGGAGAAAGCAGCAGCGAACTGGAAGGTGATGATGTCCTTGAAGCCGATGCCCCTGGAGCAACCGGCCAGATGCAGCGGACCGGAACCGCCATAAGACAGCAGCGTGAATTCGGAGGGGTGGATGCCTTGGCCCGAGATGACGCGGCGCAGCGCGTTGTTGGCATCGGACTCCAGCATGTCGATCATGCCTTCTGCGGCTTCCTCCAGTCCGACGCCCAATATGTCGGAGCATTTCTCCTGGAAGGCGCGGCGCGCCTTTTCGATCTGCAGCACGACCTTGCCGCCCAGGAAATAATGCGGGTTCAGGCGACCGAGAATGGCGTCGCAGTCGGCGATGGTGGGTTCGGTGCCGCCACGATCGAAACAGATTGGGCCAGGATCAGAGCCGGCGCTTTCCGGTCCGAGGCTGACCTTCTTGGTCAACGGATCGACCTTGAGGATCATGCCGGCGCCGGCGCCAATGGTGTCGAGATGCAGCGTCGGCACGTTGAGCTTGAAACGGTCCATCAGCGGCTCGTTCTCGATCCGCGTCTGGCCGCGCGTGATGACCCCCATATCGAAGGAGGTGCCGCCCATGTCCGAGCAGATCAGCGAATCATTGCCGATCAGTTTGCCGACATACGCAGCACCCAGGATGCCGCCGATCGGGCCGGAGATCATGGTTTCATGCAGGCGCGGATGGTTGATCGAGGTCAGGCCGCCGAAGGAGAGCAGCGTCTGCACGCCATATTTGAAGCCGTACTTCTTCGAGACGTCCTCGATACCCCTAAGCTGCTTGCGGCCACGCGAGGTGGCGTAAGCTTCGATCAGCACCGAGTTCAGCCGCGACTGCTCGCGGATGACCGGCCGGACCTCATGGCTGGTGTAGACGATGATGTCGGCGCCGGCCTTCTCGACCTCCTCGCGGCAGATCTCGGCGATGCGCTTCTCGTGCACCGGATTGACGTGCGAGAAGATGGTCATGATGCAGATCGCCTCGACCTTGTCGGCGATCAGTTTTTTCGCGGCGGCGGAGACCTCGTGTTCGTAGAGCGGCAGCACGATGTCGCCGAACTGGTCGATGCGCTCGGTCACGCCATGGGTGCGGCGGCGCGGCACCAGCGGATCGGGATGATGGTGGGTGACCGCATGAAGCCGGTCGGCATAGGAATAGTCGGCCCAGGCCTGCAGGCCGCGGCCCATCAGGATCATGTCCTCGAGGCCCTTGGTGGTGATCAGGCCGAGCCGGCGGCCAGTGCGCGACAACAGCGTGTTGAGCATGCCGGTGCCCGAATAGAGCACGACGTTGACGCCTGAGAACAGCGATTCCAGCGAGATGCCCCAGGCATCCGCGGCATCCTCGGCCGAGGCCAGGAAACCCTCGGCTTCGTTCTTCGGCGTGGTCGCCGATTTGCCGATCTTGAAGTGGCCGTCCTGATCGACAAGGATCGTGTCGGTCATGGTGCCGCCGGCGTCGATACCGATGACGATTGGATTGCCAATGATTGGACTGGTCAGGTTTGGCTGGGTCACGGTCGCCTCGGATCTGGTCTAGGTTGACGCAAGGCTAGATTCATTGGGCGGCCTCGCGCCATATGCCTAAAGACACAATGACGGTTGGGCTGAGATCGCCGAGAAAAGGGAATGCGCATGGGGACCATCTGGGCGCCGCTCGCCAACGCGATCGCCGCAATCGGCACGGACAGGCATGTCGACTGCCTGATCGATCTGATCGGCGCCGACATCGAGCACGACCTCGTAACGGTGACGCGCTACTCGGCGACGCAAACGCCAGAGTTCATCAAGCACCGGCGCTTCTCTGACGAGATGGTCCGGCGCTATCTCGACAACTACTATGTCTTCGACCCGTTCTATGCCTCGTGGCGGCGCGAGCGAAGGCTGGGCATCATGCCGCTGAAACGGCTTGCCGACGACGAAGCCAAGCGCGGCCAGTACATTGCCGGCTTCCTGGCGCAGTCGGAGATTTGCGACGAAGTCGGCATCATGCTTGCCGACGGCGGCGACTGGTGCCTCGGCATCTTCCTCGACCGCTCGATCACTTCGTTCAAGGAGAGTGAGATCGCGCTGCTGGATGAGCGGCTGCCGGTGTTCGAGGCGTTGCATGCGCTCGACATCAAGGCGCGCGGAACCGAATTCTCCCGCACATCGGCGCCGACAGGCCCCGGCGCCTCGCCCCGGCAGGAGCCGACCATCCCAGCCAGCCTGTGGCCGGAGCTGTCGCTGCGCGAGCGGGAACTTGTCCAGCTGATCCTTGCCGGCCATCCGACGGCGAACATCGCCGAGCGTCTCGGCATTACAGTCGGCACCGTCAAGAACCATCGCCGGCGCATCTACGAGAAGCTCGACATCACCACGGAGCGGGAATTGTTTTTGCAGTTCTTCCAGCACCTGGTGGATCGCTAGCCGGGGTTCACGCGACCATCCGATTCACGACTCTTTCCCGTGGCAGATTACAGCTCGTCCTCCCAATTGGCCCCGCCATAGAACACGCGGAAAATCACCACTTGGTCGGATTCCACGGTAAAGGTCACCGTCACACGGCGCTCGAAACCGATGACCCGAAGCCCCGGCCGCAGATCGTCACGGCGTGTTCCTCGCTCCGATGCGTGGTCAAGCCCCCGGCAATGGGCTTCGATCCGCTCGATGTAGCGCATTGCCGTGGCGTTGCCGGCGGCCGACGCGATGGTGTCGTATATCCAACGCAAGTCCGCTAGCGCTTCCGGCGACAGAACAACATGCCGACGCTTCACACATCCCCCTTGAGACGGGCAGCGTGATGAGCGCGGATACTGTCAAAACCCTGGTCGGCTGGGATCACTCGGGAAGGATCCGCCTTCCATCTGTCATAGGTCGGCACGACTTCCTCGCGTAGCCAGCGCTCTACGGCAGCGTCGCGCTCTTGCAGGGCGCGAAGCCCGGCGCGGATCACTTCGCTGCTGGTCGCGTAGGTTCCCGTTTTCACGAGATGATCGATGAAAGCAGCCTGCTCTGCTGGCAGGCTGAAGGTGCGTTTTTCGGTAGCGGCCATGATTTCTCCTACAACGTCGGTGTGATTATATCATACCGACGCGGAGTCGCACCTGAAATCTGACGCCGTGATCCGGCGAGGATGCCGACATGCTTGCTTGAGGGTGTTGCTTTCACCGCAATCCGGCATTCGGCTCAAGAGTGAAATGACCTGAATGCAGGCTTCAAAATTCCTCTTGCGGAACGCCGCCGTCCCGGCTTAGTCTCGACTTCGCACTGAAAATGAAATTTAATTCCATTTGTGTGATGCCCGCAAGACAGTGCAGTGCCCCAGGAAAAACAACCCACCGCAATCGACTGAGAAAATATTTGATATATCATCTACCAGAATGGAAATAGCTGACATGGTCCAGCAGACATCGATCCAGCCATCGGCGCCCTGGTTGCGGCTCGACGTCGACGATTCGGACTGGAACGACGCCGAGGTTTCGAGCCTGGTGCGCTGGTATCACCAGATGCTGCTCATCCGCCGTTTCGAGGAAAAAGTGCTCGACCTCGCCAATGCCGGGCTGGTGCATGGTCCGGCACATGCCAGCATCGGCCAGGAGGCGACGGCGGTCGGGGCGATGTCCGTGCTCGGCACCGGCGACCGCATCAACGGCACCCACCGCGCCCATCACCAGGTGCTGGCCAAGCTGGTCAACGCACAGACGCCAGGCGGTTTCGATCCCCTTCACGACGCCTTCAACCCCGACATGCAGGGCTCGGTTCGCGGCCTGATGGCCGAGATCATGGGTCTCACCGCAGGCTACTGCGGTGGCCGTGGCGGCTCGATGCATATGCGCGACGACGCCTCGGGGATTCCTGGCACCAGCGCCATTATCGGCGGCAACCTGCCGCACGCGGCCGGCTACGCGCTCGCCGACAAGCTGCTCGGCACCGGTAACATCTCGGTCGCCTTCTTCGGCGACGGCACGATGATGGCGGGGCCGGCCTATGAGGCGATGAACATCGCCGCGCTCTACCGACTGCCGGTGATCTTTTTCGCCGAAAACAATCTCTATGCCGTCTCGACACACATCAACGAGCAGACGCGCGAGACGCGACTGGCCTCGCGTGGGCCGATGCTTGGCTTTCGCGGCATCGAATGCGACGGCATGGATGTGGTGGCGGTTCACCATGCCATGCGCGAGGCGCGCCGGACGATCGAGGAGGACGGAGGCCCGGTGCTGGTCGAGGCGCTCTGCTACCGGTTTTTACATCAGAGCGGCGCCCGCCCAGGCAGCGAATTCGGCTACCGCACGCGCGCCGAGGAAGACGCCTGGAAAGCGCGTGACCCGCTTACCACCATGGCGGCTCGCCTGAAGACGATGGGCATTTTGAACGCTTCCGACCTCGGCACACTCGACCAGCGCGTCATGGAGGTGGTCAACAGCGCCGCCGATTCCTTGACCGAGATGAGCGGCAACGCGCCGCGCATTCCGGACCATCTGTGGCCGAACCCAAGCGACGTCGACAACCAGATCCGCGGCGATCTTTCCGAACTCAGGGATAAGCGTTTCCTCGAGATCGAGGATGTTCCGCCGGCCGAGACCAAGCCGGTCAAATTCATGGTTGCCGCGTCCGAGGTGATTGCCCGCGCCATGGAGCAGGACCCGCGCATCATCATCATGGGCGAGGATGTGCATCGGTTGCGCGGCGGCGTTTCAGGCGCCACCAAGGGCGCGCTGGAGCGCTGGCCGGAGCGTGTGCTGGCGATGCCGATCGCCGAGAACGGTTTTGTCGGCGTGGCGCTGGGTGCAGCGCTTTGCGGTCTGCGGCCGATCGTCGAGATCATGTTCGGCGACTTCTGCCTGGTTGCCGCCGACCAGCTGTTCAACGCGGTCAGCAAGGTGCGCCACATGTTCGGCGGCGGTTTCCCGGTGCCGATCGTGGTCAGGGTCCGCGTCTCGCCGCACACCGGCTACGGTTCGCAGCATTCGGGCGATCCGTCCGGACTGTTTGCCCTATTTCCCGGCTGGCGCATCGTCGCACCGACGACGCCCTTCGACTATATCGGCCTGATGAATTCAGCGCTGAAATGCGACGATCCGGTCGTCGTTATCGAGCATGTCGAACTGTTCCCGAGCGAGGGGCCTGTGCCTGCGGATGACCGCGACTATTGCGTGCGGCTCGGCAAGGCGAAGATCGTCAGGGCGGGCAGCGCCTGCACCTTGCTCACCAGCGCCAGCATGGTTGCCAGCGCCAGCCAGGTGGTCGAGGAAACCGGCATCGACGCCGAGATCATCGACCTGCGCAGCCTTGACCCGACCGGGCTAGACTGGCCGCTGGTGGAAGCCTCTATCCGCAAGACCAACCGGGTGGCCGTCGTCGAACAGGTGCAGCGTGGACTGTCGCTTGGCGGACGACTGACACAGGAGATTCAGGATCGCGTGTTCGACTATCTCGATCACGAGATCCTGCATGTGACGGGAAGCCTCTCGGCTCCCGTCGTATCGGCCCCGCTCAACCGCGCCGCACTGGGCGGCGCTGAAAAGCTCAAGGCCGCGCTTCAATCCCTCACTGCCGTGGGTGGATAGAGCGAACGCATTGCCACAAAGATCCGACAAGAAAATGGGAGAACTGACATGACCATCCTACCGAGAAACAAGACCAGGGCGACGATGCTGGCTGCCGTGCTGCTGGCCACCAGCGCCTTCTGGGCGCCGGCCACGTTCGCGCAGGACAGCAAGCCGCTGGTCATCGCGCGCAATATCGACCTCAACTCGCTCGATCCGCACCGCGCCTTCTGCGACACCTGCCAGATCTACAATTCCAGCGTCTATGAATCGCTGCTGACGCTGGACAAGGACAACAAGCTGATCCCGCTGCTCGCCTCGAAGTGGGAAGGCAATGCCGACCAGACCAGCTTCACCTTCACGCTCGACCCGGCCGCCAAATTCTCGGACGGTTCGCCGGTCGAGGCCAAGGACGTCAAATGGTCCTGGGAGCGGCTGAAGAACCTCAAGGGCAGCGCCTCGTTCCTGATGGACAATGTGGCTTCGATCGAGACCCCGGACGCGCATACGGTCGTCGTCAAGATGGTCGCGCCGAGCTCCGAATTCCTCAACATCGCGGCGGCGCCCTACGCAGCGGTCGTCAACAGCAAGGTCGCTTCCGAAGCCGGCGCCAAGGCCGATGCGGACGCCTCGACCACGGACAATGCCGAGGCCTGGTTCCTGGCGCATTCGGCCGGTAGCGCGCCCTTCGTGCTGAAGTCCTATGAGCCCAATTCGGAACTGCGGCTGGCGCGAAATGACAAATACTGGCGCACGGCGCCGGCGCTGAGCGAAGTCGTCATCCGCCAGACCAAGGACGCGGTGGCGCAGGCGCAGATGCTGCAGAGCGGCACCGCCGACATCGCCATGCAGATCGACCCGGACACGGCCAAGACGATGACCGGCAGCGACGTCAAGATCGAGACCGTGCCGTCTTACAACTTCATCTATGTGGCGCTGTCGCCCGGCGCCAAGGCCAACAAGGTGCCCCTGACGCCCGAAGTGCGCGAGGCGATCTCGCTCGGCCTCGACCGTCCGAGTATCCTGGACTTCACCATTGGCTCCGAGGGCCAGTTGATCAGCGCGCCGATTCCGCTTGGCTTCCCCGGCGGCTCGGGCTTCGAGGCGCAGCCCTATGACGTCGCCAAGGCAAAGGAACTTCTGGCCAAGGCCGGCCATGCCGACGGTTTTGAGATGGAAGCTGCCTTCCCGGGCATGAACGTCTACGGCGTCGATCTCTCGCTGTTGATGCAGAAGGTCCAGCAGGATCTGGCCAAGATCAACATCAAGCTCGACCTGCAACCGATCCCCTTCGCCAACTGGCGCGAACGCGTCAATGGCGACGGCATCCCGATGACGGCGGTGTTCTACGCGCCGGACTATTACGGCACGTCGCAATACATCGATTATTTCGCCATGACCAAGGGCAGCCCGTGGTCGCGCCGCGCCGGCGCGGAGCGCGACCCGTCGGTGCTCAATCCGAAGGAAGCTGATATCTACAAGGCAGCCCTTGCGGCAAGCGGCGACGAGGCCGCCAAGCTGTGGCACCAGGCCGGCGAGGAGATGATCAAGGACAGGATCATCCTGCCGCTGATCAGCCCGAACCTGATCCTGGCCTACAAGTCGGACGTCAAGGGCGTGCGCTACAGCGCCTGCTGCAACCTGCCGCTGGCGGAGCTTAGCCACTGAGCGAAAAGATGCGGGAGGCGGCCAGCCGTCTCCCGCATCCTCATCCTGGACGATCAGCAAATCCTGTTCTTTCAGCACCAAAACAAATATATGATATATCAATACGGAGACCTCGCTATGCCTTCCCTGATCAACTCCAAGGACCAGTTGCTGCGCGAGCGTGCGGCCTCGGTCATTCCGGGCGGCATGTGGGGACACATGGCAACGCGCTATCTCGGCTCCGCCTATCCGCAGTTCTTCGAGCGCGCCGACGGCTGCCGGGTCTGGGACGTCGATGGGCGCGAATACATCGACCTGATGTGTAGCTGGGGTCCCAACATTCTCGGCCATCATCACCAGGCGGTCGAAGCCGCAGCCGAGCGGCAGCGTCGCCTCGGCGATGCGATGAACGGCCCGGGCGAGGTACTGGTCGAGCTTGCGGAGTTGCTGGTCAACACCGTCGCGCATGCCGACTGGGCGATGTTGCAGAAGAACGGCACCGACGCCACCACGGCCTGCGTGACGATCGCGCGTGCCGGTACCGGCCGGCGCAAGGTTCTGGTGGCGCGCGGCTCCTATCATGGCGCGGTGCCGTGGTGCACGCCATCACTGGCCGGCGTCACCGCCGAGGACCGCGCCCATCTGATCCATTTCGACTACAATGACGTTGCCGGCCTGGAGGCCGCCGTCGAGCAGGCCGGAGATGATCTTGCAGCGGTCGTCGTCACCGCCTTCCGGCACGACATCGCCCGCGACCAGGAATTGCCGACCGCCGCCTTCGCCAAACGGGCGCGCGAACTCACCACCGCCGCCGACGCAGCACTGATCGTCGACGATGTCAGGGCCGGTTTCCGCATCGATCTCGCCGGCAGCTGGGAGCCGCTCGGCGTACGGCCGGACCTGTCCGCCTTCTCGAAGGCGATCGCCAATGGCTATCCGCTTGCCGCGATCACCGGCACCGACCGGTTCCGCGAGGCCGCGACCAAGGTCTATTTGACGGGGTCGTTCTGGTATGGCGCCGTCGCCATGGCCGCCGCGATCGCCACCATCAACACGCTGCGCGATACCGATGCGATTGCCCGCATGACGCAGGCCGGCGACAGACTGCGCTCAGGCCTCGATGCGGCAGCGAAGAAGCATGGCCTGTCGCTGCGCCAGACCGGTCCGGCGTCGATGCCGATGGTGCTTTTCGATGGCGATACAGAGTTCAAGCTGGCGAGCGCCTTCTGCTCGGCGGCGTTGCGCGAAGGCGCCTATTTCCATCCCCGGCACAACATGTTCCTGAGCGCCGCGCACACCGAAAAAGACATCGATCTCGCCCTGCAGGCTGCCGATGCCGGCATGGTCGCAGCCGCGCAGGTGGCGTGACCGGCGCATGCGGAGGAGGGAAGAAATTCGCTCAGCCGGCGGCCGACACCAGTCGGCCGTTCTGCGCCGCGCGGCGCAGTTCCTCGGGCGTGACCGCACCGTCGTTCAACCGTTCGAGAACCTTGACCAGCAGGCGGCCGCCTTCGATCATGTCCTGCTGAATGCCCTTGCGCACGCCGTTCTCGTCGCGCGCCCGCAGCGCATCGAGGATGTCGAGGTGCCGGTGGCGGCCGTCATAGGTCGGCCTCGCATGCGGGTATTGATAGTTCACCAGCGGTCCGTTGCGCAGCCAGATGCCTTCGATGATCGCCAGCAGCTCCGGCATTTGCGCCGCCTGGTAAATCGAGTGATGGAATTCCCAATTGTCACGGACGGCTTCGAACCAGCGGCCATTGTCCTCGTCGGCGATCAGCCTGTCATGCACGGCCGCCAGGCGGTCGATCTCACGCGGCTCGATGCGGGTCGTCGCCGCGGCACCCGCCATGCCTTCGAGATGCAGCCGGATGCTGCGCAGCTCCAGATACTGGGCCAGCGACAGCTGGGCGACGGTGATCGAGCGGCCGGCCTCCATCTCCAGGCCTTTCTCGCGCACCAGCTGCATCAGCGCCTCGCGCACCGGCGTCTCAGACACCTGAAGGCTGGCGGCGAGGTCGCGGATCTTGAAGCGATGGCCCGGCCAGAAACGGCCTTCCATCATGGCGCGGCGAAGCTCCTCATAGACACGCGTCGTCAAATTGTCGCGCGCGATCGGCGCGATAGAAGCAGTCACATCCGCACTCCGTTCTTGCAACAGCGCAGGCGTCGCCTGCGTCGCGTGGGCTGTGTATATGATACCACGAATGGCCTGACCACCGACATGAGACGAGCAGCCCAGAAACGGCCAGCCATGAGACGGGCCGCATGACCGCGTCGATGCCTTCCCTGCTGTTCGGCGCCATTGCCGACGATCTGACCGGCGGCACCGAGCTGGCGTCGATGCTGGTGGCGCGCGGCATTCCGACGGGATGCACGGTCGGACTGAACGCCCCGATCCCATCAGGCAATCTTGCCCATGTGATCCTGCTGAAGACCCGCGTCATCGCGGCCAGCGATGCGGTGCGTCAGGTGCTCGAAGCGGCTGACCGGCTGGTCGAAGCGGGCGCGCGGCAGATCTTCTTCAAATACTGCGCCACCTTCGATTCGACACCCGCCGGCAATATCGGCCCCTGTGCCGAGGCGCTGCTCGAACGGCTCGGCGGCGGCGTGACGCTGTTCACACCGGCACTGTGTGAAACCGGCCGCACCGTCTATCAGGGGCATATGTTCGGTGGCGTCCAGTTGCTGGGTGAATCGCCCAAGCGCTTCGATCCGCTGACGCCGATGACCGATTCCAATCTGGTTCGTGTGCTGCAGGCGCAAAGCAAGGGCAAGGTCGGGCTGGTGCCGTACCTGGTCGTAGATTCCGGCGCTGAAACTATACGCAACGCCGTGCGCCAGCAGACCGCGCGAGGCGAGACGCTGCTGCTCACCGACACGATCCGCGAGCGCGACCTGGCGGCGATCGCGGAAGCCGCCTTCGACCTGCCGCTGATGACCGGCAATTCGTCAGTCGCAGCGCATCTGCCGCCGGCCTGGCTGATGCATGGATTGCTGAATTCAGGCGATCTCCTTGCCGCCAGCCTGCCGGCCATCGAAGGGCCAGCGGCGGTGCTGGCCGGCAGCGTCGCCGACCGCACCATCGAGCAGCTCGAACGCTTCGCTGAGAATAACCCATTGCTGACAATCGACCTTGCCAACGCCTTTGCTGGCGCCGATGTCGTGGCCGAAGCACGTGCCTTCGCCCGGAGGCATTTGCCCGGTGCGATGATCGCGATTGCCACGACCGCTCCACAGGCGACGGTCGAAGCCCTGCAGCAGGCACACGGTCGCGATGTGGTAGCGGCGAAGGCAGAAGAGATACTGGCCGGGATTGCAGAGATCCTGGTGCGCGAACTCGGCGTGCGCCGGCTGGTCGTCGCGGGCGGCGAGACCGCCGGTTCGGTGGTCAAGGCGCTCGGCATCGACCGGATCGCCATGGGCGCCTATGAAGGCCCCGGACTGTCGCGCGCCGTCGCCCACCTCCCCGGCCTGCCATCTGACCCACTGGCGCTGATGCTGAAATCGGGAAAGCTCGGCGGCCCCGACATCTTCACCGAAGTTTTGCAAGACATGAAACGCCCGAGCACTATTGCGCCGGCAATCGACACATGGCCCCCTTCAAGGGCCACGACAGGGAAAGTATCGTGATGGATACCGAGACCGCTCGCGCCCGGCTGATCGCCGCGACTGAGACGCTGGACGCCAGCGGGATGAATGTCGGCACCACCGGCAACATCAGCGTACGCACGACAAGCGGCATGCTGATCACGCCGACGGGAATAGCCACGAGCGCTTTGCGGCCGGAGCAGATGGTGGCGATGCAGTTCGATGGATCCTGGGGGGGCGCATTCCGGCCGTCGAGCGAATGGGAGATGCATGCCGAGATCTACAAGGCTTTTCCAGAGGCCGACGCCGTCGTGCATGCCCATCCCGACCATTGCGTGGCGCTGTCGTGCCTGCGCGAGCCGCTGCCGCTGTTCCACTACATGGTGGCGGGCTTCGGCGGCGATGATGTGCGCTGCTCGGACTATGCGCTGTTCGCGTCAAGCGAACTGGCCAGGGTTGCCGTCGTGGCGCTCAAGGGCCGCACGGCCTGCCTGCTCGCCAATCATGGCATGATCGCCTTCGGCGGCGATCTCGACACGGCGCTCGTCCGCACCGTCAAGCTGGAAACCCTGGCGCGGCAGTATCTTCTGGCGCGCAGCGCCGGCACGCCGGTGCTGATCGAGGGCACCGAGCTCGCCGCCATTCGCGGGCGCTACAAGAATTACGGCCAGCAGAAGTAGTGCATGTCGCCCAAAGATGCGCAGCGGTCTTGGGAGAACGATATGCACCGCAAACGACAGCGGCCTGCTCAGTCGACCTGCAGGTGCGACACGAACTTGCTGTTGAGGTAGCTCTCCAGCGCATCGGCGCCGCCCTCGGTGCCATTGCCGGAATCGTTGATGCCGCCGAACGGCACCTCCGGCAGGGCCAGGCCATAATGGTTGATCGACACCATGCCGCTGGCGATGCCGGACGACATCTTTGCCGCGCTCGCCGCCGAGCGGGTGAAGCCATAGGCGGCAAGGCCGTAGTTCAGCCGGTTGGCTTCGGCCAGCGCTTCATCCAGTCCATTGACCGGGGTCATCATCGCCAGCGGGCCGAACGGCTCCTCGTTCATGGCGCGGGCGTCGGTCGACACACCCGACAGGATGGTCGGCTCGAAGAAATAGCCTGAATTGCCGATGCGCTTGCCGCCGATGACGAGTTCCGCACCTTTCTGCACGGCGTCGTGGACCAGTTCCTCCATCGCCTGCACGCGGCGCGGGTTTGCGAGCGGTCCCATGGTCGTGCCTTTGGCAAGACCGTCACCGACCTTGATCTGGCGCGTCGCCTCGGCGAAGCGGCCGACGAAATCGTCATAGATCGCATGATCGACAAGAAAGCGCGTCGGCGCGACGCAAATCTGGCCAGCATTGCGGAATTTGGATGCAACCATCGAGCGCGCGGCGCGGTCGAGATCGGCGTCGGGCAGGACGATCACTGGTGCGTGGCCGCCGAGCTCCATCGTCGCCCGCTTCATGTGCAGTCCGGCCAGAGACGCCAGTTGCTTGCCGACCGGCGTGGAGCCGGTGAACGAGATCTTGCGGATCACCGGATGCGGAATGAGATAGGTGGAGATTTCGGACGGCGTGCCATAGACGAGGTTCAAGACACCGTCGGGCAGGCCGGCATCGACGAAGGCGCGCACCAGTTCGGCGGGCGAGGCCGGTGTTTCCTCCGGTCCCTTGATGATGATCGAGCAGCCGGCGGCAATTGCGGCCGACAATTTGCGCACCGCCTGGTTGAGTGGAAAGTTCCACGGTGTGAAGGCGGCCACAGGGCCGACAGGTTCCTTGACCACCGACTGGCTGACACCCTCAAGACGCGCCGGCACGATGCGGCCATAGGAACGTCGCGCCTCCTCGGCGAACCACTCGATGATGTCGGCGGCGGCAAAGGCCTCCATGCGCGATTCGGCGATCGGCTTGCCCTGTTCCAGCGTCATCAGCGTGGCGATGTGCTCGTTGCGCTCGCGCAGGATGATGGCGGCCTTGCGCATCAGCTTGGAGCGGTCGAAGGGCGAGACGCGCCGCCAGGCCTCGAACCCTTTGGCGGCGGCAGCGAGCGCCTCGTCGAGATCGTCGATACCAGCATGAGCGAGCGAGCCGAGTTCGGCCTCCGTGGACGGATTGACGATCGCCATGGTGCGGCCGTCTCGGGCCGGGCGCCACGCGCCGTGGATGTGCAGCAGCACGTTCTTGTACATGTCAGACTCCCTGTAGATCAGGCGGGGATAGGCTCGGCGGCCGGCGTATAGACGCCGACGGCCCCAGTGCCGATCAGTTGGTCGATGGTCTCGGCGCTGTAGCCGAGTACGTCGGCCAGCACGGATTGCGTGTCCTGTCCCAGCATCGGCGGCGCGGTGAAGTCGGCGGTCAACTGCGCGGCCAGCCCCTGTGCCGGGCGCACCATGGCGACGGAGCCGAGATGCGGATGCGGCAAGGTCTGGACGAGGCCACGCTCGCGCACGTTGGGGCTGTCGAAGACTTCCGGTATCGACTTGACCGTGCCGGCCGGCACGCTGGCGGCGGCACAGGCTGCCATCCAGTGGTCGCGCGTCCTGGCCTTGAAGACGGCGGCAAGCTGCGGGATCAGCGCCTCGCGGTTGGTGGCACGCGCCCCTGCCTTGATGAAGCGCGGATCCTTGGCCAGATCTGGCAAGTCCACAACCTGCACGCACAGCGCCGCGAACTGGCGGTCGTTGCCTACGGCCAGAGCGAAGCCGCCATCGGAGGCATCGAATATCTGATAGGGAACAACCGTCGGATGGGCATTGCCGTAGCGGGCGACCTCGCGCCCGGTGTTGAGGTAACCGCTGCCGACATTGATCAGCAGGCTGAGCGCGCAGTCGATCAGCGACAGGTCGAGGAACTGACCCTTGCCGGTCGTCGCGCGCTCGTATAGCGCTGCCAGGATCGACTGCGTGGCGACCATGCCGCAGACGATGTCGGTGATGGCGACGCCGACACGCATCGGTTCGCCATCGCTCTCGCCGGTGATGGCCATCAGGCCGCTTTCGGCCTGCATGACGAAATCATAGCCGGGCCGTCCGGCATCGGGGCCGGTCTGGCCGTAGCCGGAGATCGAGCAGTAGATCAGGCCCGGATTTGAGGCACTGAGTTCCTTAAAACCGACGCCAAGGCGATCGGCGGTGCCGGAGCGGAAATTCTCGACGACGATGTCGGCCTTGGCCGCAAGTTCGCGCACGATCGCCAACCCCTCAGAGCTCTTCATGTCGAGTGCAATGCTCTGCTTGCCGCGATTGGCGCAGAGATAGTAGGTCGAGACACCCTTGTAGCTCGGTACCGACCACGCCCTGGTGTCGTCGCCGCCGTCAATGTTCTCGATCTTCCAGACCTCGGCGCCGAGGTCAGCAAGGCTCATCGTCGCCCATGGACCGGCGAGCACACGCGAGAGATCGAGAACCTTGATGCCTTCGAGCGGCAGGCGCTCGTGGCCTGCCGCACCGGCATTTCTGGGTTGGTTTTCGGTCAAATCAGAATCCTTCACGGGTAATTCGGCTGTTGTCTCGCAGGGTTGTCAGACAGCCCTGAAAGTGTTGACCGGCTCCGGAAAATGACAGGCGACGCGATGCGGACCACCAGCCGGATCGAGCGGTGGTTCGACGGCAGCGCAGATCGCCTGGGCCTTGAAGCAGCGCGTGCGGAAGCGACAGCCGGATGGCGGGTTGAGCGGGCTCGGCACATCGCCAGTCAGCACGATCCGCTCGCGCTTGCGCTCCTTCTCGGGGTTGGCGAGCGGCACAGCCGACAGCAGCGCCTGGGTATAGGGGTGCAGCGGCCTGGAATAGAGTTCGGCCGCGGGCGCGATCTCGACGATCTTGCCGAGATACATCACCGCGACCTGATGCGAGATGTGACGCACGACCGAGAGGTCATGGGCGATGAACAGATAGGATGTGCCGAAGGACTGCTGGATATCCTTGAGCAAGTTGAGCACGCCGGCCTGCACCGAAACGTCGAGGGCCGAAACCGGCTCGTCGAGGATCACCACTTGCGGGTTCAGCGCAAGCGCCCGGGCGATAACCACCCGCTGGCGCTGGCCGCCGGACAGTTCGTGCGGATAGCGCTTGCCATGCTCAGGATTGAGCCGCACCAGTTCGAGCAGTTCGGCGACGCGCGCGCGGCGGTCGGCCGCCGACATTTCGCTCATGCGCAGCGGCTCGGCGATGTTGTCGGCAATGCACATGCGCGGATGCAGCGACCCGTACGGATCCTGGAAGACCAGCTGGATGTAGCGCCGCATCAGGCGCATGTCCTCGTGGTTGAGGGCGAGCAGGTTCCGGCCACGGAACCAGCTTTCGCCGCTGGTTGGCTCGATCAGCCGCATCAGGCAGCGCCCGAGGGTCGACTTGCCGCAACCGGATTCACCGACTAGGCCCAGCGTTTCGCCAGGTGCTACGTCGAACGAGACATCGGCGACCGCACGGACATGGGCAACGGCGCGGTCGAAGACGAGGCCGCCGCGAACTGGAAAGTCCTTGACGAGATGGCGAACCGACAATGCCGGCGCCGGTTTGGTTTCTGCCTGGAGTTGCTCCGCTGCGCTCATGGGGCCACGCTTGCACTGTCCAGACTTGCCGCCGCCATCGAGGCGCTGTGGAAGGGCGGCAAGGTCGTCGCGAAATGACAGGCCGAAAACCGGCCGCCTATATCGTGCAGCGGCGGATCCTCGGTCCGGCAGCGTGCCTCGGCATAGATGCAGCGCGGATGGAAGGCGCAGCCGCCCGGCAAGCGCCCAAGTGCGGGCGGCGAGCCGTCGATCGAAAACAGCCGCTCGCGGCTTTCCTCAAGGTTGGGGATCGAGGCGATGAGGCCACGCGTGTAGGGGTGGCGCGGATCGGCGAACAGCTCAGACACGCCAGCCTGTTCGACGACGCGGCCGGAATAGACGACCGCGACGCGGTCGGCATGACCGGCAACGACGCCGAGATCATGGGTGATCAGCACCAGGCCAAGGCCGAGCCGCTCCTGGAGCGAGCGCAACACCGACAGAATCTGCGCCTGCACGGTGACATCGAGCGCCGTGGTCGGCTCGTCGGCGATCAACAGGTCGGGATCGTTGGCGACGGCCATGGCGATCACGGCGCGCTGGCGCATGCCGCCGGAGAATTCATGCGGATACTGGTTGACCCGGCGCTCCGGCTGCGGGATCGCCACCAGATGGAGCAATTCCACGGCGCGCGCCATCGCCTGTTTGCGCGTCACGCGCTGATGCAGCCTGACCGCCTCGGCGATCTGCGCGCCGACGGTCATCACCGGGTTGAGTGAGGACAGCGGGTCCTGAAAAATCATAGCGATGCGCGCGCCCCTGATCTTGCGCATCTCGCGTGACGATTTGCCGACCAGTTCGTCGCCGTTGAAGCGGACCGAGCCGGTGACCACCGCGTTCTTGGAGGTTAGGCCGAGCGCGGCGAGCATGCCGACGGACTTGCCCGAGCCGGACTCGCCGACAATGCCGACCACCTCGCCCTTGGCGACATCGAGGTCGATGCCGCGCACCGCCTCGAACTGATCGCCCGCCCGCCGGAACCCGACCCGCAGGCCGCGTATGGACAGCAGCGGCTCGCGGTCAATGGCGCTGTTGATCGCGCCCGGTCGCGCCGAAGATATCTGTGCGCTCATCGCCTAGTCCGACCTTGGATCGAGAATGTCGCGCAAGCCGTCGCCGATGAAGTTGAAGCCGAGCACGATGGTGAGGATGGCGACGCCGGGACCGAAGGCGATCCACCACTGATAGAAATGGACGGCGCCATCGGAGATCATCGAGCCCCATTCGGGCGTCGGCGGCGTGGCGCCGAGACCGATGAAGCTGAGCGATGCGGCAAGCAGCACGACCTGGCCGAGATCCATGGTCGCGCTGATCAGCACGGGGGTCCAGCAAAGCGGCAATATGTGCGTGAACAGCACGCGGCGCGGCCTGGCGCCGGCGGCGATGGCCGCCTCGACATGCTCGCGCTCCTTCACCTCCAGCACCTGCGCCCGCATCAGGCGGGCATAGACCGGCCACCAGACCAGCACCATGGCGACGGCCGCGTTGCCGAGGCCCGGCCCGAGCGAGGCCGCGACGGCCATGGCCAGCAGCATCGGCGGGAACGACAGGGTCACGTCGACAAGCCGCATGATCGCTGCACCGGTCAGGCCGCCGACGAAGCCGGAGATCGCACCGAGCAGCGAGCCTATAACGACGGCCGAGACGACGACCAGAACCGCGATCGGCAGCGAATGCGCCGCCCCGTGCAAGGTGCGGGCCAGCACATCGCGGCCGAGCGCATCGGTGCCCAGCCAGTGCGCCCAGCTCGGCGGCTGCAGCCGGCGCGTCACCATTTCGAGCGGATCGAACTGCACGACCAGATTGGCGAACACGGTCATGAACAGCCAGAACAGGATGACGACCGTGCCGATGACCAAAGGCGCGGTCAGCCATTCGGGAACAGCGTCGGAACGGGATTTGGTTGCGACCGCCGACATCAGCTCAATCTCACGCGCGGATTGGCCACGACATAGAGTATGTCGGTGATGAGGTTGGTGACCAGGAAGGCCAGACCGCCGACGATGGTGACGCCGATGATTGCCGGGAAGTCGAGCGCGCGGGCCGCCTCGACGGCATAGGAGCCCATGCCGGGCCAGGAAAAGATGGTTTCGGTCAGCACCGCGCCGGTGATCAGATAGGCGAAGGAATAGCCGATGACGGTCAGGGTCGGCACCATCGTGTTGCGCAACGCGTGGACAATGACGACGCGAAATTCGCTCGCCCCCTTGGCGCGCGCGGTGAGCACGAACTCGCGGCTCATGACGTCCAGCATGTTGGCGCGCACCAGCCGCGATATGGTGCCCGAAACCGTCCAGCCGAGGACGAAAGCCGGCAGCAGCAGGTGCCAGAGTGCGTCCTTAAAGACGGTCCAGTCGCCAGCCAGCAGCGAATCGATGGTCAGGAAGCCGGTGATGCCGGGCGGCAATGCCAGCCGGGCATCAACCCTGCCCGGCCCCGGCAGCCAGTTCAGCATGACCGAGAAAATGAACAACAGGCTGAGCCCCGACCAGAACACCGGCAGCGACGAGCCGAACAGGGCGAACAGCCGCGCGCCGTGGTCGATCAGGCTGTTGCGGAAATAGGCGGCCAACACGCCAAGCACGATGCCAAGCGTGGTGCCGAAGATCATCGCGGCGAAAACCAGTTCGAGCGTTGCCGGCAAGCGGTAGAGAATGTCGGTGCCGACATTGCGCTTGGTGATGAAGGAGGTGCCGAGATCGCCGCTGAGCAGATTACTGAGATATATCATATAGCGTTCCGGCAAAGGGCGATCGAGACCCCAACGCGCCTTGGCCGCGGCGACCACCTCCGGGTTGCTCATCTGCTGTTCGGCGACAATGGCGGTCAACGGATCGCCCTTGGTCACCGTGGTGATCAGGAAGGCGATCGTGACGATGCCGAGCACCAGAAACGGCATTGCGATAAGCCGGCGCAAAATATAGCGAGACACGTGGCTACCTTCACAAGGAGGGGCTTCGTAAGATGGCACAAGGCGCTGGGACATGCCATCTATGCAAGCATATTGACAGTCCGCGAAAGCCGCTGTCAATATTAATGGAATTTAATTTCATTTTTCGACCAGACACGACAGACCGTGCCGGCGGCACCGGCCCGACAGGCGGACGACGACGCCAGAAAGACCCAGCGTGCGCAAGCGAGCGACCAGGGACGAGACGGAACTTGGAGGCGAAGGCGCGCAGCTTTCGTCGTCGCTGGTGCGCGGGCTCGACATCCTGCGCGCCTTCCGGCCGGGCGACGCCTCGCTCGGCAACCAGGACATCATTGCCCGCACCGGCCTGCCCAAAGCCACGGTTTCGCGCATCACCTATACTCTGAGCGCGCTCGGCTATCTCCTCTACGACAAGGATCTCGGCCGCTACAGCCTGGGGCCGGCCACCGTGGCGCTCGGCTATTCAGCGCTCAGCTCCAGCGCCGTCGTTCACGTCGCCAGGCCGCTGATGCAGCCGCTGGCCGACCTGACCGGTGCGGCGGTGGCGCTCGGCACGCGCGACAGCCTCAACATGGTCTATCTGGCCAATTGCCGGTCGGAGAGCCTTGTTACGCTGCGGCTCAATCCCGGCTCCTATCTGCCGATCTGGAAGACATCGATGGGGCTGGCCTATGCGGCGGCCCTTTCACCCCAGGAGCGCGCCGGCCTTGTGCGGGCTTTGCAGGAGGCGGAGCCGGACAAGGCAGCGATGATCCATGCTGCGATCGACGATGCGATCGCCCAATATGCGCGCCAGGGCTACGTGACGTCGTTCGGCGCCTGGCACAGCTACATCCATGCGGTCGGCGTGCCGTTTCGCCCGCGTGACGGCTCGCCGCTTGTTGCCGTCACCTGCGGCGGCATCGGCGAGATCATCACCGAGGACCGCGCGCATGCCGAAATCGGACCGGCGCTGGTGGCGATGGTGAAAGCGCTGGGCAGTGTGCTCGAGGGAAATCCCGTGTGATCCCGGCACGGGATTGGCCCAGACGATCGGCCTGCATGCCGGCTTGAACTTGCCTGGCGGTGACCGCACAGTCGCCGCCGATGGTATGGTGGCCGTGCGTCGCCATCGTCCATCGGGTTCAGGTGACGGGGGAAATCAGATGCCGATGAATTTTGCAGGACGATTCAGCGATCGGGCGGCGGTCATCACCGGCGGCGCATCGGGCATCGGTTTGGCGGTGGCTCAGAGGATTGTCGAAGAGGGCGGACGGGTTTCGGTCTGGGATCGCGATCCTGCCCAGATCGAACAGGCCAAGGCCGTCATTCCGGGACTGCACGGCGTGGCGGTGGACGTTGCCGATGCGGCGGGGGTTGAAAATGCCGCCGCACGGACGATCGAAGCGCTTGGCGGTGTCGATATCCTGGTCACCAGTGCGGCGATCACCGGCCCCAACATGACGACCTGGAACTATTCGAGCGAGGATTGGCAGAAGGTCATCGACATCAACATCAACGGCGTCTTCTACTGCAACAAGGCGCTCGTGCCGCACATGCTCGAGCGCAACTATGGCCGCATCGTCAACATCGCCTCGATTGCCGGCAAGGAAGGCAATCCCAACGCCTCCGCCTACAGCACGTCCAAGGCCGCGGTGATCGGCCTGACCAAGTCGCTCGGCAAGGAACTGGCCAAGACCAAGGTGACGGTCAATTGCGTCACACCTGCGGCGGTGCGCACCGCGATCTTCAAGCAGATGAGCCAGGAGCACATCGACTTCATGCTGTCCAAGATACCGATGGCGCGCTTTGGCGAGGTCGACGAGGTGGCGGCGCTGATCTGCTGGATCGCCTCGGAGGAGTGTTCGTTCACGACGGCCGCCGTGTTCGACGTTTCCGGCGGCCGCGCCACCTACTGACGCAGAGCGAATCTCAATTCCGCGTGACGATGCAACGGACCGGAGCGGGCGGGCGTATAGTCCCAGACGTCGAATCGATGATGACGCAACAAGGTAGCGGGAAACCATGACACGGGATGCAGCCATCCGGCGGGAGCTTGCTTCTTTTGCTTAGAGCCGAGCCTGCCGCACTGTCCGACGACGAGCTTCTGGAGCGCTATCAGCGCGCCGCGTTCGATTATTTCCTCGAGAATGTGAATCCGGAAAACGGACTGGTCGCCGATACGTCGCGGCCGAATTGGCCGGCCAGCATCGCCGTTGTCGGTTTCGCCCTGTCCTGCTATCCGATCGGCGTCGAGCGTGGGTGGATGGCCCGCGAAGCGGCGGTGAAGCTGACGCTTGCCGCGCTGCGCTTCTTCTCGACCAGCCGGCAGGGCAATGGCGACGACGTCACCGGCCACAAGGGTTTCTACTACCATTTCCTCGACATGCGGACCGGCCTGCGCGTCTGGCGCTGCGAACTGTCGATGGTGGATACTGCGTTGCTGATCGCCGGTGTGCTGGTGGCGGCATCCTATTTCTCCGGCGAGGATGAGGAGGAAGCCGAGATCCGGGAACGAGCCGAGGCGCTGTACCGGCGCGTCGACTGGCGGTGGGCGCAAGGCTCAGGCCCGACGCTCCGGCAGGGCTGGAAGCCGAAGAGCGGCTTTCTCCACTATGGCTGGGAAGGCTACAACGAAGCGACGATCCTCTACGTCCTGTCGATGGCCTCGCCCGACAGCCCGACCTCGGACGACAGCTACGAGGGCTGGACGGCGACCTACCAGTGGGAAAACATCTACGGCTACGACGTGCTCTATGGCGGTCCGCTGTTCATGCACCAGTTCTCGCATGCCTGGATCGACTTCGCCGGCATCCGCGACGCTTTCATGCGCGAGAAGAACTCGGATTATTTCGAAAACAGCCGCCGCTCGACCTACCTGCACCGCGACTATGCGCGCCACAATCCTTACGGCTATGGCGGCTACGACGAGAATTTGTGGGGACTTTCGGCGGGCGACGGCCCAGGCGGCTTTCGCACCAGCGTGGAGCGACACCGCCGCCGGTTTTCCGGCTATGCGGCGCGCGGCGCGCCGTTCGGGCCGGATGACGGGACGATCGCCCCATGGTCCTATCCGGCGTCGCTGCCTTTCGCGCCGGACATTTGCCTGGCGGCCTTGCGCCATCTTGGAGATCGCTATCCCGAGGTGATCGATAATTTCCGGCTGCCGAGCGGCTTCAATCCGACATTGGCGAACCGGCGGACATTCGGCCGGCACGGCTGGGTGTCGGAAGGCCACTACGGGCTGGACCAGGGCATCGTGGTGATGATGATCGAGAACCATCGGTCAGGGCTGATCTGGAAGCTGATGCGGTCCAATCAGCATATCCGCAACGGCCTGCGCAAGGCCGGATTCAGCGGCGGCTGGCTGTCTCAGCCGGTAAGCCCGGCGTCAGGTGGCGGCGATGGCGCGTGACCGAACCAGGGCTCGCGCCTTCCCCGTCGACAGCAACGACCTCGAACTGATCAAGAGCGCCCATCCGCCGCACTGGCAGAACCCAGAGCCGGACGGTCCCTACAACCTCGTCGTCATCGGTGCCGGGCCGGCCGGGCTGACCGCCGCCCACGAAGCGGCCGGCCTCGGTGCAAAGGTTGCGCTCATCGAGCGCAACCTGATCGGCGGGACCTGTATCAATGTCGGCTGCATCCCGTCGAAATCGATCATCCGCACGGCCAGGCTCTATGCAGATATGCGCGATGCCGAGAATCTCGGCGGTGACACGCCGGACCGTCTTCACGTCGACTTTCAGCGGGCAATGACACGTATGCGGCAAATCCGGCAGCGGATCAGCCGTGCCGATGCCGCCGCAACCATCGCGGCGAAAGGCATCGATGTCTTTTTCGGCGAAGCACAGTTTTCCAGATCGGACGCGGTCACGGTGGCGGGCAAGACGCTGCGTTTCAGGAAGGCGCTGATCGCGACAGGCGCGCGCCCGAGGCTGCCGACGATCCCGGGGCTCGCCGAAGCCGGCTATCTCAGCAACGAAACCATGTTCGATCTCACAGAGTGCCCGAAGCGGCTTCTGGTCATCGGCGGCGGACCGCTCGGTTGCGAGGCGGCGCAGGCCTTCCGTTTGCTGGGTGCGAAAGTCATCCTGGCGCAGCGGGAGCCGATGTTCCTGCCCGGCGAGGAACGCGACGCCGCCCAGATCCTTTCCGACGCGCTGGCGCGCGAGGGGATCGAGGTTTGCCTCAACACCGAGATGGTGGCGGTGCGGACAGCAGGCGGAAAGAAGCTCGCCGACCTGGTACACGACGAGATCACGACGACGATTTCCGTCGACGAGATAATCACCGGCATCGGCCGCTCGCCCAATGTCGACGGTCTCGACCTGGAGAACGCCGGGGTGGCATACGATGCCGACGGCATCAAAGTGGACGATTATCTCCGGACCACCAATCCGCGCATCTATGCGGCGGGCGACGTCTGCCTCGCCTACAAATTTACCCACACCGCCGAGGCGACGGCCCGCATGGTCGTGCACAACGCCTTGTTTCTTGGACGCAGTAAACTGAGCGAACTGGTCATTCCGTGGTGCACCTACACCGATCCGGAGATCGCCCATGTCGGGCTCTATCCGGCGGAGGCGCGCCAGAACGGCATTCCGGTCAAGACCTATACGGTGCTGATGCACGATGTCGCCCGTGCGGTGATGGACGGCGAAGAAGAGGGTTTTGTCAAAATCCACGTCCGGGAGGGGTCCGACCGCATCCTGGGTGCCACGGTCGTCGCCAGCCATGCCGGCGAGATGATCAATGCAGTGTCGCTGGCGATCAAGTCGGGCATGGGCCTGCTCGCGCTGGCCGACGTCATCCATCCCTTCCCGACGCAGGCACAAGGCATAAAGATGGCCGCCGACGCATACAGGCGAACGCGGTTCACATCATTCTGGAGACATGTCACGACGCGTTGGCTGGAGCGGTCCAGAAGATGACGTGTTTGAGACGGAGGCGCATCGCTTGAGCACGACCAAAGTGTTGCACTCGGCACTTGACGAGGACCCTGTTCGGCTAAAGAAGATTGGAATGACATTTTTCGGCCGCGGAACAGTCGATGCAGCCTGTAATATGGACCGAATATGCAATCGAGCTCTTGGCCAAGGGTTACATTTGCTTGCCGCTCCGGGCCGGCGGCAAACACCTTGATCTCCAGGCGATGGAATACGATCCGCTGCATTTGCAGACCCGGCGAAAAGATTTGAAGGAACTGGCATTCAGATCGATTGCCTTTCAGCTTTCACAAAAGCCGCCGACCTGCGATGACATTGAGCGCTGGTTTCAAAAATTCGTGGGGAATATCGGGATATTGGGCGGATTTTCCAATCTCCTCATCCTCGATTTCGATGACGTTGTCGGCTATCGAAGTTGGACGAGCATGCACATGGAACTCGCCGGCCGCACACCGGTTGCAAAGTCGCCGAACGGATTTCACGTCTATCTGAGGACGCGAGAGCCGATCGTTTCATCCAGTCTGCATTTTGGTCTGCGCCGGATCGGTCACGCCAAGGGGCTCGGTGGCTATGTGGTTGGCAGTCCTTCCGTTCTCAAGGACGGCTCATGCTACAGCTGGTTGAAGAACCAGTCGCCATTCGACATCGAACCCAAGCTGATCGATAGCCTCGCCAGTCTTTCACTCCGACCTGTATCGCCGTTAAAGGATTTCTATAACCGCATGCTGAACCGCGGTTCCTTCGAGCAGAAGTGATCATGGTCGTGCGGGACGTCACTGTCATCATTCCGGCACGGAACGCCGCCGCCACCATTGACGCCACCTTGCGAAGTCTGGTGCCCGACCGTTATCTGATCGGCGAAATTCTTGTCATCGATGACGGCTCCGACGATCAGACCGCGGCCATTGCACTCGACAGCGCCCGAAAATACGGGCTGCCGCTGGAGGTCGTGGTCGTCCGGCTCGGCAGCGCCGGCGCTGCACGCAACGCCGGCATCGCCCGCGCCAGCGGGAAATCCATATTCTTCCTTGATGCCGACGACGAGGTGATGGCTGGAGGGCTGACGCTGTTGCAGGATGCGCTCAAGCGCAATCCCGACGCCGGGCTGTCGATAGGAGCTTGTATTCGCCGGACCAGAGGGCGGCCGGACAAACTCAAGGTGCCGCATGGATACACCGATGACCGGGCCCTGAACGCGCGGCGATACCTTCTCAACGATGTATGGCCTATCGCCATGGGCAGCGCATTGGTCGCAACCTCGGCAACGGCCACCGTCCGCTTTCCGCAGACGACCGGTCTCGACGAGGACACATGCTATTGGGCGGCCCTGCTTGCGCGCTCGAATGTGGCAACCGTCTCCACCCCGGTTCTGCTCTACCATCACGACGAGGCAAGGATGGCCAAGCGTTTCGTCCAGGCGCCGCGCCGCACATTTCTGGCTATAGCGCTCGAACTGGACACGCTTGCCGCTTGCGGGGTGGCGAGGGACGTTCTCCAATGGAGAAAATCCTGGATAGCGCAACGGATTTCAAGGCAACTGATCAAACATAGGATGTTCATGGATGCGGCTGGCATGATGCGTGCCGTTCGTGCACACAACACGATCGGTCGAAGCTGGAAGGCACTGCAATATGACGCCCGGATTCGTGTCGGAACCATGATTGAGAGACCCGCCAGAGTCCCCGTCCCGATCCTTGGGGTAGGGCGCACGCTGGTGTTGTGCCACGATCCAGCCTTCCCCGCTGTCTCGGGCGCTGATCTCAGAAACTTACGCAACGCTGAGGCGGCAGCGGAATTCGGCCCGGTCTGCCTGGTGTCGGTGCGGCCGCAGGCTGCGAAAGCAGCAGATCCGTCGATCCGTATTGAAGCCTTGTCGATCGAGGGGGAGGCCCGATCCGGCTCGATCGGCTGGTGGCGCATAAGGGCGGAGCATCGCATTTCGCGCTCTGCGTTGACGCGGCTGGAGACACTGGTTCGAGACTTCCGCCCGGACACCGTGCTGGTCGAGGGCATCGGCCTGTTCAAGCTGCTGCGGCCTTTGCGGGCGCTTACGGAACAGCTGATCCTCGACATGCACAATGTCGAGTCCGACCTGGCGGAACAGTTGCGGCGCGTCGATGCGAAGCGACCTGCCGTGGCGACGATCACCGCGGGCCTTGGCATCAGGCGCCTGGAGCGAAAGGCGCTTGCCCTTGTCGACAGGGTCTGGGTCTGCTCGGACCAGGATCGCGAAAGGCTGATGGCGCTTTCCCGGCACACCGTGCCGATCGATGTCGTTCCGAACGGAATTCCCCACGCCGGGTACAGTCCCGAAACGCCGCCTGCCGAGCCGGGGACCGGCAACGGCTTTCCGGTGATCCTGTTTATCGGCCATCTCGGCTATCCGCCAAACGTCGATGCCGTCGGGCGGTTGGCCGGCTCCATATTGCCGCGCATCCGACGGGCCTTGCCGGCCGCGACACTGGTTCTCGCCGGACGCAACCCGAAGCCCGCCGTGCGGGCGCTGGCTGGATTGCCTGGCGTGGAGCTCGTCGAAGACCCCGAAAGCGTGGCGCCGCTCCTGTCCAGGGCGCATCTCAGCATCGTGCCGCTTGCGGCAGGCGGCGGCACGCGCATCAAGATCCTAGAGGCGATGGCCTGGGGCGTGCCGGTGATCGCGACGCCGCTGGCGGCCGAGGGTCTGGACCTGATCGACAAGGAGGAGCTGCTGCTGTCGGATACCGATGAGGGGCTTGCCGACCTGGCTGTCGGACTATGCCTGGACACCGACCGCAGGGCACGCCAGCGCATCCGCGCGCATCAAGCGGTATGGGCAAGGTTCGGCGCGCGCGCCATCCGCAATGCCGTCCGCGACGGGTTGGGACTGGACGAGGCTGGCGCATGATCCCACCGATCCTTCACCAGACGTGGAAGAACGACGTCGTTCCGGCCCGTTTCCAAGCCTATGTCGAGAGCTGGAAGCGGCACAACCCGGACTGGACATTCCTATTCTGGAACGATCGGAAGCTGCTGGAATTCATCGCCGAGCACTATCCGGATTTCCTGCCGACCTTCTGCGGCTACCCGAGCGGCGTGCTGCGCGCCGACGCGGCGCGCTACCTGCTTCTCTATCATTTCGGTGGGGTCTATGCCGACATCGACTGTGAATGCGTCGCCCCTTTCGATCCGATTATGGGCGAGGACCGCATCGTGCTGTGCAAGGAACCCGCTTCGCACACAAGCGTCCAGGCGGAATTCCGCGGCCTGCCTTATCTGCTCTTCAACGGAACGATTGCGAGCCCGCCCAGGCATCCCTTCTGGCTGCATGTACTGTCGCTGTTGCCCGGACTGGCTCAGGCCAAGGACGTGCTCGACGCGACCGGCCCTTGCCTGCTGACATCGGCCCAGCGCGGCTATGGCGACCAGAAGGCCTTCGTCATACATCCCCCGACGCTGTTCTCCCCGGTGGATTCGGCCGGATCGAGAGAGCCAGACAGGGGAACAACGCTGTCCATTCATCATTGGGCGGGCACTTGGTGGACACCGGAACCAGCGCCGGGGTGGGGCACCAGGCTGCGCAATCATCTCTACCGTGGCTGGTATCATGTGACGCGAGGCGCCCATCTGGATGAGGCCACGGCAAGGGCAAGTGTCAGCCAGTCGGCGCTTCTGGCATCGTCGCCATCTGGCCAGAACATTGCCGTCCTGGTGCCGCTTCGCGACGCGGCCGAGCATATCCAGCCGTTCCTCGACCTCCTGCAGACGCTGGACTATCCCAAGGACCGGATCAAGCTGGTGTTCTGCGAAGGCGACAGCGTCGACGGAAGCTGGGATAGGCTGCAGGAGGCAACGGCTCGATTGTCCGGCCAATATCGGAGCATTGTCCTGCTGCAGAAACATGTCGGCACCAGCCTCGACAGGACAAAGCGGGCAAAGCCGCGCATGCAGCGCGTCAGGCGCGGCACCATTGCCAAGGTGCGCAACCACCTGATCGATCATGGGCTGGACGCCGACGACGACTGGGCGCTGTGGATTGATGCCGATGTCTGGCGTTTTCCCGGCGATGCCTTGAACCGCCTGATCGCCACCGGACATCGCATCGCGGTCCCCAACTGCGTGAAGATCGCCGGCGGCGCCAGCTTCGATCACAACAGTTTCATCACGACGCGGTCGACAAGGGACTACCGGTACTATCGCCATATGCGCGGCGGGCTTTACCAGCCACCCCTGCAATCGCAGGGCCGCCTCCATCTCAGCGATGTCAGGCATCTCGACATCATCGGTCTCGATGCGGTCGGCGGAACCATGCTTCTCGTCGATGCCGCTTTGCATCGTGGCGGCCTTCGTTTCCCCGAACTTCCCTACCGCGATCTTATCGAGACCGAAGGCTTCGGCGCCCTTGCCAACGACCTCGGCATCAGGCCGGTCGGCCTGCCCAAGCTGGAAATACTGCATGTCCCCTGGTGAGCTTTGGCCTGCCGACCGTTCGCTCCCGGCCGGCAAGGACGCAGTCAGCCGGCGCTCTCGCTGCGCCGCAACTGGCTGACGATCTCGCCGGCCGCGTCGGCGATGTGTTTTCTCAACAAGCGCGCGGTCTCGGCGATGTCCCTCCCGCGATAGGCTTCGAAGAGCTGGCGATGCTCCTGCAGGGCTTTGGCCTGTGCCTTGGCGGGCTCGATCTGCAGACGCAAATAGCGGTCGGCGGAGTTGTAGAGCGTCTGGACGACCGCCATCGACCGCGGCCGCATCGACGGTTCGAGCAATGCGGTGTGGAACGCCCAGTTGAGACGGCTGAGATCCTTGGGATCATCGCCTCGGGCGATGGCAGCCTCATAGGCGCGCATCGATTTTTCGATGGCGGCAATGTCCTGGTCCGAGGCGTGCGCGATCGCCTTTTCGACCAGGAAAGGCTCAAGCAACAGGCGCGCATCGAAAAGGTCGATCGCATCGTCGGCGGACAACTCCGACACGACCGCACCGCGATGCGTCCTGATGACGACCAGGCCGTCCGCCTCCAGTTGCAGAAGCGCCTCGCGCACCGGGATCCGGCTCACGCCAAGCTCGGCGGCGATGGCTTCCTGGCGGATCTGATGTCCGCCCGGGTAATCGCCGCCGATGATCCTGGCGGCGATGTACTGGGCGACCATTGCCGTCACGGTCTGGCGTTGCAGCAGCGGCTTGTCGGTGGTGGCCATGGGCGTCCCGTGTTCAGTCCTGCTGCCTGAGCTTTTCGATCGCCGCCTCGATGACGGCGGTGACGCGCGCGCGCTCTTCGCCAACCAGAGGCAAGCGTGGCGCGCGGGTCCACTCCGGCGCGCCATAGACGAGATGCTCGGCCATCTTGATGTACTGGACCAGCTTGACATGCGTGTCGAGATGAAAGGACGGCGTCATGATGCGGTAGAGATCGCGCGCGGCGGCGAAATCGCCGGCCGCGCACAAATTGAAAATGCGGACGCATTGCTCCGGCCACGCATTGGTCATGCCGGACACCCAGCCGGTGGCGCCGAGCGCCATGCTCTCGACGATCTGGTCGTCGACGCCGCAGAAGATATCGAAGCGATCGTCGAGTTCGATGATCATGTCGGTGACCCGGCGCACATCGCCGGTCTCTTCCTTCACGGCAACAATCGTCGGGCAGTCCGCCAGCACCTTCAGGATGGCGGGGGTGACGTCGACGCCATAGGCGATCGGGTTGTTGTAGATCATTATCGGCAGGTCGCTGGCATTGGCGATCGCCTTGTACCACTCAGCGGTCTCGCGCGGGTCGGTCTTGTAGCCAAGGCTGGGGAACACCATCAGGCCTTCGGCGCCGAAATCCTGGTACTTGCGCGCGGCTGCGGTTGCGTTTGCCGTCGAAATCTCGGCAAGGCCGGACAGAAGCGGGACACGTCCGGCCACCACGTCTTTCGCGGCCCGGATGACCGCTTCCCGCTCCTGCGGCTGCAGTGACGCATTCTCGCCAAGCATCGGCAGGACGATGACGCCCGACACGCCATTGGCGATCAGGCGATCGATGCTTGCCTGCGTCGCCTCGATGTCGATCGAACCATCCTGGTTCAGCTTGGTCGTGACCGCCGGGAACACCCCTTGCCAACGCGTCATCGTTCGGTCTCCTCTTTGAATCCATATTGTATGATTGGATCCAATCCAACAATATGTGAACGAGCAAGGTCCAGGGCAATTGCCGCGCCCCATTCACGGCGCGGTCGGATAACCCGACGGCGCGCGTGGCAAGTCTTCAAACAGCGACTGTCGTAAAGGTCGAAGTGCTCGCGGTTCAGCGCAAGACCGCACGCCTCAATCGTGCAATTCCCGCGATATTGGCGGCTCCACCGAAAAGCCGGAGAATGTAACCTCGAACCCCTCGCGCTGCGGGGAACAGCACATCATGCCGACATCGACTGCTTTCGAGATCGGGAAATAGGCAAGCCGCACCGGCTTCCAGTGGCCTTCGGAAGCATCGAGATACTGGACCCGGATCGCCTCGGCGTGACGGGTCAGACGGATGCTGATGCCGTTCGGGTCGGCAGGGATGGCGACCAGCGACCAGTCGGACGTGTCGTTGGTGACGACGACGGAGAAATAGGAAAGGCCGTCGGTGTATTCGATACCGGCCTTGATCCAGTGCGTTTCGCTGAGCCGAACCATCAGCCCGGCTTGATCGTAAAGCACCTTGTAGTCGCCTTTGACCGTGACTTCGGCGGTGAAATCGCCCTCGACCGGCCGGTAAAGGAAGTGACCGTTGTCACGCCAGAAACCGTAGAAGGTCTCGCGCCAGAAATCGGTCTCCTTGCCGGTGCGCACACGAACGCTATCGCCGTCGATGGCGTGGTGCGCCGGCGGGTTAAGCCAGGTCAGATTCTGCACTGTCATCCCTTCGCGCCGCTCCAATCCAGATGTGTGACGGGTTGCCAGCCAATCAGCCGGCGCCCGATCAGCCCGGCATGATCGGCCGACGGCCGATCAGCCAGCGAATGTATAGGCGGTCTTTACCGTGGTGTAGAATTCCGCCGCGTAGCGGCCCTGTTCGCGCGGGCCGTAGCTCGAGCCCTTGCGGCCGCCGAAGGGAACGTGGAAGTCGACACCCGCCGTCGGCAGGTTGACCATTACCATGCCGGCTTCCGAATTGCGCTTGAAGTGGGTGGCGTGCTTTAGGCTCGAGGTGCAGATGCCCGAGGTCAAGCCGAAGGGCGTGTCGTTGGCGACGGAAAGCGCTTCGTCATAGTCCTTGACGCGTATGACGCTGGCGACAGGTCCGAAAATCTCCTCGCGCGAACTGCGCATGGCGTTGGTGGCCTCAGTCAGCAATGCCGGCTGCAAGTAGAAGCCCGGCGTCTTGCGATCGAGCCGCTCGCCACCGAAGGCGAGCGTGGCGCCCTCCCTGACGCCGATGGCGATGTAATCCTCGTCCTGCTTCAGCTGCGTCGCATCGACGACCGGGCCGATCTGAGTCTGCGCGTCGAGCGCATCGCCGATGACCAGCTTGCTCATGCGATCCTTGAGGGCATCGACGAAACGATCGTGGATGCCGTCGGTCACGATCAGCCTGGACGAGGCGGTGCAGCGCTGGCCGGTCGAGAAGAAGGCGCCATTGAGCGCGCAATCGACGGCGACCGCGAGATCGGCGTCGTCGAGCACGACCAGCGGGTTCTTGCCGCCCATTTCAAGCTGGAACTTGCGCATGTGCTCGATGCTTGCCGCGGCGACGCGCTTGCCTGTGCCGACCGAGCCGGTGAAGCTGATGGCGTTGACATCGGGGCTGTCGAGCATCGCCTGACCGACGACCGAGCCCTTGCCCATGACGAGATTGAGCACGCCCTTGGGCAGGCCGGCGCGATGCAGGATGTCGATGATGGTCCAGGCGCTCTCGGGAACCAGTTCAGCCGGCTTGAAGACGACGGTGTTGCCGTGGGCCAGTGCCGGGGCGATCTTCCAGGCCGGGATGGCGATCGGAAAATTCCACGGCGTGATGATGCCGACCACGCCGACCGCCTCGCGCGTGATCTCGACGCCGACGCCCGGCCGCACGCTCGGCACGACATCTCCGGTCAAACGCAACGTTTCGCCGGCAAAGAAATCGAATATCTGGGCGGCGCGAATGGTCTCGCCGATGCCCTCGGCCAGCGTCTTGCCTTCCTCACGGGCCAAATTGCGGCCGATCTCGTCCTTGCGCGCCAGGATCTCATCGGAGGCTTTTTTCAGGACCGCGTGGCGCGCCAACGGACCGGAGCGAGACCATGCCGGAAACGCCGCCTTGGCTGCGGCGATCGCCTGCCCCGCCTGCTCGGCTCCCGCCGAGGCATAGTCGCCGACGATATCGCCGGTATCCGAGGGGTTGATGTTGCGCGAACCGGCCTCGCCGACCCATTCGCCATCGATAAGATTCTGTCGAAACAGCGTCATGTCGTTTGTTCCTGCTGGTTGGCCGCGCGGGCATCTGTCTGAACTTGTATTTGCCAGACAATTGCCTTGCGGGAAAGCAAACACTGAACCAGCAGCCGCGACAAAAATCCCCTCGCTTGCGACCGCGCTGATGGCGTGGCGGCGACAGCGCCCGATCGAGCCTCAATCCGGCTAACATCCGAGATGCATCATTCGGTCAGGGTTGAATTGCCCTGTACAGTCATGTCCATAGCCTTGATTTGCCTGAGGCAGCATGTCATGCGTCGTGTTGATGGCAGCTCTCGAAACGACGATTCAGCGCGCCGGCGCCACCGGCAACATCAAGGCCACGCGCGAAGATTGGCTGAAGCTAGCGCTTGAAACGTTGATCTCGGACGGTGTCGAACGCGTCCGCGTGCTGACGCTGGGCCAGAAGCTCGATGTGTCGCGTTCCAGCTTCTACTGGTATTTCAAGAGCCGGCAGGATCTGCTCGACCAGTTGCTGGATTATTGGCGGCAGACCAACACCAGGTTCATCGTCGAACGCGCCAGGCGGCCTTCCGCGACCGTCATCCGCGGGGTGATGAGCATTTTCGAATGCTGGGTGGACGAAAGGCTATTCGATCCCCAGCTGGATTTCGCGATCAGGGCCTGGGCCCGTCGTTCGCCTACCATCCGGCGCGCGCTCGACGAGGCTGACGAGGAGCGCGTCAACGCCATTCGCGACATGTTCATGCGTCATGGCTATGATGAGGTGGATGCGTTCGTACGGGCCCGCGTGCTCTATTTCATGCAGATCGGCTATTACTCGCTCGAACTCAACGAGCCGATGAGCAGCCGCCTGGCTCAAGTTGCCTCGTATCTGCGCAGTTTTACCGGCCAGGAGCCGTCGCCCCAGGACGTCGAGGATTTCTCGCGCTACGTCGAGGAGACGATTTCGCGAAAGCACTGACGCCATCAACCGTACGCAAGACTGCATCCATTACTAGACATACGTGTACAACAGGAATACGCTTTGCCTCGAAAAATCAGGCCTGTCCGGCACGCCATGACCACACGCTATTCCGCTTTATCGCTGTTTAGAGAAGGCCTGGCCGGCCAGACCGGCTGGCAGCCGGCATGGCGCTCGCCCGAGCCGAAGCCGTCCTATGACGCGATCGTCATTGGCGGCGGCGGCCATGGGCTGGCGACAGCTTACTACCTTGCCAAGAACCACAACATCGCCCGAGTTGCTGTGCTGGAAAAAGGCTGGATCGGGGGCGGCAACACAGGCCGCAACACGACCGTGGTGCGCTCCAACTATTATTATCCGGAAAGCGTCGAGCTCTACGGGTTGGCACACCGGCTCTATGAGGGGCTGTCCAAGGATTTGAACTACAATGTGATGCTGTCGCAGCGTGGCATGGTCAATCTGTGCCACTCGACCGCCGAGATGGAGATCGGCGCGCGCACCGTCAACGCCATGCAGATCAACGGCATTGATGCCGAGCTGTTTTCACCTGAAGATGTGCGCCGGGTGGCGCCGATCTACAATTTTTCGCCGGATGCGCGCTTCCCGGTGTTTGGCGGCATCTGGCAAGGCAGGGCCGGAACGGCGCGCCATGACGCGGTCGCCTGGGGCTATGCGCGCGCGGCAAGCCGGCTCGGCGTCGACATCATCCAGAACTGCGAGATCACCGATTTCATCATCGAGGGCGGCCGCTGCCGTGGCGTCCAGACTTCGCGGGGCGCGATCCGGGCCGAGCGCATCGGCATGGCGGTGGCCGGGCACTCCTCGGTGCTGGCGGCCAAGGCCGGCTTCCGGCTGCCGATCAATTCCTATGCGCTGCAGGCCTGCGTTTCCGAGCCGGTCAAGCCGATCCTCGATACGGTGGTGCTGTCGCCGGGCTGCGGCGTCTATGTCAGCCAGTCGGACAAGGGCGAGATCGTCATCGGCGGCGGGCTCGACCGCATCCCCTCCTATGCGCAGCGCGGCAATCTGCCGACGCTGGAGATGGTGATTGCCGGGGTGCTGGAGATGTTCCCGATCTTCGGCCAGCTCAAGCTGATGCGGCAATGGGCGGGTATTGTCGATGTCGTGCCGGACTCCTCGCCGATCATCGGCGAATCGCCCCTACCGGGACTGTTCCTCAATTGCGGCTGGGGCACGGGCGGCTTCAAGGCCATTCCCGCCGGCGGCACGCTGCTGGCAAACTTGCTGGCGACCGGCAAGCACAACGACATCAGCCGCCCCTTCGACCTCGATCGCTTCGCCACCGGGCGGCTGATCGACGAAGCGGCCGGCTCCGGCATCGCGCACTAGAGGCAATCATGCAGTTGTTCCCTTGCCCATTCTGCGGCTCGCGCGGCGAGACCGAATTCCACTATGGCGGCGATGCCGGCAACATCAGGCCTGATGGCGCCGAGGTGCCGATCGATCGCTGGGCTGATTACCTCTATTTGCGCACCAACCCGAAAGGCACGGCGCGCGAAATCTGGGTTCACATGAACTGCGGCGAGTTCTTCGTCATGGAACGTGACACGGTCACGCACAAGGTGCTGTCCTCGGCTGCTCTCGGCGGGGAGCACGCGGCGTGACCGCCTCGCGTCTTGCCACCGGCGGCAGCGCCATCGACCGCTCCCGCCCGATCCGCTTCAGCTTCGACGGCGCTACGGTGCACGGCTATGCCGGCGACACCATCGCCTCGGCGCTGCTGGCAGGCGATGTCGCGGTCGTCGGCCGCAGCTTCAAATATCATCGGCCTCGCGGCATCTGGAGCGCCGGCGTCGAGGAACCGAACGCGCTGGTCGATGTCGGCGGTAGTGTGCCGGCGACGCCGAATACGCGGGCCACGACCGAGCCGGCGCGCGACGGGCTGGTGGCGAGAAGCGTCAACGCCGCGCCCAGTGCACTGGCCGACCGCAACGCCTTCCTCGACCGTTTTGCGCGCTTCATTCCGGCGGCGTTCTACTACAAGACCTTCATGTGGCCGGACTGGCACAGGTTCGAGCCACGCATCCGCGCCATGGCGGGGCTGGGCAAGGTCGATGCGGGCTGGACCTCGGCGGGCACAGCCGACCAGATCAACCATCATTGCGACGTGCTGGTGGTGGGCGCGGGACCGGCAGGACTGGCGGCGGCACGGCTGGCGTCTGGTGCTGGTCTTTCTGTCATGCTGGTCGACGACCAGCCTAAGCCAGGCGCATCGCTGGGCCATCGCGCCGGTGAGATCGACGGCAAGCCGGCGGCCGCCTGGATCGCGGAGACGGTTGCAGAGCTTGCCGCTGCCGGTCAGCTGATCCTGCCTTCGACCACCGCCTTCGGTATCTACGACCACAATCTGGTCGGGCTGAACCAGCGCCATTGCGACGGCCGGCCGGATACGCTGTGGCGGGTCAGGCCGCGCCAGATCGTGCTGGCGACCGGCGCCATTGAGCGGCCGCTGCCCTTTGCCAACAACGACCTGCCGGGCATCATGTCGGCGGATGCAGCGCTCGCCTATCTCAGGCGCCACGCGGTCCTGGTCGGCCGCCGCATCGTCCTCGCCACCAACAATGACAGTGCCTACGAAGTTGCCACGGCGCTGGCCGAGGTGGGGGCCGATGTTACCCTTGTGGACATTCGCCGTGATGGCACGCCCCCCACGCCGGCCAATGTGGGGCTGGTCAAAGGCCGAGCCCTCACCTCCGCCACCGGCAAGCTGCGCGTCGACGGCGTGACGCTCGACGACGGCACGAGGTTGGGTACCGATTGCGTGCTGATCTCCGGCGGCTGGACGCCGACCATTCATCTCTTCGGCCAGGCCAAGGGCAAGCTCGCCTGGAGCGAGGCGCGCGCCGCCTTTCTGCCCGGCGACCCGGTTGATGGCATCGCTGTTGCCGGTGCGGCTGCTGGCGCGGTTTCCTTGTCGGAGGTGTTCGCAGGTGCCGGCAACGCCGTTACATCTTCTGGTCAAAAGAAAGCGGCGATACCGCACAGCACCGGACCGGAAGCGACAGGAGGCATAACGGCCGCTTGGCCGGTGCCGGGCTCGAAGGGGCGAATCTGGATCGACTATCAAAACGACGTGACGGTGAAGGATGTCGAACTGGCGGCGCGCGAAAACTTCGTCTCGGTCGAACATCTGAAGCGCTACACCACGCTCGGCATGGCGACCGATCAGGGCAAGACCTCCAACCTGCCCGGCCTGGCGCTGATGGCCGGCATCACCGGCCGCACGGTGCCGGAGGTCGGCACCACCACCTACCGCCCGCCGTTCACGCCGGTGCCGTTGGCAAGCTTTGCCGGCGCGCGCGTCGGCGAATTGATGGCGCCGGTGCGGCGGCTGCCGCTGGAGACTATCCATCGCGCCAATGGCGCGGTCTTCCAGGAATATGGCGGCTGGCTGCGCCCGGCCCACTATGGCGGCAACGCGGACGCGGAGCGTTCGATCGCGGACGAGGCGCGGCGCGCCCGTCAATCTGTGGCGCTGTTCGATGGTTCGACGCTCGGCAAGATCGAGGTGATCGGACCGCAGGCGGCCGCATTTGTCGATTTCCTCTATTACAACACTATGTCGACGCTGAAACCGGGCCGCTGCCGCTACGGCTTCATGCTGTCGGAGAATGGCGTGGTCTTCGACGACGGCGTTCTGGTGCGGCTCGACGAGCAGCGCTTCGTCGTGTCGTGCTCCTCCTCGCACGTCGCTGCCGTGCACGCCCGGCTGGAGGAATGGCGCCAGGACCGCTTCGGACGCGGTGCGGTCTACATCCACAACGCCACATCAGACATGGCGACACTGACCGTGTCCGGACCGAACGCCCGAAAACTGCTCGAAACTCTGGATCTCGGCCTCTCGCTCGACGATTCCGACCTGCCGCATATGGCGGTTGGTCATGGCACCTATGCCGGCGACGAGGTCCGCGTCGCCCGCGTCAGCTTCACCGGCGACAGGAGCTATGAAATCTCGATCCGGGCCGATCGCGCCGAGCCGCTATGGGCGCAACTGCGCCGGGCCGGCCAGGCGTTCGATGTCGTCGTCATCGGCTTGGAAGCGCTGATGATCCTGCGCGCCGAGAAAGGCTTTATCGTCATCGGCAAGGACACTGACGGCACCACGCTGCCGCACGATCTCGGCGTCGACGGCCCGCGCGCCAAGCGCCAGAGCGAGTTCGTCGGCCGCCGCTCGCTGTTTACCGAAGAGGCCGCGCGTGACAACCGCATGCAGCTTGTCGGATTGGCGGTGCCACAAGGCGAAGCGCCGCTGGCCACCGGTGCGCATGGCATCAAACGGATTGACGGCGGATTGCGCAGCCAGGGCTTTGTCACATCGAGCTACCAGAGCCCGACGCTCGGCCGCCCGGTTGCGCTTGGCCTGATCGAGCGCGGCGCGGCCCGCCACGGCGAGACGATCGAAATCCAGCATCTCGGCAAGATCCGGACGGCGACAATCGCCCCACCTTGCGCCTTCGACCCAGCAGGAGACCGGCTGCATGCGTGATCTCGCGGAGAAATGGTCCGTTGCGCCGGACTGGCAAAGTGCGGTTATCACCGCGCCCGGCCTTGCGGTGCGCGCGATCTCGGGTCTTACCCAGTTGATGGTCAGCGGCGATCTCGACGCGTGGGCGCGAGTATCTGGCGTGGACCGCACTGGTGTTGGAGCCTTTGGTACCGCGCAGGGCGACCGCTATGCGGCGCGGCTGGCGCGCGACCGGCTGCTTGTCGTTTCGAACAGCCCGCTTGCCATCGCCATGGGCTGGCATGCAGACGGGTTCGCGGTGACGGCGATCAGCGCCGGGCTGCAGGTGTTCGAGGCCGAGGGCACGGCGCTCGACGCTTTCATCGCGCGCGGGACAGCGCTCGATCCCAGCCAAGCGAGTGCCAGCGCAGCGCTTTCCTTCGCCAGCATCAGCGCCATCGTCTATCGCCATGACGGCAAGCTGCGCGTCCATGTCGATCGCGGTCTTGCGGCCTATCTCTGGACATGGATGGAAACAGCCGCCTGCAACATCGCCGCCGAATCAGCCGATTAGCCGGCGACACGTCAGAGCGTGAACGACCAGAACAGGCAGGCCAGTGTCGCGGCGGCAAAGACCACGAAGAACAGGCTGCGCAGCAGGACGTTGCGGCGCAGCTCATTCATGACGAAGTGACAACCGACGATCGCCGCGGCAAAAAGGAACCGCCAGTTCAGCAATGCCCACACGGCGCTGCCCTGGCCGAAAGCCCATCTGGCTACCAGACAGCCGACAATGGTCGCAAACAGCGCGATCACCGTCCAGAAGAGGGCGTCGGCGGCATGGGTCAGGACAATGCCGGCCGCCCTGATCGGCAGGATCATCATCAGCATCGCGCTGAAGAAATAGACCGCGGCAATCGGGATGAACACGCCAGCGTCGGCAATGCCGTCGAGGCGCCTGACGCCGATCGCGCCATAGGGATAGCCGTGCCTGGCCACAGCCAGGCTCAACGCCATGAGCAAGGCGGTCAGCACGGCGACCAGTGCGAAGGATGTAAGGGCTTTGCTCATGACGTTCCTGTCCCAGACGAATCAGACAGGAACGTTTTTAGCGGGCGGTCGTAAATTGCGCGTAAGCGAGATTGCCCGCCACGCTGATTTGGACCTTGGCGCAACAAGCGCGCCGAACGCGGCGCTCGTCGAGATGGCGGAAGGCCGTGCCGATCGGCGACATCGGTCATGCCCGGCTTAGGTACTTTCTGATTTACATTCCAATGTAATCTGACCATTTCTGGTGAACGAAGACGCGGATTTTCCCATGGACCTCGATCCTTCGACTCTCAATCGGGCTCTGCCGCTCCGCGATCAGATCTATCACCAGATTCGCAACCTTATCGTCGTCGGACAGATGAGGCCCGGGGAAGTGATCAACGAGGTGGCCATCGCGGAAGCGCTCGGTGTTTCGCGTACCCCGGTGCGCGAAGCGGTCAAGCGCATCAGCGACGAGGGTCTGGTCACCATCCTGGCGCAAACCGGCACCTATGTCGCCCCGATCAGCCGGGCCGACCTGGAGGAAGCCTATGTCATCCGCCGGGCGCTGGAAATGGAAAGCGCCAGGCGCGCGGCCGACAAGTTCTCACCGGCAGCCGGCGAATTGCTGAAGGACAATGTGGCGGCGCACCGGCTTGCCATATCGCAGGGCAGATATGCCATCGCGATACAGCTCGACGATGTCTTTCACCGCACCATCGCCGAAATCTGTGGCCTGCCGATGATCTGGAGAGCCGTCGACATCTCGAAGGCGCAGATGGATCGCGGCCGCCATCTCGTCATCCCGAAGCCCGGCTATGGCGAACAGACGATCGAGCAGCATGAAGCCATCTTCGAGGCTTTGAAACATCACGACGCCGAGGGCGCCGCGCAGGCGATGGAACGCCATCTCGAGACGTCGTTGCGCAACACGCTCGAAGTCGCGGCCGACCTTCTCGGCTGAAGCCGCCAGGGCCCGCTGCCAGGGTCGCGTGTCGGGCGGACGACCTATTAGCGGGAATTGCCGTTCAGCCCGGCAACCGGCCGAGGCCAGCCGCAAAGCGCGCCACCATCGCCAGGCCAACCTCGCTTGGCCGCATCGCCGGAGCCCGGTCGTGTATCGGGATGCCGGTGCGAGCGCCGAACAGCCGCTTGCCGTAACAGATCAGGTTTTCGATGCCCTGCATGACGAAGACCGCTGCCGGCAGCATTCTTGCATACTCGGCCTCGACCGTTGCTTCGTCACCGGCCCGGAACGCATTGTAGGCGCGCACGGCGAGGTCGATGCTATCCGGCGCCAGGATCATGCCGCGGCAGCCGATGCGGAAATTGTCGATCAGCTCCAGGCCGCCACGTCCGTTGAAAACCGGTATCCGGCCTTCCGTGCGCTCGATCAATCCGGCAATGTCGGTGACCGGCCCTTCGCCCTTGATCAGCCTTATGCTGGGATGAAGCGTGACGAGTTCGCGGATTTCGTCTGAGGACAGGCCGCGCCCGAAAAAGGCCGGCGCGTTCTGGATCGCCACCGGCAGGTCGGTCGCCTCGGCGACGCGGCCGAAGAACTTGATGTATTCCGGCGCGCCATAGGACCCGACCGGCGGCGGCTGCAGGATCACCCAATCCGCTCCCACGCTTTCAGCATGGCGAATCTGGGCCACCTGTTCGGCCACCGAAGCGCCGAAGATGGTGAAGGCGAGCGGCACTTTTCCGGCGGTGTCTTCCGCCGTCCAGTCCATGATCGTCTGGCGCTCGGCCTCTGTCAGCTTGGCGACTTCCGTCGCCAGGCCGAGTGCGGCCATGCCGTGCACGCCGGTCGCCAGGCAGATCTCGACCTGCTTGCGCATCGCCGCGCGGTCTAGCCGTTCGTTCTCGTCAAAGAGCGCGTAGAGGATGGCGTGAATGCCATGGAAATCATTGGGCCGGAAACTGGGCATGCTGATCGGCCTCAATGGCTTTCGCGCGGAATGGCGTGGCCACGGCTGCCGACGAGAAAGTCGAGGTCGGCGCCACGATCCGCCTGCAGCACATGGTCGACGTAAAGCCCCTGATAGCCGCCGCGCATCACCGGCTGCGGCGGAACCCAGGATGTCCGCCGCTTTGCGAGTTCCTGTTCCGACACGTCGAGATGCAGCTTCCGCGCTTCGACATCGAGCTCGATGAAGTCGCCGCTCCTGACCAGCGTCAGCGGGCCACCAATGGCGGCTTCGGGTGCGGCATGCAGAACGACGGTGCCGAAAGCAGTGCCGGACATGCGGGCATCGGAAATGCGGATCATGTCGCGGACGCCTTGCTTGAGCAGCTTCCGAGGCAGCGCCATGTTGCCGACCTCGGCCATCCCCGGATAGCCCTTGGGGCCACAATTCTTCAGCACCATGATCGAGCCCTCGTCGATGTCGAGCAAGGGATCGTCGACGCGCGCCTTGTAGTCGTCGATGTCCTCGAAGACGACGGCACGGCCGCGATGCTTCATCAACTGTGGTGAGGCGGCTGATGGTTTGATGATGGCGCCGTCGGGCGCCAGGTTGCCGCGCAGCACCGCAATGCCGCCCTGCGGCGTGAGCGCCTTGTCGCGCGGGCGAATAACCTCGGGATTATAGTTTTGGGCATCCGCGATGTTGTCGCGCACGGTCTTGCCGGTGACAGTCAACGCGTCGAGATCGAGCAGATCGGCGATCTCTTTCATGACAGCCGGAATGCCGCCGGCATAACAGAAATCCTCCATCAGGAAGCGGCCGGACGGCATCAGGTTGAGGATGGTCGGCACATCGCGGCCATGACGGTCCCAGTCGTCCAGCTTCAGTTCGGTGCCTATACGGCCAGCAATCGCCAGCATATGCACGGCCGCATTGGTCGAGCCGCCGATGGCGCCGTTGACGCGGATGGCGTTGGCGAAAGCTTCTTTCTTGAGGATGGCCGACGGGCGCAGATCCTCGTTAACCATCTCGACGATGCGTCGCCCCGTCATGCGGGCGATTCGGCTGCGGCGCGCATCGACCGCGGGATAGGCGGCGTTGCCTGGCAGCGCCAGGCCGAGCGCTTCGACCATCGAGGCCATGGGAATGTCAGGCAATCCGAAAGGACGACCGAAAGGCAAAAAGAACATGAACACTATTGTACGCGAGACGCTCTTTGGGCCGATCCGAATCCAGCAGAATGGCAGGACGACGACGGTGACGGCGCTGGAGGCCATCCTCCTCAAAATGCGCAACAGTGCGCTTTCAGGCGACTTCCGGTCGGCAGCCCACGCGCTTCAGCTCGCATCCCGTTGTGCCGAACTTGAGGAAAGCCGGCAACCCGATGCGGAGGTCGACGTGTTCGATCCGCAAACAGTGGTCGAGATGATGCGGGATTATCTCGACCACAAGGACTCGCCAGAGAACGATAACGAGGCTCGTTCCAAAACCGGCGACGAGGGAGACGAGGAATGAACGCCCCACTCCCCCTACCGGGCCGACCATCATCCTCGCCGGTTGCACCGACTGCCCTTCAGATGCTGTTGGGCGCGGCCCGTGATGACCTGGCGACCTTCGTGGCGCTGGCTTTCTCCGCTGTCGATCCAGATGCCAAGTATTTGCCCAACTGGCACATCCGGGCGATTGCTCATCAGCTCGAGCGCGTGTCCGCAGGCAAGTGCAAGCGCCTGATCATAACGATGCCGCCGCGATCGCTGAAGTCGGTCACCACCTCAGTCGCGTTCCCGGCATGGATTCTTGGCCGCGATCCGTCGAAGAAAATGATCTGCGTCTCTTATGCTCAACCACTTGCGGTCAAGCACGCCAACGACTTTCGAACGGTCGTCAACACCGCCTGGTATCGATCGATGTTTCCGACGTTCAAGGTTAGCCCGCGCAAGAACACTGAAAATGAACTGCAGACGACACTCGGCGGTGGGCGCCTGGCGACCTCGACCGGTGGTCAGCTAACCGGCCGCGGTGGCGACATCATCATTATCGATGACCCCTTGAAGGCAGATGACGCGCATTCGGAGTCGGCTCGCAATAGATGCGCCGAATGGGTTCGCACGACGTTGATGTCGCGCTTTGACAATCCCGCAGCCGGTGTCGTTGTCCTTGTTATGCAAAGATTGCATGTCGACGACCTTGCAGGCGTGCTTCTGGAGACTGGCGGCTGGGAGCATTTAAACCTGTCGGCGATTGCCGAGCAGGACGAGCGCGTGCAGACCAGCGAAGATCGCTGGTACGAGCGAAAGTTTGGCGACTTGCTGCACCCGGCCCGTCTCGGACACGCCGAACTGGAAAGACTGAAGCGAGATTTGGGATCGCTCACCTTTTCCGCGCAATACCAACAGTCCCCTGCCCCGCCAGACGGCAACATGGTCGAGAGGGTGTGGTTTCAGGACTACAATCCGCATCAGTTCGACCGTCGGTCGATGACGATCGTTCAAAGCTGGGACACCGCCCTTAAGGGCGACCCCTCCAGTGATTACTCCGTCGGAACGACATGGGCCAAAGACGACAACAACTATTATCTCCTTGATCTCGTCCGCGTCCGGGCAGCTTACCCAGACCTCATCAAGGCGGTAAAAACCTCCCTTCTGGTGCACTCCCCCGACATCATCCTCATTGAGGATGCGGGCTCCGGCTCAAGCCTCATCGCCGACTTGGAAAGCCAGGACATCAGCACCACGCCAGTAAAAGCCAGAACCGACAAGGAAAGCCGGCTGTCACGTGTTGCCGCAATGATCGAAAACGGCAACGTCAATCTTCCTAAAGACGCACATTGGAGAGATGACTTCCTGCTTGAGGTGCTCGCGTTCCCGCACGGAAAGCACGACGACCAGGTCGACTCCATGACCCAGGCTCTGATCTGGATGAAAGACGATAGGCCAACGGGCCGATTCCACATCGGGAGGTGTTGAGGCTCGGCCAATAGTCAGTGTGACCAGTAGTCTGAAACGGGGCCGGTGAACGAACCCGCTGCGCGGGAGGGGCGCCTGCGGTTGAGGTAGAGATCACGAACCGGTCGTCGCGCTCGCGTTGAGCGTCGTGCGGCGGGGGCAGAGCATGACAGGCTTCTTCAATAAGGAGCCTGACCATGCAGTACCTCGTTCTCGATGCACCCGTCAGCCCGCTGCGCCAGCGGCTGATCGACGACATGAACATGCGGCGCTTCTCACGCGAGACTCAGCGCAACTATCTCCGCGACATCGGACGCCTGGCGACATTCCTCGGGCGTTCACCTGACACCGCTACCGCCGACGACCTGCGCCGGTTCCAGATCGAGCAGCAGGAGGACGGCGTTCCCGTGCCAACGATGAACAGCATCGTGTCGGCGCCGCGCTTCTTCTTCACCCAAACGCTCGACCGCCCGGACCTGGCGCGCCGGCTCGTCCGGCTGTCGCATCCGCGCAACCTGCCCGTGGTGCTCAGTCGCGACGAGGTGGCCCGGCTGCTCAACGCCACCACCTGCCTCAAGCACCAGGCCGCACTGTCGGTTGCCTATGGCGCGGGCCTGCGCGTCGCCGAGGTGTCGATACTGAAGGTCACCCACGTCGACAGCGAGCGCATGCTGCTGCGCGTGGAGCGTGGCAAGGGCGGGCGCTATCGCAACGCCATGCTCTCGGAGGACCTGCTCACTCTCCTGCGGCAATGGTGGAAGGTCGGACGTCAGCAGGGCGTGATGCACCGCGACGGCTGGTTGTTTCCCGGACAGCACGCGATGAAGCCGATCAGCACGCGGCAGCTCTATCGCATCGTCGTCGAGGCAGCGCAGGCCGCCGACATCGCCAAGCGGGTCGGGCCGCACACGCTGCGCCACAGCTTCGCCACCCACCTGCTGGAGGACGGCACCGACATCCGGATCATCCAGGTCCTGCTCGGGCACGCCAAGCTCAACAACACCTCAACACCGGGCGATGTCACGGTAACTTCTTGTGAGGAGTCGCAGGGGAGACGCCGGTTGATGAATGACGCGCTCATCAGCTACAAAGGCCACCGCTTTCCCGCCGAGATCATCGCCCATGCGGTGTGGCTATATTACCGGTTCCCATTGAGCCTGCGCCTGGTCGAGGAAATGCTGCTGGAGCGCGGCATCGTCGTCTCGTATGAAACGATCCGCCGTTGGGGGAAGAAGTTCGGGCCCGAGTACGTTCGCCGACTGCGCAGGAAGCGGTCCAGCCCTAACGATGTTTGGCACCTGGACGAAGTCCTCATCACCATCGCCGGCAAGAAACATTGGTTGTGGCGGGCTGTCGACCAGGATGGGATATGTTCTCGATGAAATCGTCCGGAGCCGCCGCAATACCAAGGCCGCGAGGCGCCTGCTCGCCAGGCTGCTGAAGAAACAGGGCCTCGCAGAAAAGCGCATGATCCCCGACAAGCTGCGTTCCTATGGAGCGGCGAAACGGCAGGTCATGCCGGATGTCGAGCACCGCGCGTACAAGGGCCTCAACAACAGGGCGGAGAATTCCCACGTGCCGCTGCGAAAGCGGGAGCGAACGATGCAGGGCTTCCGTTCGCCGGGAAGCCTGCAGCGCTTCGTATCGATCTTCTCAGCCTTCCGTAATCTCTTCGTCCCAGTCCGCTCAAAACGCTCCGCATTTCAGATCCATCTCCATCGCCTCAACGCTATGGCGGAATGGACCGCTGTGACCCGAGCCCTCGCCTGATATGCCTGTCAGCGGGCCCTTCACGTCCAACATCAGATAACGTGACAGCGCCCGCCGATCGCCTCCCATGGCACCCTGACACCGCGTCCGGTCACGCGACGCATGCTGTCGGCTACGTCCTCACCAACGAAGCCGAACCGCTTGTCGATCCAGCCTTCCGCCTTGACCGCAGCGAAAGCGTCCTTGCGGGTGAAGCCATTTTTCGCGGCAAGTCCGAACTGGAATGCTACGAATGACTTCCATTCCTGTTCACGTACGAGGAACCCGATAGCGACGCCATCGGCGGCGACAACCGATTTGAGACCGTGCGCAACCGCCCCTTCTTCCCAAGGACCGATCTCACGGTCACCCGATGCGATTTCCGCCGCGGCGACCAGCAACTTCCGCGCCTCGGCATCGATCCGCTCGACACGCTTTCGTTCCATGTCGGCGAGCTTCAATTGGGCAGCTGAAATCTTTGGATTGTGCAGCCATATACGTGGGGCTTCTGAGAGGATCTGCTCGGCCAGCATATCGAGCGGCATGTCCCGATAGCCTGGGCGTTATTGTCCAACTGCGAACGTATCCGAGACGGGCAATGACTGGGCCGTTTTACGCACGGCAACTTCCGGCCTGAGCGCTTCGAATAGAGACCGACGTCAGTGCGGCGCGTTGCCGCCGGCAGCCTTGGGGACTGGCGGCTTTCGCACCCGGAGCGACTGAAACGACCCTCATAGGGCCGAAAAATTTGCACATCTCAATTTCGCGACGCACTTGCACGTGCAGCGGCCTCGCCTAACAGCTCAATAGCATCGCTTTGATCCGGAAGGAACTTTGGGCCAACGACCCTGACGCTCTGACGGGAAGGCGGAATTGGCTGCGGTGTGATCCCTATCGTAGATCGGCTCGTCGGCCGGCGCTCAACCCCAATTGGAGCAGATTCCGTCGGGGATAGTTCCGCAACCCCAGGTCTAGCTGAAGGGACCGCCACTGCTTCAGGAAGCTGGATCATTTTCGCTTGCGCTGAACCCACGTGAAGAATGGCTAGGGCGACTAGAACCGGCACTATACATCCCGATGATCGCGCCATGACTGATCACGCCTAATTCGTTACCGCCGTGCGTTGTTCTCCTGCTGAATTGATGAGAACACGCAACGTTCATGGCTGATCCTGCCAGTGGCTTCCATCAGGAGATAACCTGAATCAAGGCGGATATTTGCCTGGGTCAGTTCGGAACAACCTGTAATCTTGCGGGTACCTGAGGGCTGGCCACCAGGCCGAGGCCTTTGCGTCGATCGCCTATTCTCGGATGCCTGCCTTCGACGGTTCCCCGGGTTCGGGTTGGCAACGACCTAATTGCAGTTCTCGGGAGCAAAGGAGGACTAAGCAATCGCCTCAAGGTTGTCGGATAATCCACATCGCGGCAGCACCTTGGAGGCGGCCGATGGGAAGATGCGCTATCGGGTATTCACCCAATGGCAGACCTGCCGCTCCTCGTTTATTTCCGGGAGGCATTTCATCGGCCGGATTTCACCTCTGCGCCGATTCGAATTCTGGTTCTGCAAACCCTTCGACCCAACGAAGCGCACAAAATGAAAGATAGATCAACAGGTTCCAGCATCGAAGCCGCCGCATTGACAATTACGAGCAGTTCGCAGATCGACAACTACACTCTGTGGCGGATGTCAAAGGATGTGGGATACGAGTACTATCGAGCGATACGGGCTGGCGGGGTGCTGCCAATCGAGTTGGCACGCCTTCATTTGATGCTTAACCAGGCACAAGATCTGCGGTGGCCAGTCGAAGGGTAGAGAATTGGTGTAGCATCGCTTCCTACATTTATTCAAGCTGCGACGTACTTGGACCTGCTGCCCGGCGCTATAGCCGACCCACCATAAAAATGAACCCGTGGTTTCGGGGCGGGAAACCACGGGCAATTTGCGTTGCCTGAGAGCCTGCTCTGCGGCAGGTTGAATAAACGTATTATTATTTGCGGCTTCGGATCTTGAGCTTGGCTGCATCTGCTTAAATCACTTGTTGTCGGGCAAGTGCGGGAAGATCAAATCAAGGGGTACACCGAGTACATTGCCGATGGCCTTGAAGGTCCTGGGCGACCCGGTTTTTCCAGTTCGTTCTATTTGGGAAAGCATGCTCGGCGTTATGCCCGCCAAGGTCGATAACTGCCTACCGTTCAAGCCGCGCCAGAGCCGCACTGCCCGTACGGGATTTTCCCCTCCAGCTATTTTGTCCAGCAATAGTTTGGGCAGCAGGAAAGGTTCCGTCTCACCTCGTTTCAAACATGCACGCGCAGCTCTCTCCAGCAGATGAAAATGGGATTCTGGCAAAACCACGAGACGTTCTTTGCCGTTCGGATGTTTGATGAACTGCAAATCGAGTTTCATTTGGACATCAGCCGGAATTTCCCTGCCTTCTCGTGCCTCCACGGAATCAGTGGCGATCATTGCATTAGAATGTGGTAATTCGCGTCTGGGCGGCGCACTATGGGGTAAACACCTGATGCGCGCTATTTTTCTGCTGGGGTATGCATGGCGTGAGGGATCTGAGAGGTTTTCCTGCGACGTCTTTTGACCGCGTTTCTTCGAGGGAGAAAACAATAGACCGGGAACGCGACGGCACGGCTAAGCATCCTGGTCCTTTGACGGGGACTGCGCCTCTATCGCGGGGGGCCCTAAGGCGGTTCGCGGTCTTGTCGCCCGCCCCTCTGCTGATCTTTTGCTTGGCGAGTTTGCTGACGTTCGAACTGTGGCGGAGCTATCAAGCCGCTCGGGAAGAAGCGGAGCGATCCGTGCAGAATCTCACTCGTCTGCTTTCCGAACAGACGGCACGGACCTTGCAGTCGGTGGATCTAACCCTGCAGGATATTGTCACGGACCTCGAGAATAATCCGGCACTTCCAGACAACGACCCTACTTTTCGCGCCCAATTGACCGCGCGATTGAGGGAATTACCCTATGTCCGCGCGCTCTTTGTGATTGGAGCCGATGGGTTCATCACGCATGATACGGATTACCCGTCCACGCCGCATGTGAGCCTCGCGGACCGTTCGTATTTCTTGGCGCATCGCGACAATCCTTCGCTCGGTGTGCATGTAGGACATCCACTGCGGAGCCGCTCGGTCGGCGTCTGGTTTATCAGCCTGAGCCGGCGCATCGAGAAGTCGGGTGGCGGTTTCAGCGGTGTGGCGGTTGCGGCCGTGGAGCCCCTCTATTTTGAGGATTTCTACCGACAGATATTGGTGGGCCGCGGCACGATTGCACTCCTCCTCAACGACGGCACATTGCTTGCTCGCTCGCCCCAGGATGACGTAGCGATGGGAAAGTCCTTCGCATCGGCAGAGTTGTTCCGCAGCCTGCGATCAGGCAGCCAAGGCTACAATTGGTCGAACAGTCCGATCGATGGAATCCGCCGGCTTGGCGGATTCCGGTCGTTGGACGGATTTCCGGTCGTCGTCCTGGCCACGTTGAACGAGGCGGACGTGATGCGGGCCTGGCGCTCCCACGCGACGGTTCTGATCGTTGGTGCAGCAATCCTTCTGGCCGTTCTGCTGGCGTTCGAGTGGTTGTCGCGACGGTATCGCAGGCGGGAAGATATCGCGCGAAAGCGACTTGAAGAAGCAAACAGGCTAGAAACGGTAGGACGTTTTGCGGGCTGGATCGCTCACGACATCGGTAACCTTACCAGAATCGTTCGTTCGGCCGTATCGCTTTTGCGCCCTATGATAAGCGACAAGCCAGAGGCTGGAAGACTGCTTGATGAGATCGATCTGTCGCTGGCATCAGGCCGGGAACTGGTAACCCAGTTGCTCTCCTATTCCGGGAACCGGGAAATGCAGCCCCAGAAGGTCGATATTGGCACACTTCTCACCAATGCACTCCCGCATCTCAGACAGGCCGCAGGCCCGAGCGTAGAAATTAAGTTCGAACGTGATGGGACGAAAATAGTTTGCCTGATGGACTCCGTACAATTCCAGGCCGCTATCGTCAATCTGGTCCTGAATTCGCGTGATGCAATGCCAACTGGCGGGCTCATCACCATCAGGCTGCGGATCGCCGGCGGCGGCGCCGAAAGCCGCTGGGCTCAGATCGACGTTCATGACGATGGACAAGGGATGTATCAGGACGTCCTCGCGCAGGCATTCGATCCATTCTTCACGACGAAGGTGCCAGGCCAAGGTAACGGAATCGGGCTCGACCAGGTGCTCTACTTTGTTAATCGCAGCGGTGGCCAAATCATTGTCTCCAGCGACAAAGGGCTGGGCACGACGATGAGCTTGCGGTTTCCTGTCCATGATTCAGGCGAGGGAAAGAAAAATATGTCGGTATTTTGAGTTGCTGGACAACGTCGCAATCGTCGATCTACGGTCACTTGCCACCCCATTTGCCGAGAGGCCATGACCATGCGGACGCTTAAAATACTGATCGCCGACGATCACAGTATTGTTCGTGCGGGCATAAGGGCTGTCCTGGAAAAGCGAGCAGAGTGGAAAGTATGGGCAGAGGCTGACAATGGCGAGCAGGCTGTGAATCTGGCGATTGCGGGTATGCCCGACGTCGCAATCCTCGATTATTCGCTACCCATTCTTAACGGGCTGGAAGCGGCCCGAAAGATCGGTGCCGCCAGTCGGCGAACCGCTGTTCTGATGTATACGATGCACGATGACGAGGCGCTGATAAAGGATGCTCTGCAGGCCAATGTTCGCGGCTATCTGCTGAAGACCGGAGAAGACGCCGAACTTGTTGCCGCCGTTGAGGCGCTAGGAAAAGGTAAGACCTATTTCTCGCAGAAGGTGGCAGAATGCCTGCTGGAGGATTTTCTCAGCGGCGGCAAGGTCGTCGCGTCGCAGACGCTCACACAACGGGAGCGAGAGGTCGTCCAGCTTGTCGCCGAGGGTCAATCAAACAAGAACATCGCCTCGCGGTGGGGCGTCAGCATAAAGACAGTCGACTCGCACCGGACTTCTGCGATGAGAAAACTGAGCCTCCGCTCGGCCGTTGACCTGGCCCGATATGCGATCCGGAATCGCCTGATCGAACCATGAAACGAGGGGGCGTGTCGTTTCGGCTGCCCAAGACAGCAATCGCGCTGCCTCTGACTTGCTGCCCGCAGGTCCAACTTATCTGGAAGTCCCAGCGGCCTACGGACCGACTTGGGCGGTAATCTCAGGTGTTGACCTTATGGACTCCGCAGGATTGCGCTGGCTTACGATGGCACCCAATCAAGACAACTGTACTCGTTCGTCGAGACGGTATCCAAGCGGAAGTTCAGAAGTCGTTCAATGGCTGGGGAGTTTGATGCCGCGTTTTCAGCAATGGGAGAGGGAGCCTTGGACATGGTGGCGTTTCCGCCAGCTTCCCGTGGGTTTTCAGGTCTTTGCCGCGATCGGCATTCTCGGGAGTGCGTCGGCAGCCTTGATGCTTGTCGCGCTATTAGTTGTTCAACCATGACTTCGCTCTTTCCGATTCGAGGCACCGAGACGCAAATTGAAACTCGTAGGCCCCTTGGCAGCGGTCGACAAGGAATATGAGCGCTGCGGAGCGTTCTTGGAAAGAGGAGAACATTGTCGTGAGTAAACGGGACGAGCTCATTAAAAAATACGCAGCGGATCTTAAAAGTAAGTGCGGTCTGTCGGCCGACATGGACCTTCTTACGAAGGTGACGAAGGGGTGCGGCCCCACCATATACAGCGACGACGCGTCGACAGTCTCTGCGTCGGACAGCGCCGAAATGGAGCGAGTGAAGAAGAATTTTCTGATCAAGAAACTGGGACTTGGCGCAAGCGACAATCTCGATGAGGGGATCAAGACTGTCATAGATCAGTATGGACGATCCAACCGCAACAAATATCGTGCCGCTTTCTACTACCTGCTGGTCAAGCACTTCCGGCGCGAAAGTGCCTTCTCTTGACGACCTAAGACTTCAATTCAGAGGAGATGGATATGCTGAAGGAATTCCAGGAGTTCATTTCCAAGGGCAATGTAATGGACTTGGCGGTCGGCGTCATCATCGGTGCGGCCTTCGGCAAGATCGTCGATTCCCTCGTCAACGACATCATCATGCCGATCATCGGCGCGATCTTGGGTGGACTGGACTTCAACAACTATTTCTTCGCCCTGTCTTCGGCGGTGACGGCGCCGGCGCTGGCCGATGCCAAGAAGCAGGGTGCGGTGTTCGCTTACGGTAGCTTCATCACGGTCGTGCTTAACTTCCTGATCCTCGCCTTCATCATCTTCCTGATGGTCAAGGCGGTGAACAACATGCGCAAGCGGGTGGAGGCTGAAAAGCCCGCAACCCCAGTGGCGCCGCCGCCAGCCGATGTGCGACTCCTGACGGAAATCCGCGACTTGCTGAAGAGATAGATGGAGCCTTGTGGCTGCGTGCTGGGCTATACATCATCCGCACGCAGACAGCAGACCATGTGACACAACGGCGATGTCACTTTAACTTCCGTCCGGGCGGGCCGAGGGAATTCGGCCCTACGGATTGATTTCAGGCCATGCCTCCCGTCAAAGCTTTCTACTCCGCGATCGCGAGGAGGTGATGCAGGTGAATTTGGAATGGTAACCCCGCCGCCAGGGTTACAGCGGACCAGGTCGGCGAATTGCGGGCGGGGCCAGGGCAGTCGGTGCTCATGACGCTTGCTCAGATAGGCTCGCCATAGGCGTGCTGGTGATAATCTCGCTCATTGTCCTCCTGTTGCGGCGGCGGTCACGAAAAGAAAGTTGACGACGCAGCATTGAGTGCGGGGGAACGATGCAAACAATGGTGCTCAGTCGGACGGTCCCGCACCGGGGCTTCCGACATAGATGAGCGAGTCATACAGGTTTCGCATCTCCGAGCTCAGAAACTCCGGGAGCTGCGAAAGTGGCTCGGGCTTCCTTCCTGTGCGAACGGCATCGGCTAGCAGCGCCAGTGCGAGGTTGATCTCTTTTTCACCGTCCGGGCCAAACAGCTTGCGAGCCTTTTCAGGGGCCGCATCGGCTCCCGCATTCTCCAGCGACCAGCAGGTGGCGAGCACTCGATAGGCGAGGCGTTGAGCGGCGACGACCGCAGGCCATGCCCGCTCGGCCGCATGGCGGTGCCATGGTGAGGCGCCAACACTGGCATCGTAGGCCTGGAGCAGTACGATGGTGCGGTGCTGAAGATCGCGGCGCATCCGGCGGGGGACGGCAGTCCGGCCATCAATACCACGCCGCCACCGCACGCCGCTGTGGCTGCGGCGACGACGAGGCCGGCAGTCGGGGTGGTCTCCTCATTGACGCCCCGAGGAAGCGATGCAGCCAGCCGATACGATGCACCAAATGCATTTCTGAGTGGGATAGCCCGATCATTCAGCACCATGGTCTTCGACTGATGTGTGATCTTGCCCCCAGGCCGGCCCGTTCCTTGGCGATATTCGAAGCGCGCGCAGCGCGTTCAGGATGACCGCGACATCGATTGCCTCCTGCAGGAGTGCACCCTGTACTGGCGTGAGATAGCCAAGTGCAGCCGCAATCATACCGGCCACCGAAAGGCCAATTCCCGCCACGACACTTTCCAGGGCGATCCGGCGCGATCGGCTGGCCACTTCCAGTCCCGAAAGCAGCCGACCAAGATCGTCAACCAGCAGAACGACGTCGGCAGCCTCGGCGGAAGCGGCCGCCCCACGGGCTCCCATAGCCACGCCGATATCGGCAGCGGCCAGTGCCGGAGCATCGTTCACGCCGTCGCCGACCATCATTACCAGCCCGTTCTTGCGCTCCGTCAGCACCAGAAGCACCTTCTGGTCTGGCGTCAGTTCGGCCCGAACGCCATCGAGGCCGAGCCCGTCGGTCACCGCCTCGGCGACGGCACGCCGATCCCCGGTGGCAAGCAGTATCCGCCCGATGCCATGGCGGCGAATGCCGGCAAGGAACTCAGCGGTCTCCGAACGCAAGGCGTCCGCAAGGACCAGATTTCCGACAAGTCGGCCGTCCACCGCGACGGCGACAAGCACAAAACCGGCTTCCGCCCCATGATCGCGCATGCTGCCCCTTCCGATGTGGCGCGTAACGAAGCCTGTCCCGCCCACGACAACGGAACGGCCATCCACCCGCGCCGCGACACCCTCCCCCGGGATCTCTTCGATATCGGTCGGCACCGGCAATGCGATGTCTCGCGCGCGTGCCGAGGCGACGATCGCTTGCGCCATGGGATGCTTCGAACCCTGGTCGGCTGCCGCGGCCAGGTAAAGCACCTCATCAGGCGGCACGTCCGCGCACGTATCTATCGACACGATCTGTGGGCGTCCGTCCGTCAGCGTGCCGGTCTTGTCGAGGATCAGCGTTCGCACTTGCGCAAGCGCCTCAAGTGGTTTCGCGCCCTTGATCAGTACCCCGAAATGCGCCGCTCGCGACAGCCCTGCGACAAGAGCGACAGGAACTGCGAGGATGAGCGGACACGGCGTGGCCACGACGAGTACGGCCACGGCCCGAATTGGGTCGCCGGTTAGCCACCACGCCGCCGTCGCAAGTGCGACGGTGATTATGAGGAACAGGACCGAGTAGCGGTCCGCCAATCGCGACATCGGGGCCTTCGAGCGCTGCGCCTCGGCCACCAGACGGACAATCCCGGCATAGGTGCTTTCCGCGGCACGGCGGGTGGCTCGCAGGTCAAAGACTTCGCCTGCATTGGTCGAGCCGCTCATAACCTCTTGGCCGCGCATCAGTTTCACAGGCATCGATTCACCCGTCATGGCCGACTGGTCGAGCACGGCGCGCTCGCTTTCGATGTCTCCGTCGACGGGCGCGACATCTCCCTGCCGAATCAGGAGAAGATCGCCAGGTACGATTTGATCGAGTGGAACCTCATCCAATGCGCCGTCACGGTGCCGGGTCGCCGTACGCGGGACGCGCGCGAGGAGGTCGCGCATCTCGCGGCGGGCGCGGCCTTCGGCAAAGCTCTCGAGGAATGTGCCTCCCGAATACATGAGAGCGACGACGGCCGCTGCGAGCGTCTCGCCGAAGACGAGCGCGGCCGACATGGACAGGGCCGCCACAATGTCGAGGCCGACCTCGCCCCTCCACAGGCTTCGAACAATCTCGACGATGAGCGCCGCCAGGACAGGAATGACGCCCGCGACCCACACCATGTCGGCGAGTTCAATCTTCCCGGCGACCCTCAGACAAATACCCGCAGCCAGGCCAGCGAGTGCAACCGCCAGAATGGCTATCTTTAACCTCTCGCTGCCTTCCCCGCTCATCTGCCCTTCAGTTCCCCTAGTTCATGTTGCACAACCTCGACAGGCGGCTGCTATCCGAAAAGCCGTCCCACGGCCGTCGGTCGCAATCCTCCTTCATCGCGGTCGAGGAAAAGCGCGTCCAATCCCATCCTACGGGCCATCGCCGCGCCTTCCAAGCTGCCCTTGACCATCAATGCGGTCGCCCATGCATCGGCTTCCATGCAGGTTGCAGCCACCACGGTTACCGAAGCCGGGGAGGCAACCAGCGGCCCGCCGCGTCGGGGATCCATCGTATGCGATAGTCGCTGGCCGGCGACCTCGACCCAGTGACGATAGTCGCCAGAAGTGGCAACCGCGGCACCTTCCAACGCGAGGATTGAAGATGGCGCGCGGCGGACATGGTCTGGGCGTTCCACGGCAACTGTCCAAGGGCTGCCGTCTGGCTGCAGGCCGAGCGCGCGCAGGTCGCCGTCGATGCCGACAAGCGCGCCGGGGATGCCAAAGGCTTCGATGACCTCGGCCATCTTGTCGACGGCATAGCCTTTCGCGATGCCCGACAGATCAAGGGCCATCCGCGCATGCTTGCGAACGCGGCGACCCACGGCGTCGACCTCCAGCACCTCGTGCGCGGGCTGGCGATGGGCTGCGAGTGCGGTACGGATACGCGTCGGGTCGGCCGGGGCAGGCCCAAATCCCCATGCAGCAACCGCGTCGCCCATGCCGATGTCGAAGGCGCCGCCGGAAAGACTTCCTATCCGCAGACCGAAGGAGAGCACCTTCGCCAACTCGTCAGGCACTTCAACCCAGACTCTTTGCCCAGCGACGTTGAGACTCATCAGGTCGCTGTCCGGCTTCCAGGTCGACATCTGCCCATCCACCTTAGCCGCCGCCGCTGCCAGCGCCACTGCCACCGGCCGCGCATCAAAACCCCTCGGCATGTTGAACAGGGCCGACCACCGGGTACCCATGGTTGGTCCGTTCAGCGCGTGGCGGGTAAGATCAGTAAACGTCTTCGACATAACACCCCTCGGCTTTCAGCAGTTCGGGGGTCAAGCCAGCCGGGGCAAGGATGTCGGCCAGTGCGCGGGCGACCCCGGTGGCCATCTCGCGACCTCCGCACACCATCACCTGCGCCCCCTCGGCGATCAGCCTCGTCAGGCGCGTGCTGTCGCGGCGCAGCGCGTCCTGGACATAGGCCCTGGCAGCTGTACGCGAGAAAGCAGTCGTGACCGAGGCCAGCCGTCCCTCGGCCTGCCATCGCGCCAGTTCCTCGCCGTAGAGGAGGTCGCTGTCGGGATGGCGGGCCCCGAAGTAGAGGTGCATTGCCCGACCTTTGCGGTTGGCCCGCGCAAACCCCGCCAGTGGCCCGATGCCCGTGCCCGCTCCAATCAGCACCACCGGAGTTTTCCCGCGCCCGAGGCGGAATTCCAGATTGCGACGGACGAAGGCATCGACAGCCTGTCCGGGCAGAAGGTCCATCAGCTGGCCCGAGCAGAGGCCGCCCGGATGTTTCCGCACGCAGATTTCGATGAAGCCGTCGCGGCTGCCCGACGCAAGCGAATAGAAGCGCGGAAGCGTCGAGCCTTGCGGCAAAATGCCGAGCAGATCTCCCGCGGCAAAGTGCGGCATGCCGCGCCTGGTCAGCCGTTGCCAGAGCCTCGCGCGAGGCAGTGCAAAACGCAGGATCGTAGTCGGTGCTTGCACCTCTGCTCCATAGTCGCGTCGCGAGACCAGGGTGAACGCTCGCGACCGGGGCGGTTTGGGTTGGTGGTTGAGCATCAATGCAATCCCCAGCACCCGGCCGAAGGCATGGCCCCAGCGAGCGAAGTCCTGGGGGGATTGGCGGTCGACCACATCCAGGGGCAGAAGCTGAACCCAGCCCTTTGCTTCGGCCGCACGCACGACGTTGTGTGCATAGCCACAGAAGTCGCGAAACTGCCGGTCGCCGAATCCGACGACGGCGAGCGGAAAGCCGGGCGACGTGGGCAACGAGGCGAGACGATCGAGGAACCCCTTCGCCGATCCGGGCGCTGCGCCGTCGCCATAGGTTGCGGCGAGCACGACGACCCGCGCCGCGCGGCTGTAGCAGGAGGGTGAGAAAGCCGACATCGGCGCCACATGAACCTTCTGCCCGGCCGCGGTGAGCGCGGCATGCAGCGTGGCGGCGAAGCCCCAGGTGCTCCCGCCCTCGCCGCCAACCAGAAGGACCGTATCAGCCTGTCCGGGCGCTGCATTGGCCTTGATGCACGGCCGCCCGCGCCGTCCGATGGTCCACAGGAAAACGCCAGTCCCCGCCATGACGGGCACGCCTAGCGCCATGAAGCCCAGAACGATGCCGAGCGCAGCAGCCCCGCGGCCGGTGTGGAGCATGTAAATCGTCTCGGTGACCCAGTCCCAGACGCCCAGGTCGGCCCAGGCAAGGAGGGCGCCAGTTCCCTGGTCGATATAGCCTTGGCCTTCACCCGTCTTCAGCGTGAAGACATCCTTTGCGTCGCCCGGGTAAGGGAAAGTCAGTTCGCGCAAGCCAGACGCCGGCGTCTGGCGCAGCACAGCCATCTCCGCAGCCGGATAGTCGGTCCGCCCGGAGACGGAGGTCGTCATCGGCGGTGCGCCCGGTCCTTCGGGGAGGAGCCCGAAGGTGGAAGCTGTCATCCAGAGTGCGGTCACTGAGGACAGCAAGAGCCCAGCGGCGGAAATGCGCGCGATCTCCACGTGCAGCCTCCCCCAGAATGGTCCCCTCAGCGGCGAGAAGAATCGCCGCCAGCCGCCTGTGCGGCGCGCCGCCAGCAGGAGGCCGGAAACCGTGAGGGCAAGCATCGCCGCCGCCCCGGCTGCCGCCACAAACCGACCGGCATCACCGAGGAAGAGCGACCGGTGGAGGTTCGTCAACCAGCGTTCGAACGCAGACTTTTCGGCAGCTCCGATCCCTCGGCCGGTGGCGGGGTCGATAATGGCTGCGCCGGCACTATCGCCTTCTCGATACCAGGCGGTAATCCTGCCCGAGGGTGCCCGCTTGATCTGTTCAACCCTGGGGTAAGCGGCCGCAACTCGGGCGGCGAGCTCGGCGACGCTGAGGTCAGCCTCTTGCTGGGCGGGCGTTGCCACAACTTCGACTGCCGGCAGGACCGACAACGCCGCGCCGCTCAAAGCGAGCACCACGATCAGAACTGCGGCGACAAGGCCCGGCAGCCTGTGCAAAGAGCGGATCATGTCGTTCTCCTTCGCTCAATCTCACATGTCGTAGGTAAAGTTCGCTATGTAGCGACGGCCGGCGGTAGCTTTGCCCGCACCCGCGGCAGTAAGCGGCACGACAATTTCCGAGGGGCTGTCGCGCATGTCCTCTGCGGCGGCGTCAATGTGCAGCGCATAGCCGGCATCGAAGAGCGTGTCGGCTAGGTCAAGGGTGATGGAGAGCGCCCGCCCCGCGCCGACGCTTGCCCCCGTGATCCCGTTGATCTCGGCCGAATTGCCTCCGGTGGCGCGGTACCAGTCACTCAGGTGCTGATGATACTTCGACTTGCCGCCGGCCATCCACAAACTGCCGGCATAGGCTCCATTTGCATCCGTGACGTAGAGGGCGAGGTAGGCACCGTTGCCGCCGTAATTCGTCAGATTGGTCGTCAGCGTCACGGGGCGTGCGAGAGCCATGCTGGGAAGGGTGAGCGCCGTGGTGAGGGCAAGGGCGACCAGAAGAGATTTCATGATGAGTTCTCCATCAAGGATTGCGACGAGGGGAAAATGCCGCTTCCAGCTGATGCTTTCCTGATGGTGCGAGCCTTTTCGCTTCAGCTTGCCGTCAGCTTCACAACTGGCAGAAGGTCCCTGAAAGCGCGACCCCGCCACCGGGCATCGGGGCAGGGTCGCAAGCAGATCAATCAGGCCGGTATATGCGTCAGTTGACCTTGACTCGCGGAACCGGACCGTCGCCGAACAACCCGTTCACAGGCGGCGCAACGGTGCCTGCTGGTGCCGGGTTCGAGGCCGTCCCGGTAGCGTCGTCGTCATCGTCTTCACCATCGTCGTCGGTACGGCCGTGCTTTCGGTACTCATGATCTTCATCATCGTCATCGCTGGCCAGGATGGTCGCGCCGCGATCAGCAACTTCCGCAACCTTGTCAGCGACGTGGCTGAACGTGTTGCCGGCGAACGGTCCAACGGTCGCGGCCGCCGCGATGGTTACAACCGCGCCGATGGCGGTCGCGGCAAGAAGGGCAAGTGTGAGTTTCATGCTAGGTCTCCCATGTTGTGGATGGGAAAAGAATTGCCGCCTATCCTGAGCGCTTGCTGAAGAATGCGAGAAATTCGCTTCAGCTACATGTAAGGAAAGTACGCAGCCTCAGCCCTAGACCATCAATCTTCCGTCGGCGTCGCCACCGGGCCCGGCACCGCGACACCATTCTTCGGAACGGCTCCATTCGGCGCGCTGGGGCCTGACCCACCGCGATCGTCGTCCTGGTATTCGAGGGAAACGACCTTGAGCGTAGCAGGATCGACGATGGCTTCGACAGGCCGCCCGGAGGCGTCCAGACCGCGGATTTCGTAGCAGCCGTCGTCGATCTTGATCCGACGGACGGTCCATCCCTGCTTCTCGGCCATCCGCTGGACGGATTCGGGAGGCTGCCAGTCCGTCATCGGCACGCTGCAGCCTTCATCGGCCATTGCCGCGCCGACTCCGCCGAGTGAGGCTAGAAGCGTCAGCATTGTCAGGCCATGCGTCATGGCTCAAACTCCTAAAAGGGGCGCGCGGCCATTTCCTGCACCCTAAAGCTGACGGTCGCCTGAAGCCAGCGCGCCCTTTGCTTCAGGTTTCCTTCAGCCTGGAATGAAAAGACGGATGGCACAGACAGGGGCGGAACCAACAGGCATGCGCATCCTCCTTATCGAAGACGATACCGTGTTAGGCGCTGCCGTCCGCGATCAAGTCCGAGCAGACGGTCATTCGATCGACTGGTTCACGCGCCTCGATGAGGCGCGCGAGGCGCTGGCCGTCGCCGCCTATGACCTCGTCCTTCTGGACCTGATGCTGCCCGATGGTCGCGGCATCCCCTTTCTTCGGTCCTTGCGAGCGAAGGGAGACGCCAGCCCCGTCATCGTACTGACGGCGCTTGACCAGGTGTCGGACCGGATCGAGGGGCTCAATGCCGGAGCCGACGACTACATCGTCAAGCCCTTCGACCTGGCGGAACTGTCGGCGCGCATCGGCTCGGTGGCACGGCGCTATACCGGCAATCCAAACCCGATCGTGACGCTAGGCCCGCTGGACATCGACCTTGCCGCCCGCTCCGTGCACAAGGATGGTCGTGCCGTACCACTTACAGCTCGCGAATGGGCGCTTTTTGAAGCCTTCGTGCAGCGGCCGGGGCAGCTTCTCGCCAAAGCGCAGCTGGAAGAGCGACTTTATTCTTTTGGCACCGAGGTGGAGAGCAACACCATCGAAGTGCATGTAAGCCGGCTCCGCAAGAAGCTCGGCCACAACATCATCAAGACAGAGCGCGGCCTTGGCTATCGGTTGGGAACGGCATGAAGGCTCCCCGCTCGCTCGAGGTCCGGCTCGCGCTCGCCATCGGACTAGGCGTAACGCTTTTCTGGATAACCGCTGCGACCATCACCGCGAACATCCTTCGCAATGAAATGAACGAGGTTTTCGACTCGGCGCTGGAGGAGACGGCGCAACGCATCCTGCCGCTCGCGGTACTCGATATTGTTGGTCGCGAGGAACAGGGGCTTACGCAGCGGATCGCGACGCTGCGCCGGCACAATGAGTATTTCACCTACGTCGTTCGCGACGCCCAAGGCCGCGTGCTTCTCAAATCACACGACGCCGACGAGTCCGTCTTTCCGCCCTATCAGGGCATGGGCTTCCGCGACTCCGCCACGCATCGGCTTTATTACGATGCGGCTTTGCAGGAGACGGTCACGATCGCGGTAGCCGAACCCCTCGAGCACCGAGCGGCGGTCGCGCGTAAAATGCAGGGCGCACTCGCATTGCCGCTGCTGATCATGATCCCGCTCAGCCTTGTCGCCATTTTCGGCGCCGTTCGGCTGAGCTTCCGGTCGGTACGAAGATTGAGAACTGACCTCGCCGCGCGCAGCGCTCAGGACTTGTCGGCGGTGGCGGAGACCGGTCTTCCTGGCGAAGTCGCACCCATTGCGGCAGCGGCTAACCAGTTGCTGCTTCGTTTGAAGGAAGCGTTCGAAGCCGAACGCAGTTTCACGGCGAACGCCGCGCATGAGCTTCGAAACCCCATCGCCGGGGCTATCGCCCAGGCCCAGCGGCTGCAGGTCGAGACGACCGATCGACAGGCGGCGCAGCGGGCCGCCGATATCGAGGTAACACTCAAACGGCTGGCCAGGCTTTCGGAGAAGCTGATGCAACTCGCCCGTGCTGAAGGCGGCAGGCTCAGGGGCGACAGGCCTGCCGACCTGTGCCCAATCCTGCGGCTGATCGTGGCCGATTTCGAGCGAGCCGGAGCGACAAACCGACTGGATCTCAACCTGCCATCGGAGCCTGTGTTGTCGGATATCGACCCTGATGCCTTCGGAATACTTTGTCGCAACCTGATCGAAAATGCGCTGAGACATGGCAAACCCGATACCCCGGTCGCAATCACGCTGGGGGCGGACGGACGGCTTCTCGTCACCAACGAGGGACCAGTGATCCCGGCCGAAATACTCGCGCGGCTGACGTCACGTTTCGAGCGTGCGGCAATCTCGGGTGAAGGCAGTGGACTGGGTCTCGCCATCGTGAGGACCATAGCCGAGCGTGCTGGCGGATCGCTCGTGCTGCGCTCGCCGAGCACCGGGCATGGGACCGGGTTTGAGGCTGTGGTAACTTTGCCAACGGGAGCGTAACGGCGCGTCGGGCGATAATGTATCGAAGTTTCGTCCATCGGGATGCATGCGGCCCAACCGCAGAAAGGCGTTGATGTTATTCTGACCGCCGGACACATCCTCGTCGCACTTCAGCAGATTTCCGCGCGAAATACCGACCCGCTGGATGCAATCGTGGTAAGCGCCACGCAAATTCATGGTGGTGATGCCTACCATGTCTTACCGAACAAGGTCACCATCCGGGGTACTGTGCGGGCATTCTCTCCCGACGCGCGCGCGGCAGCCGAGCCGGCGGTGCGGCGCATCGTGGAAGGCATCGGGCTATCGACCGGCGCGCAGTGCAAGGTTTCCTATGTCCAGCAATATCCGACGCTCATCAATTCGCAATCCGCTGCCCGATCGGCAGAGGCCGCGGGATCGTCGGTGTTCAACAAGATCGAGACAAACCCGCCGCAGACGATGATCGTCGAAGACTTTGCCTTCATGCTCCAAGACCGACCCAGATGCTATGGCTGGATCGGCAATGAACCGGACGATATTGGCCGCATACTTCACAGCGCGTGGTTCGATTTTAACGACGAAGCACTGCCCTTCGGGGCTTCCTACTTTGCCTCACTGGTTGAAGCAAGGCGGAACATTTGATTGGCGGGTCCGGTCACATCGGCCCGCGCCTGCGCATCGGTAGAACAAGCAGGCTGTTAGGCCAGTGATTGGAGATGCGATTGAGGAGGTTCTGTCGCAAACTTTTTTGAAGGCTCCAGGATGCAGAAAATTATTCCATCCAACGGACGCATTCGCTCCTGGCTCGCCCACTATCGCTGCTCGTTCAACGGTCAAACAACCGCTTGAGCCATCGGCAGCCCGACGCGGCTTCAGCCTTCCCACATCCTCGTCAGAGGGCGCGAAGGCCTCCGTCCGGGTGTGTCCAGGAACCGCCGGAGTCGCCGCCTCGACGCTCTCGGTTGATCTTTGACCGGGTCGTCAGCGTCAGTAGATATTAGTCTGGAAATGGATGGGGGGTCGACTTGGCAACGTGCAGGGTCCAGTGTTTGTCAGGCGCGGCGGCTTCATGATGGTGGTAACTGTGACCCAAACGATGGGCAAACCTTACGATCCGATCGCAGCGCTTGCGTTCATCTTCGGCGTGATCGTTGTAGTCGCTAGCCTCGGCTCGCTACTGCTGACCCTTCTCGCGGTTGTCGGCGTGCCGCTGTAGCCGCGACGGCTCGATGAAGTCTGCACGGCCGCAACTTGGGCGCTCCCGGCAACGCCAGCCAAGCGCCGTGGCTTTTATAATTGCCCTCGTTTGCGGTGAGCCGAAGCGGTGTCTCGTGACGTTCGTTTCTTGCGGAAGGCTTTGATCGATCGTAAAGTGGTATTTCAGATGCCAATTGATGGTTATTCCCGAATGCCTGCTCAACCTCTCGACAGAGTCCAGCCCGCTGCAGAGCAATCCCTGATGCACCCGCAAGTAGACAGGATGTCCATAAGTCGGCTGGTCCGCTCCTTCTACGTGCGGGCTGAAGCTCGCCTCGGCCGGATCTTGGCCCGGCACATTGTCAGCGATTGGAAGCCCCATCTGGAGAAAATGCTCGACTTATGGTGCTCGGTCATACTCAAGGCCGACGCCCCTCAAGCTGAAGGACGTCTTCGTAGACGACTCCGAGATATGGCTCGGGCACGAGAGACGGCGCTCAAACTTTGCGAGCCTGAGGTAGCGACTGTGTTCATCGACCGCGCCGAACGCAACGCGCAGAGACTGAAGGTCGGCATGTTCGTTCACCTGCCGCGAGGCGACCCCGCGTCGAGGCAACCGACATGCGGATGACGCTACAAACCGATTATGCACTGAGAATGCTAATCTATCTTGCGATCCATGATCGGCGGCTGAGCACCGTGAACGACGTCGCCGAGAGCTACGGCATATCGCGCAATCATCTTCTCAAGATCGCCCTGAGGCTGCGGAACATGGGACTCCTGTCGACAGCCCGCGGCCGCTCGGGAGGCATCCGTCTGGCGATGACGCCGGACAAGATCAATGTCGGGACAGTGGTGCGCAACCTCGGTGATGACTTTCCGATCGTCGAGTGTATGAAAGCCGACGCGGGCCGTTGTGTCCTATCGCCGACTTGTCGCCTGAAAGGTGTCATCAGGGACGCGCTCGGCTCATACCTATCTGTTTTTGACAAGTTCACGCTGGCGGATCTGGTTGCGAACCGATCGCAACTTGCGGTCGTGCTTGACGCACATAAGCTGGCCGGCGATCCTGCAGGTCAAGCGGCATGAACCGAGCGTTGCAAGGGAAAAGCATGGTCGCGCAACTTACTTCGAGTGAAAGACAATATTGTGCCGTCATCCTGATTCTGATGGTGATCGTGGGCGTCGCCATGGCAGCGCTTGGCAAGTCCGATCCGCTCGGCGTGCACGGCGTCATCGTGATTGTCTACAGCGGCGTCCTGCTTTACCTGGTCCTGTCGGCATTCTACGGCCCCGAACCGCAAGAGGACCGGCAGGCCAGCTATTACGACGACCCGATCAAGGTCGGCATCGCGCTTTCCATGGCCTGGGCCGTGTTTGGCATGTTCATGGGCGTCTGGGTTGCCTCCCAGCTCGCCTGGCCGAACCTCGCCTTCGATGCCGCCTGGTCGACATTTGGCCGGTTGCGGCCCACCCACACCACGGGCGTTATCTTCGGCTTCGGCGGCAACGCGCTGATTGCCACCTCCTTCCATGTCGTGCAGCGAACCTCGCGGGCGCGACTCGCCGGGCAGATCAGCCCCTGGTTCGTGCTGTTCGGTTTCAACCTGTTCTGTCTGCTGGCGGTGAGCGGCTACCTGATCGGCGTCACCCAGTCGAAGGAGTACGCCGAAGCCGAATGGTATGCCGACCTCTGGCTGGTGATTGTCTGGGTCTCTTATTTCATCCTCTACATCCGTACGCTGGCGCGCCGCAAGGAACCACATATCTACGTCGCCAACTGGTACTATCTCGCCTTCATCCTGGTGGTCGCGATTCTGCACATCGTCAACAATCTCGCCATTCCGGTGTCTTGGGGGCACGCCAAGAGCTACACCATCTGGGCCGGCGTGCAGGATGCGATGGTGCAATGGTGGTACGGCCACAATGCGGTCGCCTTCTTCCTCACATCGGGCTTCCTGGGGATGCTTTACTACTACCTGCCGGTGCGTGCAGGGCGGCCGATCTTCTCCTACCGGCTGTCGATCCTCAGTTTCTGGGGCATCACCTTCTTCTACATCTGGGTCGGCTCTCATCATCTCCATTATACGGCCCTGCCGCATTGGGTGCAGAACCTCGGCATGACTTTCTCGGTGATGCTTCTGGTGCCTTCATGGGCGTCCGCCGGCAACGCGTTGCTGACGCTTAACGGCGCATGGCACAAGGTGCGCGACGACGCGACGCTGCGCTTCATGTTTGTGGCCGCCGTCTTCTATGGCCTGGCGACTTTCGAAGGCTCGTTCCTTGCCATCCGGCCGGTCAATTCTCTCTCCCATTACACCGACTGGACGATCGGTCATGTCCACGCCGGCGCACTCGGCTGGGTGGCGCTGATCACCTTCGGCTCGCTCTACACGCTTGTTCCCGCACTGTGGAAACGCCCGGCCATGTATTCGGCGACGCTTGTCGAGGTCCATTTCTGGCTCGCGCTCGCAGGGACCCTGATCTACGTTTTTGCGATGTGGAATTCCGGCATCATCCAAGGTCTGATGTGGCGGACCTACACTGAAGACGGAACGCTCACCTATTCCTTCGTCGACACGCTCGTGGCGATGTATCCCTATTATATCGCGCGCGCCTTCGGCGGCCTGCTGTTCCTGCTCGGCGCGATTGTGGCCTGCTACAATATCTGGATGACGGCGCGCGGCGCGCCGGCCGCCGCCGTCGTCGGCGATGGACCGGCCCAGTCCGGCGTCGCGCCTGCCCCTGCGGAGTGAACCGATGCCTGAACTGTTCCACCGCAAGCTCGAACGAACGGCAATCGGCTTCGTGCTGGCGATCATTGCCGCGGCCAGCGTCGGCGGTATCGTCGAGATCGCGCCACTCTTTACCATTCACCAGACGGTCGAGGACGCGCCGGACATGCGTGTCTACACGCCGCTCGAACTGGCCGGCCGTAACATCTACGAGCGCGAAGGCTGCTATGCCTGTCACAGCCAGATGATCCGCACGCTGCGCGACGATGTCGAGCGCTACGGTCCCTATTCGCTCGCGGTCGAATCCAAATACGACCATCCGATGCTGTGGGGATCGAAACGCACCGGCCCCGATCTCGCTCGCGTTGGCGGCAAGTATTCCGACTTCTGGCAAGTCGCGCACCTGACCAACCCGCGCAGCGTGGTGCCCGAATCCAACATGCCGGCCTATGCGTTTCTGGAGCGCACACCCCTTGAGATGGACGATCTGGGCCAACATCTGGCGGTGCTGCGCGAACTGGGCGTGCCCTACACCGATGATATGATCGCCAATGCCGCGCGCGACGCTTACGGACAGGCGACGCCGGACAGCGATTTCGCCACGGGCGTCGTCAAGCGCTATGGCGAAGCGACCGATGTGAGTGCATTCGACGGCGTAACGACGGAAGTCACGGAGATGGACGCGCTGGTGGCATATCTGCAGGTACTCGGACGTCTGACGGATGCGGCAAGCCGCGAGCAGGCGGCTGGCGCGCCCCAAGTCGGCGGCAACGGGGGTTGAGGAGCGAACCATGGATGTGAGCCACGATACGCTTGTCGCGCTCGCCAAGAGCTGGGGGCTGTTTTATCTGATCGCCTTCGCGGTGGCGGTTGTCATCTATGCTTACCGGCCCGCCAATCGCGCGCGCTTCGACGCGGCCAAGAAGGATATTCTCGAGCAGGATGACAGGCCATGGCGGTAGAGGAGATCGATCCGGTAAGCGGGCGCGAAACCACCGGACACGAATGGAACGGCATCAAGGAGCTCGACACACCCGTGCCGCGGGGTGTGCTGATCTTCCTGATCGTCACCCACGTCTTTGCCGTGCTCTGGTGGTTCCTGATGCCCACCTGGCCGCTCGGCACCACCTACACGCAAGGGCTGCTCGATACCGACCAGCACAAGATGGTCGCCGAAAGGCTGGTCGAGGCGAACGCGGCGCGCGCGCCGTGGGTCGAGGCGATTGAGAAGAAGAACTATGATGAGATCCAAGCCGATCCGAAACTGATGAAAATCGTCCAGGAGACCGGCCACCGCCTGTTCGGCGACAACTGTGCCGCCTGCCACGGACGAGACGGACGCGGCGGCAGCAATTATCCCGACCTGGCCGACCACGACTGGATCTGGGGCGGTGGACCGGAAACGATTGCCCAGACGATCAGCGTGGGCGTCAACAGCGCGCATGCCGACAGCCGTGTCTCGCAAATGCCCGCCTTCGGCCGTGACGAGATGCTGGATCCAATGCAACTGAACAATGTCGCCGTCTACGTCCATTCACTGAGCAATCCGGACGACGCCACGCCCGAAAACGTCGATACTATCGATGCCGGGCGCCAGGTATTCCTGACAACCTGCGCGGCCTGCCATGGTGAGAACGCTAAAGGAAACGCCGATGTCGGTGCGCCGAACCTGACCGACAAATACTGGATCTACGGCGGAGATATCGAGACTATCGTGGCAACCATTCACGGCGGACGTCAGGGACATATGCCGACCTGGGGCAAGCGTCTATCATCCACCGACATTAAGATTCTCGCCCTGTACGTGCATTCGTTAGGCGTGGAAAATCCGTGAGTGCGGCGTTGCTATGAGTGATCGAGCGGGCGGCAGAAAGCCGGTTTACTGGATCGTATGGGTGCTGGTCGGCGCAGGCGTCGCGATCTTCTGTGGCGCCAACGCTCATCTCGTCTATGTGGCTATGACCTCCCAGCCCGGCTGCGTGGCGCATCTGAAGGAACCGCTGCACGGAAGCGGGGTCTATCGCGCGGCGCAGTCGGACTGCTGAGGTTTCAGGAGTGAATTATGAGTGACACGGAACGCCCCTATGGCCTGCTGACGCAACTTTCCGGTATCGAGGAAACGCGCAATCCGGCCCGCCAGCGCAACCTGCCAGCAGGCGCCTGTCTGTCATGGCTGGCGGCCGGCTGGAGCGATCTTTGGATGCGACCGGGCCCGAGCCTCGCCTACGGCTTTGTCGTCTTTGCCGTCTCGGCGGTATTTGTCTGGACGCTGTTCGCTTTCGGATGGGACTATATCCTGTTCCCGGCGCTCGCCGGGTTTATGATCGTCGGGCCGGTAGCGGCGGTTGGGCTGTACGAGAAGAGTCGCGTTCTCGAGGCCGGCGGAACACCGAGCCTTGGATCGATGCTGCATGGATGGCGGCGGGCCGGCGCCCAGATCTTTTTCACCGGGTTGCTGCTTTGCCTGCTCATGCTCTTGTGGATGCGGGCCGCCGTGCTGATATATGCGCTTTTCTTCGGCTTGCGGCCGTTTCCAGGCCTCGACCATATAACGCAGTTGATCGTCACCACGCCAACGGGGGTTGCCATGCTGGTGGTCGGCGGCGCGATCGGCGGCCTGTTTGCCGCCTTCGGCTTCGCCATCAGCGTCTTTTCCATCCCGATGCTGCTTGACCGGCCAATCGACGCACTGACCGCCATGGCAACCAGCATGGCGATGGTGTGGAACAACATCCTGCCGATGCTCGTTTGGGGCCTGGTGGTGCTGGTGCTGTTCGGGCTGAGCGTGGGGACCGGCTTCCTCGCTCTGATCGTCATCTTCCCGTTACTCGGCCATGCCACTTGGCACGCGTACAAGGCAATGCGTTGACAAGGCGACAGTAATGTCCTGCTGCTCGCCCGCCGAGGCCAGGCTCGAATTCGAACCGCCGCCACCGATCGCGCCCGAGGAAATTCTCCTGTCGAGCCGCGATCTCGGCGACGGTATCCGCCAGACCGATCTTTCTGTTCCTGGCATCCATTGTGGCGCCTGCATCACTGCCGTGGAGAAGACGCTTTCCGCCCTGGAGGGCGTGACCAGCGCGCGCGTCAACCTGTCCACCAGGCGGGTTGTGGTCCGCTGGCGGGCGGTTGCGGATGTCGCGCCCGACATGTCGGGCGCGTTGGAGAGGATCGGTTATCCGGCGCATCTTCATTCCTTCGAGGCCGACAGGACCGATCGCCAGTTGTCGCGTCTTCTCAAAGCTCTGGCGCTCTCCGGCTTCTGCGCCATGAACATCATGCTGCTTTCCGTATCCGTCTGGCTTGGCGCCGACGAGGGGACCCGGCAGGCGTTCCACATAATTTCCGCCATGCTGGCGCTGCCCGCCATCCTTTTCAGTGGCAGCATTTTCTATGCTTCGGCCTGGAGAGCTTTGCGCCATGGTCGCACCAACATGGACGTCCCCATCTCGATCGGCGTGACGCTGGCTTTTGGCCTCAGCCTCTACGACACCGTGCAGGGCGCCAAGCACGCTTATTTCGACGCCGCCACAACCCTGTTGTTTTTCCTGCTGATCGGTCGCACGCTTGACCATCTGATGCGGGAAAGAGCGCGGTCTGCCGTCGCCGGGCTCGCGCGTCTCGTCCCTGCCGGCGCGACGCTGATCGAGACGGACGGAACGCGCCGTTACATGCCGTTGGACGAAATCGAGCCAGGCGCCCTTCTGTTCGTCGCCCCGGGCGACCGTATTCCGCTCGACGGCGTGGTGGAAACGGGATGCTCCGACCTCGACCGGTCGCTGGTTTCTGGCGAAAGCGTGTCGAGCCCGGCAACGCCGGGGAGCGAAGTTCAGGCAGGCGTCATGAATCTTACCGGTCCACTCACCGTCAGAACCACAGCGCGCACTGAGAATTCTTTTCTTGCTGAAATGGTCCGGCTGATGGAGGTCGCCGAAGGCGGCCGGGCGCGCTATCGGCGGCTGGCCGATCGCGCCGCCGCGCTCTATTCGCCGGTCGTGCACACGATCGCCGCGCTTTCGTTCGCCGGCTGGCTCTTTTCGACCGGCGACTGGCACATGTCCGTTACGGTGGCGATCTCGGTTCTCATCATCACCTGTCCATGCGCGCTCGGCCTCGCGGTGCCGATCGTCCAGGTGATGGCGGCGCGGCGGCTGTTCGAGCTAGGTGTCATGGTCAAGGACGGTTCGGGGCTGGAGCGTCTAGCCGAGATCGACACCGTCCTGTTCGACAAGACCGGCGTGCTTACTCTGGGCAGGCCGCGCGTCGTTAATTCCGGCACGATCCCGCAAGCGGCACTGTCAATCGCGGCCGCCCTTGCGGCCGGGTCGAGGCATCCTGCCGCCCGTGCGATCGCCGCTGCCGGAACGGCAGGGAGCGCGGCTCTCTTCGAGGAAGTTCGCGAGACAGCTGGTTTGGGGATCGAGGGCCGTATGGAAGGCAGGCTCTTTCGCCTCGGCCGGCCCGCCTGGGCACTCGCCGACGGACGCTTGGAATATACGGTTGCGGAAGGCAGGTCTGTCGTCGTGCTGACCAGCGACGGCTCCATGCTCGCAACGTTCGAGATAGAAGACCGCGTTCGCCCAGGCGCCAAGGAGGTTGTGCGGCATCTGCACCGGCTGGATCTTCCAGTCGAGATACACTCAGGTGACCGCGCCGAAACAGTCGAGAGGCTGGCAGCGGAACTCGACGTCAGCCAATCGGCAGGCGAACTGCTGCCGTCGGAAAAACTTGCCCGTATCCGAGAATTCGCCGCAGCGGGCCGTAAGGTGCTCATGGTCGGTGACGGGCTTAACGATGTCCCGGCGTTGGCGGCCGCTCATGTTTCGATGGCGCCCGCCGCCGCCGCAGACATCGGCCGTAGCGCCGCCGACTTCGTGTTCCTGCACGAGAACCTTTCGGCTGTTGCGACGGCGCTCGACATCGCCCGGAAGGCAAGAAGCTTGGTGCGCGAGAACTTTGTGCTCGCGGTCGCCTACAATGCGCTTGCCGTGCCATTCGCCGTCAGTGGCTTGGTTACGCCGCTCCTGGCGGCAGTTGCGATGTCCCTCTCGTCAGTGCTCGTCGTGGCGAACGCCATGCGGCTTCATCAGGCTTCGATTTCTCGATCTAACGACAACCCTCACGCGCCGGTTTTGACGCGGGCGGCAGCGGTCGCCGGTCGATGAACTATCTTGTTGTCCTCGTCCCCGTCGCTATCCTGCTCGGGCTGGTCGGTCTCGCGGCTTTCATGTGGTCGCTCCGAGCAGGCCAATACGAAGATCTCGACGGCGCGGCGGAGCGCATCTTGCTCGATGAGGAGGACAAACCCTAGGAAGGGTAGACACTTATCTGAGCCATAGGATTGTTGCGGCGAGCGTGACGATAGTAGGGTAATGTTTGGCTGTTTTCTCGAAGCGGGTCGTCGCGCACCGGAACTGCTTGAGTTTTGAGAAATATCGTTCGATCAGATGGCGTTGCGCGTAGCGGTGCCCGCCTGGCGATGCTTGAGTGCGCGGGGCGGGTTTGCACCGGGTCGCGGCGACGGCTCCCTTTCGCATGCGCGTCCGCAGTTGATTGCAGCCAGGGAAGTTCGACGAAGATCCTCATTCGACACCGGCATTCCCAGCGCCTCCGGCCCAAGCCTTCAACTTCGAGACGTCGCGGACACAGACACGGCTACGCTGGAGCGAGATGGCGCCGTCTCGCTCCAGTTGCTTGAGCGCGCGCTGCGCGACCTCCCGCACAGAGCCTACCATCGAAGCGATCTCCTGATGCGTTATGTGCTCGCATGCGGTCTCGGCACTTTCGATAATATGCCCATGATGGCCTACGCATCCCAGCAGCAAACGGGCGACTCGGACGGTAACGTCGCGTAGCGCGAGATCCTCGACCATTGATCCAAGGGATCTCTGGCGGGAGGATAGAATCTTCAGTGCCGCCCGCGCGACCTCGGGATGTTGGTCAAGGAGCCGTATCATGTCGCTCTTTGGCAGGAAGCCGAGAAAAGCAGCGCCTACGGAGACGGCACCGAAAGGATTCGGACCGCCGTCAAAAACCGCAATCTCATTAAAGGTGGCTCCGGGACCAAGGATCCCAAGCACCTGATCGCGGCCCTCCGCAGTGCTTTTGATTAGCCGGATTTGCCCCTCGACTACCAAGAATAGGCCCGTGCACGGCTCTCCTTCAACAAGAACCTGCCTGCCAGCCCCGATGCGCTGTGGACGCATGATCCGGGCGATCCGGGCCAGAACGTGCTTGTCCAGACCGAGAAAGATGGGCGCCCGCTCGATGGCTGCACTCAGATCCTGCATTCCTGCCATCTGAAACTCACTCCTGCTCGGTGACGTTCGAAAAATCCATCCTGTGCGACTTACGTCGCTGAACGCGACCGGGTTCAGACCATATATTCGCGGAAATCGTGAACTGAATAAGGAGACTAGACTATGATCAGGATCAAACTGCTTGCAGCCACCACCCTCGCGGCTGGATTGCTGTTCGGGACACAGAGTGCATTTGCCCATTGCGATTCCATCGATGGGCCGGTGGCGCAGGCAGCCCTCAAGGCGCTCGACACCGGCAATGTCGGGCTCATTCTGCCCTATGCGCCAGCGGCGGCCGAGGCAGAGATCGAAGCGCACTTCGGACAGGCGCTAAAGGTCCGAGGGCTCGGATCAGAGGCGAAAGGGTTTGCCGACAGGACATTCATGGAAACGGCGGTCCGTTTGCACCGCGCAGGAGAAGGCGCCGCTTACACCGGCCTGAAGCCCGCGGGAATGGATTTTGGTCCCGCGATTCCCGTGGCCGAGAAGGCGATTGCGAGTGGCGACATGGGTAACGTGAGGAGCATTCTGGTCGACGAGCTACAGCATGGCCTGAATGCCCGGTTCGAGCACGTTTTGCATACGAGGAGCTCGGCACTGGAACCGAAAACTCCTGCCGAGGTGGCCGCCGCGCGCGAGCGCGTCAGCGCCGAGCTGGGGTTTGTGACATTCGTCGAAGGTATGCGTCAGGCGGCAGCCGGTGCTCTGGGAAACGAACACAGGGAATGAATACAATCAGAAAAAGGGGCGCGCTTGCGGGCGCGTCCGCCCTTGCCAAAGGAGGACAGTGAAATGCTGCCGGAAATCCCCAGGACGCTGAAGATCGAGCACGATGAACTGCATGCGGAGCTGGTCGAGGCGACCAAGGCGGGCGGCCGCACGGGCGAGGCGGCAAATGCCGTCGCCCGAGTTCTGCACGACCATTTTGTCAAGGAAGAGCAATACGCGCTTCCGCCGTTGGGCATCCTGAAAAGGCTAGCGCGCGGCACGGTTCAACCGGATATGGCGGAAGTGCTCCAGATGACTGACCGGCTGGAGGCCGAACTCGGCACCATGCTCGTCGAACATGAGAGCATTGTCGCCGAACTGGCTAAGTTGAAAGATGCCGCGAGCGCCGAAGGACACCCAGATGTGGTTCGGTTCGCCGACAAGCTGATGCTGCATGCCCGAACCGAGGAGGACGTCCTTTATCCCACGACGATCCTCATCGGCCGCTATCTGAAGCTTATGCTTGCCGGGTGAGCTGAGACCAGGGAATCTCCTCCGGTTTCCCAAAGCGCCCGACTAGGTGTCGTATCGAAGCGCGCTCGAACCCGGTGCCGACAGTCGCGGTGAACTGTTCATGTCAATCCATGCATTCTACGGGCCAGGAGGATGCATCTTGACCTTGATGGCTAGGATGCGCGTCTGGCCCAATTGCCGCAATGCGGGTGATGCGGTCCCGCTGAAACGCGGTCGTGATTTGTCGCAGATCAAAGAGGTAGCCTCGCCTGACGGATATAAAGGCAACGTTCGAATCGTTGGCTGACCGGTTACGTGGTTTTCTCAGACGCCCTCCGCTCGGGCTTTTTGGCAATCACGTCGCGAACGAGTGAGCGGAGCCGTTATCGGACGATTGTCCTGTTGAGACCTGCCTGAGGCTGCAACATGCAAGGAAATCGAACATCGGCGGCAACCTTGTTGCGCAGGCCCGCGATCCTGTACCCGCTGGTCGCGGCCATAGTTATTTTGGCCGGCTTTGGAGCGTATGCCTTCTATAACAACCGCCCGGTCGCCGTTGAGGTTGTGGCGGAGGAACACGATGTCCCCGTCCGTGTCTTCGGGCTTGGCACTGTCGAGGCCCGGATCCGTTCCGATATCGGCTTCGAGGTCGGCGCGACCCTGGTGGAGCTGAAGGCCGACGAGGGTGATCGCGTCAAACAGGGCGACCTGCTTGCAAGCCTGACGCTGGGCGAGCAACAGGCAAAGTTGGAGAAGGCCAATGCTGCCTTGCTCGTCGCCGATGCTACCGTCGAGAAGGCGAATGCCAACTTGGGAAAGACGCGAGCCATCCTGGCGCAGAAGAAGGACGCAAATGCACGCAGACAGGCGCTTGCTGGGCAGAGCGTGGTGTCTCGGCAGTCCGCAGAGGAGGCGCTTAAGGATGAGGCCGTCGCTGAAGCCGACGTCGCCGTAGCTTCGAGCGAAGTCGACGTCGCGCAAGCGCAACTTGCCGATGCGGGCGCCCAACTGCGGTTCGAGGAAACCATGCTGCGTCACCGCAGGCTGACTGCGCCCTTCGACGCCATAGTCGTTAGCCGCCACAAGGAGATTGGTACCGTGGTTAAAGCCGGCGATCCGATCTTCACGTTGATAGCTGCCGACACCTACTGGGGCCTTGCCCATGTCGACGAAGCGCGAGCAGGCTTCATCGAGGAAGGTCAGCGCGTGGACGCGCGGCTGCGCTCGCGTCCACAGAACGCGTTCACGGGACGCGTGGTCCGAATCGGACTTGAAAGCGACAGGGTTACCGAGGAACGGCGCGTCTTCATCAAGGGGGATAACCCGCCGCCGCGGGTCTATCTCGGGGAGCAGGTCGAGTTCTGGATTACGGTTGCGAAGATCGACACGGCACTGCTCGTACCCGAGGCGGCCGTGCAAGGTTTCGACGGCCGGCAGGGCACTGTCTGGACGGTCGAATCTGGGCGTCTGCGATCCCGCGTCGTCAGCTTCGGCCATCGGACTGAAGATGCAAGACTGGAGATCGTCGCGGGACTTCCCCAAGGCGCCAGCGTCGTCGCGCGGATCGCAAGTGGCTTTCGGGAAGGTCGTTCTGCACGCGTGGCGGAGGCAGTTGGAAATTGAACCTCGCTTATCGCGATATCCGGCACGGTCTTGGCCGGTTCCTGCTTACCTGCGTCGGGCTCGGCCTCCTTCTCGGCGTGGTCCTCGCAATGATTGGCATATATAGGGGCCTTGTCGTCGAGGCGCTCACCATCGCGCGCGCGCCAGCTGTCGATCTTTGGGTTGTCGAAGCCAACACACGCGGTCCGTTCGCCGAGGCCTCCCGTATACCAGCCGACACACGCGAGGCGATCGCCCGGATCGCCGGCGTGGTCGCCGCCGGCAGCATCACCTACCAGACCGTCGAGGCAGAATACCAGGACCGAAAGCTCAGGCTCTATGTTATCGGCTATGAGCCGACGCGTCCGGGCGGTCCACCCGAGATCGAGGAAGGACACACGATCGCCCGCAGTCATTTCGAGATGGTCGCCGACCGCTCTTCAGGGCTTGTACCAAGGGATCGAGTTCGCCTCGGACGTGACACCTTCACCGTCGTCGGATCGACCCGCCAGCAAGTCAGTTCCGGCGGCGATCCGGTAGTCTACATAGCCCTGCAGGACGCGCAAAAACTCCAGTTCGACCTTGCCCCGCCCGCAGCTCGCGTCCAACTGGCGCGCGGCACTGGGGGCACGGGCCGCGATACGGTCAACGCCGTCATCGCCCGCCTCCATCCCAACGCTTCGCCCGATGCCGTGGCCGAGACTGTACGGCGGTGGAAGCATCTGGCGGCGGTGACGCAGGAGGCACAGGAACTGATCCTTACGCGCTCGCTAGTCGACCGGGCGCGTCGGCAGATCGGTCTTTTCACATCGCTTCTGCTCGCAGTCTCCGCAGTCGTCATAGCGCTCATCATCTACACGATGACGATGGAGAAGCTTAAGCAGATCGCAACCCTGAAGCTCATCGGGGCACCAGACCGAACCATCATCGGCATGATCGTGCAGCAGGCGCTGGCCCTCGGTTTGATCGGGTTTGCAATCGGCGCCACGCTCATCGCCAGCATCAAGGACTATTTCCCACGTCGGGTGGTCCTCGAGCCTGACAACGTCCTGGCACTCGGCGTGGTCGTCGTCGTTGTCTGTCTGCTGGCCAGCGCACTCGGCGTTCGCGCGGCCCTCAGGATAGATCCCGCCACGGCGCTCGGAGGTTAGCGTGCCGGACGAGAAAGCAAACCAGCCCCCACTTGTCCGGTTAAGGAACCTGTCGAAGCATTTTGGCGAGGGGGAAACACGCGTCGATGCGTTGCGCGATGTATCACTCGACGTCCAGGCAGGCGAAGTCATTGCCCTGCTGGGACCCTCGGGATCCGGCAAGACAACCCTGCTCAACATCATCGGCTGCATCCTCGATCCGTCCTCGGGGTCCATGGAACTAGACGGCGAAGTGGTGCTAAGGGATGGCCGATGGGTTCGGCCAAACCTGAGACGTCTGCGGCTCGACAAGATCGGATTCATCTTCCAGTTCCACAATCTGATGCCCTTTCTCGACGCGACCGACAACGTGGCCCTGGTTCTGCAAATGGCCGGGGTCGACCCGCGTGAGGCTAGGTTGCGGGCACTGGAGCTGCTCGACTATCTCGAAGTAGGGAACCGTCGGGGTTCGATGCCGGCACAACTCTCGGGTGGCGAAGCGCAGCGTGTGGCGATCGCTCGGGCCCTCGCCAATAAACCGCGCATCATTTTGGCTGATGAGCCGACAGCGGCGCTCGATTCGAAGAGGGCCGGCATCGTCATGGATCTTTTGCGCAAAGTGGCCGTCGAACGCGACGCCGCAATCATCGCCGTCACCCACGATGAGAAGATCTTCGATCGCTTTGACAGGATTTTCAACCTTCGGGACGGCAGACTAGATGTTTGATCTTAGCGAAGGTTGCGCGAGAACATCGCGCTCGCTTACCCGGCACAGTCCAGCCCCGCCTGGCTCATCCGAGAGCGAACCGCAACGAATGGTCCAACTTCTCCTTAGAATACGGTTTGGCTATAATGGCGGATCCTCTCGCGAAGTCTGCCGCGCCCTGTCCGTATCCGGTGGCACACACAATCGGAATGTCCCGCAGCCGTAGGGCGTCAGCAACGCGGTCGCTCCGCTCCCCACGTATATTTAGGTCCAAGACAGCCGCGTCGATTTCTTGAGTTGCTATCAACGCAATTGCATCGTCGATGGAGGTGGCAGGGCCGATAACAGTGGCCCCAAGCTCGATCAGAAAATCCTCGGCCAGCATGGCAATCAGGGATTCGTCTTCGACGATTAGAACGCGCTTGCCGGACAGTGTTGTCATTGGGGGAGTATTCCTTCTGGCAGGGGGGCATCGATCCTGCAGACGAGGCCCTGAGGTTGGAACTCCATCGCGACCTCGGCCTCGAGATCTGCCGCCAAGCCCCGCTCGATAAGGCGGGAGCCAAAGCCTCGCCGGGTCGGAGACGAAACTGTGGGCCCACCGAGTTCGCTCCAGACCAGCTTGAGCCTTGGCTTGGGTTCGTCGGTGCGAAACCACTCGACGGAAATTGTGCCGGCATCGTTTGAAAGAGCGCCGTACTTCACTGCGTTGGTCAGCAATTCATGGAAGGCGAGCGCTAGGGAAAGAGCCTGGTTGGGCTGCAACAGAATTGCAGGCCCAGTTGTCGAAACCCGGTTCGAGAACGCACCTCGAATCTGAAGGCTGTCGCAAACAATTTGGTCCAATGATGCATGCTCCCAACTGGTCTGCGTGAGGATGTTGTGCGCTGCCGAAAGGGCCATGAGACGGCCTTCGAACGCGGCATGAGCATCAGTGGCCTGCGTTCCTCTGAACGTCTGATGAGCAATACCCTGGACTACCGCCAGAGTGTTCTTCACACGATGGTTGAGCTCGGCCATCAGCAGTTCTCTTTGTGCCTCCGACCGCCGTCGTTCGCTGATATCCACCACAGAGGCGAGCGCCATCATTCCTTCGCTCGTCTGAATTGGGCTGAGTCCAATCTCAACCGGCACCTCTTTTCCATCTTTCCGTCGCGCATAGAGATCCCTGCCCGCACCCATTGGGCGTGCCTGCGGGAAACTCCCATACCCTTGGCGAAAAACCGGGTGGGAGCTACGAGAGCGGTCGGGGACCAGCATCTCGATGCCTTGCCCCACCATCTCCTCTCGCCCATAGCCAAACAGAGTTTCGGCATGAAGATTGACGAGAACGATGCGCCCGTCCTCGTCTGTCATCACCATGCCGCTTGGGGCCGCCTCTACGGCTGATCGAAACCGTTCCTCACTGTGGCGCATCGCCATGTCTGCCTGGTCACGTTCCGTGACGTCGACATTTACCCCGATCAACCCGCGGAATATGCCACTTGCGGAGAAGTGGGGACGAGCAGTTGTGAGCAGAACGCGGTACTCCCCCTTGCGATTTCTGTAGCGACCCTGGACCGAGGCGGCTGTCTGCGTAGACAAAGCTTGCATCATCCGGGCCCCAATTTCGGCAGCATCATCTGGATGAATGGTTGGGTGCCAATTGAACGTCGGGACATCCTCGGTCTCGACGCCCCAGAACTCCCGAAGCATCATGTTCAGATTTGTGCATTTGCCCAAAGCGTCGCATGTCCAGATCATCACCGGAGCGTGTTCCGACATAAGGCGAAACTGTTGCTCGGATCCTCGCAACTCTTCTTCGGCAATTTTTCGGGCCTGTTCTGCCCGCGTCCGCTCAAGATAAAAACCAATCTGTCTGGCAATTGTCGTAGCGAGATCGATCTCGTGGCTGGCAAACGCATGCCTGCGTTCATAGTAGGTCATGAATTTCCCCACCACTTCGCCTTGCACTGTCAATGGAATGAACGCCAAACCAACGATGCCTTCGCGGGCAATCATCTCTTTGACGGCGGCAGGTTCATCCGTTTCAGCGATGTCCGAAACAAAGATGGCATCGGCGTTGCGTTCGCCCACGGCCCAAGGCGAGTGCCCTTCAAGGGCCTTTCTGTAACTTTCGGATAAGCCCCGCCAGGCTACGAAGCGCATCACTCCGGCTTCATCGAAGAGCAACATGGAAGCGCGACGGCACCCTAGGCCGTCACGAATGGCATCCAAACCGGCTTCAGAAGCTTCGTGGCTCGACTTTGCCCGGTACAGTCGATCCGTCAGCACGTAAAGTGCGCTGAGTTCGTCTAGACGCTCTGCGAGCTTGTCGCTACCCCCGCCTAACTGCAACGCCGACCCCTCCCATGACGATTGGTTCTTGGCACCGCCGCTTAGAACGCTGGTAATTCATCTTCGTTCCAATCGCTGAACTCGGCAGTTCGTCGTAGGCGACCATGAAACAGATACCAAAAGCCGCTTATCCCTCGCAGGTGAGCATGGCCGATCCCTTCCTGGCGCACTTCATGGTTCTAGCCGGCAGCCATAGAGCAGCGGGTCGCGTCACAATCGAAGAACATTCTCGACCGTGCTTTGGACAATCATGGACGACGCCGAGCCCGACGTGCTGGCCTACATGACCTTCCCGAAGGAACATCGCGCCAAGCTCCACATCTTCCCGAACGACGATGCGATCGTGCGCCTCGTCGGCGCAATCCTGCTCGAACAGAACGATGAATGGGCAGTGCAGCGGGCCAGATATATGACTCTTGTGTGGATGCCAGCCGTTTTGCAAGGAAGATTTTGAACCTTTGAACGTGATCGAGTGCGGTCTTGTGTCAGGCCTTGAATTGCGGCCATGACATGCCGCGGGCCGGTATGGTGATGCGCGGATCAGGTCCAAATCTAGAAAGCGAGCGCGAGGCTCGGTGCGTCATTCTGGTTTCCTAATCCCGATCTGATCGATCATTTGCCCATGCGGTTCAGGCCTTCCTCACATCTCCGACGGACCGGCTTCAGGTGTCCTGCTGAATGCTCATGCAGGCACCGTTGTCGGATTCCGGTAATCCTCTTCCTTCGTCAGCATGGCCCAAATGCCACGCGCCATCTTGTTGGCCAGCGCAATGGCCACGAGCATGCGCGGCTTCTTCGCCATCATGCGCGCCAGCCAGGAGCTCTCGGGCGCGCCCTTCCGGGACGCCCATCGAACCACAGCCATCGCTCCAATGATGAGCAGGCGTCGAATATCGCATTGGCCCATCTTCGAGGTTTTTCCTAGTCGTTGCTTGCCGCCGGTCGATTTCTGCAACGGAACGAGCCCGAGCCAGGCGGCGAAGTCACGGCCGCTTCTGAACGTCTCCATCGGCGGCGCGAAGGTTTCGATCGCCAGTGCGGCGATGGGGCCAACGCCGGGCATGGTTTGCAAGCGCCGAGATCCCTCAGCTTCCCTCGATAGAGCATCGATCTTCTTCTTCAGTGCGTCGATCCGGCCAGTCATCTGGTAGATCCGGTCCAGCAGAACAAACTCCTCAAGCGATTATCCGCAAAATCGAAGTTGGCGCGATGAAGGTTAGCTTCAAGATCGACCGCCGGGCCCTCGTCGCAATGCTGCTCGGCGGTTCGCCGCCAATCAGCAACATTGGATTGAGCAGCGAAGGTGCAGATGGTCGCCAATCGCTATTCGAGATCGATCTCCCAATCTCCATCAAGCGCCGCGGCGTCGAGACCCGCTTGGTAATCGACAATCATGTGCAGGTTCGAACACCAGATTCGAACCTGGTCGACCTCATCGCGAAAGCGCATTTTTATCTGGGCAAGCTGACCGACGGTGCGGATCGAAGCATCGCGGAGGTCGCCAGACAATGCGGTGTGCATCGTGCCGACATCAGCCGCATCCTGCCGCTGGCGTTCCTGTCGCCAACGATTGTCGAGGCGATTCTCACAGGCAGTCAGCCAATCGATTTATCGGCGCAACGATTGGCACGCTCGATCGATCTGCCGCTTGCATGGTCAGAGCAGAAATCGGCTCTGAGCCACTAGCGTCCAGAAGTTCCATCTCTCGTTTTACCCGAGCACTTGTCGTTCGAGTTCGCGGGCACTCACGCTGACACACAACATAAATCACTGGCCCCTGGTGTTTCCGTCGGCGAGTAGTCGTCGCCTCGGGCGCTCGGTTTCCCTGCATCGGCCAAGCATCAGCGCGATGCACCAACCATCATCTTGGAATTTAAGTGGACGCGGAAAGCGGGCCACAGAGACGGCCCTCCTAAAATCGCGGGAATGAAGCGGAAACGACCGTCTCACGTCCACGCAATTTGAAAACAAGCGCGCTAACCGACGGAAATGTCGCAGTATTATCGGGCGTCCACAGACGTGCCGCGATGCGGAAGACTGTTTGGTGGAGCCAATCGGGATCGAACCGACGACCTCTTGAATGCCATTCAAGCGCTCTCCCAACTGAGCTATGGCCCCACTTCCGGCAGTCAGCCGGCGCCGTTTCCGGCGAAGAGATCCGGCGCGGGTTAGAGACCGTGCCGTTAGTGCAGGCGGCTTCTAACCCCGCCTTTCTCAGATATCAAGCCTTCGAGAGCCGCTTTTTCTTCACGGGCCACGAAAGCCTGCAAACGCCCGCTTTCAAGGCCGATCAGACCTCGTCGTCATCGTCGCCAACGCCGATCATGTCGGCGACGTCGTCATCTTCTTCCTCTTCCTCGGCAAGGAAAGTGTCATCCTCGTCGTCGCCGAGGTCGACATCGTCCTCGTCATCGCCGAGATCGGGAAGATCGTCGGCCTTGACGTCCTCGTCCGCCTCTTCGAGCGAGACGACCTCAACGCCCTCTTCGTCCTCGGCGTCCACTTCCTTCTCGGCCACTTCCTCTTCCTCCTCGAGGGCGGCAATCTTGCCTTCCTCGAAATAGGAACGCGGATAGGTCTTGCCGGTGTAGGGCGAGACGATCGGGTCCTTGTTCAGGTCGTAGAATTTTCGGCCCGTCTCCGGGTCGATACGTTTTGTGCCAAGTTCGGTTTTTGCCACGGCAAGCCTCGTCAATAAAAGAGTGGTCCCCTTAACCACAGTTTGCAGCGCTGTCAAAGCGAAAAGCCGGCGTCACAAAACCATGCATTGGAAGGCCTCGCGTCAAGTGACGACCATGGGGATGACCATTTCGGCCCGCCGTGATACGAGACCGCCGCAACAAATGAAAAGCGCCGGCCCGCCGGCATTCCGTCTAGGGAAATTCCATGTCTCACGCCGCCGCCCCCAAGCCGGCCACCGCCCGCAGATCCCAGGCCCTTTCCGGCACCGCTCGCGTGCCGGGCGACAAGTCGATCTCGCACCGCTCCTTCATGTTCGGCGGCCTCGCCTCCGGCGAGACCCGCATCACCGGCCTGCTCGAAGGCGAGGACGTGATGCGCACGGGTGCCGCCATGAAGGCGATGGGTGCGCATATAGAAAAACGCGGTGCGGAATGGGTGATCCGCGGCACCGGCAATGGCGCGCTGCTGCAGCCGGAAGGTCCGCTCGATTTCGGCAATGCCGGCACCGGCTCGCGGCTGACCATGGGCCTGGTCGGCACCTATGACATGCAAACCACCTTCATCGGCGACGCCTCGCTGTCGGGCCGGCCGATGGGCCGCGTGCTGGAACCCTTGCGCCAGATGGGCGTGCAGGTGCTGAAGACGACGCCGGGCGACCGCATGCCGATCACGCTGCGTGGACCGAAGCATGCCGCCCCGATCACCTATCGTGTGCCGATGGCCTCGGCGCAGGTGAAGTCGGCGGTGCTGCTCGCCGGGCTGAACACGCCGGGCATCACCACCGTGATCGAACCTGTCATGACGCGCGACCATACCGAAAAGATGTTGAAAGGCTTCGGCGCCAATCTGTCGGTCGAGACTGACGAGCGCGGCGTGCGCCACATCTTCATCGAAGGCCAGGGCAAGCTGATCGGCCAGACGATCGCGGTACCGGGCGACCCGTCCTCGGCCGGCTTCCCGCTGGTGGCGGCACTGATCGTGCCGGGTTCGGACATTGTCATCGAAAACGTGCTGATGAACCCGACCCGCACCGGCCTGCTTTTGACGCTGCAGGAGATGGGCGGCAAGATCGACATCCTCAACCCGCGCTATGCCGGCGGCGAGGATGTCGCCGACCTGCGCGTGCGCTACTCAGAACTCAAGGGCGTCACCGTGCCGCCCGAGCGGGCGCCGTCGATGATCGACGAGTACCCCGTGCTCGCCGTCGCCGCCAGCTTCGCCGAGGGCGAAACGCTGATGCAGGGGCTGGAGGAGCTGCGGGTGAAAGAATCCGACCGGCTGTCGGCCGTCGCCAACGGACTGAATCTCAACGGCGTCGACTGCACCGAGGGCGAGGCTTCGCTTGCCGTGCGCGGCAGACCGGGCGGCAAGGGCCTCGGCGGCCATCCCAACGGCCAGGACACGACCGTGCAGACCCATCTCGACCACCGCATCGCCATGAGCTTTCTGGTCATGGGGCTGGCCACGGAAAAGCCTGTTACCATCGACGACCAGGCCATGATAGCGACGAGTTTTCCCGAGTTCATGGGCCTGATGACGGGGCTGGGCGCGGAGATCGGGTGATAGTCGTGGCAATCGCAGCCCTGGGAAATTGGCGCCTACCATCTCTCGCTTCGTCATCCTGGAGCGAAGCGACGGCGCGGGGGCCTGTGGCCTGCAAATGACACACGTCTTCACCATCGCCATCGACGGACCCGCCGGCGCGGGCAAGGGCACCCTTGCCCGGCGGCTCGCCGACCATTACCGGCTGAACCTGCTCGACACCGGCCTCACCTATCGCGCCGTCGCCTATGCGCTGATCCAGCACGCACTGCCGCTCGACAATGTCTCGGCGGCCGAGACCGCGGCCCGCCAGGTTGACATGGCAAAGCTCGACCGGGCGGTGCTGTCAGCGCATGCGGTCGGCGAGGCAGCCTCGAAGGTCGCCGTGTATCCGACCGTGCGGCGCATCCTCGTTGAAAAGCAGCGCGATTTTGCCAAGACGCCGCCGGGTGCGGTGCTCGACGGGCGCGATATCGGCACCGTCGTCTGCCCCGACGCCGACATAAAACTCTATGTGACGGCGAGCGCCGAGGTGCGCGCGCGGCGCCGGCTGGCGGAGATCGAAAGCATCGGCGGCACCGCTGATTTCGCCGAGATCCTCGCCGATATCGTGCGCCGCGACGAGCGCGACATGGGCCGTGCCGACTCCCCTTTGAAGCCGGCGACCGACGCGCACTTGCTTGATACCAGCGAAATGGCTATAGAAGCCGCGTTTCTCGCAGCCATGGCGATCATCGACGACGTCTTGGCCAAGAGAGACAAGGCCTGATCCGGGTTTTCCCTCGTGTTTCCGTTGTCGGAGGCGAAGAAAATACCCATATCGGGCACGAACCAGCCTGCCAGCATTCTTCATGCGCCGGAAATTGCCGCTTAAGAGCGGCCCAGGGCTTTTGTAGCCCGGAACGCCGGCAGGCCAACGCAACGCTAACCCACGGCGCCCGTCCCGCTTGAGATGCGGGGCACTCCAGGAGAAACAATGTCAGCTGCAAATCCCACTCGCGATGATTTCGCGAGCCTGCTCGAAGAATCTTTTACCGCCGGCCATTCCGGCGAAGGCCAGGTCGTCAAGGGCATCATCACCGCCATTGAAAAAGACATGGCCATCATCGACGTCGGCCTCAAGGTCGAAGGCCGCGTGCCGCTGAAGGAATTCGGCGTCAAGGGCAAGGACACGACGCTGAAGGTTGGTGACACGGTCGAAGTCTATGTCGAGCGCATCGAAAACGCGCTTGGCGAAGCGATGCTCAGCCGTGAGAAGGCCCGCCGCGAAGAGAGCTGGGTCCGTCTCGAAGAGAAGTTCACCAAGGGTGAGCGCGTCGAAGGCGTCATCTTCAACCAGGTCAAGGGCGGCTTCACGGTCGACCTCGACGGCGCCGTGGCCTTCCTGCCGCGCAGCCAGGTCGATATCCGCCCGATCCGCGATGTCTCCCCGCTGATGCACAACCCGCAGCCCTTCGAGATCCTCAAGATGGATCGCCGTCGCGGCAACATCGTGGTGTCGCGCCGTACCGTGCTCGAGGAGAGCCGCGCCGAACAGCGTTCGGAAATCGTGCAGAACCTCGAAGAAGGCCAGGTTGTCGAAGGCGTCGTCAAGAACATCACCGATTACGGTGCGTTCGTCGACCTCGGCGGCATCGACGGCCTGCTGCATGTCACCGACATGGCATGGCGCCGCGTCAACCATCCGACCGAAATCCTCAACATCGGTCAGACGGTCAAGGTGCAGATCATCCGCATCAACCAGGAAACCCACCGCATCTCGCTCGGCATGAAGCAGCTCGAGAGCGATCCGTGGTCCGAGATCGGCACCAAGTTCCCGATCGGCAAGAAGATCAAGGGCACCGTCACCAACATCACCGACTACGGCGCGTTCGTCGAGCTGGAGCCGGGCATCGAGGGTCTCATCCACGTTTCGGAAATGTCGTGGACGAAGAAGAACGTGCATCCCGGCAAGATCCTGTCGACGACCCAGGAAGTCGACGTGGTGGTGCTCGAGGTCGATCCGGCCAAGCGCCGCATCTCGCTCGGCCTCAAGCAGACGCTCGAGAATCCGTGGCAGGCTTTCGCCTCGAGCCATCCGGTCGGCAGCCAGGTCGAGGGCGAGGTCAAGAACAAGACCGAGTTCGGCCTGTTCATCGGCCTCGAAGGCGACGTGGACGGCATGGTGCACCTTTCCGACCTCGACTGGACCCGTCCGGGCGAGCAGGTCATCGAAGAGTACAATCGCGGCGACATGGTCAAGGCGCAGGTGCTCGACGTCGACATCGACAAGGAGCGCATCTCGCTCGGCATCAAGCAGCTGGCCAAGGATTCGGTCGGCGAAGCGGCGACTTCGGGCGAACTGCGCAAGAACGCGGTCGTCACCTGTGAAGTCATCGGCGTCAAAGATGGCGGTCTGGAAGTGCGGCTGGTCGACAGCGGCATCGAAACCTTCATCAAGCGCTCCGATCTGAGCCGTGACCGCGACGAGCAGCGCCCCGAGCGCTTCAGCGTCGGCCAGAAGGTCGATGCTCGCGTCATCGCCTTCGACAAGAAGACCCGCAAGCTGCAGGTCTCGATCAAGGCGCTGGAAATCGCCGAAGAGAAGGAAGCCGTCGCTCAGTACGGTTCGACCGACTCCGGCGCTTCGCTGGGCGATATCCTGGGTGCCGCGCTGAAGAAGCAGGGCAGCTAAGCCCTTTGCACCGCGAAGCCCTTCGCATAGCGAAGTCCTTCGCACAGGCTCGAAAACAAAACCCCGCCGGAGCGATCCGGCGGGGTTTTTCTTTGACCGACGTGAAAGGTTGGAAGGTTACGCCCGCCCGTAAAGCGGCACCAGCGTGCCGCTCATCGCCTGATTGGCCGGCGAGGCAAGGTAGGCGATGGCCTCGGCGGCGGCCTCGAGGCTGACCCATTTGGTGGCATCGGCATCCGGCATATCGGCGCGGTTTGCCGGCGTGTCGAGCGTCGACGGGGCCACGGCATTGACCAGGATGCCCTTGTGCTTCAGTTCCTCGGCCATCGCCACCGTCATGGCCGCGACCGCCGCCTTGCTGGCCGCGTAGGCGACCGAACCGGCGCCCCTGCGCGGTTCCAGCGCCGCCCGTGCAGCGATGTTGACGATGCGGCCTGCCGTGCCTGACGACAGCATCGAACGGACCGCGGCGCGGCAGCACAGGAAGGCAGTGCGTGCATTGGTGTCCATCATCTCGGCAAAGGACGCCGACTCGATCTTTTCCACAGGTGCCGAGGTGAAGCCACCGGCCAGGTGGATCGAGCCCCACAAGCCTGGCACCTGGCTGTAAAACGCCTCGACCTTGGCGGAGTCCGAGAGATCGACATTGTGCACCAGCTTGACACGGTCATGCGCGGTGAAGGGGAAATGCGCTGGTGCGGCGGCATGGGCATTGGGCACATGGCAGATCGCGCCGTCACTCAGCAGTTTGCCGACAACCGCACCGCCGAGCGCACCGGTTCCGCCGGTCACGACGATATGCTTGCCTTCAAGTGTTTCCGTCATCTTGGACGCTCCTGTCATTTTTTTATCGTTAGGTCGTTTCTTATGCCACGCCGACGCGAAGCGTCGCGCCTTTCGCACCTTCACTCAATTGAAATCTCGACATGGCAGTTGTCGCGTCTTTGCATGCATCCGCCTACCCGCCAGCCGTGGCTCAGGCCCAGCGAGGCGGGAAATACGCAGCACCGATCTTCAGTCAACCGTGATTTCGATGACGCGCGGCAGGCCGGTCGCCCGCGCGCGTTTCAGCGCGTCCGCCAGACCATCGATATCGGCAAGCCGTTCTGCGCCGATGCCATAGGCTTGCGCCAGCTTGCAGAAATCCGGCGGCGCCGGTGATACGCCGACTGGCTCGACGCCAACATCGAGCATCGAGGTTTCGATCTCGCGGTAGCCTCTGTTGTTCCAGACGACGAAGATAACCGGTGCCTGGGCATCGAGTGCGGCGCCCAGTTCCGGCAGCGTGAACTGGAAGCCGCCGTCGCCGGTCAGGCAGACGACCGGCGCATCTGGCATTGCAAGGGCGGCGCCGACCGCCGCCGGCGGGCCATAGCCGAGGGCGCCGAAGCCGGTGGCGGCATTGAACCAGCCGCCCGGCCGGTCATGGTCGTAGTAGAGGTTGGCGGCATAGATCGGCTGCGTCGAATCGCCGACAATGAGCGCGCCCGGCAAAGCGTCGCGAATCATCTCGACGGCGCGGACCTGCGCCTGCAGTGTCGGATTGAGCTCGGCAAAAGCTGCTTTTCGTGTGGCAGCGGCGCGCGACGGGCCGCCCTCGCTTGCCGGGACATGGCCGGTTTCCAGAAGCAGCGCTTCGAGCGCCTCCGCGCAATCGGCCTGGATCGAAACCGCCGCCGGGCGGCGGGCAAGCTGGTCGGCGCCGATATCGATGCGGATCAGATTGGCGGGCAGGACGAAGCCGCCATCGCTGTAGCCGTCGTAATCGGTCGGGCCGAATTCGGTGCCGGCGGCAATGACCAGATCGGCGTCGGCCATCAGCGCCCGCACTGCCTTCAGGCTGGGACTGGCCGGCACGCAAAGCGGATGCCCATGCAGCAGGCCGCGCGCATTGGCGGTCTGGACGACCGGTGCTCCCAGCCGTTCTGCCAGACGCCGCAATGGCGCTTCGGCGCGTTTGGCGCCGCCGCCGACCAGGATCAGCGGGCGGCGCGCGGCACTGATGAGTTTGGCAGCGCTGGCAATTGCAGCAGCTCCCGGCGCGGGTGGCGTCACATTGCTCAGCATGGCAGCGATGCCGTCCGCCGGCTTGACCATGACGTCGGTCGGGATCTCGATATGCACCGGGCCGGGCCGGGCCGATGAAAACAGGGCGAAGGCCTGCGCCAGGGCACCGGGCAATTCGCTGGCTTCGGTAACGCGCTGCGAAAACAGCGCCACCTTCTCCATCATGCCGCGCTGGTCGGGGAGTTCGTGAAGAAAACCCAGCCCCTTGCCCAGCGTCGGCATCGCGTTGACGCCGGAGATGACAAGCATCGGCACCGAATCGGCGCGGGCCTGCCCCATGGCGGTGATGGTGTTGGTCAGCCCCGGTCCGGTGATGACAAACGCGACGCCTGGTCTGCCGCTGGCGCGCGCATAGCCATCGGCCATGAAGCCGGCCCCCTGTTCGTGGCGGGGCGTGACATGGCGGATTTTGGAGCGCGCCAGCCCGCGGTAGAGTTCGACCGTGTGCACGCCGGGAATGCCGAAGACCGTGTCGACGCCATGAGCTTCGAGCAGCGAAATGAGCGCCTCGCCGACGGTGGTTCCAATGGTGGTCCCAGTGATGGTCATTGGCGCAGCATCGGCCGCGTCAGGCAGGTCGGGCCGCCCTCGCAGGCGATGCAGAGCGCATCCGCCTCGAAGGTGGAAACCGCGCAGCCGGCCGCCTGCATGGCAGCCGCCGTCCTGCGAAAGCCGGCGACGGCGATGACCTGGCGCGGCGCGGTCGGCAGCACGTTGAGGCTAAGCCCGTTGGAAGCGAAGAACTCGTCGGCATCGCCCTCGACCAGCTTGATGCCGCGCGCCCGCAGCAACTGGTAGAAGGCAGCCGGCAGCAAGGGCGCGTAGACCAGCGCCAGATCGTCGGCGAGCGGACTGATCACCGACATCAGATGCAGGCAGGCTTCCTCTCCGTGCCAGAGCGGCAGATCGAAGCCAAAAACCGAAATGCCCTTGGGCGAAAGCAGGTTTGAAAGCTGCTGGATGCCGTCCTGATTGGTGCGCACGCCGCGGCCGACGGCCAGCGTGTTTGCATCGACCCAGACGCAGTCGCCGCCTTCCACCTGGCCAGGGCTTTCGAGGCGGCCAAGGATGGGAATGCCCATGCGTTTGTAGGCTGCTTCGTGCAGGCCAGGCTCGGCCCGGCGCAGCGCCTTGCCCATCGAGAGAATGATCGCGCCAAGATCGGTCATCAGCGACGGATCATGGGTGAAGACGGAATCGGCCAGCCCGTCATCGGCATCCGTCAACCATTCGATCTCTGCGCCGGAAGCCGCGACCATGCCGGTCAACTGCTCATGCTGGTCTGCGGCCTTTTGCGGATCGAAACCCGGACCATAGTGCCATTCCTGTGCCCTGGCATGACGCATGGCGCTGGCGGCGGACCGCATCAGCACGCGTTTCAGGGGTCCGGCCATGGACTGCGACCCGTATGATTTGCCCACTAAATTCTCCCGAACCGTCCGTTGCCGCCACTAACCACTACAGCAAGCTGTGATCAATAGTCCAAAAACCATGGTTGACGGAGGCAAGCGGAACGGTCCATCTTGAGAATGGGAACTCTGTCCAGTGACGGTTAATGGGTAAAAGATACCAGCAGCGACGGGCTCGACCGCTCCGCGGAGCATCAAAGGGATGATGGCGCAAGGCGCCGTACCCGCATTGAAACACACGGCGCAGAACGGCGCCGCCGAAGCCATCCATGTCGAGAACCTGCACAAGAGATTCGGTGAATTGCATGTGCTGAAGGGCGTCTCGCTGTCGGCGCGCGACGGCGAGGTCATCGCCATCATCGGCGGCTCAGGCTCGGGCAAATCGACACTGCTGCGTTGCATCAACTGCCTGGAAAACCCGACCAGCGGCATCATCCGCGTCAATGGCGAGGAGATCAAGCTCAAGGCCGACAGCCATGGCCACACGGTTCCGGCCGACCGCAAGCAGATCGAGCGCATCCGCTCCAAGCTCGGCATGGTGTTTCAGAACTTCAATCTATGGAGCCACATGACGCTGATCGAAAACGTCATCGAGGTTCCCGTGCATGTGCTTGGCATCAACCGCGATGTGGCGATCAGCGAGGCGGAAAAGCTGCTCGCCCGCGTGGGGCTGGCCGAAAAACGCGACGTCTATCCGGCCTATCTGTCGGGCGGCCAGCAGCAGCGCGCCGCGATCGCCCGGGCACTGGCCATCAATCCGCGCGTCATGCTGTTCGACGAGCCGACCTCGGCGCTCGATCCCGAGCTGGTCGGCGAGGTGTTGAAAGTGATCGGCGACCTGGCGCGCGAAGGCCGCACCATGGTGCTGGTGACGCACGAGATGAAGTTCGCCCGCGAGGTCGCGACGCATGTCGTCTATCTCTACAATGGATTGGTCGAGGAAGAAGGACCGCCCGAGCAGATCTTCGGCGCGCCCAGATCCGAAAGGCTGAAGCAGTTCATCCGCAACATCGGCTAGGACAGGCCGGGACGGAAGAAAACCGGGAACCAACAACAAACTGGGAGTCGTGAAATGAAGACTGTTCTGAAGACATTCGCCGCAGCGCTGCTGCTCGGCGTCGCCGCCATGGGTGTGGCCAAGGCCGATCCGGTCAAGATCGGCGTCGCCGCCGAGCCCTATCCGCCCTTCACCTCGCCGGACGCTTCCGGCAAATGGGTCGGCTGGGAGATCGATTTCATCGACGCGGTGTGCGCCGAAGAGAAGCTTGATTGCGTCATCACCCCGGTTGCCTGGGACGGCATCATTCCGGCGCTGACGACCAAGAAGATCGACCTCATCGTCTCCTCTATGTCGATCACCGCCGAACGCGAGAAGACGATCGACTTCTCGGACAAGTACTATAACACCCCGACCGCGATCATCGGCCCGAAGGACCAGAAATTCGGCTCCGCGCCGGACGACCTCAAGGGCAAGATCGTCGGCGTGCAGGTTTCGACAGTGCATGCCGTCTACGCCAAGAAGCACTTTGGCAGCACAGCCTCCGAGATCAAGGAATACCAGACCCAGGACGAAGCCAACAACGATCTTGCCGCCGGCCGCCTCGATGCGGTGCAGGCCGATTCCATCGCGCTTGGCGAATTCCTCAAGTCGGACCAGGGCAAGGCCTGCTGCGACCTGAAGGGCATGGTCGCTCCGGACGACGAGGTGCTCGGGCCGGGCGTTGGCGCCGGTGTACGCAAGGAGGACACCGAGCTGAAGGGCAAAATCAACGCCGGCATCAAGGCCATCCGCGCCAACGGCAAATATGACGAAATCTCGAAGAAGTATTTTGACTTCGACATTTACGGCGGCGGCGGCGCGCAGTCGAACTGACGATCCTCGCATGAGCTGTGGGGCATGGCGCCGATGCCATGCCTCTCCTGCCCGATCTTTCCCAGGCATGTTTGCCGCCGACGCAGCCGTCGGCGGTTAGAGCCAGCAATCCGGGGGCGACGCTGATCGACGCACTTCTTTCGGCCTCGGCGGCCGGCATCATCGAACTTCTCTCGCCCAATCCGCCGGGCTGGGGCGGGACCCTTATGGTTGGGCTGCTCCACTCGATCGAGATCGCGCTGGGCGCCACCTGCCTCGGTCTTCTGATCGGCACCGGCGGCGCCTATGGCAAGCTCTATGGCGGCCCGGTGGTGCGCGATCTGCTGGCGGTCTACACCACCATCGTGCGCGCCGTGCCCGAACTGGTGCTGATCCTGCTGCTCTATTATGCCGGGACCGACCTGATCAACCAGGCGCTGACGGCAATGGGTTACCAGCGTGTCGACATCAGCGGCCTTGCCGCCGGCATCGCCGTGCTCGGCTTTGTCCAGGGCGCCTATTCGACCGAGGTGATACGCGGCGCGATCCTGGCCATTCCGCAAGGCCAGATCGAAGCGGCCCGCGCCTATGGCATGTCTCCCGGCCTGCTTTTGCGGCGCATCACCTTGCCGGCAATGCTGCCCTTCGCCATACCGGGCCTCGCTAATCTCTGGCTGATCGCCACCAAGGACACCGCGCTGCTGGCGGTCGTCGGTTTCTACGAACTGGCGCTGGCAACGCGGCAGGCCGCCGGTGTCACCAAAGCCTATTTCACCTTCTTTTTCGCAGCAGGCGTGCTCTACCTGCTGCTCTCGCTGTTTTCCAATCTCATCATCGGCCGGGTCGAGGCCTGGTCGCGGCGCGGCATGCCTTCGCTCAAGGATGCGCGCTGATGGCCAATGAGGCGGCCATCATCAACGCCGTCGCGCGAACGTCGCTGTGGCTGCAGCCGCACCGCATCGTGCTGATCCTGATCGCACTCGGCCTGGTTCTGTCGGCGGCCTTTTTCATGCGCTGGGACTGGCTGCCGCAATATTATGAAATGGGATTGATCGGCATCTGGCGCTCGCTGTGGATCCTGGCCGTCACCTGCGTGCTGGGCTTCCTGCTGGCCGTGCCGCTGGGGTTGGCGCAGGCCACCGGCTCCTTCTGGTTCGCCGCGCCCGCCAAGGTGTTCTGCACGGTGATCCGGGGCACGCCGCTGCTGATCCAGCTGTGGCTGCTCTATTACGGCCTGGGCTCGCTGTTTCCGCAATATCCGTGGATCCGCGAATCCTGGATGTGGCCGTATCTCAGGCAAGCCTGGCCCTATGGCGTGCTGGCGTTGACCTTGTCTTTCGCCGGCTATGAGGGCGAGGTGATGCGCGGTGCCTTCGCCGGCGTGCCCAAGGGGCAACTGGAGGCCGCCCGCGCGTTCGGCATGAGCCGATGGAAGACGTTCCGGCGCATCTGGCTGCCGCAAGCCATCTACCGGGCGCTGCCGACGCTGACCGGCGAGACCGTGCTGCAATTGAAGTCGACGCCGCTGGTGGCGACGATCAGCGTCATCGACATCTTCGCCGTTTCGTCCAAGGTGCGGCAGGACACCTACCTCACCTACGAGCCCTTGCTGCTGCTGGCGCTAATCTACATGACGATCACCGGTATTCTGGTCCTCGCCCTCGGCAGGATCGAAGCCCGGATCCCCAACAAGATCGGCTAGTGAGTTAGGGAATAGCGAATAGTAAGCGCCCGCTATTTCCGCTACTCCCTACTCGCTATTCGCTATTCGCTTAGGAACTCATTGCGATGCAACTCAGTCTCGACCAGGCAAAAGGACTGTGCCGGATGGCGGCACTTGGCGCCGGCGCCAATGAGGAAGCGGCGCAATCGCTCACTGCTTCGATCGTCGCCGCCGAGGCAGAAGGGCTTTCCTCCGTCGGACTGTCGCATTTCATCGATTATCTCGAGGCGCTGGAAGCCGGACGCATCGACGGCAATGCCGACCCGGTGATCACCCGGCCGGCGCTGGCGGTCTATCTCTCCGATGCGCGCGGCGGGCTGGCGCATACCGGCTTCGACCGCACCATCGACGACCTCGCCAAGGCGGCAAAACTTTTCGGCGTCGCCATCTTCTCGCAAAAGAACGCCTATACATGCGGCGCACTCGGCTATTTCACCGGGCGGCTGGCGGCACTGGGACTGGTGTCTTTCGCAGCCACCAACGGCCCGGCCGTGCTTGCCGGCTCGGGCTCGATCAAGCCGGTCTACTGCACCAATCCGATGTCGTTTGCGGCACCCGCGGCCGACGGCGCGCCGCTGGTCATCGACCAGTCGTCGAGCGCCACCGCTTTCGTCAACATCCGCAAGGCGGCCGAGGACGGCAAGACAATCCCAGAGGGCTGGGCGCTGGACGCCAGCGGCAACCCGACCACCGATCCGGCCGCCGCCATGAAGGGCGCGATGCTTGCCTTCGGCGGCCAGCGCGGCGCCAACATCGCGTTGATGGTCGAGGTGCTGGCGGCGGGCCTGTCGGGCGCCAACTGGTCGCTCGACGCGCCATGGTTCAGCGGCGGGCCGGACAGCCCCGGCACTGGGCTGTTCGTGCTTGCCGTCGAGCCCAAGCTGCTCGACCCAGATTTCGAGCAGCGGATGAAGGACCAGCTCGACCGGCTGCGGCGGCGCTTCGGCGTGCATGTACCTGGCCGGGCTCGCGCAGAGGCCGCCGAGAAGGCGCAAGCGCGCGGCATCACCGCATCCAAGGCGGTGGTGCAGCGCATTTCCGAATTTGCCGCCCGCTATTCTTCCTGATTATTCCGTTAGACATCATATAGTTATCTGGAACCTGCCCGCCTGAGGCGCGGCGCGGTGCGATTTTCTTTGCGCGCCGCTGAACCTTTCCGCGCCTTGCTGCGACACAGCTTTGTCCAGGGCAAGGCGAGCTTGCCCGATCCACACCGAGGGAAGCAGCAAACCGAAAAGCGAAAGCCTGTTTCACGCAAAGGATGGTCCTTTGCACCTCGGAAAACTCAACCCAAATCAAAAGGAAATTGTCATGACCAACACCAAGATCACCATGCTGACCGCCGTCCTTCTGCTCGGCTCGTTCATGGGTGCCACACAGGCAGCCAGTCTGAAGGCCGCACCGGTCAAGCCGTCCAGCCCGGGCGTCATCACCGCCCCGAGCGGCGGCGCCACCGAGGATCATTACTGCAAGAACGGCCACGCGAAATTCGCCAGCTGCAGCGCCGATTTCATCGCGGCCTGCAAGAAGGTTGGCGGCACCATGTCGGATGTTCAGGGCTGGGGTGGGCGTACTTGCTTCACGCCCTCCTGATACCGTCTCAGGTCAGGCCGCTCCGTCGGCCCCTGACTTCGCATGGATGTCACCCGGAAAACCCCGCTTCGGCGGGGTTTTCTGCGTTTCGTCTTCGCAACGATAAAACATTCGAATTTTGTCAACTTTTGTTTATTTGACTTCGCCCGACCTGACCGGCCGTCTGCGCTGATTGAGCAAACAGAGGAGCTATAATGTCGGCAAGCACGGACAATCCCCGCAACAGCCTTGTCATCCCGGCCCTTGGCAGGTTCTACGCAGCCTTGCATGATGGTGCGGAAACCGTTCTTCGCGTCGTCGCCGGTGCGTTTCTCACCATCCATGGCTCGCAGAAGATCACCAATCCTTTCGGCGCCGCCGAGATGGTCGAGGGTCTCGGCTTTTATCCGGGCGCCTTGTGGTCTTTGCTGCTGGCCTGCACAGAATTCTTCGGCGGTATTTTCATCGCCATCGGGTTTTTGACGCGGCCGGCTGCCTTTGCCGGCCTGTTCGTGCTGCTGGTCACGGTCTGGTTCCACCTGATAACCATGGGCCAGGGCTTTTCGGGCGCGGAAAAGTCGCTGCTGTGGGCGGCAATCCTGCTCTTCTTTGTCATTCGCGGCGGCAACCGCCATTCGATCGACGCCCGCATGGGCAAGGCGTTCTGACAAGGCCAAACAAGGGCGGCAGCGACGACGCGTCGCCCTTTGCCTTTGGCGCGAAACGGATTATGAAACGGCTTCAGCCAAGCTTGCGAGCGCCGGAGCCAGCCATGACCGAAATCCTGCAGACCCCAAAGCTCGTCGTCGTCTTTGGCGGATCGGGCTTTGTCGGCCGCCATGTCGTGCGCGCACTGGCCAAGCGCGGCTATCGCATCCGCGTCGCCTGCCGGCGGCCCGACCTCGCCGGGCATCTGCAGCCGCTTGGCAATGTCGGCCAGATCCAGCCGGTGCAGGCCAATGTGCGCGTGCGCTGGTCGGTCGACCGCGCCGTTCAGGGCGCCGACCATGTCGTCAATCTGGTCGCCATCCTGCATGAGAGCGGCCGGCAGAAATTCCCCGCCGTCCACGAGTTCGGCGCCCGCGCCGTGGCCGAAGCGGCCCGTTCTGTCGGCGCCGGCCTCACCCATGTCTCGGCGCTAGGCGCGGATGCGGACTCCGAATCGGACTACGCGCGCACCAAGGCGCTTGGCGAAAAGGCCGTACTGGAGACGATCAAGGACGCGGTCATCTTTCGTCCGTCGGTCAACTTTGGGCCAGAGGACGAATTCTTCAACCGCTTCGCCAACATGGCGCGCTATTCGCCGGTGCTGCCGCTGATCGGTGGCGGCCAAACCAAGTTCCAGCCGGTCTATGTCGGCGACGTCGCCGAAGCGGTGGCGCGCTCGGTCGACGGCAAGGTCGATGGCGGCCAGATCTATGAACTCGGCGGGCCGAAGGTGCTTACCTTCAAGGAATGCATGGAAGAGCTGCTTGAGGTGATCGAGCGCAAGCGCCTGCTGGTGCCGGTGCCGTGGTGGGTGGCCAACATCCAGGCCTCGATCCTCGGCCTCTTGCCCAATCCGCTGCTGACCAAGGACCAAGTGATGCAGCTGCGCGAGCACAACATCGTCTCGGACGCGGCCGCCAAGGCCAACAGGACGCTTGCCGGCCTCGGCATCCAGCCGCAATCGATCGCGACGATCCTGCCCAGCTACCTCTGGCGCTACCGCGCCGCCGGCCAGTTCCAGCAACGCAAGCCTGCTGCCTGAGTCTGTGCAAACGCCCAAGGGCGTGGTGAGATTCGGGTCAGGCCGAGTAGAGAATGGTGGCTTCCGAGAACCGGAACGGAGTGTACTTTTGGTACGTGAGTACCGGAAGCTCAGGAAGCCATCGTTCGCAGGCCGGCATCACCTGAATATCAGCGTACCTGACGGGGCGTGACCTGCATCGGCAGACCGCCTTGCGGCTGCGTGGTCAGTTTCTGCACCGGCCAGGGCTTCGTTTCGGCGGTGGTGTCGAAGCGGAAGCGCGACAGCATGATCGCCAGCGCGATGATCGCCTCCTGCATGGCGAAACTGGCGCCGATGCAGACGCGCGGGCCCGCGCCAAACGGCAGATACTGGAAGCGATCGATCTTTTCGCGATTTCCCGGATGGAACCGCTCCGGCAGGAAGGCATCCGGCCGATCCCAAAGCTTCCTGTGGCGATGGACGACCCAAGGCATCACCAGAACCGCCGCGTGCTTCGGGATATAAAGATCCTTCCACATTTCCGGCTCGATCGGCTCGCGGTTGATCGACGGTGCCGGCGGATAGAGCCTGAGCGCTTCGTCGAAAGCCGCACGCGTGAACGGCATGGCGTCCAGCCATTTCGTCGGATCGGACTCACGCGCCAGCACCTGGTCGATCTCCTGTTCGACCCGGTTGCGCTCCCACGGCGATTCCGCAAGGCAATACAGCGTCCAGCCCAGCGCGCGCGCCGTCGTCTCATGGCCGGCGCCGATGAAGGTGATGATGTTGTCCTCGACCTCGGCCCGCGTCAGTCCCTCCGGCCCCTCGGCCTTCAGCAGCAGCGTCAGGAAATCCTGCGGCACGGCATCGGGATCGCGTTTGAATTTCCCTTCGCGCATCTTGACCGTGTCGGTGACGATCTTGCGAAAATAGGCCATGGTCTTGCGGCCGCGGATGCGGGTCAGTCGCGGCAGCCAGTCGGGCGCGCGCAACAGGTCGAGCGGGTCGACGCGGCCCATGGTCTCGAACAGGCGATCGATTTCGTTGGCGAAACTGCCGGGCTGTCCAGCGATCTCATCGGAGAACAGCGTCTCGGCCAGGATGTCGTAGGTGAGCAGCGTCATGTCATGGGCGATATCAGACGTGCCGCCGTCTTCGTAACGGGTGACGAATTCCAGCGTGCGCCGGAGCATCGGCTGGGCAAAGCCGAAGATGTGGCGCGGCGTGAACACAGGAGCCATCGCCTTGCGCGACCGCTTCCAGACCTCGCCCTCGGCGGTCAGCAGACCGTCGCGCAGGATCGGCCGCAGGATCTTCTGGCGCACCGTCGCCATCTTGTAGTTCTTGGCGTTATCGACCAGCACGTGGCGGATCAGGCCGGGATCGTTGGCAACGATCAGATGTCCACCGACGCCACTCGCCGAAACCCAGGGCTCGTTGTAGGTATGCTCGCCCCACAGTTCGAGCGGGTTGCGGTAGACGATTCGGATCATCTCCAGCGTGGAGGGCGGCGTCGTGCGCGGCTTCGGCGCCGGGGGGACGAAGGGGGCGGGCTGGATGTCCATGGGCTGCTCCGCTGATACACCAATGTAGTGGCTCGCAATCCCGGCGTCCATGTGACCGTACGGCAAGGCCCCTGCTCCCCGGAATGTGACCGGTTACCGCCAAGTGCCTTCTTGTTGCCCCGGGCGGGATGCCTTAGGTGGCAGTCACCAATAGATACCGCCACCGCAGGAGCCCACCTTGAAGCACCAGTTGAACATCATCATCGGCAGCACGCGGCCAGGCCGCGCAGGACCGGTTTTTGCCGAGTGGCTGGAGAGGTTCGCGCGCGAGCATGGGAAATTCGAGCCGGTACTGACCGACATCGATACGTTCAAGCTTCCGGTGCTGGACGAACCGCATCATCCAAGGCTTGGCAACTACCAGAACGACCACACCAAAGCCTGGTCCAAGGCGATCGATGCCGCCGATGCCTTCGTGTTCGTGGCGCCGGAATACAATTATTTCGTGGCGCCGGCGATCGTCAACGCGATCGACTATCTGTCGCGCGAATGGAAGTACAAGGCAGCCGCTATCTTCAGCTATGGCGGCGTCTCCGGCGGCTTGCGTGCGGCGCAAGCGCTGAAGCCGCTGCTGACCTCGGTGGGTGTCATGCCGATCTCGGAAGGCGTCGCGCTGCCGATGTATCAGAAACTGCTCGACGAGAACGGCGCTTTCACCGCCAGCGAACAGGTGCAGGGCGGAGCCAAAACCATGCTCGACGAGCTGTTGCGCTGGAGCGAGGCCCTGAAGCCGATGCGGGCTGCCTGAAAGCGCTGGTTTTCCGCCAAAAGCCCGGCTTGCTCATGCCATAAAGAGGTGGAATGTTCGCGCAAATGAACAAGCCGGGGGGCGGTTCGACTTGCGTTTGCTTTTTGCCTTGCTGCTGACGCTCATGACCGCCGCCACGGCGATGGCTGAGCGGCGCGTAGCCTTGGTCATCGCCGCCGACGACTACCGTCTGATCCGACCACTTGCCAATCCGGTTCATGACGGCGAGGCGATGGAAGCGGTGCTGAAGAAGCTCGGCTTCGAGGTCATTCTCGAAACCAATCGCGACCTGCGGCGCATGCGCCGCGCGGTCGACGATTTTCGCGAGAATGCCAAGGGCGCCGATGTGGCGTTGGTCTATTTCTCCGGCCACGGCGTGGAAATCTCGGGCGACAACCGGCTGCTGCCGGTCGACGCCGACGCCTCCTCGTTCGACGCCCTGGAGAAGACCAGCCTGCCGCTGGAGGAGGTGCGCGACGCTGTTGCCGCCACGGCCAAGGTCGGCCTGATCATGCTCGACGCCTGCCGCAGCGATCCGTTTTCGGGCACGGTGCGCGAAGGGCGCGGCGCGACCTCGCTGGCCAAGGATGTCGCCGACAAGGTGAAGCCGGGTCTCGGCCGGACCGGCCGTGCGGAAAACATCCTGTTCGCCTTTTCCGCCGCACCCGGCGAGACGGCCGCCGACGGAAACGGCCAGAACTCGCCGTTCACGACAGCGCTGACCAAATATCTCGGCACCGACGGGCTCGAGATCCGCTCGGTGCTGACACTGGTGCAGCAGGAGGTCTACGACCTGTCGCGCGGCAAGCAGCTGCCTTACGTTGAAAGCGGCCTGCCGCAGCTCTTTTTTGCCGCGAAGGCCAGGCAGGACTTGCCCGAGCGCGAGCGCCTGTTGCTCGCCATGGCCGATGTGACGCCCGAAATGCGCGGCCAGGTCGAGCAGATCGCCAGCGATGCCGACATGCCGCTGGCGCCGCTTTATGGCGCGCTGATCGGTCTCGACACCAAGCACCTTTCCGCCGAGAGCCTGGATGCCAGCCTGCGCGAGGCGGCGGACGCCTTCGTCAAGGTGCGCGGCGAGATGAAGACGCTGGCCGCCGACGATCCGCGTGTGACGGAACTGCGTCGGCAGGCCGAGGAGCAGCTGGCCCTGGGCGCCTTCGGCGCGGCACAGGCAAAACTGGCAGAAGCGGTCGATATCGACGAAGTGTCGCGCAAGGCGCTGAAGGTGAATTTCATCGACCGCACGCTGTCGCAAGCCGCAACGCTGTTCCTGTCGGCGGGCGCGGCTCGCGCCGACCTCAACTATGCGGCGGCCATCGAGGGCTATGAAGCCGTGCTGTCACTGTATGGCGAGGCCGGGCAAACCTCGCTCAGCCTGGAACAGGCCGACCGTCAGAGCCGCACGCTGGAGGAACTCGGTCTGCTCTATACGACGGTCGGCAATGTCGAGGCGGCCAGCCGCGCCTTCACCGCGTTGTTGGCCAATCTCGAGCAGCGCTCGCGTCAGGAAACCGACCCCAGCGTCAAGCGCGATCTCGCCATCAGCCATATCAAGCTCGCCAACATAAGGATGGCGCAAGGCGACCTGCCAACCGCCCTGGAAAACTACGAGGCCGCCAGGGACATGCTGCAGGGTCTGACCGCAAGCCTGCCGGACGAGAAAGGCTGGCTTGGCGATCTGGCCATGGCCAATGACAAGATCGGCAACGTGCTGGCGACGCAAGGCGATGTTGGCGCGGCCGCCCAAGCCTATCAGCAAAGCCTGTCGATCAAGCAGCAATTGGCCGATGCCGAGCCGGACCGCGCCTATCTGCTGCGCGATCTGACCATCACCCATGATGAAATCGGCGACCTTGCCCGTACCGCCGGCCGGTTGGACGGCGCCCAGACGGCTTTTGAAGAGAGCCTGAGAATTCGGCTGGCACTGGCCGAGAACAAGCCCGATGACCCCGAGCGCCAGCGCGCTGTCTCCGTCAGCCATGAAAAGATCGGTGACGTGCTGCGCGAGCGCGGCGACCCCGCCGGTGCACTCGTGGCCTACAACCAGAGCCAGGCGATCGCCGAAGAGCTGGTGCGCCGCGACCCCAACGATACCGACTTGAAGCGCGACCTGTCGATCAGTTACGCCAAGGCCGGCAATGCCCTGAGCGACCAGAAGAGCTGGTCTCCAGCACTGGCTTCCTATCAGCAAGCGCTTGATATAGCGCGTGAACTCGCCGCCACCGATCCTGGCAACACGAACTGGCAGCGGGACCTGTCGGTCTGTCTGGAAAAGGTCGCCGGTGTGCTTGACGTCCAGGGCGATATCGGCGGCGCACTGCAAAACTATCAGGACAGTCTTGCCATTGCCGACCGCCTGGCCAAGCTCGACCCAGCCAATTCCGACTGGCAACGCGATCTGTCGATTACGCTCTCGGAGATCGGCATGCTGGAGACCAAGCAGCGCCATTTCGAGGGCTCCAGGAAAGCCTTCGAAGCCAGCCTCGGCATCCGCCAGCAACTAGCCCGGTCCGATCCGGACAATGCGATCTGGCAATTTGATCTGGTACAGGCCTACATCAACTACGCCTATGTGGCGAAGGATCCGAAGGCGGTGCTGACCAAGGCGCTTAACCTGACGCTGGAGCTCGACCGCACGGGTCGGCTGGCGCCGAGAGACAGATCCACGATCAAGTATTTGCGCGGCCTTCTCGCCAAATTCGGCGCCCGAAAGAAATAGCCGGCTGCCGGCCGGGAGTTCGCCCCCGAAATGCTCGCAAACCTTGGAAAAACCGCCTTTAGCGCCTATATCTAGTCCATATCAGAGGCGCGATTCGGGGCCGATTTTTAGCGCCGTGCAAGCGGCATCCAGACAACAGGTTTTCATGAGCGATCAGATCGACAACAACAACGGCGCTGAAGCCGAATACGGCGCCGATTCCATCAAGGTTTTGAAGGGGTTGGATGCTGTCCGCAAACGCCCCGGCATGTATATCGGCGATACTGACGACGGTTCGGGCCTGCATCACATGGTCTATGAGGTGGTCGACAACGCCATCGACGAGGCGCTGGCGGGCCACGCCGACCTCGTCACCGTGACGCTCAACCCCGATGGTTCGGTCACCGTGATCGACAATGGCCGCGGCATTCCGACCGATATCCACACCGGAGAAGGCATTTCGGCGGCCGAAGTGATCATGACGCAGCTGCATGCCGGCGGCAAGTTCGACCAGAACTCCTACAAAGTCTCGGGCGGCTTGCATGGCGTCGGCGTCTCGGTGGTCAATGCGCTTTCGGCCTGGCTGAAGCTCAGGATTCGCCGCAATGGCCAGATCTTCGAGATGAGCTTCACCCATGGCAATGCCGACGCTCCGCTGAAGGCTACCGGCAGCTATGAGCAGGACAAGCAGCCCGGCACCTATGAAGGGCGCAGCGGCAGCGAGATCACCTTCTTCCCGTCGTCCGAGACCTTCACCATGGTCGAGTTCGATTTCGGCACGCTGGAACACCGGCTGCGCGAGCTCGCCTTCCTGAATTCCGGCGTGCGAATCATTTTGACCGACGCCCGCCATGCCGACATCGTGCGCCATGAACTGCACTATGATGGCGGGCTGGAAGAGTTCGTCAAATATCTCGACCGCGTGAAGAAACCGCTGATCGACAAACCGATCGCCATCAAGGCCGAGCGCGACGGCATCACCGTCGAAGTGGCGATGTGGTGGAACGACAGCTACCACGAGAACGTGCTGGCCTTCACCAACAACATCCCGCAGCGCGACGGCGGTACCCATCTGGCCGGTTTCCGCGGCGCGCTCACACGCCAGATCACCGGCTATGGCGAATCCTCGGGGCTGACCAAGAGGGAAAAGGTGGGGCTGATCGGCGACGATTGCCGCGAGGGCCTGACGGCGGTGCTGTCGGTCAAGGTTCCCGATCCGAAATTCTCCTCGCAGACCAAGGACAAGCTGGTCTCTTCCGAAGTCCGCCCTGTGGTTGAAGGACTAGTCAACGAAGCTCTCGGCACCTGGCTCGAGGAACACCCGGCCGAAGGCAAGGTGGTGATCGACAAGGTGATCCAGGCTGCCGCGGCGCGCGAGGCGGCACGCAAGGCCCGCGACATCACCCGCAAGAGTTCGCTCGGCATCACCTCGCTGCCCGGCAAGCTGGCCGATTGCCAGGAACGCGACCCGGCGAAATCCGAAATCTTCATCGTCGAGGGTGACTCCGCCGGCGGCTCGGCCAAGGGCGGCCGTTCACGTCAGAACCAGGCCATCCTTCCGCTGCGCGGCAAGATCCTCAATGTCGAGCGGGCCCGTTTCGACCGTATGCTCGGCTCCGAGATGATCGGCACGCTGATCACCGCGCTCGGCACCTCGATCGGCAAGGACGAGTTCAACGCCGACAAATTGCGCTACCACAAGATCATCCTGATGACCGACGCCGACGTCGACGGCGCCCATATCAGAACCTTGCTGCTCACCTTCTTCTTCCGGCAGATGCCGGAGCTGATCGAACGCGGCCATCTCTACATCGCCCAGCCGCCGCTCTACAAAGTGACGCGTGGCAAGAGCTCGCAATACATCAAGGACGAGAACGCCTTCGAGGAATTCCTGATCGGCTCGGGTCTGGAGGAAGCATCGCTTACGCTCGGCTCGGGCGAGGTTCGCATCGGACAGGACCTGCGCGGCGCCATCGACGACGCGCTGGCGGTGCGCCAGCTCATCAACGGCCTGCACACGCGCTACAACAGGGGCGTGGTCGAGCAGGCGGCGATCGCCGGCGGCCTCAACCCGGACGTCTTCACCGATCTCGCCCAAGCCAACGCCATGGCCGAGCGCATCGCCAAGCGTCTCGACATCATTGCCGAGGACACCGAACGCGGCTGGACCGGTCGTATGTCGACCTCGAACGAGGGCATCGGCGGCTATGTGTTCGAGCGCACGGTGCGCAGCGTCAAGGAATACGCGCATCTGGACCTGGGGCTGATCAATTCGGCCGATGCACGCCAGCTCGACCGCTATGCGCCGCGCCTTACGGAAGTATATGGCGAGCCACCGGTGCTGCGCCGCAAGGATGTCTCCGAGACCATATCGGGGCCGCTGGCGCTGCTCAACGCAGTCTTCGCGACCGGGCGCAAGGGCTTGACCATGCAGCGCTACAAGGGTCTCGGCGAGATGAACGCCGAACAACTCTGGGAAACCACGCTCGATCCGAACGTGCGCTCGCTGCTGCAGGTCAAGGTCAATGACGCGACGGACGCGGATAGTCTGTTCTCGCGACTGATGGGCGACGAGGTCGAACCCAGGCGTGAGTTCATCCAGGACAACGCGCTGTCGGTCGCCAATCTGGATATCTGATCTCGATGTTCTCTGAGATTGGCGCGCCGCGGCGCGCCAATTGTTTCACCTGTGGCAAACAAAATCATTTTTTAACCCGCCGGAACGGAAGTCCCCTCGGGACATTGTGACAACATCGATCACAATTTCTCACAGGAGGCCATCATGGGACGCGGAATTTTGCTCTGGTTGCTCGGTATTCCGATTCCGATCATCATTCTGATCATGCTTTTCGTACGATAGGGGGAACTCATGCAGTCCACCCTATCGGCTGTCGACGTTTCAACTTCAACAGAATCATCCACCACGGCCGTCAGTTGGGGACCGATCATCGCCGGCGCCTTGGCGGCCTCGACGCTGACTTTCATCCTCATGTTGGTCGGCTCGGGGCTGGGGCTAAGCATGGTGTCACCCTGGTCTGGCTCCGGCGCGTCGGTCACGACCTTCGCGGTCTCCACCGCGATCTGGCTGGTCATCGTGCAATGGCTGTCCTCCGGTGTCGGAGGCTACCTTGCCGGACGCCTGCGCACCAAATGGGTCGGCATCCACACCGACGAGGTCTATTTCCGTGACACCGCCCACGGCTTCCTCGCTTGGGCGCTGGCCACCTTGCTCGTCGTCGGCGTTTTGGGCTCGGCGCTTTCCGCCGCGGTGGGTTCAGGCGTGCAGGCAGCCTCGACCGTGGCGTCGGGCGCCGCCATCGGTGCATCCGCCAATGCCGGTGGCGCTGCTGCTGACAATGCGACATCCTACCTGGCGGACTCGCTGTTGCGTCCGGCTGATCCGAGCAAGCTCGCGGCAGCCGGTCCCGACGGCGATGCGGTTGCGGTAGGCCAAGCCTCGCGCATCCTGGTCGCCAGTGCCGCGGCAGGCGAAATCTCGGCCGATGACAAGACCTACCTGTCGCAACTGGTCGTCGCCCGCACCGGCCTCTCCGAGGCCGATGCCAAGGCGCGTGTCGATGCCCTGGTCGCCAAGGTTCAGGACGCCAAGGTCAAGGCACAGCAGGCCGCCGACACCGCCAGGAAGGCCAGCGCGACCTTTGCGCTGCTTGGTGCGCTGTCGCTGGTGATCGGCGCCTTCATCGCCAGTGCGGCGGCCGCTCTCGGTGGCCGGCAGCGCGATGACGAAGAAGCGGTGTTCCTGACCAGCCGCTGATCTGGACCTGAAGCAAATCGATCCACTCCGGGCCAAACCCCGGGGTGGATTTCTGTTTGAATTGCCAGGCGCCGCGTGGAGTACCGATCCCGTTCGCCGTTCTCATTTTTCGGGAGGTATCGCCCGCGCTTCCGCCTGGCTCGGCTCCAGCTTGCGGCCGAGGTCGACAGCGTCGCGCAGCACGACAAGGTGCGAGCGAGGCTGGTCGCCGGCAGCGACCTCGACACCGGTCGCCGCCAACGACCAGTACAACGTGTGGGTGAAGACGCGACCAAGTGAGCCGCGCAGCTCGACCTGAATATTCTGCACACCCGGGCCGAAATTTTCCGCCATCGGCCCGGAGATCGGATCGCCCGTCAGCCAGCCATTGCCGCAGTCGAAGATGTTGGTCCAGCGCGTCGCCGCAAACACCGCGCCATGATGCACGGCGCGCTGCGGCTTGCCCGAACGGTTGCGGCCTTCCTGATAGAGCACTGTGCCGCCGGTCGCGCTCTCGGCGATCGGGGGGCATGCCGAGAACAGCCGCTCGGCAATGCCGCGCCTGAATTCGGCGAGATTGTACGTCACCAGAAATTCGCTGTGGGTCAGCGGGCTGCCAAGCGTGACGAAATCGCTGATCTTCCAGGCCCGATGGTCGGCATCGCCAGTGCGCAGCCGCCGGTAAAGCTCCCACTGATCGCGCCGGAAGCCGGCAAGATCGTCCAGGCTGCCGGGCCATGCCGAACCGTCGGCAACAAGCGTCGCCTTGTCGATGGCGTGGATCGCCTTCAGTTTCGCCTTGTCGCGGATGGCCTCCAGTTTTTGGGGCCTGAAATCGGCCCACAAGATCTGCAACAGGTCATAGGCGATCATCGACCCAAGGCTGTGCGAGACCAGCACGATCCGGTCGTAGCCATCGTCCATCATCAGACGCTTCAGCAGCTTCAGGCCGCGGTCGCGGATCAGCGCGCGCTTCTCGACCGTCGCCGCTTCGGCGCGCACATAGGCCGCGACATCGCCGAAATAGGGAAGGCCAAACCGGTCCACCGACCAGATGATGAACGAGGCCAGGATGGTGACGAACAGGCCGGCGGCCAAGGAAATATACTGCTGCCAGAGCGAGGTCGCGAGCGCGAGCATCGCGCACAGGACGACGATGACGGCCAGAAGAGTGACGAGATAGAGCTTGCGGGCATCGCGCGGAATGTCGGCGGGCTTGCGCCACAGCAGGTTTGTCACCCACGCGGCAAGCCGCCCCCGCGTCGTGCCCTGCGTGATGTCGGCCCAGTAAAGCTCGTAGAAATCGGTGCGGCGGCCATCGACATCGTAAGGCGTGGTGATGCGGCGAAGTTCGTATGAATTTGTCCGGCTGTCGGGGGTGATCCAGCTCTGGTTGATCTTCGCGCCGGTCGGGTCGGCCGGATCGGCGACATGGGCATAAAACGGCGCTCGGCTGGGATCATGGCTCCAGACGGCCTGGACAAAGCCGCGCAGCGTATCCATCGGCCGCTGTTCGCCCATGCCATGCACGATCACCACCGCCTGGCTCGGCTTGTGGGGCGCTTTTCCGGTGACCGGCGATGCGACGGGATCGGGCACCAGCGTCTCCGTTGACGACAATCCCGCCGGTGAGACGGGAAGTCGTCATCGTAGCCCTGAAACCGCTGTCAGCCAAGAAAAAGCCCGGCGCGAAGCCGGGCATTTCTCGGTGTGTCTCAGTGCTGATTGCCGATCAGTGATCCATCGCCTTGACGATTTCCTCGGTCATCTTCTTGGCGTCGCCGAGCAGCATCATGGTGCCGTCCTTGTAGAACAGCGTGTTGTCGATGCCGGCATAGCCGGAGCCGAGCGAGCGCTTGACGAACAGGCAGGTGCGCGCCTTGTCGACGTCGAGGATCGGCATGCCGTAGATCGGCGAGGACTTGTCGTCGCGGGCCGAAGGGTTGGTGACGTCGTTGGCACCGATGACATAGGCGACATCGGCCTGCGCGAATTCGGAGTTAATGTCCTCGAGCTCGAACACTTCGTCATAGGGCACGTTGGCTTCGGCCAGCAGCACGTTCATGTGGCCGGGCATGCGGCCGGCGACCGGGTGGATGGCGTATTTGACGTCGACGCCGTTGGCCTTGAGCTTGTCGGCCATTTCGCGCAGCGCGTGCTGCGCCTGGGCAACCGCCATGCCGTAGCCCGGCACGATGATGACCTTTTGCGCGTTCATCATCAGATAGGCGGCGTCGTCGGCCGAGCCCTGCTTGACCGTGCGCTCGATGCCGTCATCGGCCGCGGCCGTGGTCTCACCGCCGAAGCCGCCGAGGATGACCGAGATAAAGCTGCGGTTCATGCCCTTGCACATGATGTAGGACAGGATCGCGCCGGATGAGCCGACCAGCGCGCCGGTGATGATCAGCGCCAGATTGCCGAGCGTGAAGCCGAGGGCAGCCGCTGCCCAGCCCGAGTAGGAATTCAGCATCGAGACGACGACCGGCATGTCGGCGCCGCCGATCGGGATGATCAGCAGGATACCGAGCACCAGCGAGGCAGCAACGATTAGCCAGAACACCAGCTTGGACTCGGTGGTGACCAGCAGCACGATCAAGACGATGAGTGCGATGGCAAGCGCTGCGTTGATGAAGTGACGGCCGCCAATCATGATCGGCTTGCCGGACATGCGGCCGTCGAGCTTGAGGAAGGCGATGACCGAGCCGGTGAAGGTGATGGCGCCGATGGCGACGCCAAGGCTCATCTCGATCAGCGCTTGGGCATGAATGTCGCCATCCGTGCCGATGCCGAAGCTTTCCGGGGCATAGATGGCCGCGGCCGCCACCATGACGGCAGCGAGACCAACCAGCGAGTGGAAGGCAGCGACCAGCTGCGGCATCGAGGTCATGGCGATGCGGCGCGCGGTGACGGCGCCGGCGCCGCCACCGATGGCGAGGCCGAGCACGATCAGGCCGAAACGGCCGGCGGACGGGGTGGCAAGTGCCAGTGTGGTGGCAATGGCAATGCCCATGCCGATCATGCCGTAGAGATTGCCCTGGCGGCTGGTGGTCGGATGCGACAGGCCGCGCAACGCCATGATGAACAGGACGCCGGAGACAAGATAGAGGAAGGACGCGAAGTTGGCGTTCATGGCGCTCTACTTGTCCTTCTTCTTGTACATGGCCAGCATGCGCTGGGTGACGAGAAAGCCGCCGAAGATGTTGACCGAGACCAGCATCAGCGCGACGAAGCCGAAGCCGGCGGCGATGCCGGAAGCCGCTATGCCGACGGCAAGCAGCGCGCCGACGACGATGACCGAGGAGATGGCGTTGGTGACGGCCATCAGCGGCGTGTGCAGTGCCGGCGTCACCGACCAGACGACATAATAGCCGACGAAGATCGCCAGGATGAAAATGGCGAAGCGGAAGACGAAGGGGTCGATGGCGCCACCGGAAAGCGCATGCGCGGCGTCACCCGCCGCATCGGCGCCACCGGGCGCGGTCGCCATATTGTGCACCGCCAGCCGAACAGCGGCGGAGGCCTGGTCGAGCTGGTCGAGGGCTTTTTGCAGGGTCTGGTCCATCACGCGATTCCTTTCGGCTTCGACGAGGGCGACTTTGGCACGGCCGCCTTCTTGGCCGCGGCTTTCTTAGACGCAGCCGGTTTGGCCGAAGCGTCAGCGACCATGGTGGTGGCCGGGATCGCGGCCGGCTCGACATAAGGCTGCTGGTCGGCCTTGGCGAAGGCCGGATGAACCACCTTGCCACCATCGGTCAGCATCGTCGCCTTGACCAGATCGTCGTCGCGATTGATGGCAAGCGTCTTGGTCTTCTTGTCGACCAGCGTTTCGAGGAAGGCAAACAGGTTCCTGGCGTAAAGCAGCGATGCTGACGCGGCGATGCGGCCCGGCACATTGAGATGGCCGACGATCTTGACGTTGTTGGCTGTGGTGACGACCTTGCCGGCTTCCGCACCCTCGACATTGCCGCCACGTTCGACGGCGAGGTCGACGAGCACCGAGCCCGGCTTCATCGAAGCGACCATGGCCGCCGACACCAGCTTCGGCGCCGGCCGGCCGGGGATCAGCGCCGTGGTGATGACGATATCCTGCTTGGCGATATGCTCGGCGGTGAGTGCCGCTTGCTTGGCCTGGTATTCCTTCGACATTTCCTTGGCGTAGCCGCCGGCCGTTTCCGCAGCCTTGAATTCCTCGTCCTCGACCGCGAGGAACTTTGCACCGAGCGACGCAACCTGTTCCTTGGCGGCGGGGCGAACGTCGGTGGCGGTGACGACCGCACCAAGCCGGCGCGCGGTGGCGATCGCCTGCAGGCCGGCGACACCGACGCCCATGATGAAGACCTTTGCCGCCGGCACCGTGCCCGCCGCCGTCATCATCATCGGCAGTGCGCGATCATATTCCGAAGCGCCGTCGATCACCGCCTGGTAGCCGGCAAGATTGGCCTGCGAAGACAGCACGTCCATCGACTGCGCCCGGGTGATGCGCGGCATGAATTCCATCGAAAAGGCGGTGACGCCGGCCTTGGCAAGGGCTGCCACGGCGGCATCGTTGCCGTAGGGATCCATGATGGCGATGACCGCCGTACCGGGCTTGTAGCTCTTCAGTTCGGCATCACCGGGCCGACGCACCTTCAGTACGACATCGGCCTTGGCGACATCTGAAGCCTTGCCGATCGTGGCACCGGCGCTCGCATAGTCGGCATCGACGATGCGCGAATTCAGACCGGCACCGGCCTCGACAACGACATCGAAGCCCAGCGCCGCCAGCCGTTTCACCGTGTCAGGCGAGGCCGCGACGCGCGGCTCGTTGGCATCGAGTTCACGAGGGATGAAAACCGTCTGTCCCACCGCATGATCCTTTCGGCCGGAAGCTGTTTCCCGCAAGACGCCGGCCGGCCTCGCGGCGGCGCCATGGACAAGGTGTCGGAAAAATCTATCGGAGGATAAAGGCGCCGACGGCCAGAATCAGCACGAACAGGATGGTCGCCGAGAAGAAGCCGCCCGCGAAGAAACCAAAAGCCATCGCCAGAAGCAGGGCTCCGCAGAAAAGCGAACCGTATTTGGCCAGCATGAGGAAGCCCGCATAGGTGCGGTCATGCTCAGCATAGTCCATCTTCGCGCCCAGTTCGACAGGACCGGTCGGCGAGTGATCAGCCATAGGAATACCCCTTCGAAGACATCATTCAGGCACATAGCGAAAAGCCGGGCCGAGAGCAATGGCGCTATTGCCGCATCGCAGCCGACAACTGCCTCAAAGGAAAATTGAAGCCGGCTGCCGACGCGCGCCGAAGCCGCCCCCGGATCCGGGTGTCTGATGCGGAAAGATGCTCCGAAAGCGGTCGAGGCGAACGCTTGCGTTGCCTCAACCGGCGCTCTCAGCCGGCAAGATGCGGGAAAAGCCCGAGCAGCCCGACGACGATCAGATAGAGCGCGACGATATAGTTCAACAGCCTTGGCATCACGAGGATCAGCACGCCGGCAATCAGCGAGATGAGCGGGGTGAGCGCAAGCGTGGAAATGGTCATGTCGAGTTCCTTTTGGCAGATCCGTCGAAATGAAGACGCGGAACGTCAACGCGTCGCCGTCCTCGGAACGCGCATCCAAGCGAAAAGCTCCGTACGCTCTGCAAAAAGCGGTGACCTCAGGCGGCGTCGCGATAATATTTCGCTGTCGGCACGATGGACAAGGGGGTCAGTCGGTTGATGGCCGGATTGGCAAACATCAGCCGCTGTTCCATCGGCGTCGATCTAAAGAATGGGAACCGTTCGAGCGTCCGACGCATATTCTCGCCGGCGGGGATTTCGAACAGTGCTATCGGGGTAAGAACGCCCGGAAATACTTTTCCTTCGGTCCTCTGCACGGCATTGAAGTAACGGGAATAAAAATTGGAATGCTCGATCTTGACCGGTGTAAGCACCGAGTTCTGGCCAAAGTAGCGCGAGGCGACCATGGCAAGCCTGAGTGTCAGGAAAGGCAGCACTCCGGGCGCCGGCGCGCCGTCGGGATCGGTTGCGAAGCGGGTTCCGTCGATGAAGGTTTCTCCGCGGGCAAGTCGCTCGATCAGTATTTCCGGATAGGCTTCGACGGACGGCGAATGCGGGTGCTCACTGGAAATGTAATGAAAGCGGATCGTGCTGACCAATTCGCCATAGCAATAGACACCGAACCGGTAGGAATTGGGCAGATTGTCCCAGCGATCCTCGAACATCCCGCTGGCGATTGGGCCGCACATGCCTGAGCGCAGATAGGATTTATAGCGAAGTCGGTAAATCGCCTCCAAATCCTCGCCTCCGGTAATGAGGCGATAATCGACATGCTCCAGCAGTTGCATGATCGATCGGTTCAGCACCGAATCCCCTGCTGCGCTGACCGCACCAGACGCATTCCTTGCAGCCCTTGCAGCATCCATTATCTGTCCTCGAAATTCCGCCTACGGATAAGCTATTCGAGTCAAAATGAGACACAAGCAGAAATTTAGATGTTGTTAATTTACTTTCTGTTAACCTTAACAGGTGAGCGCCAAGTAGACATTGGTGAGCAATGCGCCGCCCGGAGAAGGATGTGGGTCACGGCCTCCGAGACATCGCACCTCCGTCGACAAACAGGTGCTTGAGCTAGGCTAACTTGGGTTGAGGATCATCTTGGCGCCCGCGCCAGCGTTCAATCCATTCGAAAGCTGACTCTGGGAAAGACCACTTTTAGCAGCATTGCGCAAAAGCAAATCGCGGCGGAACAGATATCCGGAGTAATTCGCATGAGTTCGAGATCAGGGCAGTACTTGAATCGAAGCACGCCAGGAATCAAGCGAGCTTTGAAATCACAGCACTAAATGGCTGTCCGTTTGCCGGCGAGACGCAGGTCAGCGGCGAATGGCCAAGTGACATTTGACATCGTTTCGATACCCGACGCACTGAGCGCGGCGCCGAACAGGAAGCCTTGCACGAGATCGGGTTTGACCTGCAGGGCCAGGATTTTGAGCTGTTCGAAGGTCTCGACGCCTTCGACAGTTACGGCAAGCCCCAGCGGCCGCGACAGGTTGACTATGCCCTTGAGCAGTTCGAGCGAGCGGGGGTTCTGAGTGACGTCGATCAGGAACGAGCGGTCGATCTTGATCTTGTCGAGCGGCAATTTGTGCAGGTAGCTCAGGCTCGAATAGCCGGTGCCGAAATCGTCGAGCGCGATGCGCACACCAATCTGCTTCAGCTCCTCGATATACTGACGCGTCAGCGACTTGTCGTCGAGCAGCGCCGTTTCGGTGACCTCGATCTCGAGCCGGCTGGCTGTGAGGCCGGAGGCGGCCAACGCATCGCGAACCTTCTGGATGACGTCGCGATTGCGGAAATCCTTGGCCGAGAGATTGACCGAGACGCTGGTCTGGTCCGGCCATTTGGCGCATTCGGTGCAGGCTGCCTGCAGCACGAAGGTGCTGATCTCGGAAATGATGCCCATTTCCTCGGCCAGCGGAATGAAGATGCTGGGAGAGACCGGCCCGAGATCGGGATGGTCCCACCGGCACAGCGCCTCGCAGCTGGCGATGCGCATGGTGCTCATCGCCACGATCGGCTGATAGACCACCCGCAAACCGTGGCTTTCCACGGCGCTGCGCAGATCCGCCTTCATCAGCTGGCGGTTACGGAAGGCGGCATCCATCGCGGCTTCGAACAGCCGCCAGCCGTTCTTGCCGAGTTCCTTGGCTTTGTAGAGCGCAAGGTCCGCCTTGACGATCATGGCATCGACGTCGGTATCCTTGACCCGCGACAGCACCGCGCCGCCGCTGGCCTGGATGCGCAGCCCGTGACCGGCGACGTCGACTTCCCCTTGCAGCCCGGCGAAGATCTCGTCGAGCTGGCTGGTCAGATGGCTCTCATCCTCGACGCGGTCGAAGAAGATCATGAACTCGTCGCCGCCGAAACGGCTGACCGTGATGCCTTGCCCGGCAATGGCGGCAAGCCGCTCGGCAACGGCGTAGATCAATCCGTCGCCGATCGGATGGCCAAGCGTGTCGTTGACGCTTTTGAAATCGTCAAGGTCGAGCACCGCCAGGCCACAGAGACGATCGCGATCGCCTGATACCATGGCCTCGCCGATCAGTTCGTGGAAATAGGCGCGGTTGGGCAGGCCGGTGAGGTTGTCGTAGCGTGCCATGAAGCGGATCTTGTCTTCCGCCTCGACACGGGCGGTGACATCCTCGAAGGTGATGACGCCCAGCTCCTGGCTGCCTTCGCGAGCCGAGAATTCATAGTGCTGGCCGTTGGCGAGGGAAACCAGCACCTTGCGGTCGCGGCCCTCGCGCAGGGCGCGCGTCAGTTGCGCCTCGATATAGCGGCAATCCTTGGGCGCCAGCATGCCGCCGGCGACACCGCGCATCAACAGACCATGGATCGACCGCCCGAGCAACGCATCCCCGGACTTGAGCGACATCAGATGCGCGGCTTCGGCATTGGCCACCGCCACCCGGCCGTCCGGGCCGAGCATGACGAGGCCGTGCGACATGGTGTTGAGCGCGCGATCGAACCTGAGCGCGAGCTTCCTCGCTTCCTTGTGGCCGATGACCGCCGAGAAAAGCACGTCGCGGACGTGGTCGGCGCTGTTGATCGTGACGAAAGTCAACGGAATGATCATCAGCCCGAGAATAACCGAAGGGGCATCCATGCGCAGCAAGAGTGCAAGTGCTGCAGGACCAATGAAGGTCACGGAAAAAATCCGCACCATGAGCGGAGATCCGTAGTTCCGGCCAACAACCGTCACCAAGGTTGCGATGGCCAGCGACGTCGCGGCCAGTTCGGCAAAGGGATCGGGATAAACATAGATCGATATGAAGCACAGCGCGCCCAACCCGAGGCCCTGCAGGCTGCCCTTGAGGATGTAGTTGCGCTCCCACCGCTGCGCCTCCTGGACGTCGGCTATCACACCGCCCGCCTTCCGGAAGCTGCGAATGCCGAAATAGCGGAAAAGGCAGATGGACAGCAGGACAAAAGAGAAAGCCAGGAACAACGGATTGTTCGTGCGCAAGTAGATCATGAATCCGAGGATCCAGTAGCACACGCCGCCAATCACCAGCATGTGGGCGTTGTCGAACAACGACCGCACAAACTGGATATAAACATCCGCCGGGATGTTTTCGGTCTTTGTTCTGCCCATATCGTCGGCCCAACGCTAAGCCTCGTCATCCCACATCCGCCTTAAGAAAGGCTTAGAACAGTGTTTTGGCTGGGTTGCTGAAGGAGCGCAAAAGCAGGACAGACCGGGAAATCAAGCTTCAGGTAAACAAGGCCTTCACTCGGCGGCCTGAAGTGCCGGCCCCGCCGGTGCGTTTGCGAGGCGCTGGAGCAACCGGGAACGTTCGCCGGCTGCCTTTTCGGCACTGGCCTGCCGGACGTGGCCGTAGCCGCGAATGAGAGCCGGCACCGAGGCCAGCGCAAGCGCCGCATCGATCCTGGGCGGGGCCAGCGATCGGGAGATGAGCTCCAGATCCGCCTCGTACTGCGCCAGCAGCCGCCGCTCCATGCGCCGCTCGGCGGTGTAGCCGAACAGGTCGAAGGCTGTGCCGCGCAGACCCTTCATCGCCGCCAGCAGGCGGAAACCCTTCATCATCCAGGGGCCGAAACTCGATTTCCTAGGGCTGCCGTCATTGCCGCGGCGGCCCATGATCGGCGGCGCGAGGTGGAATTCGAGCTTTTCGTAGCTCTGGAACTGTTTTCCGAGTTCGGCGGCGAAAGAACCGTCCGTGTAAAGACGCGCCACCTCGTACTCGTCCTTGATCGCCATCAGCTTGAACAGATTTCTGGCGGCAGCTTCCGACACCGCGCTGGAACCGGGCACGGCCTTCGCTTCGGCCGCACGCAAGACGGCCAGTTTCTCGGCATAACGCCTGCCATAGGCGGCATTCTGATAGGCGGTCAGGAATGCGACACGGCGGGCGATGATGTCGTCCAGCGTCTCGGCGACATCGGCAGCTTGGCCGGTCTTTCCAGCGACGGTTGGGCCCGGCTGGGCGACGAGGCCGCGTACGAAATCCGGCTGATGGGCAGCGCGACGGCCCCAGCGGAAGGCGGCGACGTTCATCGCCACGGCTTCGCCATTGAGCTCGATCGCCTTCTCGACCGCCTCGGCCGACAGCGGCAGGCCGCCATGCTGGAAGGCAAAGCCGAGCATGAACATGTTGGCGCCGAGCGAATTGCCGAAAAGTGCCGTGGCGGTGCGGGTGGCGTCGAAGAAATGCGCCTTGTCGTCGCCCGCGGCCGCACGGATCGCCTTCTTCAGCCGCTCTATCGGCAACGAGAAATCCGCCGAACGGGCGAATTCGCCAGGCATGATCTCGGCGGTGTTGGCGACGAAGATGGTGTGCCCCTCGCGCACCGCGGTCAGCACCTTCTTGGCGCCCGACACGACGAGATCGCAGCCAAGCACGAGATCGGCCTTGCCGGCCGAAACGCGGATGGCATGGATGTCGTCCGGGGTGCGGGCGATGCGGACATGGGTGAACACCGAACCGCCCTTCTGGGCGAGGCCGGCCATGTCGATCATGCCGCAGCCCTTGTCCTCAAGATGCGCCGCCATGCCAAGCACCGCACCAACGGTGACGACGCCGGTGCCACCGACGCCGTCGATGATCGCCGCCCAACCCTGTTCGCCAAGCGGGAACTCGGCCGGCACGGGCACGCCGTCGAGCGGATCAGCCTTGCCGGCCAGACCTTCGGCCTTGCGGATCTTGGCGCCGTGCACGGTGACGAAGGACGGGCAGAAGCCGTTGACGCAGGAGAAATCCTTGTTGCAGCTCGACTGGTCGATCTTGCGCTTGCGGCCGAATTCGGTTTCAACCGGCTGGATCGAGACGCAGTTCGATTGCACGCCGCAATCGCCGCAGCCTTCGCAGACCAGCTCGTTGATGAAGACCCGTTTGTCGGGATCGGGGAATGTGCCGCGCTTGCGGCGGCGGCGTTTTTCGGCGGCGCAGGTCTGGTCGTAGAGCAGCACGGAAACGCCTTTGACATCGCGCAGCTCGCGCTGGACGAGATCGAGATCGTCGCGGTGATGAATGCTGGCGCCGGCCGGGAATTCAGCTTTGCCGGCATATTTATCGGGCTCGTCGGTGACGATGGCGATGCGATCGACGCCCTCGGCGCGCACCTGCCTGGCAATCATGTCGACGGTCAGGTCGCCTTCATGCGGCTGGCCGCCGGTCATGGCGACGGCGTCGTTGTAGAGAATCTTGTAGGTGATGTTGGCGTCGGTCGACAGCGCGAAGCGGATCGCCAGCGTGCCGGAATGGTTGTAGGTGCCGTCGCCGAGATTCTGGAAGATGTGGTCGCGTTTGGAGAACGGCGCCTGGCCGACCCATTGCGCGCCCTCGCCGCCCATGGCCGTGAAACCGACGGTGTTGCGATCCATCCACAGCGCCATGAAATGGCAACCGATGCCCGCCGCGGCGATCGAGCCGTCCGGCACCTTGGTCGAAGAATTGTGCGGGCAACCGGAACAGAAGAAGGGCGTACGCGAGCCGATGTCGGTGGCGTCGGCGAGCATTGCCTGGAACTGGCGCAATTTTGCCACCCGCGCCAAGATCTCTTCAGATGGGCCGATGGTCCTGACGATCCTCTCGCCAAGCGCGATGGCGATCTCGTTGGGATCGAGCGCGCCCTTGGCCGGGAACAGCCAGTCGCCGCGCTCGTCCTTCTTGCCGATAATGACCGGTTGCGTGGCGGTGCCGTAAAGGCTCTCGCGCAGCTGCACCTCGATCAGCGAGCGCTTCTCCTCGACGACGACGATGGTGTCGAGGCCGCGGGCGAAGTCGGCGATGTGATGCAGGTCGAGCGGCCAGGGGCAACCAACCTTGAACAGCCGCACGCCGATGCGGTTGGCGGCCGCCTCGTCGATGCCGATATCCTCCAGCGCCTGGCGGACATCGAGATAGCTCTTGCCCAGCGTGATGATGCCGATCTTCGGGTTGCGGCCGCCCGAATAGACGATCCGGTTCAGCCCGTTGGCATGGATGAAGGCGGAGGCCGCGGCGCGCTTGTGCTCATGCAGCCGCTCCTCCTGGCCTAGCATGTCGATCTCGTGGCGAATGTTGAGACCGCCGGGCGGCATGTCGAAATCCGGCACGACGATGTTCAGCCGCTCGAGCGAGGCATCGACCGAGGCCGTCGATTCGATGTTGTCCTTGACGCATTTGATGGCCGCCCAGGTACCGGCAAAGCGCGACATGGCAAAGCCGTAGAGCCCGTAGTCGATGATCTCCTGGACACCGGCCGGATTGAGGATCGGCACCATGGTGTCGACGAACAGGAATTCGGTGGCATGCGCGTTGGTCGAGGATTCGGCCATGTGGTCGTCGCCCATCAGGGCGAGCACGCCGCCATGTCTGGACGAGCCGGCGAGATTGGCATGGCGGAACACATCGCCGGAGCGATCGACGCCCGGCCCCTTGCCGTACCAGACCGAAAAGACGCCGTCATGGGTGCCCTCGCCCAGCAGTTCCGTCTGTTGGGATCCCCAGCAAGCGGTGGCGGCAAGCTCCTCGTTGAGGCCGGGCTGGAAGACGATGTCGGCCTGCGCGAGCTGTTTCTTCGCCTTCCAAAGCTGCATGTCGAGGCCGCCGAGCGGCGAACCGCGATAGCCGGAGACGAAACCGGCCGTATTCAAGCCGGCGCGGCGGTCTCGCTCGCGCTGCATCAGAAGCATGCGGATGACCGCCTGCGCGCCGGACAGGAAGATGCGCTCCTTTGCAAGGTCGAACTTGTCGTCGAGCGCGACGTCGTGCAGCGTCATCGGGAATTTCCTCTGCGGAGGCCACGCGGGGGCAGGCAGCCAACGTCGGGGTCGGATGACGTATCCTTTCTCCCCTTGCAAGGCAGGTCAAACAAAATCGTAGTTACCAGGCAACGCGCAACGAACAGTCCGTGACCATCTCGAAATCGGGTACGAAAGCGATCGGCGGGCATTGTCCAGCGGACGAAAATTTCAGCCGCAGCCAGGGCTGGCAGCGATGCGTCAGCTGCCCTTCGAGCAATCCGGCTTCGGTTCGCCCGGCAGCTTGCCGTCGGGATGGCCTACGAGATCGGGATTGGCGGTATAGAGCTGGTCGATGACCAATGGCCGGTCGGGCAGCACCGACTGGTCCTCCGTCGACATCAGCGTAGTGTCGATCTTCTGCAGAACCGCGCCGTCGGCGCCCTTGATGCTGATGGCAATCGCATAGGGCTTGTTCTTGACGACGCAGGTCAGCGCCGGGCTCTCCAGCGTCACCTTGTCGAGCTTCGGCCACACCTTCTGCTCGACCACCAGAGGCGCGCCGCCAGCGGGATCCTGGAAACTGGCGACCGCGACCTGGCGCTCTCCCATCGGCTGCAGCGGCCGCAGCGTCACCACATAGGTCGCCCTGGCGAGGCGGTAGTTGAAGACGAATATCTTGCCGGAAATCTCGAACAGCTTGCCTTCGGCGTTGCCGGTATCACGACAGGCGCCGAGCGCCACGACGGCAAAGAGTGCCGCGCCGACAACGATCGAAGGGGAAAGACCTCTAAGCATTCTTGACCTCATTTTCCGCCATGCGGCGGCGGCGATAGTGACGACTTGCCTTCTGCCTGTTGCCGCACACCGCCATGTCGCACCAAAGGCGGCTGGAATTGCGGCTTCTGTCGACGAACAGCCAGGTGCAGTTGGGACAGATCCTGAGCCTTGCGACGGTGTCGTCGCGCAGCAGCGACAGCGCGGACACCGCCAGCGCCGCCTCGAAGGCGATCGGCGTCACCGGGTCGCCGAACGGCCTTCCCGGCGCACCGATCTCGGTCCGGCTGCCGGCCAGACCCTCGGCGCAGGCTCTCAGGAACCCCGGCAGATCGGTGGTGACAACCGCGCCCTTCGACACCGCGCCGCGAAATAGCCGGTCCGTCGCCTCGCGGATCGACAGCACGACGGGTGCGATTGTCTCCGGTGACGGTGCAGCCAGCGGCCTGTCGCCAAGCTCGGCGGCGCGAAAGCGGCTCGCGGCATCGGCGAAGCGGGCAATCTCGGACGGATCATCGAAACGGTCGAAGGTCCGCTCCGGATCGCCGCGGAGCACGACGGTGTTCGCCGTGTCGAGCGCAAGCAGGCCGCCGGTGAAGCGGTGCGGGGTCCAGGATACCGTCATGCCATAAATCTAACCTATAAATCGCATTTGACAAGTTAGATTCAGCGATGCAGTTTCTCCACCAGGCGCGGACTCCGCAGCCTTTGTCTTGAGCATGTCGTTGCCCCAAAACTGCTTTGCATTTTTGGGCGACATGCTCCGAGGGTTTCGCATGCTCTACTTCTTCCAGCAGGTCCTGAACGGGCTGCATTCGGGCGCGCTCTATGCGCTGCTCGCCTTCGGCTATGTGCTGACCAACGGCATCCTCCACCGCACCAACCTCGCCTATGGCGCGCTGTTCGCCTTTTGCGGCCAGACGATGATCCTCACCGCGGCCTTCGGCTATCAGGTGCTATGGCTGACGCTGCTTGCGGCGGTGGCGCTCGGCGTCGTCACGGCTTTCCTCTATGCCGCGCTGATCAGCCACGTCCTGTCGCGCAGCGTCTTCGAACCGTTGGCCGACCGTACACCCAACGCCATCGTGGTGACGACGCTGGGCATATTGCTGCTGTTGTCGGAGGCAAGCCGCATCGCCGCCGACACCCATGACCTGTGGCTGCCGCCGATGCTGGCGCAACCCATCGTTTTCGCGCAGGGCGCGACCTTCAAGGCAACGCTCACGCTCATCCAGCTCATCGATTGCGCGGTGGCGCTGGCGGCAATCGCGCTGGCCAGCTGGGCGTTTGCCCGTTCGAGCTTCGGCCGGCTCTGGCGCGCCGTCTCCGACGATCCCAAGGCGGCGGCGATGTGCGGCGTCGACGTGCGCGCGGTGTTCCGGCATGCGGTGCTGTTCGGCGGTTTCTGCGCCGCGCTGGCCGGCGTCATGGCCGGACTCTATTACGGCAATGTCAGCTTCGGCTCGGGCCTCGTCTACGGGTTGAAGATCCTGTTCGTGACGGCGGTCGGCGGCTATCTGTCGCCGCCACGGGCGGCCCTCGGCGCGGCCGCCTTCGGCATGGCCGAATCGCTGTGGGCCGGCTATTTCCCGGTCGAATGGCGCGATGCGTGGATGTATCTGTTCCTGGTCGCCACCCTGGTGCTGATCGGCGCCGGTCGCGACACCGGCAAGATCGCCTGAGCCATCAGACTTTGGTTGCATGACGTCACGGCAAATGTCCCACAGCCGGCGCTCGCATCTATTTGATGGTGTTTTGTTGCTTCCATCCTTGTTGACCCGTCAGTCCACGCGCGGCATACCGTTGGACCACGCGGCGTGACGGACAAGAAGGGGGAAGCCGGCACGCCTCTGCTACAAGGGAGGAATGCATGGCAGGGCTGCTCGCTCTATCCAGAACCATTGATCGCGCGAACGAATTCATCGGCAAATGGATATCGTGGCTGATCCTGCTGGCGATCCTGGTGAGCGCCGCCAACGCCATCATCCGCAAGGTGTTCGACATATCCTCGAACGCCTGGCTCGAGCTGCAGTGGTATCTGTTCGGCGCCGCCTTCATGCTGGCCGCCGCCTATACGCTGAAGCAGAACGAACATATCCGCATCGACATCGTCTACGGCCTGTTTCCACGCCGCGTGCAGCACTGGATCGACCTTTTCGGCCATGTCTTCTTCCTGATGCCGTTCGTGACGCTGATGGTGATCTATTTCGTTCCCTATGTGTCGCTGTCGTTTCGCAGCGGCGAGATGTCCAACAATTCCGGCGGGCTGATCATCTGGCCGGCCAAGGCCATCCTGCTCGTCGGCTTTTTCCTGCTCGCGCTGCAGGGCATTTCCGAAATCATCAAGAAGATCGCCATCATGCGCGGCGACATGGACGATCCCAATCCGTTCATATCGGCACATGAGCAGGCCGAGCTCGAAGCCAAGGCACTGGCCGACGAGGTGCGCTCGTGATGGAGTTCATCGCGCAGAACATGGCGCCGGTCATGTTCGCCTCGCTGATCATCTTCCTGCTGATCGGCTATCCCGTCGCCTTTTCGCTGGCCGCCAACGGCTTGATGTTCTTCTTCATCGGCGTGCTCCTGTCGCCGTATTCCGGCGGATCGATCAACCTCGCCTGGCCGCTCCTGCACGCATTGCCGGATAATTTCTACGGCAGCCGGGTGATGTCGAACGACACGCTGCTGGCCATTCCGTTCTTCACCTTCATGGGCATCGTGCTCGAACGATCGGGTATGGCTGAAGACCTGCTCGACACGATCGGCCAGCTGTTCGGTCCGATCCGGGGCGGCCTCGCCTACGCAGTGATCTTCGTCGGCGCGCTTTTGGCGGCAACCACCGGCGTGGTGGCGGCTTCCGTCATCGCCATGGGCCTGATCTCGCTGCCGATCATGCTGCGCTATGGCTACGACCGCCGGCTGGCATCCGGGGTCATTGCCGCCTCGGGCACGCTTGCCCAGATCATCCCGCCCTCGCTGGTGCTGATCGTGCTTGCCGACCAACTCGGCCGCTCGGTCGGCGACATGTATGCCGGAGCGCTGATTCCCGGTCTCGTCCTGACCGGCCTCTACGCGCTCTACATCCTGATCGTTTCGATCTTCTGGCCAAAAATGGCGCCGGCGCTGCCCCTGGAAGCGCGCACGCTCGGCCATGGCGTGGTGTCCCTGCTGGTGGCCTTGGCGGTCACGGTTGCTGCCTCCTACGCGGCGTATCGCTATCTGGCGCCGGCGCATGGCGACAATGCCGACATTCTCGGCGCCACTGCCGGGGTGCTCTTCATCTACATCGTGGCCATCGCCGACAAGCGCCTGAACGTCAACATGATGTCCAGGCTCGCGCAGCAGGTGATCATCGTGCTGATCCCGCCGCTGGCGCTGATCTTCCTGGTGCTGGGCACCATCTTCCTCGGCATCGCCACCCCGACCGAAGGCGGCGCCATGGGCTCCGTCGGTGCCTTGATCATGGCGGCGGCAAAGGGCCGGCTGTCGCTGGACGTGGTCAAGCAGGCCCTGACCGCGACGACGAGGCTGTCGTCCTTCGTGCTGTTCATCCTGATCGGCGCGCGGGTGTTCTCGCTGACTTTTTACGGCGTCAACGGCCACATCTGGGTCGAACACCTGCTGACCTCGCTGCCGGGCGGCGAAGTCGGCTTCCTGATCGGCGTCAATCTGCTCGTCTTCTTCCTCGCCTTCTTCCTCGACTTCTTCGAGCTGGCATTCATCATCGTGCCGCTGCTGGCGCCGGCCGCCGACAAGCTCGGTATCGACCTGATCTGGTTCGGCGTGCTTCTGGGCGTCAACATGCAAACCAGCTTCATGCATCCGCCGTTCGGCTTCGCGCTGTTCTACTTGCGTTCGGTGGCCGCCCGCGTGCCCTATCTCGACCGCCTCACCGGCAAGCAGATCGCGCCGGTCACCACCGGGCAGATCTATTGGGGCGCGGTGCCCTTCGTCTGTATCCAGGTGATCATGATCGGGCTGACCATCGCCTTCCCGCAAATGGTGATGCACTACAAGGGAACGACCGTCGATCCGGGCACCATCGACTACAAGGTGCCGGAAGTACCCGGCCTGTCGCCGCTCGGCACGCAGCCGGCCGGCGGCGGCGCGGCACCGGCCGCTCCCGCCGCCCCCGATCTGTCGCAGCCGCCTAGCTTCGGTGACGCACCGCCGGCCCAACCGGCAGCGCCACAGCCGGACCTGTCGCAACCGCCAAGCTTCAATTGAAACCGGCATGGTGACGATGATGAAAGCAGTGCGGCTTGAAGCGGTGGGCAGCATCGTGCTGCGCGAAGTCGACAAGCCTGACATCGGGCCGGACGAGCTTCTGGTGCGGATCGAGGCCTGCGGTGTCTGCGGCACGGACCGGCATCTGTTTCACGGTGAATTTCCGTGCACGCCGCCGGTGACGCCCGGCCATGAATTCTCCGGCATCGTCGAAGCGATCGGAGCATCCGTCTCTGGTTTTGCCGTCGGCGATCGCGTCACCGGCGACCCCAACATCGCCTGCGGGCGTTGCGCACATTGTCATGCCGGGCGGGTCAACCTCTGCAGCAATTTGCGGGCCATCGGCATTCATCGCGACGGCGGCTTTGCCGACTATCTTGCCTTGCCGCAGAAGCAGGCTTTTGTCCTGCCTGCCGACCTGAAGCCGACACATGGCGCCTTCTGCGAGCCGCTCGGCTGTTGCCTGCATGGCGTGGACCTTGCCGGGATCAAACCGGGCAGCTCGGTGGTCGTGCTTGGCGGCGGCGTGATCGGCCTGCTCACCGTACAACTGGCAAAACTGGCCGGGGCCACGACCATCGTGCTGTCGACCAGGCAAGCCTCGAGGCGCGCCCTTGCTAGGGATTTCGGCGCGACAGCGACGGTCGATCCGACCGCCGCCGATGTCATCGATGCCATCGCCGGGCCAGCCGGCCTGATGCCAGGTGGTGCCGACGTCGTCTTCGAATGCGCAGGCGTGCGAGAGACCGTCGAGCAGTCCATGCGGCTGGCCCGCGCCGGTGGCACGGTCGTCATCGTCGGCGTGACGCCGCAAGGCATGAAAGCGGAATTCGAGCCCTTCGACTTGCTGTTCCGGGAACTGAAGGTGCTCGGCTCCTTCCTCAATCCCTACACCCATCGCCGCGCCGCCGAACTCATTGCAGCAGGTGCAATCGAGATCGACAGGCTGATCTCGAGGCAGGTGCCGCTCGAGGACGCGGCGGCAGTGATCGCCAATCCGCCGGCACCAGGCGAGGTCAAGGTGCTGGTGGTGCCGCGCCGGGACTGAGCTGCCCGGGCCGTCATCTGACCTTGTGCGCATGCCTGCTATCCTGGCGGCTTTCACATCGGCTTCTTCGTTGGCGAACCGGACATCGTGCATGCAAAACAGGCCGAGCTTGCCGATGCGGGCCTCGCGCCGGGCGAGGTGCAAGAGCTGACGCGCGGCGGCGTCAGTTCGACGACCTTCTACTGTCATGCGCCGGGTGGAATGCTGATCGAGGTCAGCTCCTCGCTAGCCTGAAAAGAATGACCCCGGGCAAGCAGGCCCGGGGTCTTTTCAAATGAAGGCGATAGGCCGACTACAGTTTGCCGTTGCGTTGCTGCACCATCATGAAGGTGTCGTAATTGTATTCTGCCACCTGCGCCCAGAGATAATGCTCCTTGCGGAAGCCCTTGATCGACTCCCAGATCTTCTTGAACGGGGCGTTGGAGGCTTCCATTTCAGCATAGACGTCGTTGGCCTTTTCGAAACAGGCGGCCATGATCTCCTGGCTGAACGGACGCAGTTTGGCGCCGCCGGCCACCAGCCGCTTCACCGCCGCAGGGTTCAAATAGTCGTATTTCTGCAGCATGTTGGCGTCGGCCGCTTGTGCCGCGGTGCGCAGCAGCGACTTGTACGCCGGCGAAAGCTCGTCGTATTTTGCCTTGTTGAACATCAGATGGACGGTCGGACCGCCTTCCCACCAGCCGGGATAGTAGTAATAGGGCGCGACCTTGTAGAAGCCGAGCTTCTCGTCGTCATAGGGGCCGACCCATTCGGCGGCGTCGATGGTGCCTTTTTCCAGCGCCGGATAGATATCGCCGCCGGCGATCTGCTGCGGCACGACGCCGAGCTTCTGCACCACCTTGCCGGCAAAACCGCCGATGCGCATCTTGAGGCCGGAGAGGTCGGCAACCGTGTTGATTTCCTTGCGGAACCAGCCGCCCATCTGCACGCCGGTGTTGCCGCCCGGCAGGCCAAAAAGGCCCTGCGTGGCGAGAAACTCGTTGAACAGGTCGATGCCGCCGCCATGGTAGTGCCAGGCATTCATACCGCGCGCGTTGAGCGAAAAGGGAACCGCTGCACCGAGCGCCCATGTCGGGTCCTTGCCCCAGTAATAATATGCCACCGTGTGGCAGGCCTCGACCGTACCGGCCGTGGTGGCGTCGGCGGCCTGCAGGCCTGGCACCAGCTCGCCGGCGGCGAAGACCTGGACTTGGAAATTGCCGTCGGTGGCTTCCGACAGCATCTTGGAGAACACCTCGGCGCCGCCGTAGATGGTGTCGAGCGACTTCGGGAAGGACGACGCCAGCCGCCACGTCACCTTAGGATTGGACTGGGCTATTGCGGGCGCCGCCAGCGTGGCCGCCGCCGCCGCGGCGCCGACGCCGGTGACACCGGCCTTGCGAATGAATGAACGACGATCCATGCAGTTCCTCCCTTTTGGATCAAACAGACCGAGACTCGGGAACATCCTCGATATCCCGGCTCAGTCTGGGGCAAAACAATACACAGGCAAGAAGTCGAGTCCAGCACGCCGGCCCGATTTGACGGCGAAGCCCAGCTGCCCTGCAACTATAGTCTAACAGGCCTTTTCGTGGCCCATGCCCACGCTGAAACTTGGCATGGAAAAATAACCAGGGATCGCCTATTTTAGAGGCAGGACATCCCTGCCCAGATGGAACACAGAGCCAAAATGCATCAGCCGCTCGTCGCCATATCGACCGACGTCCGTCAGTTCGACAACTACACCTGGCATGCCGCCCCGCAGCAATATCTGGAAGCGGCAGTTACCGGCGCCGGCGTGTTCCCGCTGCTGGTGCCATCGTTCGGCGACCGGCTCGACTTCGACGAACTTCTGTCGTCGGTCGACGGCGTCATGGTCACGGGCTCGAAATCCAATGTGCATCCTTCGCTCTATGGCGGCGACGCCAGCGAAGCCAATGGCCCCTATGACCCGGCGCGCGACGCCACGACGCTGCCGCTGATCCGCCGGGCGATCGAGCGCGGCGTGCCGCTGCTCGCCATCTGCCGCGGCATCCAGGAATTGAACGTGGCGCTCGGCGGCACGCTGGGCACCGAGATCCAGGAGCGCGAGGGTTCGCTCGATCACCGTGCGCCGGTGAGCGACAATCAAGACGAACGCTTCGCCATCCATCAAACCGTTTCGATCAAGCCCGACAGTTGTCTGGCCGGCGTGTTCGGTGCCGGCGAGATCAAGGTCAATTCGGTACATCGCCAGGCGATCGACCGGCTCGGCCCGAAGCTGCAGATTGAGGCGGTCGCCACCGACGGCACGGTCGAAGCGGTTTCGGTGCGCGACTCCCGCGCCTTCGCCGTCGGCGTGCAATGGCATCCGGAATATTGGGTCAAGTCGGACAGCAACTCGATGAAAATATTCCGTGCCTTCGGCGATGCTGTAAGAGGCCACGCCTTGGCCCGCCAAGCGGCGCGCACGGCGGCAGAGTAGAGACTATCGGGATCCGGCCCTTGGCGCGGATCCCTCGATCACCCCAAATCAGAACTTGTAACTGACGCCGACGCGGACAGCCTGGGTGGTCACGTCGGTGGGATAGAGGTAGCCGCTGTCGGTCGCCGGATTGTCGGTGAATGTGCCGAAATCGCTGTAGCGATACTCGACACGGGTCGTCCAATTTTGCGCGAAGGCATATTCGATACCGGCGCCCACAGTCCAACCTGCCTTTGTGTTGGACGAGTTATCCGTCGTGGTGCCGTCGTCATATTTTGTGTCGAAGTGAGCGACGGCCAGACCGCCCGTGGCGTACAAGAGGGCAGGTCCCGTCGCATAGCCAAGACGTGCGCGCAGCGAACCCTGAACGTCGATCTTGGTTTTGATGTTGCCGGCATATGCCGAATCCACGGAGCCGCTCGCTCCCGAGGCTTCGAGATCGGCTTCGACGCCCACAACGATCGAATTGAAGGCCTGATTGTAGCCGGCGTGGATACCGCCGATCACCCCGTCGGACTTCCACGAGTCAGCCCAGTCGGAATTGCCGTCGTCGATGTTGGCATCGTGGCTATCGACGTGCCCCCAATTGTATCCAAGCTGCGCGCCAACATAGTAGCCACTCCATTCGTAAGCCACCGGAGCTTCGACAAGCGCGTCCGCAGCGAAAGCGCCACCCGAAAGGGCGACAAGAATGGTGGATGCGAGAAGGATGGATTTCACGTTACGCCCCCGGTTGAATAGCGGCATAACGGTCTATCTTCTGCTCTATTACAAGATGCTAAAATATCGCGGCGCTGTTTTTACAATTGGCGTGGCAGAACGGCCACTCCAACTGGCTGGCTGAACCGCCACGGCGGTGCGATACCTGCCCCTTGCAGCGGCAGAATAGGCCACTGGGCATTAATAGCTATTCAGCGACAGCAACGGTAGCGCCGGGGCATAGGATTCGTAGCCGTCGCCATCGGCAACCGCGAAAGTGACGATTGGATCGGTGCCATTGGCGCTGAAGGCGACAGTGCCGTCGTTTTGCTCGCGCCAGAACCTCGCCTGCTCTATGCCCGGCAAGAGCCGGCGGCATTTCGGAGCAACGGTGAGCAGCGACAAACCGTTCGAAATTTCGGCCCCCCGGCTGACTGCACAGGCCGCCTCATCGCCATTGGCGACCAGCCTGTAGCTGTTGGGTGGGGCGGCCTCGTTGGCCACGCTTTCCCCGCTGCCTAGATGAAACAGCTGAACGCCGCCAAACAGCGCCGCGGCAGCGATCAATGCGGAAAGTGCTTTCATCATTCTTCATCCACGCACACGGACAGGATGAAGAATGATTCCAAAGGGTTAAGCTGACGTTAATAAGTGTGGCGGCCAGCCGATCAGCATCATTCTCTGTGTTGACGCAATTCCCAAGGGAAAGCGCTTCGCGCTTTTCCCGGGAAAACCGCTCTACACTTTTCCTGGAATTGCTTTGGCCTTCACATGCGCCGTCTCGGGCACCGGCGTCAGCGGCCGGCGCTCGGTGAACCACGACACCAGATTGTCGACGCACAGATCCGCCATGGCGCGGCGCGTGTGGTCAGATGCCGAGCCGACATGCGGCAGCAGCGACGTGTTCGGCGCGTCGAGCAGCGCCTTGGGCACGTTCGGTTCGTCGGCAAAGACATCGAGGCCGGCAGCGGCGATGGTGCCGTTGGCAAGCGCCGCCGCAAGCGCTGCCTCATCGACCGTGCTGCCGCGGCCGATATTGACGAAGACGCCGCTGGCGCCGAGCGCCGACAGGATTTCGGCGTTGACCGCCTTCTCCGTCGAGGCGCCGCCCGGCGCCACCGAAATCAGCGTGTCGACGGCTTCGGCAAGCCCTTTCAGGGTCGGGTGGTACCGATAGGAAAGGCCTTCGACACGGCGCCGGTTGTGATAGGCGACCGGCAGGCCGAAGGCTTCGAGACGCCGGGCGACGGCTTGCCCGATGCGACCCATGCCAAAGATACCGACCTCGCGCCCGCGCAAGGTCAGCCGGCTTAGCGGATAGTTGCCCTTGCGCACCCAACTGCCGTCGCGCAGCCAGGTTTCGGCACGCGGCAGGTCGCGGATGGTGTTGATCAGCAGCCCGATGGCGGTGTCGGCGACCTCCTCGGTCAACACATCAGGCGTGTTGGTGACCATGATGTTCTTCGCCGCCGCATGGCCGACATCGACCGAATCATAGCCGACGCCGAAGGAGGCGATGAGTTCGAGATTGGGCAGTGCATCCATCATCGCCGCGTTGATGCCGGCAAACGAAGCGATGCCACGCACCTTGCTGCGCATCTCTTCGGTGACGAGGGACGGATCGGCGCGTTCGATCGGGACAGGCCTGAATGTGTGGTTGATGCGGTCGACCGCATGATCGTTGAAATCGCCCGGCACCAGAATGGCGACGGTCTGCAGCTGTTCGGCCTTGGTCATGCACGCTCCACCGGCTTGCCGGTCGACTGACGCACGTGCAGTTCCGGCTTGATCAATTCTTGCGAAGGCCGCACCGTCTGCCCGTTGAGCTTGTCGAGCAGCGCGCTGGCGGCGCGGCGGCCGACCTCGCGCTGGCCGTTCCAGACGGTGGTCAGCGCCGGCGTCGCGATCGCCGCCTCTTCGAGATCGTCATAGCCGGTGACGGAGATATCGACGCCCGGCACCAGGCCGGCACGGGCAATGCCGTTCATCAGGCCGATGGCGACGAGGTCGTTCCAGCAGCAGGCCGCCGTCGGCCTGTCCTTCAGCGCCAGGAACTGTCCGGCGGCCTCGAAGCCGGCCTGCTTGGTGCGCGGGCCGGCGATGCGCCAGGACGGCCTGACTTCCAGCCCGGCCGCCTCCATGGCGTTGACATAGCCCTGGTAGCGGTCGCGACCGGTCGAGGTTTGGTCGGTGCCGCCGATCATGGCGATGCGCTTGTGGCCGAGCGAGATCAGATGATTGGTGGCGAGGCCTGTTCCATAAGAGTCGTCGCCACGAAAGACCGGCACGTCGGCGCCCTCGACGGTACGCGCGATCAGCACCGCCGGCAGGCCGTTCTCCTCGGCCATCACGATGTCGGAAGCCGGTGTGCCGATGGCCGGCGACATGATGACGCCGTCGGCGCCGAGCTGCAAAAGCGTGTCGATGAAAGTGCGCTGCTTTTCGAGCTGATCATAATGGTTGGACAGGATGAAGGTCTGCCGGCTGCGGTCGAGCTCGCTTTCGATCGAGCGCAGGATCTCGGCGAAGAACGGGTTCATGATGTCGTGGACGACGACGCCGACAATGCCCGAACGCGAGGTGCGCAGGCTGGCCGCGCGGCGGTTGTAGATATAGCCGATGGCGCGGGCATGTTCCTTGATGCGGTCGCGCGTCGAGCCGGCAACCAGCGGGCTGTCGCGCAGCGCCAGTGACACGGTGGCCGTGGACACGCCGAGCGCATCCGCGATCGTCGAAAGCTTGATTTTCTGTGCCAGCGCCTTGCGCCCCCCGGACCTGAATTTCCTGACCTAAACTGTTTAAAGGCGGCGTTATGCCATCGATCGAGTGCAAATCAAAGTTTTTTTGCCAGCGCTTCCGCTTCGACATCCGAGGCGGCGCGGCTCTGCAGCCGAAGCCGGTGCTCGCGATGGACGATGTAGAGGCCGCTTGCGACAATGATGGCGGCGCCGAGCAGCGTCCAGCGGTCGGGAAACTGCTTGAAGACGATCCAGCCGGAAATGATCATCCACACCATCTGCGAATAGGGATAGGGCGCTAAGGCGGTGGTCGTCGCCAGCCGGTAGGCCTGGACCAGCAGCCAGTGACCGACGCCGCCGAACACGCCGAGCATGAGCAGCACGAACCAGTGCCAGCCGTCATGCGGCAGGGAAAACGAAAATGGCAGCAAGGGCAACAGCAGCAGCGCCGGCGCCAGCGCCGAAAACAGGATGAGGCTCTCCGACGTCTCGGTCGCCGACATGCGGCGCGTCATGATGACGTAGAAGCAGTTCGACAACATCGAGCCGAGCGCGAACAGGTGCCCGACGCCGAAAACGCCGACGCCTGGCCGGGTAATGATGAGGACACCGGCAAAGGCCGCCAGGATCGCCAGCCAGCGCCGCCAGCCCGCCCACTCGCCGAGCAGCGGGCCGGCCAGCGCCGTGATCACCATCGGCCCGAAGAAATAGATCGAAGTGGTCTCGGCCAGTTGCAGGGAGCGCAGTGCCAGGATGTTGAAGATGGTCGAGCCGAACAGGAACAGGCCGCGCAGGACATGCGCCGGCAGGTTGACCGGGCGAAACCGCACCGGCTGGCGCCAGCCGCGCAGCAGCGTGCCGACCAGCACGACATGCACGGCAAAGCGCACCCAGGCAACGATCAGCACGGAAACCCCGGCAAGGACGAGATACTTGCTGCTGGTGTCGAGGAAGGTGAAGAAGACATAGGTGGAAAGCATGCACAGGATCGCCACCGGGGGCGTCGCGCTTTCTAGATGTCTTTGCGGAGCACTCACTTGCAGGCCGGGTGGGAAGCTGGACTGAAGCTCACCTTTGCGAGAATTGCCGGCTGCCGGCAAGCCAATTGTCGCCTGCCGCGACACCAAAGCCGGCTGGCATAACAAGAGCCCCGGCAGGCTTGGTCCATGCTTCGGAAAACTAGGCGTGCATGCGAGCGCCCTTGGTGATCTTGTCGACCAGCTTCTTGTCGACGCGAAGCGCGATACCGACCACCTTGGCGTCTTCAGGCGCGAATTCGCCGAAGACGGATCGGTTGGCCGCGTCCAAGCCGGTCGCGAACATCTCCTCGACATAGAGCGAGGTGGTTACGCCGCGCTCCAGAGTGCGCCGATGGATGGTGCCCAGTGTTGCCTGGTCGGCGGACAAAACGATGACCGGCTGGATCGACAGCGGGTTGTACAGATTGCCGGCGCGGTCGCGATAGGGCTCGCCGATGATGTCCGGAAACTGGGCCACGATGCCGCTGGTCAGAAAGGCCGTGACGTTGAGTTTCTGCCAGACCGGCAGATCCTCCCTGAGCACGATTGCAAATTTCGTATCGAACATGAGACATTGACCATTTGAGCTTGTGCCCCAATGCGAGGCTGAAGGAGACGATGTCGCACGATCTAGACAGCCAGGCCTTCAGGGGTCTTGGACGTTTGTGCGTCGGTGCGGCGGAAAACTGCATCATTTCCGCCCCCGATCCCGCCGGCATGGAGCGGATCGAGGCGCGCTTCCGTGGCAGCGCGTTCGCGCTGCATCGCCACGACACCTATTCGATCGGGGTGACACTGCACGGGGTGCAGACGTTTCGCTATCTTGGTGCTGCGCGCTACAGCCTGCCCGGTCAGATCATCGTGCTGCATCCCGACGAGTTGCATGACGGCGGCGCGGGTACCGAGGACGGCCTGCGCTACAGGATGCTCTACCTGGAGCCGTCACTGATGCTCGACTGCCTTGGCGGCGCTTCGCTGCCTTTTGTCAGGGATGGCGTGGTGACGGACGCCGCTTTCTGCGCGACGCTGCTTTCTGCGCTGGGGCCGCTGGAGCAGGAACTCGACGAGTTGTTCGTCGACGACTTCCTGACGCAACTGATGCAAAGCCTGACACGGCATGCCGGCCAACCGGCAAAGCCGATGACCAGGACGGCGTGGCGAGCGGCTGCACTTGCGCGCGACTATCTCACGGAAAACCTGACCCGACCGGTGCGCTCCGGCGAACTGGAAGCGGTAACCGGGCTCGACCGCTACGCCTTGTCACGGCATTTCCGCGCCGCTTTCTCGACCAGCCCACATCGCTTCCTGGTGATGCGCGCGCTTCAGCGCGCACGGCGCATGATTGCCGCTGGCGAACCTTTGGCGCAGATCGCGGTCGAAGCCGGCTTCAGCGACCAGAGCCATTTTATCAGGCAATTCAAGAAGGCGTTCGGTATGACGCCGGGGCGCTGGTCGTCGCTGGTTCATGGATTCACTGCGACGGCGGCCTGATCGCCTGCCGCGACGATCGGCTGATCAGTCGTCCGACTCGGCGTCGTCGTCGATGAGCACCAGTTCCTCGTTCGAGAGGTTGGCCTCGATGCGGGCAAGCAGCTTGAACAGCGCCTTCTGGTCCTTCTTGTCGAGGCCCTTCAGTGCCTGCTTCTCTGTCTTCTTAACCGATTTCTCGATGGCGTGGATGATGTCGCGGCCGGTGTCGGTGAGGAAGATGTGCGCCTGGCGAGCATCAGCCGACGAGGCGCGTTTTTCCAGGAAACCCTGGGCCTGCAGCCGGTTGATGGTCTTGGTGATGGTGGGCGGGCGCACACCGAGGCGACCGGCAAGATTGCCAGGCGTCTGGCCGTCCTCGCGGTCGAGCGCCAGCATGATCTGGTCCTGGCCGGCATAGAAGCCGTGCGCCAGGAGCCGTGCCGCCAGCGCGGTTCTTGCCAGCCTTGCCACCGAATGCAGCCGGCTCATTGTCGCAGTCTTGTCCGCCTTGGCCATGGTCATCCCTCTTCGGCCGTACCGGTGCGGGCAGCATAGAGACAGCCGGCCGGTTGGCAATCGACGATCAAAAAGATTCCGGAGCTTCAAACAGCTTTGCCGGCAAGCATTGTGGTGTCCGCCGTGGCTAATGCCAGATGTTTATTTCAGTTAGATGACAAACGAGTTTTCGCGGCCGGAGTTCTTGCCGCAAGCAGGGGCTGAGGGAATGCCGCTCAGCCGGGCTTCTTCGCGACGATCATCAGCGCCTGATAGGCATCCTCCACCTCGCGCAGTGCGGCTTGCGATTGCGGTCCGGCCTGCCTGGCGATGCCGTCGCTGGCATTGGAGGTATCGCGCTTGCCGGGCCGGTCATTGTAGGGTGCGACCGTGGCGAAGATCTGCTCGCTGAGGCTGTCGGGGAAGAACAACTGGCCGGTCATCACCGAACTGTCGTCAGGGAAGACCTTGAAATGGATATGGGTGGTGCGGCCGCGATACCAGCCGGGATAGATGGTAGCGAAGGAAACGATGCCGCTTGCGTCGGTCCTTTGCCAACCACGCAGGAAGGTTTGGCCGACGTGTCGACGTCCCGGCCGTCACCTTGTCCCGGATAGCCGGAATAGGCACCTTGCGCGTCGCAATGCCAGATGTCGACACGAGCGCCGGCAACCGGGCGGCAGCCCGCGTCGACGACCTGCAGCCGGACGTCAAGGGCAATACCCTTCTTGCCTTCGGTGACATCGGCACGTTCGAGTTTCGGGTCGAAATAGAACGGTCCCTCGGTCACTTCAAGCGTAATGGTGCAGACACCAGCGCCGTTTTCGAACAGGGCCAGTCCGGCATAGAGCGAGGCCTGGGTAGCCGAAGATTGGGCGGCCATTGCCGAGGCCGGCAGGAAGGCACCACCTCCGGCCGTGACCGCGATCAAACCAAGCGCCTGGCGTCGGCTCAATGAGAAGGAGGATGGCTTGCCGGACATATCTTGCCTCTCGAATTGGCCTCCCGCGTCCTGATCTAGGCGGTCGCAGCGGCTCTCGCCAGTCTAAATTCGGTAATGTCGGCAAGCCTGTTTGGCCCATCGGTTTGCCCCGTGCAAAAGCCCGGCACACATCCTATATGGAACCGACAATCCCTTTTTCGAGGGCCGGATTTTTCGCGGCCCAGCACCTTCGAGGCAAGCCATGAGCGACGCACAGACGCAGATCCCCGTAACCGTTCTCACCGGCTATCTCGGCGCCGGCAAGACGACACTGCTCAACCGCATCCTGTCGGAAAGCCACGGCAAGCGCTACGCCGTCATCGTCAACGAGTTCGGCGAAATCGGCATCGACAATGATCTGATCGTGGAATCCGACGAGGAAATCTACGAGATGAACAATGGCTGCGTCTGCTGCACGGTGCGCGGCGACCTGATCCGTGTCGTCGAGGGCCTGATGCGCCGGCCAGGGCGCTTCGACGCCATCGTCGTCGAGACCACCGGGCTCGCCGATCCCGTGCCGGTGGCGCAGACCTTCTTCATGGACGACGACGTGCGCTCCAAGACCAGGCTTGACGCGGTGGTGGCGCTGGTCGACGCCAAGCACCTGCCACTGCGGCTCAAGGATTCCAAGGAAGCCGAGGACCAGATCGCCTTCGCCGATGTCGTCGTACTCAACAAGACCGACCTCGTCACCCCCGAAGAGCTCGCCAAGGTCGAGGCGACGATCCGCGCCATCAATCCGGCGGCGAAGATCCATCGCACGACACGCGCCGGCGTCGCCTTGTCCGAAGTCCTCGATCGCGGCGCATTCGACCTGTCCCGAGCGCTGGAAAACGATCCGGATTTTCTCGAGGCGCATGACGACCATGACCATGACGGCCACGATCATCATCACCACGATCATGACGGGCATGACCACCACCATCACGCACATGCTTCCGACATCCATGATGTGACGGTGCAGTCGGTGTCGCTGCGCGGCGGCGAGATGGACCCGAAGAAATTCTTCCCGTGGATCGAGAAGATCACCCAGATGGAAGGCCCCAACATCCTGCGGCTCAAGGGCATCATCGCGCTCAAGGGTGATGACGAGCGCTACGTCATACAGGGCGTGCACATGATCATCGAAGGCGACCACCAGCGCGCCTGGAAGGACGGCGAGAAGCATGAGAGCCGGCTGGTGTTCATCGGCCGCGAGCTGGATGCCGAACGGCTGAAGAAGAGCTTCGACGCCTGCCAGGTGGCTTGATTTCCAAGCCTTATAACGCTAGCGCTGCCCCTTCTGTCCTTCTCCCCTTGTGGGAGAAGGTGGCTGAGCGAAGCTCGGTCGGATGAGGGGTGATCCAGCTTGGCACCGACGGCACTCCGTCCAACACCCTCATTCGTCTCGGCGCTGCGCGCCGATCCACCTTCTCCCACAAGGGGAGAAGGTTGGCGCCACACCTGGCCGCGCTGGCGACTTCTCGGGGATGGCAGCAAACTTCATTGGAATGGTTCTGATGCCCACAGTCGCCCCCCTAGACCTCGAAGGCCATTGCGTCGCCGCCGTCTTCCTCGGCGACGTGCCGCATTTCGCGCTGGCTGACGGCGCGATCCATCGGCTCGACCATGGTCACAAGACGGTTCAGGCCAATGACGGGCTGCTCGCCGCCTTCCACGATGCGGCCAACGACCGGCTCATCACCGGCGGCGAGGACGGCAAGGTGTTTGCTGTGAAGGCGGGCGGCGAAGCCACCGAACTGACCAGTGCCGGAAAGAAGTGGATCACCAGCGTCGCCGCAGGACCGCAAGGCGCGATCGCCTATGCGACGGGCAAGACCGCCTTCGTGCGCTTCGCCGACGGCAAGACCAGGGAATTCGTTCATCCGCGTTCGGTGGAAGGGCTGGCGTTCTCGCCCAAGGGCATGCGCTTCGGTGTCGCCCGCTACAATGGCGCGACACTGCATTTCCCGGCCGCCGAGGGCAAGCCGGTGGAGCTCGAATGGGCCGGCGCCCACACCGGCATCACCTTCTCGCCCGACGGCGCCTTCCTCGTCACCACGATGCAGGAGAACGCGCTGCATGGCTGGAAGCTCGCCGACGGCAAGCACATGCGCATGACCGGTTATCCCGGCAAGGTCAAAAGCCTGTCGTGGAGCGTGAAGGGCAAGTGGCTGGCGAGTTCCGGCGCGCCGGCGGCGATCGTCTGGCCGTTTTCAGGCAAGGACGGGCCGATGGGCAAGGCACCACTGGAACTCGGCACGCGCGGCAACGCCATGGTGACGGCAGTCGCCTGTCACCCCAGCCAGGATGTCGTCGCCGTCGGCTATGATGACGGCATGGTGATGGCGGTGCGCTTTGCCGACGCCAAGGAAGTGCTGTTGCGGCGGCCGGGCAAGGGCGCCATCACCTCGATGATGTGGGACAAGGAAGAGCGCCGCGTCGCCTTTGGCAGTGCCGCTGGCGACTGCGGCGTCATCGACATTTCGGCGTAGTTCAGGACTTATTCAGCCCCGCACGACACCTTGCCCGTCAACTCTTTCGGCTTGCCATCCGTTTCCACGTCGGCGGCATTGTCATAAACGGCAAGTGTGTACTGCCCGTCATAGATCCCTTCGTCGCTGGCCTTGGTCAGGATCGTCAGTTCGACGGAATTGAATGTGTTTGCCACCTCGTACTCGCGGTAGATGTTCAGCCGCAGATCCTTGCCGTCCAGCCAGTACTGGGTCAGGTTGGAATCCTCGAACGTCGTCTTGCGCAGATGATCGTCAACTGACCTCGCCTTGATTTCGAGATCGCCGCGAAAGTTGAAGGTCGGGCCGCCCATGCCCCTGGTGACGCCGGCGCCGACGTCGAATGCCACCGCCGTATCGTCGACGTTGCACCAGATGCCGCCTGAGGCGAAGGCGGCGCTGGCCGACGACAGAAGCATTGTCACACAGATAATCGTCCTCATTTTTGCTGTCCCCACCTCAATTCCCGCTCATATTGGCGCTGACTTCGGCAGCACGGTCAAGCGCCGCTGCCAATGGCTGAGCCAACGCAGGATGGACGCGCGGCCAATTGCGGATGCGGACACGGATTGGCTAAGAGGGATCGACCAGAGGGGTTTTCATGCACAGCGATACTTCCAAGACGTCCATCGGCGGCATCGGTCGCGACCGCATTGCCGAGTTGCGCGAAACCGAGGGGGCAGCCTTCCGCAAGGCGCGGCCAAAGTCGCAAGCCAAGGCCGGCAACGGCCTGCCCGGCTTCTTCGGCGGCGTGCCTATGCACTGGATGAACGACTGGCCGACGCCCTTTCCGATCCTGGTCGACAGCGCCAAAGGCGCGACCATCACCGACATCGACGGGATCAGGCTTGACGATTTCTGCCTTGGCGACACCGGCTCGATGTTCGGCCATTCGCCGCCGCCGGTGGCGCGCGCCATCCGCCGCCAGGCCGGACGCGGCCTGACCTATATGCTGCCTTCGGAAGATGCGCTCGCCATCGGGCCGCTGCTGCAGCAGCGCTTCGGCCTGCCGTTCTGGCAGATCGCGACGACGGCGACCGACGCCAACCGCTTTGCGCTGCGCGTGGCCCGCGCCGTTACCGGCCGGGAGAAAATCCTCGTCTTCAATGGCTGCTATCACGGCTCGGTCGACGAGACGATGGTGCGGCTTATCGACGGCGAGCCCGTCAACCGGCCGGGATTGGCCGGCGAGTTCCGCGACCTGACCCGTACGGCCAAGGTGATCGAGTTCAACGACATTGCCGCGCTGGAAGCCGCGCTCAGGGACAAGGATGTGGCTTGCGTCATTGCCGAACCGGTGCTGACCAATTCCTGCATGGTGCTGGCCGATCCGGGCTACCATGACGCGCTGCGCAGACTGACGCGGGCGGCCGGCACACTGCTTCTGATCGACGAGACGCATACGATCTCGACCGGCCCCGGCGGCTACACGAGGAAGTATGGTCTCGACCCGGATTTCTTCGTCCTGGGCAAGCCGATTGCCGGGGGTGTGCCGGCAAGTGTGTGGGGCATGAGCGACGACGTCGCCTCGCGCTACGCAGACTACAACAGGACCAAGCAGCCGGGCTATTCCGGCATGGGCACGACGCTGTCGGCCAACCCGCTACAGTTCGCTGCGATGCGGGCCACGCTTGAAGAGGTGATGACCCAGGAAAATTATGACCGGATGGATCGTCTGGCGCGGCGGCTCGATGCCGGGCTGTCCGGCGTGATCGACCGCTATCGCTTGCCCTGGCATGTTTCCCGTGTCGGCGCTCGTGTCGAGTTCATCTGTGCGCCCGGTCCGCTGCGCAATGGCGCTGAGGCGGAAGTGGCGCATGCGCCGGAATTGGAGGCAGCCATCCATGTCGCGCTGGTCAATCGGGGCGTGCTGATCGCACCCTTCCACAACATGATGCTGATCTCGCCGGCGACGTCAGGTGCCCAGGTCAACCGGCTGATCACCGCTTTCGGCGCGGTTGCGGCAAAGCTTGCGGCATGAGACAAGCGGCAATGGACCATCCCAATGCCATAATGACCTCACCTTCGGGCTCGACACCCGCCGAGGCGCAAGCCTTTCTCGATGCCCATCCCGAGATAGAAGCCTTCGATATCGTGCTGACCGACGCCAATGGCGTCGGCCGGGGCAAGATCGTGCGCAGGCATGAGCTGAAAAGCATCTTCGAGGGCGGCCGCCATATGCCGATCTCGATCCTCGGCCTCGACATCACCGGCGAGGATGTGCACGAGACCGGGCTGATCTGGACGACTGGCGACGGTGACCTAAGGGCATGGCCGATTCCCGGCACGCTGGTGCCGCTCTACGGCACAAATCCGCCGCGTGGCCAGTTGCTGATGGCGATGTACATGCTCGACGGCCGGCCGATGTCGTCGGATCCGCGGCTGGCGCTTGCGAGGCAAGTCGATATCCTGGCGGCCAAGGGTCTCTATCCGGCTGGCGCCTTCGAACTTGAGTTCTTCCTGCTGGCAAATGAGCGGGACGCCGACGGCAAGGTGCAGCCGGCGCGCGCCGTGCTCGATGGCCGCGTATCGGGCAAGACCGAAGTCTATTCCGTCGATCATCTGCACGGCATGGAGCCGTTGTTCTCCGACATCTATGCGGCAGCCAAGGCGCAGGGCATTCCGGCCGAGACAGTGATTTCCGAATATGCGCCCGGCCAGTACGAATTGACGCTGAACTACCGCAAGGATGTGATGCGGGCGGCCGACGATCTGGTTATGCTGAAGCGGCTGGTGCGGGCGCAGGCGCGCCGCCACGGCGTCACCGCCTGTTTCATGGCCAAGCCGATCGAGAAGTATGCCGGCTCGGGCATGCATTTCCACGTCTCGCTGCAGGACAAGGCAGGCCGAAACGTCTTTGCGGAGGCCGGCGGCGAGAGCTGGTCGCTGCCGTTGCTGCAGGGGCTCGGCGGTCTCATCCAGACGATGGCGGAATCGATGCTGGTGTTTGCACCGCACGCCAATTCCTGGCGGCGCTTCGTCTCGCAATCCTATGCGCCGGTGGCGCCGACCTGGGGCGTCAACAACCGCTCGGTGGCGCTGCGCGTGCCGGCGGGCGACGCCAAGAACCGGCGCATCGAGCATCGCCCATCTGGCGTCGACGCCAACCCCTATCTGATCGCCGCGACCGTGCTGGCCGGCATTATCAAAGGCCTGGATGAAGGTCTCGACCCCGGCCCGGAAACCACCGGCAACGGCTATGAGGCGGCTGTCACGCGCACGACGATGCCTGTCGACTGGCGCGCCGCGATCGAAGCCGCGCGGACCTCCACCTTCCTGAAGAACGCGCTCGGCGAGGACCTGCACCGGACCTTCGTGGCGATCAAGCAATCCGAGTACCTGCGTGTTGCACGCACGGTCAGTGAACTGGATTACCACCTCTATCTGCACGAGGTTTGATGGTTCATGATGGGCGGCGATCACTTTTTCGCCGCCTCCATCAAATGAGGTGGCGTGCCTCTCGCTTAGAACATATCATGAACATATGAGTGCACTCACCGTCCGTGAAAAGCTGGCGATTCTGTCCGACGCCGCCAAATACGATGCCTCCTGCGCCTCTTCCGGTGCGGCGAAAAAGGATTCGCTGAAATCCGGCGGCATCGGCTCGACCGAGGGCATGGGCATATGCCATTCCTATGCGCCCGACGGTCGCTGCATTTCGCTGCTGAAGATCCTGCTGACCAATTTCTGCATCTACGATTGCAGCTATTGCATCAATCGCTCTTCCTCGAATGTACGGCGCGCCCGTTTCACCGTCGACGAGGTGGTGAAGCTGACCATGGATTTCTACCGGCGCAACTACATCGAGGGCCTGTTCCTGTCTTCGGGCGTCATCCGCTCACCGGACGAGACCATGGGCGACATGGTCGAGGTGGCCCGGCGATTGCGGCTGGAGGAGAAATTCTCCGGCTATATCCATCTGAAGACAATCCCGGAAAGTTCGGCGGAACTGGTCGAGAAGGCAGGGCTTTATGCCGACCGGCTGTCGATCAATGTCGAGCTGCCGACCGACGAGGCCGTAAAGCGGCTGGCGCCGGAAAAGAAGCCGGAAACGATCCGGCTTTCCATGGCCAGGCTGCGCCAGAAAATGGAGGAGAAGGCCGAGCCGACACTGAGGACCAAAAAGCGCGAACGCTTTGCGCCGGGCGGACAATCGACGCAAATGATCATTGGCGCCGACAAGACCTCCGACGACGGCATACTGCACACCAGCGCGCGGCTCTATGGCAGCTATCATCTGCGGCGCGTCTACTACTCGGCCTTCAGCCCGATCCCGGATTCGTCGTCGTCCCTGCCGTTGCAGAAACCGCCGCTGATGCGCGAGCACCGGCTTTATCAAGCCGACTGGCTGATGCGCTTCTACGGATTTTCACAGCCGGAGATCCTCGCCGGCAGCGGCGACGGCATGCTCGACCTCGCCATAGATCCAAAGCTGGCCTGGGCCCTGCGCAACCGGGGGCAGTTTCCGGTCGACATCAACCGCGCCGACCGCGAAGCACTGCTGCGCGTTCCGGGTCTCGGCACCAAGGTGATCGCCAAAATCCTGGAGACCCGCCGCCATCGGCGCATGCGGCTGGAAGATGTCGGGCGCCTCTGCCAATCGATCGTCAAGCTCAGGCCCTTCATCATTGCCGAAGGCTGGTCGCCAGGCGCGCTCACCGACAAGGCCGGCTTGCGCGACAAGATCGTGCATCCTTGCGAACAACTGTCGCTGTTTTGACCATGCAACCGGCTGAGCTCAATCTTGCCAGCTACAGCGTGTGGCTCGACAGCGAGACCGACTTTTCCGGCTGGCGCGATGCGGCGCGGCGGCTGGCGCTGAACGAGGTCAGGCCGGAGGTTATCAGTTGGCATGTCGCAACCGGTTCCGACCGACCGCAGAGGGATTTTCCGGCCCCGCCGGCCGGCGCGCAGCTCGTGGTGCCACGCGACTTCATCGGGCATGCGGAAACCGCCTTCTGCCATTCCGATCCCACCCGGTTCGCCTTTCTCTACCGGATGCTGTGGCGGTTGCGCACCGAGCCGAAGCTGCTGGCGATCGCCTCGGATCCAGACACCAAGCGTCTCGAGGCCATGGAAAAGGCGGTACGGCGCGACAGCCACAAGATGCATGCCTTCGTGCGCTTCCGGAAGATCGGCGACGGCGACGAGGAGCGCTATGTCGCCTGGTTCGAACCCGATCATTTCATCGTCGAGCGGAATGCCGATTTCTTCGTCAGGCGTTTCACCGGTATGCGCTGGACAATCCTGACGCCTTATGCCTCCGCCGACTGGGATGGCGAAAGGCTGGCGCTCGGACCGGGTGCGGCCAAGGGCGATGGTCCTGATCAGGACGATATTGAGGCGCTGTGGCGAACCTATTTCGAGAACATCTTCAACCCGGCACGGCTGAAGGTGAAAGCCATGCAGAAAGAGATGCCGAAGAAATACTGGCGGAACCTTCCCGAGGCCTCGCTCATTCCAGACATGATCGCAGGAGCGGACAAGGCAGCCAAAGACATGATTGCCAGAATGCCGACAGCACCCGCGCCGCACCACGCCAAGGTGCAGGCGCGACACTGGCCGAAGCAACAACTAGGCGAGACAGGACAGCACGATGGCGCAAGCACCATTTCCGAACTGGGCGAGGCTTCGAAAGGTTGCCGCCGCTGCCCGCTGTGGCGCGACGCGACGCAGACCGTGTTTGGCGAAGGGCCGGACAATGCCAAGGTGATTTTCGTTGGCGAACAGCCGGGTGATCAGGAAGATCTTGCCGGCAAACCTTTCGTCGGTCCCGCTGGCAAGGTGTTCGATGCCATTCTCGATGATGCGGGCGTGGATCGCCAGAAAATCTACGTCACCAATGCGGTGAAGCATTTCAAGTTCGAGCCGCGCGGCAAGCGCCGCATCCATTCCAAGCCGAATGCCGGCGAGGTTCAGGCCTGCCGCTGGTGGATCGACAGGGAGTTCGCGCTGATCAAGCCGGATCTCGCCGTGGCGCTGGGCGCGACGGCGGCCTTGTCGCTGCTGGGCAAGGCAATCCCAGTGACGAAAACGCGCGGCCAGGTGATCGAGCGCGAAGATGGTTTGCGCGTGTTCATCACCATCCATCCGTCCTTCATCCTGCGCATCCACGAGCCGGCCGACAAGGAAGCCGAACGCGAGCGGTTTTTGCAGGATATGATGCAGGTCAAGCGGCTGATGGCCGCCTAATCCGTTGTTCTGCGCAATTCCGGACGGAAAACCGCTGCACACTTTTCCTTGAATTGCTTCAGCTACCTGATCAGGATTGCCCTGAGGTCGTTGACATTCGTGCCGGTCGGGCCGGGCACGAAGAGATCGCCAACCGCGTTGAAGGCCGTCCAGGCATTGTTGCCGGCGAGCATCGCTTTGGCATCGACGCCCGCTGCAAGCATGCGCTGTACGGTCGAAGCATCGGCAAAGGCGCCGGCATTATCTTCCGAACCGTCTATGCCGTCGGTGTCGGCGGCCAGCGCGTGAATGCCGTCGACGCCATTGATGCCGATGGCGAAGGCAAGCAGGAATTCCGAATTGCGGCCGCCCTTGCCTTTTGCGCGCAGCGTCACGGTTGTCTCGCCGCCCGACAGGATCAGCACCGGCTTCGAAAATGGCCGGTTGAGCGTCGCCACTTCGCGCGCGATTGCCGCATGGACGCCGCCCACCTCGCGCGCTTCCCCTTCGATGGCATCGGAGAGGATGACAGCTTCGACGGCTTGCCGTTTCGCTTCCGCAGCAGCCGCTTCAAGCGACACACCCGCAGAGGCGATCAGATGGACCTCGTTGCGCGAAAAGCGTTCATCATCCGGCTTTGGCGCATCGGCGGCAGGCGAATTGATATGCGCCATGACCGAGGCTGGCAGTTTCATGCCATAGGCCGATATCGATGCCAGCGCGTCTGCGCGGCTGCCAGTGTCCGGTACCGTCGGGCCGGAGGCGACAAGTGCTGGATTATCGCCGGGAATGTCGGAAACGACCAGCGACACCACCTTGGCCGGCCAGGCGGCCGCCGCCAGCCTGCCGCCCTTGATGGCGGAAAGGTGCTTGCGGATGGTGTTCATCGCTGCGATCGGCGCGCCGGAGGCGAGCAGCGCTTCGTTGACGGCGATCTCGTCGGCCAGCGTCAGGCTGCCGGCCGGCGACGGCAAGAGGGCCGAGCCGCCACCCGAAATCAGCGCCACGACCAGATCATCCGCTGTCAGTCCCTGGACCTTGGCGAGCAGACGCCGCGAGGCTTCGAGCCCGGCGGCATCCGGCACCGGGTGCGCCGCCTCGATGATCTCGATGCGCTCGCAGGTTGCGCCATAGCCGTAGCGGGTGACGACCAGCCCTTCGATGGGGCCGTCCCACACCTTCTCGAAAGCCGCAGCCATCTGCGCCGAGCCCTTGCCCGCGCCAATGACGATGGTGCGGCCCTTGGGCTTGGCCGGCAAATGATCCCTGATGGTTCGTTCCGGATCGGCTGCGGCGACGGCCGCGTTGAAGATGGAGGCGAGAAAGGCCTTGGGATCGAGCACGGTCATTCGGCTTCCCGAAGCAATGCCAGCCCGCGCTTGTCGACGCCCAAATGATCGCACAGCGCATCGACCACGACGCCGTGATCCTCGCGCTCCGGCAGTCCGGAAACGGCGATTACGCCAATGACGCCGGCGCCCTTGACGGTAACCGGAAAGCCACCGCCAGCCAGCACATAATCAGCAATATCCAGTCCCTCACCAACCTTGAAGGTGCGGTCGGCGCGCTGCTGTTCCAGCACCATGCGGTAGGTGCTTTTCAGGAACCGTTTAACGACATTGATCTTGCGCCGCGCCCAGTCGGGATTGGAAGCGTTCGAGCCCGGCATCGCCGCATAGAACAGCGGCCTATCGAAGGTCCTGATGTCGACTATAACAGGCAGGTTCTCGGCGAGCGCGCGGTCGCGGATGGCTGAACCGATCTTGAAAGCAGCGGCCTCGTCAAAGGCGGCGAAGACCAGGATCTCTTCCTGTCTCTTGATCAGAGCGATGTCGTCAGCAACGGCCATGTCGTTCCCCTGTCAACTTTGTCGCACGCTTTGACCGATGGCCGCCGCCGGGTCAAGCAAGGAACGCCCCGTAGTGCTCTAATTCGCCATGTCGCTCTTGGCCGACCGGCCTGCGACATAGACCTCGCGCACGGCGCGGTCGTCGCCCAGCGTCTGCAGCAGGAACAGTTCCTGCGCCAGCGTCTCGACCGTTTCCATCCTGAGCCGCATCGCCGGCGTCGCCCTGGCGTCGAGCACGACGATGTCGGCATCGGTGCCTGCCTCCAGCGTGCCGATCTTCTGCGCCACCGACAGCGCCTCGGCATTGCCGCGTGTCATCTGCCAGAAGGACTGGAACGGGTTCAGCTTCTCGCCGTTCAGCGCGATCACCTTGTAGCCCTCGTCCATGGTACGCAGCATGGAATAATTGGTGCCGCCGCCGACATCGGTGGCGGCGGCGATGCGGATCGGCTTGTCGCGGCGGCGGAAGCGTTGATAGTCGAACAGACCGGAACCGAGGAACAGGTTCGAAGTCGGGCAGAACACCGCCACCGAGCCCGAATCCGAAAGCGCATCCGCTTCGCGCTCCGACAAATGGATGCAGTGGCCGAACAGGCTTTTCTTTCCCAACAGCCCATAGTGCTCGTAGACGTCGGTGTAGTCGCGCGACCACGGGTAGAGTTCCTGCGTAAAGGCGATTTCGGCGTGATTTTCCGACAAATGCGTCTGCATGTGCAGGTCGGGGTACTCGCGGCAGAGTGCTGCGGCCATCTCCATCTGCTCCGGCGACGAGGTGATGGCGAAGCGCGGCGTGATCGCACAATGCTGGCGCCCCTTGCCATGCCATTGCGCGATCAGCGCCTTGCTGTCGTCGTAGCCTGATTGCGGCGTGTCGAGCACGCCGTCTGGCGCATTGCGGTCCATCATCACCTTGCCGGCGATGTTGAGCATGTTGCGGTCGTGCGACTCGGCAAAGAAAGCTTCGGCCGAGGCCTTGTGCACCGAGCAGTAAGCGACGACCGTCGTGGTGCCGTGGCGCACCATCTCGTCGAGGAACAGCCGCGCGATGCGGCGGCCATGCTGGGCGTTGGCGAACTTGGTCTCTTCCGGAAAAGTGTAGGTGTTCAGCCAGTCGAGCAGTTCGGCGCCATAGGAGGCGATGATCTGCATTTGCGGGAAATGCACATGCGCATCGATGAAGCCCGGCAGCAGCAGATGCGGCCGATGGTCGATTTTATTCGTCTCCTCGCCGGCCTGCTTTTCGACCTCGGTATAGGTGCCCGTGGCGACGATCCTGCCGTCGCGGATCAGCAAGCCGCCATCCTCCTCGTAGCGCCAGGCGGAATGGTCGTCTATGGTTTCGGGCCAGCGCACAAAGGAGAGCGTGCGGCCGCGCAGAAGTGTCGAGCTCATGCTATTTCCCTGCGCCTTCGAACCAGGCCACCAGCAGCGCCCGCTCCTTGTCGGTGATCTGGCTGACGTTGGCGGGCGGCATGGCGTGGCTGCGGCCGGCCTGCAGATAGATCTCGCGAGCGTGGTTGGCGATGTCGGCGTCGGTGTCGAGCATCACGCCCTTCGGCGCATGATAGATGCCCTCATAGACCGGCTCCGCCGCATGGCACATCGAGCAGCGGCCGAGCACGGTGTCGCGCACAGCCGGGAAATGCGCTGAAGCGACATAGATTTGCGCCGCCGCCGATTCCCTGGGCTCGCCGGTCAGCACCTTCGGCGCGGTCGACAGCCAGATGATGACGATGAACAGGACAAGTGCCGCCATCCAGGTCCAGGTCGGGTTGCCCTTGCGCGCGTGTACGCTGTTGAAATAGTGCCGGATCAGCACGCCGATGATGAACACCAGCGAGGCGATGACCCAGTTGAACTCAGTGCCGAACGCCAGGGGATAGTGGTTCGACAGCATCAGGAACAGCACAGGCAGCGTCAAATAATTGTTGTGCAGGGAGCGCTGCTTGGCGATCTTGCCGTATTTCGGGTCGGGCTTGCGGCCGGCGATCAGGTCGGCGACGACGATCTTCTGGTTGGGGATGATGACCATGAAGACATTGGCCGACATGATCGTGGCGGTGATGGCGCCAAGATGCAGGAAGGCGGCGCGGCCCGTGAACAGGTGCGTCAGCCCCCAGGCGATGAACACCAGCACGCAGTAGAGCACCAGCATCAGCCCGGTGTCGCTTTTTCCAAGCGGCGAGCGGCACAGGAGATCATAGACCACCCAGCCGACGCCGATCGTTGCCAGCGACAGCAGGATGCCGACCGGCACCGACATCGGCAGCACGTTGGGATCGATCAGGAACAGATCGGCTCCGGCATAATAGACGACGCACAGCATGGCGAAGCCGGACAGCCAGGTGGCGTAGGATTCCCATTTGAACCAGGTCAGGTGTTCCGGCATCTCGGCCGGCGCCACCAGATATTTCTGGATGTGGTAGAAACCGCCGCCATGCACCTGCCATTCCTCGCCGAAGGCGCCGACAGGCATGCCCGCGCGCTGGCGCAGGCCGAGATCGAGCGCGACGAAATAGAACGACGAGCCGATCCAGGCGATGCCTGTGACGACATGCAGCCAGCGCACGGCAAAACTCAGCCAGTCCCAGAAAATCGCGAAATCCATCATTGAAGTCGTCCCTGCCGATCCGGTGACTTTACGGGCTGGAGCGCAAACGGAAAGAGGCGGGGTGTGCGATGACTTTCAAAAAAAAATGGAAAATACTAAGCTGTTTCCACGCAGCCGCATGAGAGCCACGACACCGCATGGCCTATCTCGACAACATCGCCGTCTTCGTTCGCGTCGTCGAACTCGGCAATCTGTCGGCGGCCGGCCGTGACATGCGCATTTCACCGGCGGTCGCCTCAAACCGCATCAAGGAGTTGGAGAAGCATCTCGGCGTGCGGCTGTTCAACCGCACCACACGCCAATTGATGCCGACCGAGCATGGCACGGTTTTTTACGGGGGTGCCAAGCAGGTGCTGGAGGCGATCACCGAGGCGGAAGCTGCGGTCTCGGCCCTTTCCGGCCAGCCGCGCGGCACCATCCGTGTGACCGCGCCCCTCGGCCTCGGGCGCCGGCTGGTGGCTTCGGGCATTCCGGATTTCCACGACAAATACCCTGACATCGAGGTGCGGCTGAGGCTCTCGGACCACAATGTCGACATCATGAAGGAAGGCATCGACGTCGCCTTCCGGCTCGGCATCATCGAGGATTCCAGCCTCAGGATGCGCGGCATCATGGAATGCGAGCGCGTGCTGGTGGCGGCGCCGAAATATCTGGAAGCGCGCGGCGAGCCGGTGGAGCCGCAGGAGCTGATCGGCAAGAAACACGACTGCCTGATGCTGCGCTATTCCGGCGCGCGCGAATATGTGTGGACGCTGCAGACCCCCACCGGTCCGCAGAAATTCGAGGTGCACGGGCCTTACGACACCGACGATGGCGACGTGCTGACCGGCTGGGCGCTGTCCGGCCGTGGCATCATCAACAAGCCACGCTTCGAGGTCGAGCCCTTTATCCGCGACCAGCGGTTGAAGGTGATCCTGTCCAGCACCCCGCCGACACCGGTGCAGTTTGCCGCCGTCTATCCGCACAAGAAGCTGCAGGATCCAAAAGTGCGGCTACTGCTCGACTTCATGGCCGAGCGCTGCCAGCGGCTGATCAACGACCTTCTCGCCGGCAAATAGGGACTGGCCGACACATGACCGGCGGTTGGCCCAGCGCCGGCGGTTGCCATCCCAGGACGTGGCGAACATAGTTCCAGCTCCATCTCGTCTCGCAGGAACCGTCGATGGGCGACAACGCCAGAATGCATCTTGCTGTTTCGCTGTTGTCAGGAATCGCCGATCCATCACCGGGGCCGGAATTCGGCCGCCTGGCTGGTTTCGCGCAAAAAGGTTGAAGCAGCCGGCCTGGACATGCTGCTGCTTGCCGATTCCGCGCCGGCTGCCGGTGGTGACGCCGCGAACAGGCCGATGCCCTTCGAAGCAACGACGTTGCTTGCCGCTCTGGCGACCATGACGAGTAGGATCGGCCTGGTCGCAGCGGCGTCGACGATTGCCCATCAGCCCTACAATCTGGCGCGCCGTTTTGCTTCGCTCGACATCATCAGCCATGGCCGCACCGGCTGGAACGCAACCATGATGCAGGGTCCGCAAGAGGCAGCCAATTTCAGCCGGCCGGAAGGGTTTTCATCAGGCGATTTTCGCCGCCGCACGGAGGAATATATCGACATCGTTCAGGGCTTGTGGCGGATGCTGACGCGCTGCTGTTCGACCAAAGCGGCGGTCGCTTCCACGATCCAGAAAAGATGCATCTGCTCGACCACAAGGGCGAGTTCTTTTCGGTGCGCTTAGCCCGCCAGCACCTTGTCCTGCAGGACCTGATGCTCGGCATTTGACTCGGCGGCCTGGACCACCAATGCGGTCATGATCTCGGCCGCCGCCAGCGCCGCGATGACCTGCGGGCGCTTGTCCTTGACGGCGTCGCCGCCGATCGGCGAGACGAGGCGGGCAAACTCGGCTTGGCTGCCGCCCGCCGATTTCAGGAACCAGTTCCTGAACGTCGCTTTCTTTGTCTTCGAGCCGATCATGCCGACATAGGCAGTGTCGCCGCGTTTCAGCGCCTCGGCGACGATCAGGAAATCCAGCGCATGGTCGTGGGTGAGGATGGCGAAGGCTGTGCCAGCGGGGGCGTTTCGCACCTCGGCCTCGGGCATCGGCGTCAGCCGCGTCTCCACGGTTTCCGGCATGCCTTCCAGTGCTTCGGCGCGAGTCTCGATGACGACGCCGTGCACGGGAAGAAGTGCTATAGTCGACGCCAGCGCCTGGCCGACATGGCCGCCGCCGAAGATGTAGACATGCGGCAGGTGCGCCTCCTCGGCTTCCGCAGCCGCAACCAGTTCGGCGGCTAGCGTGGCATCGACGAGCCGGATCAACACTTCAACGCGCCCGCCGCAGCATTGCCCGATTTCCGGCCCGAGCGGGACGTCGAGGGTTGCGCAGATCTCGTCGACCTCGATACAGGCCTCTTTAGCCACCATCTGCCTGGCCTTGTCGATCGCCATATATTCGAGCTGACCGCCGCCGATCGTGCCAAAGATCGTCGTCTGCGAGACGAGCATGAAGGCGCCCTTTTCGCGTGGCGTCGAGCCTTTTGTCCCGGCCACTTCGACCAGGGCAACCCGACCGACGCTGGCGAGAAAGGCTTTCAGGCTTTGCACTTTCGAGTTCATGGTTCACGTTCCCGAATGGGAAATATAGGGTTTTTCGGCCCGAATTGCACGCTTTGCCGAGCCTGGGGCGGGATTCAGGCGACGGCCTCTTTCTTCAGCCGCTCGATCGCCATCAGCACCCGCTCTGGCGTTGCCGGCGCGTCGAGGCGCGGGCAGATCCTGTTGTCGGCGACACTGGCCACCGCGTCCGACAGGGCGTGCAGCACCGACATGCCGAGCGGGAATGGCGGCTCGCCGACCGCCTTTGAACGATGGATGGTAGGCTCGCTGGCTTCCGGCCAGTCGGCCAAGGTGACGTTGAAGATCTTCGGTCGGTCGGAAGCGAGCGGAATCTTGTAGGTCGACGGCGCGTGCGTGCGCAGCCGGCCCTTGGCGTCCCACCACAGTTCTTCCGTCGTCAGCCAGCCCATGCCCTGGATGAAGCCGCCCTCGATCTGGCCGATGTCGATTGCGCGGTTCAGAGATCGGCCGCAGTCATGGAGAATATCGGTGCGCTCGACCATGTATTCGCCGGTCAGCGTGTCGACCGAGACTTCCGAGCACGACGCGCCATAGGCGAAATAATAGAAGGGGCGCCCCTCGCCCTTGTCGCGGTTCCAGTGGATTTTCGGCGTCTTGTAGAAACCCGCCGCCGAAAGCTGGATGCGGGCCATATAGGCTTGCTTGACGAGGTCGGCGAAGGCGATCTCCTGGTTGCCGATGCGCACCCGGTTGGGCAGGAACAGCACCTGATCGCGCGGCACCTGATATTTTTCGGCGGCGAAATCGATCAGCCGATCCTTGATCTGACGAGCGCCATTCTGCGCAGCCATGCCGTTGAGGTCGGAGCCGGACGACGCTGCCGTGGCGGAGGTGTTCGGCACCTTGCCGGTCGTCGTCGCGGTGATCTTCACCTGGTCGAGGTCGATCTGGAACTCTTCCGCCACCACTTGCGCCACCTTGACGTAGAGGCCCTGCCCCATCTCGGTGCCGCCATGGTTCAGATGCACCGAACCGTCGGTATAGACATGCACCAGCGCGCCGGCCTGGTTGTAGTGCGTGGCGGTGAACGAGATACCGAACTTGACCGGCGTCAGCGCCAGGCCACGCTTGATGAAACGGCTGTTGGCGTTGAAGGCCGATATTTCCCGACGCCGCCGCGCGTAGCTGGCGCTTTGCTCCAGCTCAGCGACGATGCGCTGGATGATGTTGTCCTCGACCGTCTGGTGGTAGGGCGTGATATTGCGGTCTGATGTGCCGTAGAAATTCTTCTTGCGGATTTCGAGTGGATCCTTACCGACGGCAAAGGCCACCTCGTCTATGACGCGCTCGGCGCCGACCATGCCTTGCGGGCCGCCAAAACCACGAAAGGCGGTGTTCGACACGGTGTTGGTGTAGAGCGGCGCCGATTGGGCGTGCACCGCCGGCCAGAAATAGGTGTTGTCGCAGTGGAACAGCGCGCGATCGGTTACCGGGCCGGAAAGGTCCGACGAGAAACCGCAGCGCGCCGCGAACATGAAATCGACACCGAGAATGTTGCCCTCGTCATCGAAGCCGATTTCGTAGTCGACGAGGAAATCATGACGCTTGCCGGTGGCGATCATGTCGTCATCGCGGTCGGGTCGAATTTTCACGGCGCGATGGTGTTTCTTCGCGGCGATCGCGGCCAATGCGGCAAACTGATTGCCCTGCGTTTCCTTGCCGCCGAAGCCACCGCCCATGCGGCGGATTTCCACCGTGATGGCGTTGCTCGGCACGCCGAGCGCATGGCTGACCATGTGCTGGACTTCGCTCGGATGCTGGGTCGAGGAATAGATGGTGACGTCCTGGTCTTCGCCCGGAATGGCCATGGCGATATGGCCTTCGAGATAGAAATGCTCCTGGCCGCCGATGCGCATATTTCCTCTCAGCCGGCGCGGCGCCCGACGGATTGCTGCAGCGGCATCGCCGCGCTTCAGCGTGAGGGGCGGCGTGACGAGCTTGTCCTTCTTCGGATCGAGCGCGCCAATGTCGGTGACGAAGGGCAATTCCTGGTATTCGACCTTGGCCAATCTTGTGGCGCGGCGCGCCTGCTCTCGCGTCTCGGCAATGACGCAGAAGATAGGCTGGCCGTAGAATTGCACCTTGCCGTCGGCAAGCACCGGCTCGTCGTGGCGGCCGGTCGGCGAAATGTCGTTCTCGCCGGGCACGTCACTGGCCGTCAGCACGTCGACAACGCCGGGCGCCATACGCACCGCCGAGAGATCCATGCTGGTAATCGTGGCATGCGTGGCGGCAGAAAGCCCGAGGCAGCCATGCAGAGTGCCGGCCGGTTCCGGCATGTCGTCGATGTAGACGGCGGTGCCGCTGACATGCTTGTGGGCGGAGTCGTGGCGCTGATCGGTGGAAACGCCGCCGGCGATCTTTTCAGCCTTGAGGTTGGGGGCAGCGTGCTTGTTCATCATGCCGCCTCGTGCCTTGAAACCTCGACCGGCTCCCCGGTGCCGCTGGTCTCGGCGAAGAAGCGCAGCAAAAGGTTGCGCGCCGCCAGGGCGCGATACTCGGCCGAGGCCCGCATGTCGGTGAGCGGGGTGAAATCCTTGGCATATTCGGCCATCGCCACGTCAACCGTCTGTTCGGTCCACGGCTTGCCGAGCAGCGCTTTTTCGACAGAAGACGCCCGCTTCGGCGTCGCCGCCATGCCGCCATAGGCGATGCGCACCTCCGCGACCGTGCCGTCCTTGGCCAGCGTCAGGAAGAAGGCGCCGAGGGCCGCGGTGATGTCCTCGTCGCGACGCTTGGTGATCTTGTGGACGGCGAATTTTGTGCCCTTGGCGGGAACAGGAACATGCACGGCCTCGACGAATTCGCCCGGCTGCCGGTCCTGCTTGCCATAGGCGATGAAGAAGGTTTCCAGCGGGATCGTGCGCCGCTTCTTGCCCTTGCGCAGGGTGAGGCGCGCGCCGAGCGCGATCAAGGGCGGCGGCGTGTCGCCGATCGGCGAGCCGTTGGCGATGTTGCCGCCGATGGTGCCCATGTTGCGCACCTGTTCGCCGCCGATGCGATCGAACAAAGGCCCCAGCGTCGGGATGCGCCTGGCCAGCGTCGAGAACGCCTCGGTGTAGGTAACGCCGGCGCCGATTGTGATGACGCCCTTGTCTTCCGAGATGGTGCAAAGCCCGTCGAGATCTCCGATGAAAATGGCCGGTGAAATATCGCGCATATGCTTGGTCACCCACAGCCCGACATCGGTCGAACCGGCGACGATGGTGGCGCCGGGATCCTTGTCCAGCACGGCGGCGAAATCATCGACGTTGGCCGGTACAACCAGCCGCGCCTTGCCAACGCCGATCTCGACCCGGGCGCCGTCGTGCATGACTTCCAGCCTCGCGGTGATCGTCTTGCGCTCCGCGGCCAGCGGGTCCTTCGCCGCCTTGCCGTAGCTGGAGATAGCGCGGGCGGCGCGCATGATCGCCTCGTAGCCGGTGCAGCGGCAGAGATTGCCTTGCAAAGCCTTTTCGATGGCCTCGTTCGATGGGTCGGGCGATTTCATCCACAAGCCATAGAGCGACATGACGAAGCCCGGCGTGCAGAAGCCGCATTGCGAGCCGTGGAAATCGACCATCGCCTGCTGCACCGGATGCAACTGGCCGGGTGAACCACGCAGATGCTCGACGGTCACGACATGGGTGCCGTCCAGCGAGCCGAGGAAGCGGATGCAGGCATTGACGCTTTCATAGACCAAGCCGCCCTCCGAGAGCTTGCCGACCAGGACGGTGCAGGCACCGCAATCGCCCTCGGCGCAGCCTTCCTTGGTGCCGCGCAGCGAACGCTCGAGCCGCAGCCAGTCGAGCAGGGTCGCGTCTGATGCCACCGACGAAAGTACCACATCCCTGCCGTTGAGAATGAAACGGATCTCGTTGCGGATATTGACCTTGGCCATGCCTCAGCTCCCCCTGTAGGTCGAGTAGCCGTAGGGCGAGACGAGCAGCGGTACATGATAATGCACCGCTTCGGCCATGCCGAAGCGGATCGGTATCACATCAAGGAAGGCGGGTTTCGGCAGGCTCAGCCCCTGCTGGCGCAAATAGTCGCCCGCGGCGAAGACCAGTTCGTATTCGCCGGTGCGAAACTCCGCTCCGGCCAGCAGCGGCGCGTCGCACCGGCCGTCGGCATTGGTGGCGACAGTCTTCAGATGTGTCCGCGCCTTGCCCTCGACGTGATAAAGCGCGATCGACAGTCCCGCCGCCGGCTTGCCGGTCGCGGTGTCGAGGACATGGGTCGTCAGACGCCCGCCATCGGCTTTCGACGTTTCTGCCATTGGCCGCCTCCCATTTCCGGTACGGGCGAATTGGCCCGGTACGATCAAGTATCAACAGTGAATTGTGCGCCAATTAAAGGCGATGCATAAGCCCCGGTCGAGCGGAGTGCGACAAAAACACTTTCAAAAATTTTCGGGGGAATGCGAGAGGCACCCTTTCGATATCCTGATCTTACTTCGGGCCATGCCCGGCGGGAGGGACGATGCGTTACATCAGAGACATGCGCGGCTATGGAGCCAATCCGCCAGACCCGAAATGGCCTGGCGGCGCGCATGTCGCCGTACAGTTCGTCGTCAATTACGAGGAAGGCGGCGAAAACTGCGTGCTGCACGGCGACAAGGCCTCTGAAGCCTTCCTGTCGGAAATCGTCGGCGCGGCGCCCTGGGTGGGCCAACGCCATTGGAACATGGAATCAATCTACGAATATGGGGCGCGGGCCGGTTTCTGGCGGCTGCTCCGGCTGTTCACCGAGGCCGAGGTGCCAATCACCTGCTATGGCGTCGCCACCGCGCTGGCCCGTTCGCCGGATCAGGTCACGGCCATGCAGGAAGCCGGCTGGGAGATCGCTTCGCACGGTCTGAGATGGATCGACTACCGTGACCATAGCGCCGAAGATGAGCGTCGCGACCTCGAAGCGGCGATCAAGCTGCATTACGAAGTTACCGGCGCGCGCCCGACCGGCTGGTATACGGGTCGCACATCGGTCAACACAGTGCGGATTGTGGCTGAAGAAGGCGGCTTCGACTATGTGTCGGACACCTATGACGACGAACTGCCCTACTGGTTCGAGCACGAGGGCGGCACGCAACTCATCATCCCCTATACGCTCGACGCCAACGACATGCGCTTCGCCACGCCGCAAGGCTTCAACTCGGGCGACCAGTTCTTTGCCTATCTGAAGGACAGCTTCGACACGCTCTATGTCGAGGGCCAGGCCGGCCGACCGCGCATGATGAACATCGGCCTGCATTGCCGCCTCGTCGGGCGGCCGGGCCGGGTCGCGGCGCTGAAGCGCTTCGTCGACTATGTGAAGTCGCACGACAAGGTCTGGCTGGCGCGGCGCATCGACATCGCCCGCCACTGGCAAGAGGTCAATCCTTACAAGCCAGCGGCACTCCGCCCATCGAAGATGGAATTCGAGACCTTCGTCCACACATTCGGCGGCGTGTTCGAGCATTCGCCGTGGATCGCTGAGCGCGCCTACGAACTGGAACTGGGTCCGGCGCATGACACTTCAGGCGGCCTACACAATGCGCTTTGCCGTATCTTTCGCTCCGCCAGCGAAACCGAGCGGCTTTCGGTGCTCAATGCCCATCCCGACCTTGCCGGCAAACTGGCCAAGGCCAAACGGCTGACGGCGGAATCGACCAGGGAACAGGCCTCGGCCGGCCTCGACGCGCTGACCGACAAGGAGCGCGAACTGTTTTCCAAGCTCAACGCCGCTTACGTCACCACCTTCGGCTTCCCCTTCATCATCGCGGTGAAGGGCAAGACGAAGGAGGAGATTCTTGCCGAATTCGAGGCGCGCATCGGCAACAGCCGCGGCGTCGAATTCGAAACCGCCTGCAAACAGGTCGAGCGCATCGCGCTGCTCCGCCTCAAGGACATGCTTCCGCAATAGGTTTGAACCCATGGATACGATCAGGATGCCCGAGCGAACCTATTATGCTCCACACGGCGGCCATTCCGGCCAGAACGAACTTCTGACCGGCCGCGCCGTCTTCACCGAGGCCTACGCCGTCATTCCCCGGGGGGTGATGCAGGACATCGTCACCAGCGCCCTGCCGTTCTGGGACAGGACCCGCGTCTGGATCTTGTCGCGACCGCTGTCCGGATTTGCCGAGTCGTTCTCGCAATACATTGTCGAGGTCGCGCCCGGTGGCGGCAGCGATCGGCCGGAACCCGATGCCGACGCCGAGGGCGCCCTGTTCGTGGTCGAAGGCGAACTGACGGTTCTGCTTGCCGGCAAGAAGCATGTGCTGCGACCGGGCGGCTTTGCGTTCCTGCCGCCGGCCAGCGGCTGGACGGTTCGCAACGAAAGCAAGGCCGACGTGCGCTTCCACTGGATTCGCAAGGCTTACGAGGCGGTCGACGGTCTCGATGCGCCGGAAGCCTTCTTCACTTACGAACAGGAGATCGCGCCGACGCCGATGCCCGGCACCGAGGGCCGGTGGGCGACGACGCGTTTCGTCGATCCGGCCGATTTGCGCCACGACATGCACATGACCATTGTGACGTTGGAACCCGGCGCGGTCATACCCTTCGCCGAGACCCATGTCATGGAGCACGGGCTCTATGTGCTGGAGGGCAAGGCGGTCTATCGCCTCAACCAGGACTGGGTCGAGGTCGAGGCCGGCGACTATATGTGGCTGCGCGCTTTCTGCCCGCAGGCCTGCTATGCCGGCGGCCCGGGCAAATTCCGCTATCTGCTCTACAAGGACGTCAACCGGCATGCCAAGCTCGGCGGCGCAGGCACCGCAAAGCGCGCGCCATGACACGTATCGTCGCGCGGCCGCTGATCCGCGAGAGCTTTGCCCCCTTCGGCGACGTCATCGACATGGGCGGCGACAACCACTACCCGATCAATGGCGGCAAGGCCGAGCGCTATCACGATCTCGCCACCGCCGAAGCAACTGGGCCTAACGCCCGCGTGCTGATCTCCATGGTGCGCGGCACGCCCTACGAATTGCCGCTGAAATTGAGCATGGTCGAGCGCCACCCGTTCGGCAGCCAAGCCTTCATTCCACTGTCGCCGCGCCCCTTCCTGGTCATCGTCTGCCATGACGGCGATGAGGGGCCGAGCGAGCCGCATGCCTTCATCACCGCACCCGGCCAAGGCATCAACTACCGGCGCAATCTCTGGCATGGCGTGCTGACGCCGCTCGGCGAGGCCCAGGATTTCCTGATCGTCGACCGTGGCGGCGACGGCTCCAATCTCGAAGAGTTCCATTTCTCGCACGCCTACGAGATCCATCTCCCCGACGAGAGCCCATAATGACCGATATTTCACTGATCGACCGTCTGCTCGATGTCATCGAGCACGACATCGTGCCGAAGACGGCCGAGGGCGTTGCCCATGGCAACAAGCTGTTCGGCGCGGCGATCCTGCGCAAGGAGGACCGTTCGCTGGTGCTGGCCGAGACCAACAACGAGATGGAAAATCCGCTCTGGCATGGCGAGGTGCACTGCCTGAAGCGCTTCTACGAAATGCCCAAGGCCGAGCGCGTCGATACGAAAGACGCCATCTTCCTCGCCACGCATGAACCCTGCTCGCTGTGCCTGTCGGCAATCACCTGGACCGGCTTCGACAATTTTTATTACCTCTTCAGCCATGAGGATTCGCGCGACAGCTTCGCCATCCCGCACGACCTGAAGATCCTGAAGGAGGTCTTCACCCTCGATCCCGGCGGCTACAACACTGAGAATGCCTATTGGAAGAGTTTTTCCATCCGCAGGCTGGTGCGATCGCTGCCCGAGACCGAGCGCCAGCGCCTGGAGACGCGGATTGGCGAGATCTCGGCACGCTACGACGAATTGTCCGGCGTCTATCAGGCGAACAAGGACGATAACGACATTCCGCTGAATTGACGCGGATTGACCAGCCGAATTCGTTGGCTGGCCCACGACGCGGTACGGCAGGCTCCATCATCTGGCGATCCTGGAGCATGCCATGAAAACCGTCACCGAATTTCCCCGCAAGGTCGTCGAATTCCCGGACATGGCCATCGTCATGCCGGATGGTTGCCGCCTGTCGGCGCGGGTGTGGATGCCGGAAGATGCAGGCGACGATCCGGTGCCGGCAATCCTTGAGCATTTGCCTTACCGCAAGCGCGACGGCACCATCTTTCGCGATCAGCTGACGCATCCCTATTTCGCCGGCCACGGCTATGCCTCGATCCGCGTCGACATGCGCGGCAATGGCGATTCCGAAGGGCTGATGGACGACGAATATTCCGAGCAGGAATTGCAGGACGCCTGCGACGTCATCGCCTGGGCGGCATCGCAGCCCTGGTGCAACGGCAATGTCGGCATGATGGGCATTTCCTGGGGCGGCTTCAACTGCCTGCAGGTCGCGGCCAAGCAACCGCCGGCGCTGAAAGCGGTGATCAGCCTGTGCTCGACCGTCGACCGCTATGCCGACGACATCCACTACAAGGGCGGCTGCCTGCTGATCGAGAATTTCGGCTGGGCCTCGACGATGCTGTCCTACTCGTCGCGGCCACCGGACCCGTTGATCGCCGGCGACAACAGATGGCGCGATCTGTGGCTGACCCGGCTGGAGAACCAGTGCTTCCTGGCGCCGCTGTGGCTGAAGCACCAGCATCGCGATGGCTATTGGAAGCGCGGCTCGATCTGCGAGGATTTTTCCGCCGTCAAAGCCGCGGTGCTGTCGATCGGCGGCTGGCATGACGGCTATCGCAATACCGTCTCGCATCTGGCCAGCAACATCCAAGCCCCAGTCAAGGGCATCATCGGGCCGTGGATCCATAAATACCCGCACTACGCCGGGCCCAAGCCCGCCATCGGCTTCCTGCAGGAGGCGTTGCGCTGGTGGGACCGCTGGCTGAAGGGTGTCGACACCGGCGTAGAGGCCGACCCGGCCTACCGCGCCTATGTCATGGACAGCGTGCGTCCGGCGCGCTGGCATCCCGAGCGGCCGGGCCGCTGGGTTGCGGAAAAGCAATGGCCCTCGCCAGCCATCAAGACGCAAACGGTCGATCTGATCCCCGCAGGCGAAAAACCCGCCATCGTCGCCTCGCCGCAAAGCTGCGGCCTGGCCGGCGGCGAGTATTTTCCCTTCACCTTCGGCCCGGAACTGCCGGGCGACCAGCGCCCCGACGATGCGCTGTCGGTGTGCTTCGACCAGCAGGAACTCGGCGAAGCGATCGACGTTGTCGGCGCGCCGGAAGTCGATCTGCGACTATCCTCCGATCGCTCGCAGGCCAATATCGCGATCCGGCTGTGCGATGTGCACCCGGACGGCGCGTCCGAGCTGATTTCCTATGGCGTGCTCAACCTGACGCATCGCAATTCGCATGAATTCCCTGAAGCACTGGTGCCGGGCGAAACCGTGTCGGCGCGTGTCGTGCTCGATCAATGCGCCTATCGCGTTCCGGCCGGCCACCGCCTGCGTGTTGCCGTTTCGAACGCCTATTGGCCGATGATCTGGCCGTCGCCGGAGCCGGTCCAACTCACCTTGTCGGCGGCGACGCTCAGCTTGCCGCTGCGGCCGCCGGCGACAGACGACGAAGCGACGTTCGCCGAGCCGGAGGGGGCCACTCCCTGGGCAACGGAGACGATCCGCGCCGCCAATTCCGAGCGCCATGTCGATCGGGACGAAAAGACGGGAATCGTGACACTTTCCATAGCAGATGATTTCGGCGAGCTCCGAGATCTCGCCCATGACCTGGCAAACGGCAGCATCGCCCGCGAAACCTGGACGATCCATCCTGACAATCCATTGTCAGCCGCGGGGAAAACACACTGGACGCAGACGCTGTCGCGAAATGGATGGTCGGTGCGTACGGAGACACGGGCCGAGATGCGATCGGACGCACGAAACTTCATCGTCAGCGCCAGAATCGAGGCCTATGAAGGCGAGAAACTTGTTTTCGAACGCTATTTCGAGGAGAAGGTGCCGCGGGCGCTTCTTTGAGCGCCGCTATCATTAGTCCAATTGCGACGCACGATTTACGCCACGGCATGTCGCATTCGGTCTTGCTTACCGCTTTCCCTTGCGGTCATTATTCTCCTCACAAGAAATAAGAAAAACGACCGCAGAGTCGAACCAACAGAGTGAGGAACTCAATATGTCGAACGAACTCGAATTCCTTAGCCGGCGTGTCGCATCGGGCAAACTGAGCCGTCGTGATTTTCTCGGCCGGGCGGCAGCGCTCGGTATCTCCGCACCCTTCGCCAACTCCCTGCTTTCAAGTGCGGCGCGCGCGGCCGGCCCGGTCAAGGGCGGCACGCTGAAGGCCGGTCTGGTCGGTGGTGAATCCACCAACAGCCTTGATCCTGCGCTGATGATGACGCAGGTGCCGTTCGCTTTCGGCAAGTGCTGGGGCGAAATGATCGTCGAGCTGTCACCCGAGGGCAAGCTCGAGAACCGCATCGCCGAGGAGATCGGCTCGTCGGACGACGCCAAGGTGTGGACGCTGAAGATCCGCGACGGCGTCGAATTCCACAACGGCAAGACGGTGACCGCCGAGGACGTGGCCGCCACACTCGAGCGCCATTCCGACGAGAAGTCGAAGTCCGGCGCGCTCGGCTACATGAAGGGCATCGAAACCATCAAGGCCAGCGGCAAGGAAGTGGTGCTGACCCTGAAGGAAGCCAATGCCGACCTTCCCTACCTGCTTAGCGACTATCACCTGATCGTCCAGCCTAACGGCGGCAAGGACAAGCCAGATGCCGGCATCTCGGCTGGCCCTTACGTGGTCAAGACCAATGAGCCTGGCGTGCGCCATGGCGCCGAGCGCTTCGCCAATTACTGGCAGGGCGACAAGATGGGCCATGCCGACCAGATCGAGGTCATCGTTATCAACGACGCGACGGCGCGCACCGCGGCCCTGCAGGGCGGCCAGGTCAACATGATCAACCGCGTCGAGCCGAAGATCGTCGACCTGATCAAGCGCCTGCCGGGCGTCACCATCCGCAATCACGCCGGTCCCGGCCACTACGTGTTCATCATGCATTGCAACACGGCGCCGTTCGACAATAACGACCTGCGCATGGCGCTCAAGCTGGCCATTGACCGCGAGGAGATGCTGGACAAGATCCTGCGCGGCTACGGTTCCCTCGGCAACGACTTCCCGATCAACGCGTCCTATCCGTTGTTTACCGAGATCGAGCAGCGCAAGTACGATCCCGACAAGGCCAAGTTCCACTTCAAGAAGTCGGGCCATGACGGCGCCGTCCTGCTGCGCACCTCGGACGTCGCCTTCCCGGGCGCTGTCGATGCTTCCCAGCTCTTCCAGCAGAGCGCGGCCAAGGCCGGCATCCAGATCGAGCTCAAGCGTGAGCCCGGCGACGGCTATTGGAACGAGGTCTGGAACAAGCAGCCCTTCTGCGCTTCCTACTGGGGCGGCCGCTCTACCCAGGACCAGATGTATTCCACCGCTTATCTCTCGACCGCCGACTGGAACGACACGCGTTTCATGCGTCCAGACTTCGACAAGATGGTGCTGGCGGCGCGCGCCGAACTCGACGAGACCAAGCGCAAGCAGATGTACCATGACATGGCTGTCCTGGTGCGCGACGAGGGCGGCCTGATCCTGCCGATGTTCAACCAGTTCATCGACGCGACCGGTGCCAAGGTCGGCGGCTGGGTTGACGATCCACATCAAGAGCTGATGAACGGCTACGCGCTGGCGAAGTGCTGGCTCGAAGCCTGAGCTTGGCCTTGCGGATATGTCCTCACCCATCTTGAAACTGGTAGCCCAGCGCGTTGCGCTGGGCATTCTCCTCTTGTTGGCCGTTTCGGTCCTGATCTTCGCCGGCACCCAGATCCTGCCCGGCGACGTTGCGCAAGCTATTCTCGGACAGTCCGCGACCCCGGAGTCGCTCGCCAATCTGCGCGAGCAGCTCGGGCTCAACCAGCCTGCCTATCTCAGGTATTTGCATTGGCTCGGCGGCGTGCTGACCGGAGATCTTGGCACGGCCATGTCGAGCGGCCAGGATATCGCGACATCGATCAAGGGCCGGCTGTGGAACACGCTGTTCCTCGCCTTCTGGGCAGCCATCGTGGCCGTGCCACTGGCGATCATCCTCGGCCTGATCGCGGTGCGCTACCGCAATGGCTGGGTCGACAAGCTGATCTCCGGCCTGGCGCTCGCCTCGACCTCCTTCCCCGAATTCTTCATCGGCTATGTGCTCGTCTATTTCTTCGCCGTGAAGTGGCAGATATTCCCCGGTATCTCGACCGTCTATGACGGCATGCCGTTCGGCGAGCGGATGCAGGCGATCGCGCTGCCGGCGACGGCGCTGACGCTGGTCGTGCTCGCCCACATGATGCGCATGACACGGGCGGCGATCCTCAATGTCATGCAGTCGGCCTATGTCGAGACGGCGGAACTGAAAGGCCTTTCGGCCTTCAACGTCATTCGCAAGCACGCCTTCCCCAACGCCATCGCGCCGATCATCAACGTGGTCATGCTCAACCTCGCCTATCTGATCGTCGGCGTGGTCGTGGTCGAGGTGATCTTCGTCTATCCGGGCATGGGGCAGTATCTCGTCGACCACGTCACTAAACGCGACGTGCCGGTGGTGCAGGCGGTCGGCCTGATCTTCGCCGCGGTCTACATCAGCCTGAACATCATCGCGGACATCGGGGCCATCGTCGCCAATCCGCGTCTCAGACATCCAAAATAGGGGGGGCGGATATGCTCGATATCAAACGCATCCCCATCCCCGCGCTGATCGGTATTGTCCTGACGGCGCTGTTCGTTCTGGCGGCGGTCTTCGCGCCGTGGATCGCACCGCACGGCAATGGCGAAATCGTCGGCGACGTCTGGGAGCCTATGTCGGCGACGCATTGGCTGGGCACCGACAACCTCGGCCGCGATCTGCTTTCGCGCATGATCTACGGCGCCCGCATCACCCTATTCATCGCGGTGCTGGCCACCGCGCTCTCGTTCTCGCTCGGCGCGATTCTCGGCTTCTCGGCGGCCGTCTTTGGCGGCTGGTTCGACACGCTGCTGTCGCGCCTTGTCGACCTTTTGATGTCGATCCCGACGCTGATCATGGGCCTCGTCGTGCTGTCCGTGCTGCCGACCAACCTGGTCACGCTGATCCTGGTGATGGGCATTCTCGACTCGACCCGCGTCTATCGCCTGTCGCGCGCGGTCGCCGTCGACATCAATGTCATGGACTATGTCGAGGCAGCGAAACTGCGCGGTGAAGGCAGCGCCTGGATCATCTTCCGTGAGATACTGCCCAATGCGCTGTCGCCGCTGGTTTCCGAACTCGGCCTGCGCTTCATCTACGCCGTGCTGTTCCTGTCGACGCTGTCGTTCCTCGGCCTCGGCGTGCAGCCACCGGACGCCGACTGGGGCGGCATGGTCAAGGAAAACAAGGACGGCATCGTCTTCGGCATCGCGGCCGCACTCATCCCGGCGGCGGCGATCGCCTTGCTGGCGATTTCCGTCAACCTGGTTGCCGACTGGGTGCTCAACCGGACGACAAGCCTCAAGGGAGGACGCGGGTGATGGCCGACAGCAAAGCGAAACCCGGCCTGCTGCTCGACATCCGCAATCTGCGGATCGAGGCCACCGTCTTCCCCCCCGGCGAACCGCCGAAGAACATCGTGCTGGTGCACGATGTCTCGCTGACGCTCGAGAAGGGCAAGGTGCTTGGCCTGATCGGCGAATCCGGGGCCGGCAAGTCGACCATCGGCCTGTCGTCGATGGGTTATGGTCGCGGTGGCGTGCGCATCACCGGCGGCGAGGTCATCCTCAACGGCCGCGACATCCTCAAGGGCGGCAAGGACGGCTTCCGCAAGCTGCGCGGCCGCGAGGTCTGCTATGTCGCACAGTCGGCGGCAGCCGCCTTCAACCCGGCGCACAAGCTGATGGACCAGGTGGTGGAGGCCACGCTGCTACACGGCACCGCGACACGAGCCGAGGCCGAGAAGCGCGCGGTTGCGCTGTTCAAGAAGCTCAGCCTGCCAAATCCCGAAACCATCGGCGAGCGCTTTCCGCACCAGGTTTCGGGTGGCCAGTTGCAGCGTGTAATGACGGCGATGGCGCTGTGCTCGGAGCCGGACCTGATCGTCTTCGACGAGCCGACCACGGCGCTCGATGTGACGACGCAGATCGACGTGCTGGCGGCGATCAAGGATGCCATCCACGACACCCATGTGGCGGCGCTCTACATCACCCACGACCTTGCCGTCGTCGCCCAGGTCTCGGACGAGATCATGGTGCTGCGCCATGGAAGGCTGGTCGAATGGGGCGGCACAAGGCAGATCATCAAGGAGCCGCGCCAGGAATACACCAACGCGCTGGTGTCGGTGCATGAGATCGAGCATGCCGAACAGAAGCCCGGCACGACGCCGTTCCTGTCGGTGAAGAACGTCACCGCCGCCTATGGCCGCAGCCACATCAAGGTGCTGAAGAACGTCTCGGTCGACATCTATCCAGGCCAGACGCTGGCCGTTGTCGGCGAGTCCGGCTCCGGCAAGTCGACGCTGGCGCGCGCCATCACCGGCCTTTTGCCGCCAGAAGAGGGAACCGTCACCTTCGACGGGCGCCCGCTGGCAAACCGGCTGGCCGACCGACCGAAGGAGGACCTGCGGCAGTTGCAGATGATCTACCAGATGGCCGACGTGGCGATGAACCCGCGTCAGACCGTCGGCACCATCATCGGCCGGCCGCTCGAATTCTATTTCGGCATACGTGGCCGCGAACGCGACAAGCGCGTCGCCGAACTGCTCGACAAAATCGAGATGGGCAAGGGCTTTTCCGACCGCTACCCGGCCGAGCTTTCCGGCGGCCAGAAGCAGCGCGTCTGCATCGCCCGCTCACTTGCCGCCAAACCCAAGCTGATCATCTGCGACGAGGTGACTTCAGCACTCGATCCGCTGGTGGCGCACGGCATCCTCGAGCTGCTGCTCGAACTGCAGAAGGAGGAGAACGTCGCCTATCTGTTCATCACGCACGATCTCGCGACGGTGAAGTCGATCGCCGATTCGATCGCGGTAATGTATCGCGGTGAGGTGGTGCGCTACGGTCCGAAGAGCAAGGTTCTGACGCCGCCCTTCGACGCCTATACCGATCTTCTCCTCTCCTCGGTTCCGGAAATGGAGATCGGCTGGCTGGAAAAGGCTATCAAGGGACGACGCATGGCCAGCGCGGGGAACTAGCAAATCAGCGGTCCGCGAGTTCAGGAGAGCCGGCGGGCGTCATCCAAATGCAACACAAGAGTACCACACGCCTTCGGACGGGCGCCGCTTGTGTGACGTTGTTTTGAAAAGGGGTAGGAAAAATGAAAACTGAACTCGACCATCTCGCTGAGCTCGCCGGCCAGGGCCGGATATCGCGCCGCGACTTCCTCGGCCGCACAGCCGCTCTTGGCGTGTCGGCGGCACTGGCAACGACACTGGCCGGCAAGGCTTTTGCCCAGACGCCGGTCAAGGGTGGAACGATCAAGGCCGGCCTGCAAGGCGGCGAGTCGACCAACAGCCTCGACCCGGCGCTCAACCTCAGCCAGGTCACCTACAGCTTCGGCAAGCAGTGGGGCGAATACCTTGTCCGGCTGATGCCCGACAACAGCCTGACAAATCTGATCGCCGAGGAGATCGGCGCCGCCAAGGACGCCAAGACCTGGACGATCAAGGTGCGCGACGGCATCGAGTTCCACAATGGCAAGACCGTCACCGCCGAAGACATCGCGGCCACCATCGAGCGCCATGCCGACGAGAAGTCGAAATCCGGCGCGCTCGGCATCCTCAAGAACATCAAGGGCGTCAAGGCGAGCGGCAAGGAAGTGATCGTCACGCTCGGCGACGCCGATGCCGACTTCCCCTATCTGATGGCCGACTACCATCTCGTCATCCAGCCGAATGGCGGCAAGGACGATCCCAATGCCGGCATCAGCGCCGGGCCCTACAAGGTCACCGTCAACCAGCCGGGCGTGCGCCATGGCGGCGAGCGCTTCGCCAATTACTGGCAAGGCGACAAGGCCGGCCATGCCGACCAAGTCGAGATCGTCGTCATCAACGACGCTACGGCGCGGTTGGCTGCCTTGCAGGGTGGTCAGGTGCACATGATCAACCGCGTCGAGCCCAAGGTCGTGGATCTGGTCAAGCGCATCGCGGGAGTCACCATCGAGAACGTCTCGGGCAAGGGTTACTACCCGTTCAACATGTTCTGCGACACCGCCCCCTTCAACAGCAACGACTTGCGGATGGCGCTGAAACTCGCCATGGACCGCGAGGAGATGCTGGAAAAGATCCTGCGCGGCTATGGCTCGGTCGGCAACGACTTCCCGATCAACGAGGCCTATCCGCTGTTTTCCACCGACATCGAGCAGCGCAAGTTCGATCCGGACAAGGCGGCTGCAGCCTACAAGAAATCAGGCCATAGCGGCTCGATCGTGCTGCGCACGTCGGACGTCGCCTTCCCGGGCGCCGTCGATGCCGCCCAGCTCTATCAGCAGTCCTGCGCCAAGGCCGGCATCAAGATCGAGATCAAGCGCGAGCCCGGCGACGGCTACTGGTCGGAGGTCTGGAACAAGCAGCCCTTCTCGCTCTCCTACTGGGGCGGACGCGCCACGCAGGACCAGATGTACTCCACCGGCTACGTCTCGACCGCCGACTGGAACGACACGCGTTTCAAGCGGCCGGAATTCGACAAGATGCTGTTTGCGGCGCGTGGCGAACTCGACCAGGCCAAGCGCAAGGCGATCTACCACGACATGGCGGTGATGATGCGCGACGAAGGCGGCCTGATCGTGCCTTTCTTCAACCAGTTCATCGACGCGGCCGCCACCAACAAGATCAGCGGCTTTGCCAAGAGCCCGATCGGCGAAATGATGGACGGCTACGCGCTCGGCGAGTGCTGGCTCAACGCTTAACCGAAACCTAATCGTCCGATTTCAGTTATCAAGAACGCCGTGTGCCCAGAACGGCACACGGCGTTCCCGTTTCAACTGCCAAACCGCATGGAGCCGCCCATGGCGCTCAAATCCAAGCTTTTGCTGATCATCCTCGACGGCGTGCCTTACAGGAACTGGCGCCGGCTGATGGGCAATCTCGAAGGCTGGGTGCAATCGGGCGAGGCGCGCATCTGGAAGATGCGCTCCGTGCTGCCGTCGACGTCAGCCTGCTGCTATGCGTCGATCCACACCGGGGTTTCGCCGCAGGTGCACGGCATCCTGTCCAACGAGAACCGGTTTCGCGTCGAGCAGCCTGACATCTTCTCAGAAGTCAGCAAGGCCGGCGGCAAGACGGGTGCGGTGACACATTCCTACTGGTCGGAATTCTTCCGCGCCTATCCGTTCGACCTGGTCGAGGACATGGAATTCGACGAACCAGACGGGCCGATCACGCATGGCCGCTTCCACACCATGACCGGCTACAACGCTCGCAACCAGATGACGCCGAGTGATGTTGACCTGTTCGCGACGCTGACCATGCTGACCAAACGCCACGGCATCGACTATGGCATCCTGCACACCTGCACGCTGGATTCGATGGGGCACCGCTTCGGCCACGACTGCCACGAGATGGACCATGCCGTCTATGCGATGGACGGCATGCTGGCGGCCTTCCTGCCGCGCTGGATCGAAGCCGGTTATGAGGTGATGGTCACCGCCGACCATGGCCAGACCGACCGTGGCCATCATGGAGGCCATGACGACGAGATGCAGGATTTCGCGCTGTATTATTTCGGCGCCGGCAAGGGACCGCAGGCCGATACGCTGCTCGATCAGCTGCAGCTGGCGCCGACGGTTCTGAGCCGGCTGGGTGTTCCCGTGCCCGCGACGATGATGGCTAAGTCTTTCTTGGGGTGAGAAGCGGTCCGCGTAGCGGACGAAAAGCCAATTGCTTGGCTTTTCGAGCTTCGAACGCCCTGAGCCTGCGAAGGGCCGGGTGGTGATAACCCATCCCCCCTGCCAGCCCTGCGCTATGGCTTCGGGCGTTCGTCACTTCAATCGACAAATCGTTGTCGATTGACCCGCCTCCGGCGGACGCTCCTCCCCCTCTGGCAACCGCCCCGCTCTTCGGTTAGCCTCCGCAAAATTCCTTGGCGGAGGATGAACCTTTTTGGACCGATCAGCGACAGAGCAGACAGGAGCCAGGCGGCTCGACCGGCCATGACGGCAGCGACGGAGACTGATCGCGCGCTTGTCGACCGGGTCGCGAAGGGCGACCGTGCCGCCGTGCGGCTCCTGTTCATGCGTCACCACGCGCGGGTCTACCGCTTCGTGGCGCGCCAGACGGGATCGGAAATGATGGCTGACGATATCGCCAACGAAGTGTTCCTCGAGCTGTGGCGCCAGGCGCCAAGCTTCGAGGGACGCTCCGAAGTCTCGACATGGCTGCTCGGCATCGCCCGTTTCAAAGCGCTGTCCTTGCTGCGCAAGAAGAAGGAAGACTGGATCGACGACGAGGCCGCTGCCGCGGTGCCCGACGGCGCCGATACGCCGGAAGTCGTCACCATGAAGGAAGACAAGGCTGCCGCCTTGCGGCGCTTCGTCAACGCATTGCCCGATGAGCATCGCGTGGTGATCGATCTTGCCTATTATCACGGACAGTCGGTGAGCGAGATCGGTGAGGTGCTCGACATTCCGGTCGCGACCGTCAAGACCCGGATGTTCTACGCCCGCAAGAAACTCGGCGAGGCCCTCAAGGCCGCCGGTCACGACAGGGGGTGGCCATGAGCGCCGCTGAAAAGATGTCGCGCCGCGACGAAATGGAAACGCTGCTGCCGTTCTATCTGAACGGCTCGCTGGAAGGTTCGGATCTGGAAGCCGTCGAGGAATGGCTGGCCAGCGATCCGGCCGCACTTGCCGCCCTTGGCGAAGCGGAAGCCGAATTCTCCGGCACCACCGCCGCCAACGAAGCGATCCGGCCGCCGGCCGATGCGCTCAGCCGCTTCGCCAGGGCGCTCGACGCCGAGGCCGGGCCTGCGCGCAAACCGGCAGGTTCGTCCTGGCTGGCGCAGGCCTGGGGCCGCTTCATGGCGGTGCCGGTTGGCGTCGCCTGGGCCGCGGCCGCGGTTCTGCTGGCCCTGGTCATGGTGCAGTCGTTTGTCGAGCCTGGCGGCAAGGGCAATGACTTCGAGATTGCCGGCGCGCAAGACGATCTGGCGAAAATGCCGTTCGCCCTGGTCAAGTTCAAGCCGGATGCCAAGATGTCGGACATTTCTGGCTTCCTCGGCAGCAACGGGCTGAAGATCATCGGTGGACCGACCGCCGACGGCGTGTTCCGGCTTGGCATGCCGGCTGCCAGCGCAGCCGACTATGCGAAGCAAATCGGCCTTATTGCCGCCCAGCCTTTTACGGAGACTGTGATCGAGGGAAGGAAACCGGTTGATGGCGGCTGAGGCAGTCATTCGATTTGCGGCAATGCTTGCGGCGGCGATGACAATCGCCGCCGTGCCCGCGTCAGCACAAACCAGCGACCCCAATCCCGATCAGACGAAAACCGACTGCCGCAACGGAGCCAACGCGTCGGGAGCCGACTGCGCCAAGGGTGGCAGTGATACAAAAAGCGGATCGGACGCAGGCCAATCCGGCGCTGTCTTCCTGCCGGCGCTGATCGTCGACCTGTTTCCCAATCCGGCGCCGGTGCCGACGCCACGGCCGGCGCCCGCAACGCCGCCGGCCGACACTCAAGCCGGCCCCCCGCCTGGCGGCCCGATCGTCTCGCCGACCGATCTCATCGCCGTTCAACCGCCGCGCGCGGTGGTCGGCGATTTCGTGCCCGACGAGGTGCTGGTGACCGTCGACGGCGATGCCGGCACTGTCCAGCAGATCGCCGCTTCCTTCGGCCTCCAGGTGCGCTCGCAGCGCCAGTCGCGGCTGCTTGGCACCACGCTGGTGCGCTTCGGCATTCCCGACGGCCGGCCCGTGGGCGCCGTGCTGGCGCAACTGGCCGCCGATGGCCGCACACAGCGGCGCGAGCCCAACCATGTCTATTCGCTGCAGCAGGCCGCCAGCATCGTCAACTATGCCTTCGACCGCATCGCGCTCGATGCCAAACAAGCCAGTGGCGAAAATGTCCGCATCGCGGTGATCGACACCGGGATCGACGACACCAACCCGGCGCTGGCGGGCGTCATTGCCGGGCAATTCGACGCCATGCCCGGCGTACCGATCGAAAAGCGCGATCACGGCACGTCGATCGATGGCCTGATCGCCGGCGTCGGCGCGCTGGAAGGCATGGCGCCCGGCGCCAGGATCTACCACGCCCGTGCCTTCGAGGGCGGCAAGTCGACCATGGACGTCATCCTGTCGGCGCTCGACTGGGCAGCGGAGCAGGACGTGCGCATCATCAACATGAGCTTCGTCGGGCCGAAGAACGACCTGCTCGGCGTCGCCTGCCGCAATGCCCGCGCGCTCGGCATGGTGCTGGTCGCCGCCGCCGGCAACAATGGGCCCAAAGCACCCTATGGTTATCCGGCCGCCTTCGACGGCGTCATCGCGGTGACCGCCACCGACGCCAGGGACGGGCTGATGCCGCAGGCCAATCGCGGCGCCTATGTCTTCATCTCGGCGCCCGGCGTCGAGATGGTGGCACCGAGCGGCGCCGGCTCGGACGTGGTCACCGGGACCTCGTTTGCGGCGGCGATCGTGAGCGGCGCCATCGCCAACCTCATCCATGCCGCGCCCGATCGCTCGGCCGACGACATCGAGAAGTCGCTCGCGGCAACGGCCAGGGATCTCGGCCCCAAGGGCCGCGACAATGATTTCGGCTACGGGCTGCTGGACATCAAGGCGGCGGCAAAGGAGTAGGTCTAACGTTGGCCGCCCAGCATTATGCCGTTTTCCTGAAGCTGTCGCCGCCTTGAAGGGTACGCATGCAGGGCTTTGATCTCCCTGCTTCGGTGTCGAGCGAAATTTTGGCCGGGCCGACAGAGGTGTTATCTTGCACCTATACCGGAGGGGGGACTATGCGGAACGCAGTGGTCTGTTCAGGCGGCATCGACTGCTATCTCGGCGCTGGGCCGCTGGCGAAGGCGTCACGTTCATCTTTGCCCACATCAAAGCGCTGCAACGACTCTGGCACAAGGGCCTGCGGCAAATGAGGAGCAACGCCAATGTCCTTGATGCGGTGGTCGTCGGGGCCGGCTGGGCCGGCCTAGGCGTCAGCTATTCGCTGACACGGCAAGGCCTGCGGCATAGCATATTGGAGCGAGGCCGCATCGGAGAAACCTGGCGCACGCAGCGGTGGAATACTTTTCGGATGAATACCCCCAACGTGCAGACTGTCATGCCAGGCGACAGCTATGACGGTTCAGACCCGTTCGGTGCCCTAACGCGCAACCAGTTCGTCGCCCTCCTTGAGGACTTCGCCGAGCGGAACGGGCTCCCGGTCGAACCGGACACCGCGGTGACCGAACTCACCGGCGTGCACGAGAATGGCGCGTATCGACTGACCACCTCGCGCGGCACATTTTTGGCGCGGAACGTGGTGATCGCGAGCGGTGATATGAACTGTCCGGCGCGCCCACCTTGGACCGCTGCGTTGCCGCCGAGCCTCCGCCAGATCGACGCTTCGGATTACCGCAGCGCCGCCGATCTCCCGGATGGAGCGGTGCTGGTGGTCGGAAGCGGCCAGTCGGGTGCCCAGATCGCGGAGGATTTGACAGAAACAGGCCGAACAGTCTTCCTTGCCACCAGTCGGGTCGGACGGCTCTCACGGCGCTACCGAGGTCGCGACATCATGATCTGGCTCGTCGAAAGCGGGTTTCTCGACGTACGTCGAGAGGAAATCATTCGACTTGCGGGACGCGTTCCACCTCGTGGTCTGCTTGGGGCGGAATACACGTTAAGCCTCCAGGGACTCAGTGCCCGCGGTATCGTGCTGCTTGGCCGGTTCGCAGGCGTCGAGGGCGGCGGCTGTCTCTTGTTCGACGACGATCTGGAAGCGAACGTTCGTTTTGCGGACGAAGCTTCGGCCAACGTCAAACGCTATATCGACGAGTATATCAGCCGCTCCGGAATCGATGCTCCCCTTTCGGAACCCGATCCAGCGGAGACTGTCGCAGTCCATCTACCCAATCCGGCTGTCCGTTCTCTTGATGTTGCCAAGTCCGGCATCACGACCGTGGCGTGGTGCACTGGCTTCCGGGGCGATTTCAGTTGCGTGAATCTCCCGGGGGTGCTCGACTCGCAAGGACAGCCTATTCATGAGGATGGCGTGGCCGTTCAGCCAGGCATCTACTTCGCCGGGCTAGATTTTGCCTCCACGCGCAAATCAGGCACAATATTGGCGATTGCCGAGGAGGCACATCGCCTTGTCGAACACATCGTGAGGCATTCCTGACGGGCTGTCTGCCCTACGCAGGTGCGCCGGCCACCGATCCCCTGACCACCAGGTCGACCGGCCAGACCTCGCCTCGCGCCCCCTCTTCCAGCCCCGAAATCCGTGCCGCCAGCCGCTCGGCGACGCGGGCGCCGGCGAGACGGATGGATGAACGCGTCGTCGACAGCGGCACCGAGAAATTCTCCGGCCTTAGCCAGGGGAAGACATCGTCATGGGCGATCAGCGACACGTCAGCCGGAATGCTCAGGCCGAGGTCGCGCACAGCACGAACGACGCCCAGCGCCATGATCAGGCTGGAGCAGGCGATCGCTGTCGGCGCGTCGCCCTCTTCCAGCAAACGCCTGGTGGCGCGATAGCCGTTCTCCTCGGTCATCGCCACCGAGCAGACATGGCGCTCGCCCAATGTCAGCCCGCTCGCGGCAAGCGCCCGGCGCACGCCGCGTTCGCGATGGATGGCGAAGGTCTCGCGATCGTCGCCGTTGATCAGCGCCAGCCGCCGGTGGCCGAGCTGGATCAGCAGCCTGGCCGCCTCGTGGAAGGCGCCCTCGTTGTCGATGTCGGTGAAGGCATAGTCGAAGTCGAAACCTTCGCTGCGGCCATGGACGATGAAGGGAATGCCGAGCGTGTTGACCAGCGCCACGCGCCGGTCGGCGGGCCTTGGCGACGAGATGTAGACAGCATCGACCTGCCGGTTGGCGACGATGCGCCGGTAGGTGGTCTCTTGGTCGTCGGCGTCGGCCGGCGACAGCACCAGGTCGAGTTCATGCGAGCGGGCGTAGTCGCCGAGGCCGGACAGGAACTCGACGAAATGCGGATCGATATCGACAGCGGCACCGGTCGGCAGGACATAGCCGATCATCCCGGTCTTGCCGGTCGCCAGCCGGCGCGCGCTCGGATTGGGGCGGTAGCCATGGCGCTTGGCGGCATCCATCACCCGCCGGCGCGTTTCCTCGTTGACCTCGGGATAGCCGTTCAGGGCGCGGCTTACCGTGGTCTGCGAAAGTGCCAGCATATGGGCGAGCTGCTTGAGGTTCACGAAAGGTCTCCATTCCCTCAAAGCGCTTTCAGATTGAATCGACCCAAGTGCCGTAAGGGCCGGTCCATAGGAGGATGAACCATAGACGCGGTTTAGGCCGGTTTGAAACAAAAATTGCTGCTGCACCGCCATAAAAGCATGTTGCAGCGCACTTTTTCTATCGCAAACGTGCGAAATTAAATCGATTAGTTCGCCAGCCTCTTGACTTCCAGGCGATTCAATGGCGAGATCAAAAAAGCCAAAGCGCTTTGGAAGACTCTTCGAAAGGTTGCGGTTCCTTTCTGACTGAGTCACAGTCCTGCGGCGTCGGCGGGCGGAATGGAGGTTCCGTCCGGTGTGTGTGACCCACTGGGAGGAATACCGATGAAGAAAATGCTTTTGCTGGGTGCTGCGTTTGCCACGCTCGCCCTGAACGCGCCCGCGCATGCCGAGCTGAAGTTCAAGCCAGGCGAAGACAAGCGCTTCAACTGGGCGAACTACGAAGAGCTCAAGAAAGTCGACCTCAAGGGTGAGACGCTGTCGATCTTCGGACCGTGGCGCGGTGAGGACGAAGGCCTGGTGCGCGGCGTTCTCGACTATTTCTCGGAAGCCACCGGCGTCGAGATCAAATACTCCTCCTCGGAGAATTACGAACAGCAGATCGTCATCGACACACAGGCCGGTAGCCCGCCCAACATCGCCGTGCTGCCGCAGCCGGGCCTGATCCAGGACCTTGCATCGAAAGGCCTTTTGACGCCCCTCGGTGACGACACCGCCAAATGGGTCAAGGACAATTACGGCGCCGGACAGTCATGGGTCGATCTCGGCACCTTCAAGGACAAGGACGGCAAGCCGGGCTTCTTCGCCTTCCCCTACAAGGCCGACGTGAAGTCGCTGGTCTGGTATTCGCCGGATAATTTCGAGGAAGCCGGCTACAAGGTGCCGAAGACGCAGGAAGAACTCGCCGATCTCGAAAAGAAGATCATCGCCGATGGCGGCAAGCCGTGGTGCATCGGTCTCGGCTCGGGCGGCGCCACCGGCTGGCCGGCAACCGATTGGGTCGAAGACCTGATGCTGCGCACCCAGCCTCCGGAAGTCTATGACAAATGGGTGAAGAACGAGATTCCGTTCAACGATCCGGCGGTGGTCAACGCCATCGACATCTTCGGCAAGATCGCCACCGACGACAAGATGGTCGATGGCGGCGCCAAGGCGGTTGCGGCGACTGATTTCCGCGACAGCCCGAAGGGCCTCTTCGCGGTGCCGCCGAAATGCTACCTGCACCATCAGGCATCGTTCATCCCGACCTTCTTCCCGGAAGGCACCAAGGTCGGCCAGGACGCGGACTTCTTCTACTTTCCGCCCTATGCCTCCAAGCCTGAACTGGGCACGCCCGTGCTCGGCGCCGGTACGCTGGCGATGATCACCAAGGACTCCAAGGCAGCGCGCGCGTTCATCGAATTCCTGAAGATGCCGCTCGCCCATGAGATCTGGATGGCCGAGGGCGGTTTCGTGACGCCGCTCAAGTCGGTCAACAAGGATGCCTATGCCAGCGACGCGCTGAAGAAGCAGGGCGAAATCCTCGCCAACGCCTCGACCTTCCGCTTCGACGGTTCCGACCTGATGCCGGGCAAGATCGGCGCCGGCGCCTTCTGGACCGGCATGATCGACCTGGTCGGCGGCAAGTCCGCGCAGGATGTCGCCACCGACATCCAGAAGAGCTGGGACGCCATCAAGTAGGTGACCGACAGGTAAGCAGCCGATCGTTCGGCTGGACGTTTGGACCATCCGATCCTGACTGGATCCGGGTCCTGGAGGCCCGGATCCGACCGGCGGCCCGCGCCGCGGCGACTATCATGAGCACACAGACATCCGGCATGAAGCGTGATCAGCAAAGGGAAAACCCATCTTGCCTGGCGATCGCGCTCTGAACAACTGAATCGGCGCATCTCACCGCCCGAACCGTTCGGCTTTGGCTGATGATGCGCAGGGGGAGGGACCCATGGCGGCTCAGATTTTCTCGGCCATTTTCGTCATCATCGTCGGCGTCGGCGGTTGCGTCGCCTATTTCTGGGGCGCCAACAAGCTGGTCGACCTGATATTCCCGTCGCGCGGCGTCGCCGGTGCCGCGGCCATCGACAATCTGCGTCGGCAAGGGCTGGTCCGTCCCTGGCTGTTTGTTGGCCCAGCGATGATCATCCTGACCATCTACCTGATCTATCCCGTGGTCGAGACGCTGCGGCTGTCCTTCCTCGATCGCGGCGGCATCAATTTCGTCGGCTTCGCCAATTACGAATGGGCCTTCGGCGACCGCGAGTTCCGCAACTCGATCCTCAACAACATCATCTGGCTGGCGGTCGTGCCCGCCGCCTGCACCTTCCTTGGACTGATCATCGCCGTGCTCACCGACAAAATCTGGTGGGGCACGATCGCCAAGAGCCTGATCTTCCTGCCGCTGGCGATCTCCTTCGTCGGCGCCAGCGTCATCTGGAAATTCATCTACGAGTATCGTGGCGAGGGGCAGACGCAGATCGGCATCCTCAACGCCATCATCCAGCATTTCGGCGGCCAGCCGCAGGTCTGGATATCGCTGCCGTTCTGGAACAATTTCTTCCTGATGGTGATCCTGATCTGGATCCAGACCGGCTTTGCCATGGTCATCCTATCCTCCGCCCTGCGCGGCATTCCCGAAGAGACACTGGAAGCCGCCGTCATCGACGGTGCCAATCCCTTCCAGATCTTCTGGAAGATCATGGTGCCGCAGATCTGGGGCACCATCGCTGTCGTCTGGACCACGATCACCATCTTGGTGCTCAAGGTGTTCGACATCGTGCTGACGATGACCAACGGCCAGTGGAACAGCCAGGTGCTGGCCAATCTGATGTTCGACTGGATGTTCCGTGGCGGCGGCGATTTCGGCCGCGGCGCCACCATCGCCATCATCATTATGATCGCGGTCATTCCGATCATGGTCTGGAACATCCGCCAGGCGAACAAAGAGACGGGAGGGCATTGAGATGGCCGTTGCGACCGGAAATTCCTTCGCCAGCCGCTTTGGCGTCCACATTGCCGTGCTTGTCTTCGTCGCGATCTGGACCATACCGACGCTCGGCATCCTGGTCTCTTCGCTGCGCGACAAGAACCAGATCATCGCCTCGGGCTGGTGGAATTCCTTCTCCAGTTCCACTCAGACGGAAGCCGGCCGCCTGCCGGCCGCCTCGACGCAAGTCGAAAAGGACGGCAAGTTCGTCCTTGAGGGCAACATCTTCGGCGACGGCGCCAAGCGCAACATCAGCGCCTTCGGCGTCAAATCGGCGGCACCGACGCAATATCCCGCCGGCACGACAGCCGATCTCGGAGACGGCGTGACATTGCTGCTCAACGCCGATGGCAGCTTCGTCATGGCCTCGCCCAAGGCGTTCGAAGGCGATCGCGGCCAACGCGTCTACTATGCCTCGTCGGCGCCACCGAAATTCACCACCGACAACTACAAGACGGTGCTGTTTTCGGAAGGCATCGGGCGGTCATTCATGAACTCGCTGACCGTCACCATCCCGGCGACCGTCATCCCGATCCTGATCGCCGCCTTTGCCGCCTATGCACTGGCCTGGATGCGGTTTCCCGGCCGGGCACTGCTGATCGCGGTCATCATCGGCCTGCTGGTGGTGCCGCTGCAGATGTCGCTGATCCCGCTTTTGAAACTCTACAACGGCGTCGGCTCTTTCTTCGGCATGCCGTCGAAGACCTATCTCGGCATCTGGCTGGCGCATACCGGCTTCGGCCTGCCCTTCGCCATCTACCTGCTGCGCAGCTACATTGCCGGCCTGCCGCGCGAGATCATGGAATCGGCGCGCATCGACGGCGCCAGCGATTTCGAGATCTTCGTAAAGATCGTCTTGCCGCTGTCGTTCCCGGTGCTGGCCTCGTTTGCCATCTTCCAATTCCTGTGGGTATGGAACGATCTGCTGGTGGCGATGGTTTTCCTGGGTACAGAGGCAGACCAGATCGTGCTGACCGCCAAGCTCAACGCCCTGTTGGGCTCACGCGGCGGCGACTGGGAGATCCTGACGACATCGGCTTTCGTGACCATCATCGTGCCGCTGATCGTCTTCTTCTCGCTGCAGCGCTATTTTGTCCGCGGGCTGCTTGCCGGCTCGGTGAAAGGAGGCTGAGACGATGCAATCCGCTTTGAAGGCCAGTTCGAAGCCCGATCTCGCCATCGATAGCGACTGGTGGCGAGGCGCGGTGATCTACCAGATCTATCCGCGCAGCTACCAGGACTCGAACGGCGACGGCATTGGTGACCTCAAGGGCATCATCGGGCGGCTGCCCTACATCGCGGCACTCGGCACGGACGCCATCTGGATTTCGCCGTTCTTCAAGTCGCCGATGAAGGATTTCGGCTATGACGTGTCCGATTACTGCGACGTCGATCCGATGTTCGGCTCGCTGGCCGATTTCGACGCGCTGACCGCCGAGGCACACAGGCTGGGCTTGAAGGTGATGATCGACGAAGTGCTGTCGCACACCGCCGACAACCATCCATGGTTCAAGGAAAGCCGGTCGAGCCGCACCAACCCGAAGGCCGACTGGTACGTCTGGGCAGACGCCAAGCCGGACGGCACGCCGCCCAACAACTGGCTGTCGATCTTCGGCGGCTCGGCTTGGCAATGGGACACCAGCCGCCAGCAATATTACCTGCATAATTTCCTGGCCGAGCAGCCCGACCTCAACTTCCACAACCGCCAAGTCCAGGACGCGTTGCTCGACGTCACCCGTTTCTGGCTGGAGCGCGGCGTCGACGGCTTCCGGCTCGACACCATCAATTTCTACTTCCACAGCCAGGGCCTGGAAAACAACCCGCCGCTGCCGCCGGAGGAGCGCAACGACCAGACCGCACCCGCGGTCAATCCCTACAATTACCAGGACCATCTCTACGACAAGAGCCGTCCGGAGAACCTCGGCTTCCTCGAACGCTTCCGCGCCCTGCTCGATGAATATCCGGCAACCGCCGCGGTCGGCGAGGTCGGCGATTCGCAGCGCGGGCTGGAAGTGGTGGCGGCCTACACCGCCGGCGGCAAGCGCGTGCACATGTGCTATTCCTTCGATTTTCTGGCGCCGGAAAAGATCAGTGCGGCCAAGGTCCGCTCGGTGCTGGAATCTTTCGGCAAGGTCGCCAGCGACGGCTGGTCGTGCTGGGCCTTTTCCAATCATGACGTGATGCGCCCGGCCTCGCGTTGGGCAGCCAATGAGGCCGACCCGATCGCCTACCTCAAGGTCATCTCGGCGCTGCTGATGTCCTTGCGCGGTTCGGTCTGCATCTATCAGGGCGAAGAGCTTGGGCTTGGCGAGGCCGACCTGCGGTTCGAGGATCTGCAGGACCCCTACGGCATCCGCTTCTGGCCTGAATTCAAAGGCCGCGACGGCTGCCGCACGCCGATGGTGTGGGACGGCAGCGCCAGCAATGGCGGCTTCTCGTCGGCAAAACCCTGGCTGCCGGTGCCGGCCAAGCATCTGGCGCAAGCGGTCAATGTCCAGCAGGGCGACGAGAGTTCGCTGCTCGAGCACTACCGGCGCTTTCTCAGCTTCCGCCGCGCCCATCCGGCGCTGGCCAAGGGCGATATCACCTTCATCGAAAGTGAGGGCGACACGGTCGCCTTCACGCGCCGCGCCGGCAACGAGCAGGTGGTCTGCGTCTTCAATCTGGGCGCCAGGCCGACCGAGGTTGACCTTGGCAACCGATCGCTGCAACCTTTGCCCGGGCACGGATTTTCGGGGCAGGCGAGCAGCGGCTCCATACAGCTTGGCGGCTACGGCGCCTGGTTCGGGCGCATCGACTGAATTCAAATCACTGGGAGGAAACCAATGGCCGATGTCACGCTAAGACAAGTGAAGAAGTCCTACGGCACTCTGAACATTCTCCACGGCATCGACCTCGATATAAAGTCGGGCGAGTTCATCGTCTTTGTCGGCCCGTCTGGCTGCGGCAAGTCGACATTGCTGAGGTCGATCGCCGGGCTCGAGGAAATCACCTCCGGCGAGCTCAGAATAGCCGGCGAGGTGGTGAACGACGTGCCGCCATCGAAGCGGGGCATCGCCATGGTGTTCCAGTCCTACGCGCTCTATCCGCACATGACCGTCTACGACAACATGGCGTTCTCGATGAAGATCGGCAAGGAAAACAAGGCCGAGATCGATCGCCGCGTACGCCAGGCGGCGGAAATCCTGCAGCTGACCAAATATCTCGACCGCCTGCCCAAGGCGATGTCGGGCGGCCAGCGCCAGCGCGTCGCCATCGGCCGTGCCATCGTGCGCAATCCGAAAGTGTTCCTGTTCGACGAGCCGCTTTCGAACCTTGACGCCGCACTTCGCGTCGCCACCCGCATCGAGATCGCCAAGCTCAAGGAATCGATGCCCAACACGACCATGATCTACGTCACCCATGACCAGGTCGAGGCGATGACGCTGGCCGATCGCATCGTGGTGCTCAAGGACGGCCATATCGAACAGGTCGGCACGCCGATGGACCTCTACAAGAAACCCGGCAACCTGTTCGTTGCCCAGTTCATCGGCTCGCCGGCCATGAACATCCTGCCGGCGACCATCGACAAGACCGGCAACCCGACCGTCGTCAGCCATGTCGGCGGCCGCAAGGCAACCGTGCCGATCACCACGCCGGCTTCGGCGAAGGGTACCGCGGTGAGTTTCGGCGTGCGGCCGGAGGATCTGATCATCTCCAGCGGCGCTGACTATCTGTTCGAGGGAACGGTCGATTATGTCGAGCAGCTCGGCGAGGTCCAGCTGGTCTATATCGACATCGGCCGCGCCGATCTGCCGCTGGTGACCAAGCTGCCCGGCAATGTCGAGGTCAAGCGCGGCTCGACATTGCGGCTGAGCGCCAATGGCGAGGACCTGCATATCTTCGATACGGATGGGCATTCCTTTGCGCTGCAAAAGCCGGAAGCAAAGGCGGCCAAAAAAGAGCGGCGGGCTTGGCCCGCCGCTCTTCTTTTGAAGATCAGCTTCGGCTGTTAGCGGCCGAAGAGGTTCCGGTCGCTGCCCTGAGGGGCGGACTTCTGTACGTCGCCCGACGAATTGAGCAGCTTCTCGACGAGGCCACCGCTGTTGCGGATCGAGCTCGTGTGCGCGGTGTCAACCGAAGTGACGGCAGGCTGGTTGGCGCCGTTGGAGCCAAAGTTGTCGCTACCGGCGAAGGCACTGCCGGTGATGGCCAGAACGGCGGCGGCAGCAATAAGGATCTTGTTCATTTTAGTCTCCTGAATTTCTAGATTTCGCCAGGACGGCAGGCATACCCGCCGTCAACTGGGAAATTGGTTGTTAGCGACCGAAGAGGTTGCGATCGCTGCCCTGAGCGGCCGTCTGGGCAACCGGTTCGGATGTCTTGGTGGAAGCCGTGTACGACTGGTCGACCGCCGCGGCAGGCTGATTGGCGCCGTTCGAACCATAGTTGTCGCTAGCGGCGAAGGCGCTGCCGGAAATGGCCAGAACGGCTGCGGTAGCAAGAATGATCTTCTTCATTTCAAGTCTCCTGAATTTCTGGATTTCGCCAGGACGGCAGGCATACCCCCCGTCAACTGGTGATTCGGCTGTTAGTGGTTGCCGAAGAGGTTACGGTCGCTACCCTGGGCAGGCGTCTGAGCAGCCGGTTCCGACTTCTTGACCGAAGCGGTGTACGAGCTGTCGACAGCAGTGGCTGCCGGGGCGTTCGAACCATAGTGGTCGCTACCATTAGCGAAGGCGCTGCCGGAAATGGCCAGAAGGGCGGCGGCAGTGAGAATGATCTTTTTCATTTTATGTACTCCAGTATTTTTAGTATTTTTCCCGTCCGTATAGCGGCGTGTCTTGGGAGGAAATCGCGTCGTTCGGACAGCCCCGATGTGGTAGGACCGGTCTGCCTTTTCCAATCACGAAGTTGTTCCGTGTGGACCATGAATCCGCCACTTGAAATTGCGCCAAGGGCTTCTACACAATACTTTTTCCATATATTTATCAATATGTTAGCCAAAGCCGCCAGTCATATCACCAACTGTTTCGTAGGCCCAGCGTTCACACCGTCCTGCACGCACCGTCAACAGAAACGAACCGTTCGGTTCGATTTTAGTGACCGCTAATAGTCACTTTTCGAAACTGTTAACCCTTTTTGACCTCGGTCAGGGGTCGGTTTCGAGGAGATTGCAGATGGGAAGGCCGCCGCGGAGATAGGATTTCAGCGCGGCAATCGCCAACCGGGGCGTTTCGCGTGCGTGTCGCGCCGCATGGATACGATGTCGTTTTCATGCCGATGACGCGTCCGCGATCGTGGTTAGATCATACCATCTCAGGTGCCACTTCGTGACGACGGGGCGGAGAATTGGGAAGCCGGTCAGAATCCGGCGCTGCCCCCGCAACGGTGGTGGAGTTCAAGTCGCAACGGGAGACCACTGGGCAACTGCCTGGGAAGGTGTCGCGATGGTCCGCAAGGACAACTCCAGAGCCCGGAAACCAGCCCAAGATTTCTAGACTCGACTGATCGCGGTGGGCGGTCAAGAGGTGGATCGTGCATGTCCGACGCATCGCCGGCCTGCGTCCAATCCTTCCTCCGTCACCACCAGTTCAGTCCTTAAAGCGAGGACAGGACATGGATATTCGCAACGACATGCTGAGGCTCTTAAACAGCCGCAGGCAAGGCTTTTCGCTAGAGCAGCCGTTCTACACCGATCCAGACTACTTCAAGCTCGACATGGAGCTGATCTGGTATCGCGACTGGCTGTTCATCGGCCACGATTGCGAGCTTCCGAAGCCGGGCAGCTACATCACAGTGCAGATCGGCGACTATCCGGTCGTTCTTGTCCGCGACCAGCAAGGCAAGATCAACGCCTTCCACAATTCCTGCCGGCATCGCGGCAGCCGCGTCTGCAACACCGAGAAGGGTACGGCGGCAAAGCTCGTCTGCCCCTATCACCAATGGACCTATGAGCTCGACGGCCGCCTGCTGTTTGCCCGCCAGATGGCCGACGGTTTCGACAAGAGCCAGTTCGGCCTGAAGCCGGTCGCCTGCGAAAACGTCGGCGGCTACATCTTCATCTGCCTGGCCAAGGAGCCGGCGGATTTCGCGCCGATGCGGGCGATGATCGAACCTTATCTTTTGCCGCACCGGTTGCGCGAAGCAAAGATCGCCTTCGAGAGCACGATCATCGAGAAAGGCAACTGGAAGCTGGTCTGGGAAAACAACCGCGAGTGCTACCACTGCGCCGCCAATCATCCCGAACTGTGCAAGACCTTCCCCGAGGCGCCGACCGTGACCGGCGTCAACGGCGCCGATAGCGACCCCGAGATGGTCGCGCATTGGGCCAAATGCGAGGCCGCCGGCCTGCCGAGCAAATTCCGCATCGATCCGGCCGGACAGTATCGCGCCACCCGCGCGCCACTGCTGCGCGATGCCGTCAGCTACACCATGACCGGCAAGCTGGCGGTCAAGAAGAACCTTTCCGACACCGTCTCCGCCGACCGGATCGGCACCTTGATGCACTATCACTATCCGACGACCTGGAACCACATCCTCATCGACCACGCGGTGACGTTCCGGGTGCTGCCGATCAGCGCCACGGAAACGGCGGTGACGACCAAATGGCTGGTGCACAAGGATGCGGTCGAGGGCATCGATTACACCATCGAAGACCTCACCCATGTCTGGACCGAGACCAACGACCAGGACCGCCGCATCGTCGAGGAAAACGCCTTCGGCATCCTGTCGCCCGCCTATGAGCCCGGCCCCTATTCGGAGCTGCATGAGGGTGGCGTGATCCAGTTCGTCGAATGGTACGCGTCGTTCATCGGTCCGCGCCTTGCCGAAGGCGAGCGGCCGACCCTGCGCAGCGTCGCCTAGCGCATGTCGCCCAAAAGTGCGCAGCGGTTTTGGGACATGCACAAAACAAAAGGGACAAGAGGATGAATGCGATGACGGATCTTGGCCTCTATCGCCATCTCGACCAGATGACGCCGTGGAACGACAGGCTGCAGGTGCTGGAAGTGATCGGCGTCAGCGACGAAGCGCCTGACGTTAAGACCTTCACCTTCCGCTCCGACAACCAGACCTGGTTCCGCTACAAGCCCGGCCAGTTCGTGACGCTGGAACTGCCGACCGCCGACGGGCCGCTGATGCGCACCTACACGCTGTCGTCCTCGCCATCGCGGCCGTTCTCGATCGCGGTGACAGTGAAGGCGCAGGCCGGCAGCATCGGCACGCGCTGGATGTTCGATCATCTGACGCCCGGGTCGCACGTCAAGGCCTATGGGCCGACCGGTGATTTTTCGCTGCACAGCCACCCGGCGGCCAAGTATCTGTTCATTTCGGCAGGCTCCGGCGTGACACCGATGATGTCGATGCTGCGCTGGCTGAATGACTGCGCGCCATGGACCGATGTCGGCTTCGTCAACTGCGCACGCCGCCCGGAAGAGATCATTTTCCGCAAGGAACTCGAACTGCTCGGCAGCCGTATGCCCGGCCTGTCGCTCGGCTTCATGATCGAGGAGCGGTCGAGCCGCGAGGGCTGGTTCGGCCATATGGGCCGCATCGACGCGATCCGGCTGCCACTGCTGGCGCCCGATTTCCGCGAGCGCGAAATCTTCTGCTGCGGCCCCGATCCCTTCATGCGCGCCGTGCGCGGCATGCTGGACTCAGCCGGCTTCGACATGACGAAATATCATCAGGAGAGCTTTGCGGCGCCTGTCGTGGAAGAAATCCCGGCGCCATTCGCGTCGCCGGCTGAAAACGGTGCCGCCATTGTCGCCGAAGCCGCGACGCCGATCCGTTTCGCGCTTTCGGATGTCGACGCCGAATGCGTCGCCGGCCAGACGGTGCTGCAGACGGCACGGGCCTCGGGCGTGCGGATTCCCGCCGCATGCGAGTTCGGCCTGTGCGGCACCTGCAAGGTGAGGAAGGTCGCGGGCAACGTCGAGATGAGCCACAATGGTGGTATCCTCGATCACGAAATCGACGACGGTTTTATCCTCGCCTGTTGCTCAAAACCGCTTTCGGCGCTCGAAATCGAGGCGTGATCCGCTTGGAGCCGCCGCGCGCGTTGGCTTGCCAAGAAAGAATCGAGTGTTTACAGGCCTTATGAGCTGAGCGACCGCGCCGACCGACGATTGCTCGCGCAGCTATGGGGGTCAAGAGCAATGCGTCATACCGATGTATACGCGATTTCGAGCAAGGACATTGTCTTTGAATCCTTCGACGGCGAAGCCGTCGTGCTCGATCTTTCGAGCGGGAAGTACTTCGGATTTTCCGATTCGGGCAGCAGGATCTGGCAGGCGCTATCGTCCGGCGTCGATGCCCAGGCTCTGATCGGGCTGACCGCTGGCGCCTCGACGATTGGCCCGGCTGAACTCGAAGGCTTCGTATCGCAATTGCTCGAGCTGGGGCTGCTGGTTGGCCTGGATGCGCCGCCGCAGCCGCTGCCTGACGAATTGCTTGCCGAGCTTGCCGCCACGAGCGAGCCGCTCACCGTGAATGTCCACGACGACCTCGCCGACCTGATCATCGTGGATCCTATCCATGAAGTCGAGGAGCCGGTTGGCTGGCCGGCGGTCAAACAGGCATCCTGACGAGCCGCCGGTTGCACCGCGATAGAAGGGCGCTGGACTTGGCCATGTCGCGCGTCACTCTCGAAACCTTGCCGGATTACGCCCGGCATCTCATCGCCGCCGCTGAACGCGCGGCCGCGTACAATCCAGTCGTGCGCAAGATCCGCCTGCCCCGGCTGGAGCTTACCGCGCATCTCGGCCCCGGCGTGCTGGCGGATGCACTCGGCCATGCTTTGGTCGAGACCAGGGACGATCAACCTGAAACGTCCAGTTGCCGCATTTTCATTGTTCATCCAGGCATCCCCGGCATCCCCGAGCCGGCCAAGTGGGGCGACGCGCATTTCACCGAGCACGGCTTTGCCAAGCGGCTCGCCGAGACCGGGTTGCGTGGCCACCATTTTCACGATCTCGACTTCTGGCAGTTCTACGATCCGCAACGTCGCGTTGGCGTGCAATTGATGGCCTCGACTGACGCCTTTCCACCGTGGGAGCCGGGAGCGCCGCTGCGGGCCTTCCTGCACTGGGAGTATGCGGCGCGCGGCATGCGCCTTGCCCATGCCGGCACGCTCGGCGCCAATGGCAAGGGCGTTCTGCTGGCCGGCGCGGGCGGCGCTGGGAAATCCGGGACCGTCGCTGCCGGCCTCCTCAATGGGCTGGACAGCGTCGGCGACGATTATGTGCTGATCGATCTCGCCAACGGCGTGAGTGCCAGCCCGCTGTTTTCGACGCTCAAGCAGGATCCCCAAGGGTTTTCTCGGCTTGGACTCACGCACCGGCTGCCGGCCCATGGTCCGCTCAACTGGCAAGGCAAACATACTTTTCACATTGCCGATATTGCGCCTCAGCCGGTGCCTGCAACTCTGGACATCGTTGCGCTGGTGGTGCCACATATCGGCGGGGGCGGGGCAAGTTCGATCATGCCGGTATCGCGCAGGGATGCCATGATTGCCTTGGCGCCGTCCGGGATAGCGCAGATGCCGGGCGAGCGGGAAAGCGGCTTTCGCTTCTTCAGCGACCTGACCCGCCTGCTGCCATGCTACCGTCTGTCGCTGGGAACGCAGCCACAGGAGATAGCCGGCACGATTGCGGACTTTCTCGCGCGGGGCGCTTCGTGAAACTGAGCGTGATAATGCCTGTCTACAATCGCGAGCGCTATGTGGTTTCTGCATTGCGCTCGCTCGTGCGGCAGCGTGATGCCGCCGATCTCGACATTATCGTCATCGATGACGGCTCGACCGACGGCTCAGTGGAGGCCGTGCGCTCGATGATGCGCGAGACCCCCTGCATCCGCCTGTTCCGGCAATCCAACATGGGCGTCACCAAGGCGCGCAATGCCGGGCTGAAACAGTTGCTACCGCAGACGCGCCTGGTGTCGTTTCTCGATTCGGACGACATCTCCCCGATGGGGCGCTTCACGGCGGATCTCGCCTGCTTCGAAGAGGATCCCGGCCTCGACCTGACCTATTCGCGCATGACGCTGGTGGACAAGATAGATGGCGAGACGCTGGAACCAGCCGCCGACAGCCACTCCATCACCGTCCGAGGGATCCACCTGTCAGCCGGAATCTTTGCGCGAGACCTCATCGAGCGCACCGGTGGCTTCGACGAGGATTTCAAACAGGCCGAGGACACCGACTATCTGTTGCGTATCTTTGAGAGCCAAGCAAAATACGTTATGCCCGATACGGTGGCTCTCTATTACCGGCGTCATCCCGGCAACATGACCAAGGAAGCCGATGTGCCCTTTCGCGAGTTCATGCGCGCCATTCACAAGTCGATGAAGCGTCGCAGGGCCGACCCCAGCTTGCGCCCAGTGGAGGGAATCTTCGACGTCAAGGATCTCGCGCAGTGGCGATTCCCGTAATGGCAGGCTACGGCGTCGTCATTCCGGCTTTGAACGCGGCCGCCACCATAGGCGCGGCCCTGAACTCCGTTCTGGCCCAGACGGTAAAGGCGGAGGCTATCGTCGTGGTCGATGACGGTTCGACCGACGATACGGCTGCCGTGATCGACGCGATGAACCTGCCGGTAACGGTGCTGCGGCAAGAGAATGCGGGGCCCGGAAGCGCCACAACCAAGGGTTTTGCCGCACTCTCGACTCCGTTCGTCGCGACGCTCGATGCCGACGACCTGTGGCTGGCGGACAAGATCGAAAAGCAGCTGGGCTATCTCAACCGTCATCCCGCAACAGCGGGCGTTTTTACGCACTGGCGGACGTTTCGCGGTGACAGGCCCGATTTGCCCGAGGCGGCCAGTGTGGCGGGCTGGTCGCGCACGACGATGATGATCCGCCAGGAGGTGGTGCAGACCGTCGGTCCCATCATCGACCCACCCGGCGGCCGCGGCGAGATGATCGACTGGATCGCCCGGGTTCGTGAGGCAGGCTTTGTCCTTGCCATGCTCGACGACATGCTTGCATTGCGCCGCATCAGGCCGGGCAGCCTTTCCTATGGCCGCGACCCGGAGCGCGACCGCGGCTACCTCCAGGTGGCAAGGCTCGCCATGCAGCGGCGAGCTCAGAACAAGGCGGGCTCCAGTTGAAAGCCAGGCCCGTTCGCCGTATCGGGCGTCGCTTCCCGGATTATGGTTGGTCCTGGCCGACCGGCCAGCTCGACCAGTTGCTCAAGGCGGCGCTGCTCTCCGATGAAGACGCAGCCGCTGGCTGCGCCGCGCGCTGGCTGGACGAGAACGACATCGACCTTGTCTCGTTTAGGGAACACCGGTTGCTCGCTGCCATCTCCGACAGGTTCGGCAGAAAGCTTGCCGGCCATTCCGCCTATCCGCGCCTTGTCGGCCTGCAGAAGATGCTGTGGACCAAGTCGCGCATGGCGATGCGCGAGGGCGAGCCGGCGCTGAAGGCAATGGCCGACGGTGGCGCCGACATCATGCTGATAAAGGGCGCCAGCCGCGTTGCCTTGAATGCGTCGGCGCAGCGTGGCCGGGTGGCGCACGACATCGACATACTGGTGCGCCCGCGCGACATGGCTGCCGCCTTCGACATCCTGTGTGATCGCGACTGGCAGATCGCCTCGGGCGTCAGCGCGCAATATCTGCGAACCCGGTTGGCGTCGCTGCGGTCGATGAATTTCTTCAAGGGCCGTTTCGGCGACATCGACCTGCACCAGCTCGGCTATGACGGGTCGCAGGCAAGCGCGGAAGACGATCTGGCGATCTGGCAACGGGCGATCCCGGCCGAATTCAGCGGCGTCGCGGTCTTCGTGCCGTCGCCGGCCGATCGCATGGCCCTGGCCATCGCCCATGGCGGCCTCGATGCCCACACCCATAGCGACTGGCTTGTCGATTGCGCGGTCGCCATCCATGGCGGAGACGTCGACTGGGACGTGTTCCTAGACATCGTCGGCAGACGCGGCCTGGCCGTTCCGGCGGCGGTGGCATTGTCCTATCTGGCGTTTGAGATCGGCGTTGCTGTGCCCGAGTCGACATTGGCCAGGATCTTCGAGATGGCCGACCGGGCTGGCCTGTCGCGTTGGTCGTCGGTTCTGCAGGCCAAGCCGCGCACGGATTTCGGCGGCCTTGTCTGGCTGTCGCGCGGGCTTGCCAAGCAATTGCGCCTGAAGCGGAAGAAGGGCCGGTTGCAACAGGAGCCGCCCGCCAAGGCCTGGCGCGGCAGATCGGCCGCGCGCAAACCGCAAGCCTCACCGGCGCCATTGGCGTTTTCGCAGGCCATCGCCTGTCCGCAAACGACCGGCGACATGATGCTTGATATCACCGTCAGGATCAGTGTTCCGCCGGTCCGACGCCGTATCGAAATGGAAATCAATGCCGGTGACGACCATATCGCTCGGCTGCGCGCCATGGCCATCAGCCGATCCGGCAAGGAACGCGTGCTGCATTTTCGCGGCAAGGTGAAGCTCGACGGCGCGCGGAACGCCCTGACGCTCGAAGCGCGACCGTCGCGCCAGTTTCGTGAATGGAACGACGAGGCCACGGTGGCTGCCTATGGCGCCTTGCCTTTCCAGCTGTTGTCGGCGGATTTCTCGCCGATTGGCTGAAGAGCGAAAGGCGGCGTTCGTTCAAACTCCGTACCGTTCGGTGCGAATGTTTTGCGCCGCAACGCCGGCATCGATCAGCGCCTGGGCGGCGGCGGAAACGAACGCATTGGAGCCGCAGACAAAGGCGAGACCGGGCGGCTCGGGCAGCCGCGCCATCGCTTGCGCCATCATCGCGACGTCCACCCGCCGCGAATAATCGGCGGGACGGCGTGCGGCCTCGCGCGTCAGCGTCAGCACCAGATCGAAGCCGTGCTGGCGATCATCGAGGGTGATCAGTTCGTCACGAAAGATCACTTCGTCCCAGACCCGAGCTGAAAAGACCAGGACGACGGGCACGCTCGAATTCTGCGCGGCGCGATGGCGGACCATCGACATCAAGGGAACGACGCCCGAACCGCCGCCGACCAGCACAAGCGGGCCATTCTCATCTTCTGGCCAGACGAAATGCCCGCCGAGCGGTCCGCGCAGTTCGATTTCGTCGCCAATTGCCGCGACCTCGTGGAAGAAGGGCGAAACCTCACCGTCGTCGAGTTTTTCAATCGCCAGTTCGATCACATCGTTCGTTTCGGGTGCGGAGGCGATGGAATAGGAGCGGCGCGCCTGATAGCCGTCGGGCGCCGTCAGCCTGACGTCGACATGCTGCCCGGCGCGATAGGCAAAGGGCCGAGACGGCTGGAAGAAGAAGCTGGTGACACGCGGCGTGCGCTTTTCGATGCGGACAATCCTGACTGTCTGCCAAGGCGATTGCACTGCCGCTGCATCGCTCATGGATCGTCCGTGTAGCGCTGTTCGCGCCACGGATCGCCGTAGATGTGGTAGCCGCGCAATTCCCAGAAACCGGGTTCGTCGCGCGTGGTGAATTGCAGGCCGTTCAGCCATTTGGCCGACTTCCAGAAATAGAGATGCGGCACTAGCAGTCTTGCCGGGCCACCATGGTCCGGCGTTATCGGCTTACTTTCGTAAAGCAGCGCCACCATGGCCTTGCCGGCGGTGAGATCCTTGACCGGCACATTGGTCGTGTAACCATCGAACGCGTGCGCCAGCGTGAAGCCGGTCGGTGGCTCCAACCCCGCGTCGGCAAGGATATCGTCGACCAACACACCCTGCCACGGCGTGTCGAACTTGGTCCATGCGGTCACGCAATGGATGTCGCGCGTCATCTTGGTCAACGGCAGCGCGTTGAACTCGGCCCAGTTCCATGTCTTGATCGGGCGTGGCCCATGCTTCAGGGTGAAAGACCAATCCTCGATGCGCACACGCGGCGTTGGGCCGGCCGACAGCACTGGAAAACCCTGTTCGAGATATTGGCCGGGCGGTATGCGCGCATCGCCATCGGTTGGCGGGCGCCGTCCTGAAGAGAAACCCCGGGTGACCATCGCGGCAATCCCCTGCATCAAGCCACCATCGGCCTGATGCAGTGTTCTTGAAGATGTCGTGGCGGGCAACCGAAATCTTGACGGGCAGAGGCCGGCGGGGATCGTCACCGACGAGCCCTGCCGATCCTGCATTCACGTCAACGCCACATGTCAGCCGTTGGCGAAAGGCACCGCAACATAGATCTGGCTGCCTTCGCGCTCGACCAGCAGAAGCACAGACTTGCGGCCGGACTTGCCGGCCTGGGCGATCGCCTGCGTCACTTGCCTGGCGCTCTTCACCGGTACCTGATTGACGGCGGCTATGATGTCGCCGGCCTGGATTCCGGATGCCGCGGCCGCCTTGTCTGGATTGACGCTGGCAACCATCGCGCCGTGCTGATTGTCGGCGAGATTCATCTGCTCGCGGATGTCAGGGGTGATGTCCATCAGGCCAAGCCCGATCGCCGGAAGGCGCGAGCCTTGCTCGGCGCTTGGCGTGCCGGAACCGTCGTCCGCCGACGCGGTCTTCACATCGTCGGTGTTGCGGCCGACAGCGACGGAAATCTGTACCGCCCTGCCCTTGCGCCAAACGACCAGCGTCTCCCGGGCGCCGGGCGCGACATTGGCGACCGCCCGCGACAGGTCCTTGGGATCCTTCACGTCCTGTCCGGCAAAGCTGGTGATGACGTCGCCTGTCTGGACACCGGCGCCGGCTGCCGGCGAGCCGTCATTGACCTGCGAAACCAGCGCGCCGCCAGGATGATCTAGCCCAATGGCGCTAGCCACATCCGGCGTCACCGGCTGGATCTCGACGCCGAGATAGCCGTACTGGATCGAGCCGTCCTTCATCAGCTTGGCGACCACTTTCTGGGCCTGATCCGACGGAATGGCGAAGCCCACGCCGACGCTGCCGCCATTGGGCGAATAGATCGCCGCGTTGATGCCGACGACATTGCCGTTTATATCGACCAGCGGACCACCGGAATTGCCGTGATTGATCGGGGCGTCGATCTGGATGAAGTCGTCAAACGGTCCGCTGTGCAGGTCGCGGCCGCGTGCAGAAACAATGCCTGCGGTGACCGTGGTGCCGATGCCGAACGGATTGCCGATCGCCAGCACCTGGTCGCCGGTCATCAACTTGTCGGAGTCACCCCATTTGACCGTCGGCAGGGACTTGCCGGCTTTGATCTTGAGCACGGCGAGATCGTTCTTGGCGTCGCGGCCGACGAGCGTTGCGGGAAGTTCGGTGCCATCGTCGAGCGTCACCTTGATCGAAGAGGCGCCATCGATGACGTGATTGTTGGTGACGATGGTGCCATCGGAGGCGACGATGAAGCCGGAGCCGAGTGCCTCGGCCCGCTGTGCCTGTTCCTGCGGCGGCGTGCGCGGAGCAGCCCTGCCCTTGTCGCCGAAGAACTGGCGGAAATAGTCGTCGAATGGCGAGTTGCCGAGAGGCATGCCGTCATCGGTGCTTTCCGGCTGCGCCTTCATGACGGTGGTAACCGTGACCACGGCCGGCTTGTCGGCGGCCACGATGGGAGCGAACGAACCGTTGGGCGCAGTGATGCCGGCGACAGGTGTCTGGGTTGTCGGAACGGTGTTGCCCGCGCTTTGGGCGAAAGAGATCACGAAGGGGGATATGATTAGCGCAGCGCCCAGCAAGGCCGCGACGCGATGTCTGCGAAGGATATCTGACATGGTCGTTTGTCCGGGCGAGAGTTGATCCTGCGCCATGGCCTCTTCCCATGCAGGGAAAAGGTTTCCGGCGTGTCGAGGGTCGCTATTGCCTGTCTCGCCTGGCATGGCAGCCGACCGGATCGACAGCCTGCATCTAGGGCGCAGATCGGCCCGATTTAGGGTTTTCGGGCGACCTTACGAAGATTTAATCTCCGGACGACGGCAGGTCACAATGTCGTCAGGCGGGGCTTTTCTACTCCGCCGGGCGTCAGATCCCGACGGTTCGCCCGAGATAGGTCGTGGCAATCGCGCGCATGCGCTTGCCGTCGAAGCTCGGTCCGTGTCCGCCATGACCGATGCGGATCGGCAGGTCGAGCAGGCGCTGCATCGTACTGACATAGGCGACCATGTCCGAATCCGGCAGGTCGTCGATCAGCGTGTCGTCGTAGATGGCGTCGCCGCTGAAGAACAGGCCGTCAGCCTCATCGAACAGCGCGATAGAATCCGGGGAATGGCCGGGCAGATGCAGCACACGAAACTGCCGGTCGCCGAGATCGACCACATCGCCCTCGTCCAGGGTTCGCGTCAACGGCGCGGACGGGATATTGTAGTCGGCCGCCTTCCAGCCCGGCGCCGGCAGTCTCGAGACGGCGCCTTCGAGATCGTGGAACATGTAAGCGTAGGTCGCCGCCACATCCATGCTCTCGAATTGTTCCGCGTTCATCCTTGGCCCGGCCCGCAACGGAAATTCGTGCAGCGAGCCGACATGGTCGAGATGGATGTGGGTGGCGACGACCAGCAGCGGCTTGCCGTTGAACGTCTCGATCTCGGGCGCCAGCGGGCAGATACCCATGCCGGTGTCTACGAGCAGGTCGGCGTCGCGGCCGCGCAGATGCCAGATGTTGGCGCGCAGGTACTCATGCACGAACGGTTCGGTCAGCATCGTTGTCTTGTCGTCGACGATGCTCCTGCTGAACCAGTCCATCAGACGAAGGGCTTCCCGACCTTGTACTTTTCCGGCACCAGCCGCTTGAGGTAGGCCATGCCGGCATCGGACAGCTGATTGACGTCGGGCTTCATGAAATCATCCGGCATGTGGCGGGTCTTGCCGGCGACGTTCTTCAGCGGCACCTTCTTCAGCACCGTTTTGGTGCCGTCATATTGCAGCGCCACCGAGCCGCCACCCTGTTCGGCGACAGTGACTGCAAAAGCGCCGGCATCGAAAGCCTCCTGCGCGTCGACGGCGCTAATGGCGCCGATATAGCCGCGCGGCATGTAGCCGAGTGCGTCGACGCGGGCCCGCTTGCCCGGCAGGCCTTCGGCCAGCGCGCGCTCAAGTGCGGCCGGCAGGTCACTGCCCGACAACTTGACGTTGCCATGCGCGTCGCGCTCCAGTTTGTCCGGCGGCACCAGGCTTTCGACCAACGCCTTGCCGTCGGCGGTGCTGACGCCTTCCGATACGGCGACGATGCATCGTTTGTGGCGATCGAGCGTGGCGCGGACGTCATCAATGAAGCCAGCGGCCGAGAATGGGCGCTCGGGCACATAGACGAGGTGCGGTCCGCTGTCGAGGTCGAGCTGCCAGGCAGCGGCCGCGGCAGTGAGGAAGCCGGCATGCCGGCCCATGACGATGCCGACATAGATGCCTGGCAGAGCGCGAAAATCGAGATCGACGGAGAGGAAGGCGCCGGCGACGAACTCGGCCGCGGAGATGAAGCCCGGCGTGTGGTCGTTTTCCTCAAGGTCATTGTCGATGGTCTTCGGCGCATGGACGAAGGCGATAGAGCCGCCGGCGGCGTCGGTCAGGATCTGCTGCGTGCCCGACGTGTCGTTGCCGCCGATGTAGATGAAAGCGTCGGCGCCGGCCTTCTTCAGGCCGTTGAGGATGACGTCGCAATAGGCAGCATCCGGCTTGTCGCGGGTCGAGCCAAGGGCCGCACTTGGCGTGCCCGCAATCAGCCGCAGCCGGTCTTCCGGGATGGCGGAGAGGTCGACATAATTGCCGTCACGAATGCCGCGCACGCCATGGATGGAGCCGAGGACCTTGGCGCCGGGATGCCGCTTGCGGATCTCCAGCGTCGCCCCGACCACCGTCTGGTTGATGACGGCGGTTGGGCCGCCGCCCTGCGCGATAACAAAAGTTCCGGCCATTCCTGACGTCTCCCGAGCGATGAATTCGCAGGCACATTCGCCTGTCTTTCGTTATCGCGCAACGGAAGAGTGGACCGGGTGACGCGTCAGACGACGACGACCGGATTTTTCTTGGAGACGCGGCTGTAGAGATCGATGATGTCCTGGTTGATCAGGCGCACGCAGCCCGACGACATCGCCTGGCCGATGCTCCACCACTCGGGCGAACCGTGGATGCGGTAGCCGGTATCCTTGCCGTCCTGGTAGATGTAGAGGGCGCGGGCGCCGAGCGGGTTGGTGAGGCCGCCGGGCTGGCCGGCCTGCCACTTCACCAGTTCCGGCTTGCGGGCGATCATTTCGGGCGGAGGCGTCCAGGTCGGCCATTCCCTGCCGTACTGGATGTTGGCGCGGCCCGACCAGCGGAAACCGTCCTTGCCGATGCCGACGCCGTAGCGGATGGCATCGCCGCCCGGCTGGACGAGATAGAGCATGCGCTCCTGCAGATGGACGACGATGGTGCCGGGCGCCTCGCCTGTCGTGTCGACGACGATCTGGCGGCGGAATTCCGACTTTACCTTGAGATAGGGCACTTCCGGTACATTGAAGCCGCCATCCGTCATCGCGGCATACATCACGCCGGGGCTGGTGATGTTCTTGTCGACGCTGATGCTCGGCCGGATCGGTATCGAACCGGTGGTGACGTTGTCGAGGTCGAGCGCCGGCAGGCCGCCTCCCGAGGTCGAGCAGCCGGCGGCGCTGAGCAGCGCGAGCGCCCCTGCCCCGGACAGGACGGCACGGCGGGAAAGATGATGATCGGTTTCGAATGCGTCGCCGTTTCGCGGCGGCGTCAGACCTTGCGGCAACTCACGCATATACCCAAACCCTACGCTGTCGGCGGGAAGCACGGTCCGGCCGGATAGTAGGCATTTTCATCATTCATGGTTGATAAAGCGTGAAGACCTTGCACAGCTTGCGTTTGCGCGTTGCCCGGCGGGCGCTCGACCCTCCTGCCTGACCATTGACTGGGATCTGCTGCACAAAAAGACCTCGGTCGTGTCATAATCCCGGCGCCGGCGTTTCCTACCTCTCAAGCGATCAGCGAGGGGCCTCCAAGTGCAAGACCTTGAAAACCGACATCACGCTTTTTGCCGCTGCCATTGTCGCGGCATCAACCGCTCTCGGTGCCAATGTCAGCCCGGCCGATATCGTGAGCACGCTGAGCGGCGCGAACTGACGCCGGTCTGCCGTTGGCGCAGTTAGGGAAATCGCCTCTTTACATTCTCCCGGGCCTAAGGATTTATCCTCTTCCTTGAGCTCAAAGGAGACGGGCATGTCCTTCGAAAACTGGGCCGCCTTTGCCGCCGCGTCGACGATTCTTCTCATCATTCCGGGTCCGACCATCCTGCTGGTCGTGTCCTACGCACTGGGCCAGGGCTGGCGCACCGCCCTGCCGATGGCCGTCGGCGTGGCGCTGGGCGACTTCACCGCGATGACCTTGTCGATGCTGGGCATCGGCGCGCTGCTGGCGGCTTCGGCGACCGTCTTCACCATCCTGAAGCTGATCGGCGCCGGCTATCTGATCTATCTCGGCGTGAAACTGTTTCGCGCCGGCGGCGCGCTGAAAGCCGAACCGCGCACCGATGCGGTATCATCGGCCAAGATGATGGCGCATGCCTGGCTGGTCACCGCGCTCAACCCGAAAAGCATCACCTTCTTCGTCGCCTTCCTGCCGCAGTTCCTCGACCGCCACGCCGATTTCTGGACGCAGATGCTGATCTTCGAGACGACCTTCCTGGCGCTCGCCTGCGCCAATGCCTTCGGCTATGCGCTGATCGCGGCACGCGCACGCAACGTCGTGCGCAATCCCAAGGCAATCCGCATCTTCAACCGCACCGGCGGCACGCTGCTGGTCGGCGCCGGCATCGCCACTGTGGCGATGCGTTCGGGTAATTAGGCTCTCTGACCGTGATCCCGAAACCGGTTTCCGGAATCATGGCCGGCTTCACCATTTGACGCTGAAGCCGAGATTGCCTTCGAGGACACGGCGTTTGTCGCCACCGAGATTTGTGGTGTAGTCGCCGGTGGCGAAGATGCTGACCTTGGCGCCTTCGTCGCAGCAAAGCAACATCTCCTTCCGCACTCTCCAAACGACTGTTCGGAAGTATTTTTTCAGATGCCGCGTCGCGTTGTTTCGATTTTACAAAGTTTAACCTGCCTATCATGGTTGCCAAACTGGAAAGACTACTGAAACGCTCTAACGAAGCGCGTGAGTGGCGTGTCCGTGGCCCATGCTTTAGGATCCCCTCGGGCCGAAGGATCGAGGGCCTGTCACGGGTCGATGAAAGGACATCGCATGGCAATCAGGGACGCATTCGGCCTGACGCTTTCTGGTGCAACGGAGGTGGGATTCGCGACCTACAACCAAGCGGTGCGTGAACTGCAGTGCTTCATCGGCGACCCCGTTGCCTCCATCGACAGCGCCATCGCGGAAGATCCCGGCTTCGTCATGGCGCATGTCTTCAAGGGCTATCTCTTCGGCCTCGCCACCGAGCGGGAGGCGACGGCGGTGGCCAAGGCTTGCCATGAGGCGTCACTGCCGCTTGCCGCGACCACACGCGAGCAGGCGCATGTCGCAGCCCTTGGTCACCTCGCCAACGGGCGTTGGCATGAGGCCAGCCGCGTTCTTGAAGATATCACCATCGAGACCCCGCGCGACGGGCTGGCGCTGCAGGTCGGCCACCAGATCGATTTCTTCACCGGCAATGCCCGCATGCTGCGCGACCGTATCGCCCGCGCCCTGCCAGCCTGGCAAAGCGGCATGCCCGGCTACCACGCCATGCTCGGCATGCAGGCGTTCGGGCTGGAGGAAATGGGCGACTATATCAGGGCCGAACAGCTTGGCCGCTCGGCAGTCGACATGGAGCCGCGCGACGGCTGGGCTCAGCATGCCGTCGCCCATGTCATGGAGATGCAAAGCCGGCAAAGGGATGGCATCGCCTGGATGCGCGCTAACCCGGAAGCGTGGACACGGGAGAGCTTCCTGCAGGTCCACAATTGGTGGCACCTGGCGCTGTTCCATTATGATCTCGGCGAAACGGACGACGTTCTTGCGCTCTATGATGGCCCCATCTACGGCGTGCAATCGACGATGGCGCTCAACATGGTCGATGCCTCGGCAATCCTGTGGCGGCTCCGCCTCGGCGGTTTCGATGTCGGCGACCGCTGGGCAGAGCTCGCCGCCAACTGGCGCAAGGCAGGCGCCGGCCTTTATGCCTTCAATGATGCCCACGCGATGATGGCCTTTGTCGGTGCAGGGCTCGACGCCCCGGCTCAGACCTTGCTCGAGGCGCAGCGTGAGGCCATGCGCGGCAATGACGACAACGCGGCTTTCACAAGGGATGTCGGCCATCCGCTGACGCTTGCCATCAAGGCGTTCGGTGAGGGCAACTATACCGAGACCGTGCGCCTGATCCGGCCGATCCGGGCAATCGCCCATCGTTTCGGCGGCAGCCACGCCCAGCGCGACGTCATCGACCTGACACTGATCGAGGCGGCCCTGCGCGCCGGCGAGGGTGCGCTGGCCAGGGCGCTCACGGCAGAACGTTCGATGGCGCGACCCGACAGTCCGCTGTCAGCGCTGTTTCTGCGACGCGCCGCCGATTTGTCGGAGAATTGACCCGAAGCGGATCTTGTTTTAAAAACTGGCCAAGCCAGATTTTTTCGGAGCTCGAAAAAATTAATGGCATGGGAGGAAATCATGTATCTCGGCCTCGATCTCGGGACATCGGGCGTCAAGGCGCTGCTGATCGATGCCGGGCAGACCGTCATCGGCTCCGGCCATGCGTCGCTCGATGTTTCACGCCTGCATCCAGGCTGGTCGGAACAGAATCCCGACGACTGGATCCGGGCCTGTGAGGAGGCGGTTGCCGACCTCAAAGCCAGGCATCCCAGGGAATTCGCTGCGGTCAAGGGTATCGGCCTGTCCGGCCATATGCATGGCGCAACGCTGCTCGATGCCGCCGACAAGGTGCTGCGCCCCTGCATCCTGTGGAACGACACACGCAGCCATGCCGAGGCCGCCGTCCTCGATGCCGATCCGCGCTTCCGCGCGCTGACCGGCAACATCGTCTTTCCCGGTTTCACCGCGCCAAAGCTTGCCTGGGTGAAGAACAACGAGCCCGCTGTCTTCGCCAAGGTCGCAAAAGTGCTGCTGCCCAAGGATTTCCTGCGGCTCTGGCTCACGGGCGAACACATTTCGGAAATGTCGGATTCTGCCGGCACGTCCTGGCTCGATGTCGGCAAGCGGCGCTGGAGCGCGGACCTGCTCGCGGCGACATCGCTCGACGAAAAGCAGATGCCGTCGCTGGTCGAGGGTACGCAGAAGGCCGGCGCCTTGCGCGCCGACTTGGCCTCGAAATGGGGCGTCCCGGCCGGCATTCCGATCGCCGGTGGCGCCGGCGACAATGCCGCCTCGGCCTGCGGCATGGGCACGGTCGGCGCCGGCCACGCCTTCGTTTCGCTCGGCACATCGGGCGTGCTGTTTGCCGCCAATGCTTCCTACCTGCCCAACCCGGCAAGTGCCGTCCATACCTTCTGCCACTCGCTTCCGAACACCTGGCACCAGATGGGCGTCATCCTGTCGGCAACCGATTCGCTCAACTGGCTGTCCGAAATCACCGGGAAGAGCGCCGGCGAATTGACCGCCGAACTCGGCGACACGTTGAAGGCGCCCAGCGGGGTGTCCTTCCTGCCTTACCTCTCAGGCGAGCGCACACCCTACAATGATTCCGCCATTCGCGGCGCGTTCACCGGCCTGGCGCATGAATCGAGCCGTGCGGTGCTGACGCAGGCCGTGCTCGAAGGCGTCGCCTTCGCCTTCCGCGACAGCCTCGAAGCCCTGGCCACAGCCGGCACGACCTTGACGCGGGTGACGGCGATCGGCGGCGGTTCGCGTTCGCGCTATTGGCTGAAGGCGATTGCCACCGCGCTTCAACTGCCTGTCGACATTCCCGCCGACGGCGACTTCGGCGCCGCCTTCGGTGCTGCGCGCCTCGGCCTGATCGCGGCGACGGGTGCCGATCCGCTTCAAATCTGTACGGCACCGAGGACCGATGCGACGATCGAACCGGACGCCGCCCTAGGGGGTGTCTACGCGGAAGCTTATCAGCACTACCGGGCGCTCTATCCGGCAATCAAGGTCACCACGGCGTGAGCAACTTCTCGCCCACGCCGCGGCTTGCCAGCTCACTGCGCCGGCACCTTGTCGAGGAAGCCGGTGACGCTCTTCAGGCAGCCGTTCTCGATGACGCCGATGTCGGTGCCTTCGATGACGGAAGGAATGCCTTCCGGACCAAGGTTCCACGAGAAGCGGATCTTGTCGGCAAAACCGTCCGGCGCGCCCTTCAGCGAGAATCGGAAGCCGGCAAAGCGCTGCTGCACGCCGTCGATCAGAGCCGCGACGCCCGCATGGCCATCGCCCTGCATGAGTGGATCGCGGTAGCTGACGTCTTCAGTGAAGGTCGCCTTGAGCAAGTCGGCCCGGCGCTCGGCATCGCTCTCGTTCCAGGCGGTGATGTAGTTTTGGGCGATCTTGTTGAGGTCGGTCATGGTCTGTCTCCTTTGTTTGACGGTTTTGACACGAGCCTTTTCGACCAGCGGAAGAACGAAACCAATTACGCCTGAGGTAATCAGGGCGAATTACCTGAGGTAATCAGGGCGAACTATTCGAAAGAGGAAAAAGACCATGAGCAGCGGATTTTTCGGCGACATCCAGAAAATCAAGTACGAGGGGCCAGATTCGACCAATCCGCTGGCCTACCGGTTCTACAATCCCGATGAGGTCGTCGCCGGCAAGCGGCTGGAAGACCATCTGCGCTTTGCCGTCGCCTATTGGCATTCCTTTGCCTGGCCGGGCGGCGATCCGTTCGGCGGCCAGACCTTCGACCGTCCCTGGTTCCCCAAGGCCGGCGGCATCGATACGATGGAACTGGCCAAGCTCAAGGCCGATGTCGCCTTCGAGATGTTCTCGCTGCTCGGCGCTCCCTATTTCTGCTTCCACGATGCCGATGTGCGGCCGGAGGGCAAGGACTTTTCCGAAAGTGCGGCTCGCCTCGACGAGATCGCCGACTACTTCGCCGGAAAGATGAAGCAGACCGGCGTCAAGCTGCTTTGGGGCACGGCCAACCTGTTCTCCAATCGCCGTTTCATGTCGGGTGCGGCCACCAATCCCGATCCGGATGTGTTTGCCTATGCGGCGGCGACGGTAAAAAGCTGTCTCGACGTCACCAAGCGGCTGAAGGGCGAGAACTACGTGCTGTGGGGCGGGCGCGAGGGCTATGAGACGCTGCTCAACACCGACCTTGCCCGCGAGCAGGAGCAGGCCGGCCGGTTCCTCAGCATGGTCGTCGATTACAAGCACAAGATCGGCTTCAAGGGCACGATCCTGATCGAACCTAAGCCGCAGGAGCCGACCAAGCACCAGTATGATTACGATGTCGCCACCGTCTACGGCTTCCTCAAGCGCTTCGGGCTGGAGAAGGAGGTCAAGCTCAACATCGAGCAGGGCCACGCCATCCTGGCCGGCCATTCCTTCGAGCACGAGCTGGCGCTGGCCAATGCGCTCGGCGTCTTCGGCTCGATCGACATGAACCGCAACGACTACCAATCGGGCTGGGACACCGACCAGTTCCCCAACAACGTGCCCGAGATGGCGCTGGCCTACTACCAGGTCCTGCAGGCCGGCGGCTTCAAGACCGGCGGCACCAATTTCGACGCCAAGCTGCGCCGCCAGTCGCTCGATCCGCAGGACCTGCTGATCGGCCATATCGGCGGCATGGACTCTTGCGCACGCGGTCTGAAGGCCGCGGCCCGCATGGTCGAGGACAAGGCGCTGTCAGCCCCGCTGGCCGAACGTTATGCCGGCTGGAACACGGCCGAGGGCAAGGCGATGCTTTCCGGCAAGCGCACGCTGGAAGACATCGCCGAGCGCGTCGTCAAGAAGAAGATCGAGCCGCAGCCAAGGTCGGGCCGTCAGGAACTGCTGGAAAACATCGTCAACCGCTACGTGTGAAGCCCGATCTCTGGACCGACATCCGCTACCTCTGGCTGAAAGCCGCAGCCATCACCATCTGCTAGTCAGCGCATTTCGCGAGAGGCTGCCGAGGATCGCATGGATCTTTGGCGGCCTGCACGCGATCAAGGTGCCGCACCGCCGAAAAGGCGACGCGGCGGCCTTTACTTTGATGCATGTCGTCGTCCCAAAACCGCTGTGCACTTTTGGGGGGACGTGCATTGGCAGGAGACGGGAAATGGCAGAGGATCGAACCATCGTGCGCCCGGCGCAGGCAAGCGATATCCCGGCTTTGAAGCGGCTCCTGTAGGAAACATTCGAAGGCACCTGGCTGCCTAACATCACCGAGGCAGCGGCGCAGCGCTATGTCGAGACGGATATTGGCGGGCGTTATGTCGACCAGAGCTGGCCTAAATTTGCCGTTGCCGAGATCGATGGCGCGGTCGCCGGCCTGATCCATTGGCGCGCGGACTTCATCGAAGCCCTACACGTCATGGCGTCCCGTCAACGGCAAGATGTCGGCCGCAAGCTGCTTTCCCATGCCGAACAGGCGATCGGCGCCGCCGGATCGGCGCAGGCGCGGCTGGAAACCGACACGTTCAACATGCCTGCGCAAGCACTCTACAAGGCGGTCGGCTATATCGAGAAAACCCGCTATCCAGATGACGAATGGGACAGTGGCTTCACCACGGTGCTGTTCGAAAAGTGGCTGTAGATTTCTGCTTGACCTGACCTGCCCAGACGCAGGATCAAACTTTACGCGAGGGCGCGTCCGACGACACGGTTTTGCCCTTTGCCGCCCTTCAATGACCTCGCTCTTGCCTTCAAACAGCCGTCACGTATCTCGTATAAGACTGGCTCGTGGCGGGAGAGGAAGAAGGAGGCGAACCGATATGCAGAACGAACGTGAAATCGACGCCCTGCTCTCACCGGGCGAAGCCGGATCTATCATCGACCGGTTGATGGCGATGCCGAGGAAAACCGACGGCGCCAAGATCTCGAACGAGTGGGATCGCGCCGTCGCGAGCCGCTTTGAGACCCATCTTGCCAGACAGATGCGCTCGCAGATCGACGGCGACCGTCAGAACGCGGCCTGATCGCCCGTTGAAACCTACCCCCTCCGCAGCCTGATCGGCGCTTCGCCGAAAGCCCTTGAAAACGCTCTCGAAAACGCCGCGGCGGACGAAAATCCGGTCCGCCCGGCAATATCGGCCATGGCTACCCTTGTATCGACCACCAGCCGGCGGGCGGCGCCGAGGCGCAGCCTGAGGTAATAGGCGCCCGGCGTCTCGCCGATCGACTTGCGAAAGATGCTCTCCAGTGTCCGCGCCGTCACCCCGGCGCGCTTTGCCATCGCCTCTATGGTCAGCGGCTGATCGACATGCGATTCCATCAGCCGGATGGCTTGCGCAAGGCGCGGGTCGTAGCCGTCGAGCCGGCCGAGCGAGACCAGCGGCTGCGCGTCGGTGGCGGCGCGCGCCTGATCGTAGATAAAGACGCTGGCGACATCGAGCGCGACAGCCATGCCGAGCCGCGTGCGAATGAGATGCAGCATCAGGTCGAAGGTCGGCGACGCGCCACCCGACGTGAACACCGGCCCATCGATGACATAGCGGTCCGGGCGGACATCGACACCTGGGAAGGCCGAGGAAAAATCCTCCATGTCCTCCCAATGGGTGGTGGCGCTGCGCCCTTCCAAGAGGCCGGCACGCGCCACCAGCCAGGTGCCGGCTTCGACGCCGCCGCAAGCGCGTGCTGTCCGCGCCGCGCGACGCAGGCCCGACAACAGAGCCGAGGTTGCATAGTTCTGGGTGCCGAAGCCGGCGACGACGACAAGAACGTCGGTTGGCTCGGCCGCATCGAAGCGGCCACTGACCGCCACCGGCAGGCCGCATGTGGTGACCGGAGCCTCGCCGGTCACCGAGACCAGCCGGAAATCGAACAGGGTTTCACCGGAGATGCGGTTGGCGGCGCGCAGCGGATCGACGGCCGAGGCCACGCACATGATGGATGAGCCGGAAAACACCAGCAGCGTCACCTTGAGCGGCAGGCGCTCGGCACGAAAGATCGTTGGTTTCTCGCTTTTCGTCATGGAAGCTTCGTAAAACGCAAAACAGTTTCCGGCAAGTCGGGCATTGTTGATTGGTCTTTGTGCATGTCGTTATGCCAAAACCGGTTCCCACTTTTGGGCGACATGCATAGTGTTTCTATCGGAGGAGAGTTCCATGCCGCTTGCGATGAACCGTGAGGTTTTCATTACCTGTGCCGTGACCGGGTCCGGCGGCTCGCAGGATCGCAGCCCGCATGTGCCGCGCTCGCCCAAGCAGATCGCCGACTCGGCCATCGATGCGGCCAAGGCGGGCGCTGCGATCGTGCATTGCCATGTGCGTGATCCCGAAACCGGCAAGCCCAGGCGTGACGTGCATCTCTACCGCGAAGTGACCGAGCGCGTCCGCGAGGCCAATGTCGATGTGGTGCTGAACCTGACCGCCGGCATGGGCGGCGACATGGTGTTCGGCTCGCCGGAAGCGCCGCTGCCGCTCAACGAAAAGGGCACCGATATGGGTGGCGCCACCAACCGCATGGAACATGTGCGCCAGTGCCTGCCGGAAATCTGCACGCTCGACTGCGGCACCATGAACTTCGCCGAGGCCGACTATGTCATGACCAACACGCCCGGCATGCTGCGCGCCATGGGCGGCATGATGACTGCGCTCGGCGTCAAGCCGGAGATCGAGGCTTTCGACACCGGCCATCTGTGGTTCGCCAAGCAGTTGGTCGAGGAAAAGGTGCTCAACCCCGATGCGCTGGTGCAGCTTTGCATGGGCGTGCCGTGGGGCGCGCCTGACGACCTGAACACCTTCATGGCCATGGTCAACAATGTGCCGTCGACCTGGAACTGGTCGGCCTTCGCCATCGGCCGCAACCAGATGGCCTATGCCGCGGCAGCTGTGCTGGCCGGCGGCAATGTCCGCGTCGGGCTGGAAGACAATCTGTGGCTCGACAAGGGTGTGCTGGCGACCAATGCGCAACTCGTTGAGCGTGCCGCCAGCATCGTCACCAATCTGGGCGCCAGGATCATCGGCCCGGAGGAGGTGCGCAAGAAGCTGAACCTGACCAAGCGGGCGCCGATAGCCGCATAGATTATTCGCTGGGGAGGTCGGCATGAGTACCGTAAAATTCACCGCGATGAAGGATGGCGACCGGGACGACTACGAGTTCCTGACCGCGCATGAGATCGACTATGCGGCCAGGACCGGCGAGCGGCTGCTCGACGCGCTGGTGCAGCTCGACGAGGGCCTGTCCGGCTACAAGATCACCCGGCTCGGCCATTCGCTGCAGGCGGCAACGCGGGCCTGGCGCGACGGCGCCGACACCGACTGGATCACTTGTGCGCTGCTGCACGATATCGGCGACATCTATGCGCCCTACAATCACGATGAATATGCCGCATCGATCCTGAAACCCTTCGTGCGCGAACAATGCACCTGGGTGGTGGAAAAGCACGGCGACTTTCAGCGGCTCTATTATGCCCATCATCTCGGCGGCAACCGCCATGCGCGCGACCGCTTTGCCGGCCACGCCTATTTCGACGATTGCGACCAGTTTTGCGAACGCTGGGACCAGTCGAGCTTCGACCCCGACTATGACACGCTACCGATCGAATTCTTCCGGCCCTTCGTGCTCGAGGTCTTTGCCCGCAAGGCCTACGATGCGACCGTGATCCGCGCCGGAGAGCGCGTGCCTCTCACCGATCCAACAACAGCCAAGACAAGAACCGGAGCCTCCGCATGAGCATCATCAACAAGGCAGCCGCCATCGGCGGTGGCGTCATCGGTGCCGGCTGGGTGGCGCGGCTGCTCCTGAACGGCATCGACGTGTCGATCTTCGACCCAGATCCCGAGGCATCGCGCAAGGTTGGCGAAGTGATGAAGGGCGCGCGCCGCGCCTACAAGCAGATGGTGCCCGGCGGCCTGCCGAAAGAGGGCAAGCTGACCTTCGCCAAGACCATCGCCGAGGCGGTGGCCGATGCCGATTTCATCCAGGAAAGCGTGCCGGAGCGGCTTGACCTCAAACATCGCGTGCTGGCAGAGATCGACGCACATGCGCCGGCCAACGCGATTGTCGGCTCGTCGACCTCCGGCATCAAGCCGACCGACATGCAGGTGGCGATGAAGAAGCATCCGGAGCGGCTGGTCGTCGGCCACCCGTTCAACCCGGTCTATCTCCTGCCGCTGGTGGAGATCGTCGGCGGCGAACAGACCTTCCCCGAGGCGATCGAGGTCGCCAAGGAGATGTATACCTCGATCGGCATGAAGCCGGTCGTCATCCGCAAGGAAATCGAGGCCTTCGTCGGCGACCGCCTGCTCGAAGCGGCATGGCGCGAGGCGCTGTGGCTGATCAAGGACGGCATCTGCACGGTCGAGGAACTCGACGACATCATGCGCTATGGCTTTGGCCTGCGCTGGGCGCAGATGGGCATGTTCCAGGTCTATCGCGTCGCCGGCGGCGAGGCCGGCATGCGCCACTTCATGGCGCAGTTCGGCCCGTGCCTGAAATGGCCATGGACCAAGCTGATGGACGTGCCGGAGTTCAACGACGAGCTGGTCGACCTGATCGCCACGCAGTCGGACGACCAGGCGCATGGGCTGTCGATCCGTGAGCTGGAAAAGATCCGCGACGACAATTTGGTCGCGATCATGGACGCGCTGTCGAAGCAGAACAAAGGCAAGGGCTGGGGCGCCGGCGCTTTGCATAAGGACTACACCAAGCAGCTGGCCAAGCTGGCGGCGAAGAAACCGACGGCCTCCAAGGCCGCCGAGAAGGCCAAGGCCTTGAAGCCGGTAAAGAAAGCCGAGAAGCCAAAGAAAAAGACCGGCAAGAAGAAAGGCTGAGAGCATGGATTTCGGGCTGTCGGAGGAGCAGAGGCTCATCGTCGAGACGACGCGTGCGTTCGTCGAGAACGAGCTTTACCCGCATGAGCGCGAGGTCGAGCGCACCGGCGTGCTGCGCCGCGAGCTGATCGAGGAGATCAAGGTCAAGGCGATCGAGGCCGGGCTCTATGCCGCCAACATGCCGGCCGACGTCGGCGGCGCCGGCCTGGATACGGTGACCTGGCTGCTCTACGAGAAAGAACTCGGCCGCGCTAACTATGCGCTGCACTGGACCTGCGTGGCGCGCCCCTCCAACATCCTGCTTGCCGGCACGCCGGAGCAGCGCGAGAAATATCTGTTCCCCTGCATCCGTGGCGAGAAATGGGACTGCCTGGCGATGACCGAGCCGGGCGCCGGCTCGGATCTGCGCGGCATGAAGGCAACCGCCGTACAGGATGTGGACGACTGGGTGCTGAACGGCACCAAGCATTTTATCTCCCACGCCGACCTCGCCGACTTTGCGATCGTGTTCATGGCTTCCGGCGAAGAGGATTCGCCGCGCGGCAAGCGCAAGAAGATCACCGCCTTCTTCGTCGACAAGGGCACCAAGGGTTTCACGGTGCGTGACGGCTATCGCAATGTCTCGCATCGCGGCTATACCAACGCCATCCTTGAATTCGACGATTGCCGGCTGCCAGCAAGTCAGGTTCTGGGCGAAGTCCACAAGGGTTTCGACGTCGCCAATTCATGGCTCGGCGCCACCCGGCTACAGGTCGGCGCCACCTGTCTCGGCCGTGCCGAGCGGGCGCTTGGCCATGCGGTGGAATATGCCGCGCAGCGCCAGCAGTTCGGCCAGCAGATCGGCAAGTTCCAGGGCGTGTCGTTCAAGCTCGCCGACATGGCGACCGAACTGAAGGCCGCCGACCTGATGGTGTTCGAAGCCGGCTGGAAGTACGATCAGGGCACCGTCACCGACCAGGACATGGCCATGGCCAAGCTGAAGGCCACCGAAATGCTCGCTTTCGTCGCCGATGAGGCGATCCAGGTCCATGGCGGCATGGGGCTGATGGACGACCTGCCGCTGGAGCGTATCTGGCGCGACGCGCGCGTCGAGCGCATCTGGGAAGGCACGTCCGAGATCCAGCGCCACATCATTTCAAGGGCGCTGCTGCGCCCGTTTGGGGCATAACATATGCATAGACTTGAGCGTCTCCTGCGGCCGAAATCGATCGTCGTGTTCGGCGGGGCGCAGGCTGCAGCCGTCGTCGCGCAATCGATCAAGATGGGCTTTGCCGGCGAGATCTGGCCGGTGCATCCGACCAAGGGCGAGGTCGCCGGCCGCAAGGCCTATCGCTCTGTCGCCGATCTGCCGGGCGCGCCGGATGCCGCCTTTGTCGGCGTCAACCGGCATTTGACCATCGAAGTGGTCAAGGCGCTGGCTGAACGCGGCGCCGGCGGCGCCGTCTGCTTTGCCGCCGGCTTCCTCGAGACCGAGGCCTATGACGACGACGGCGAGCGGCTGCAGGCCGAGCTGGTCGCGGCAGCTGGCTCGATGCCGATCATCGGGCCGAATTGCTATGGCCTGATCAATTACGCCGACGGCGCGCTTCTGTGGCCCGACCAGCATGGTGGCATAAGACTGGCCGAGGGCGGCAAGGGCGTTGCCATCATCACCCAGTCCTCCAACATCGCCATCAACATGACCATGCAAAAGCGCGGTCTGCCGGTCGCCTTTCTGATGACCGCCGGCAACCAGGCTCAGACCGGCCTGTCCGAGATGGCGCTCGGCCTGATCGAGGACGAGCGGGTCACGTCGCTCGGCCTGCACATCGAGGCCTTCGATTCGGTAGCCGGCTTTGAACGGCTGGCGGCCCGAGCCCGCGAGCTGAAGAAGCCGATCATCGCCATGAAGGTTGGCCGTTCCGAACAGGCCAGACAGGCGACCGTCTCGCACACCGCCTCGCTGGCCGGTTCGGACGCGGCCTCGGGCGCGTTCCTGAGACGGCTTGGCATTGCGCGCGTCGATTCCATCCCCGCCTTCATCGAGGCGCTGAAGCTGTTGCACATCACCGGGCCTTTGCCCGGCTACAAACTGTCGTCGATGAGCTGCTCGGGCGGTGAAGCCTCGGTCATGGCCGACAGTGCCGAAGGCCGCTGGGTCAATTTTCCGGTGCTGACTGACAGGCACCGTGCCCATGTCAAATCGACGCTTGGGCCGCTGGTCGCTGTCGCCAACCCGCTCGACTACCACACCTTCATCTGGAACAACGAGCCGGCGATGACCGCCACCTTCACCGCCATGGTGTCGGGCGGCTTCGACTTGAACATGCTGGTGCTGGATTTCCCGCGCCCGGACCGCTGCTCGGACACCGACTGGTGGGCGACGCTGCGCGCCTTCGAATCGGCGCTGAAGACAAACAAGGCGCAAGGCGCGATCGTCTCCTCGCTGCCGGAAAACCTGCCCGAGGAATACACCGCCGGGCTGATGGCGCGCGGCATGGTGCCGTTGTTCGGAATTTCCGAGGCGATGGATGCAGCCGGGGCGGCAGCCTTCATCGGCTGGGCCTGGGCTGAGCCGCAGGCGCAGCCGATCGACACGTCCGCCGCCGGTGCGCCTGGCGGTGACCACATCACCCCTGATGAGGCCGAGGCGAAGTCCCGCCTCATTCAGGCCGGCCTGCCGGTGCCGAAAGGCGAACGCGCCGCCAATGCGGTCGAGGCGGTGATCTCGTCCATGGCGCTCGGCTTCCCCGTGGCGCTGAAGGCGCTCGGCGTCACCCACAAATCCGAGGTTGGCGCTGTCAGGCTCAATCTCAGGGATGCCGAATCCGTCAGCACGGCAGCGCATGACCTGTTGCCGCTCGGCACGGGGCTCTATGTCGAGCGCATGGTGCGCGACGGCGTCGCCGAACTGATCGTCGGGTTCACCCGCGACCCGATGTTCGGCGCGGTGATGACCTTGGGGACTGGCGGCGTGCTGGTCGAGCTGTTGCGCGACAGCGTCACGCTGATGCTGCCGGCAACGCGCGACGACATCGAGGCGGCATTGCGCGGCCTGAAACTGTTCCCGCTGCTCGACGGCTATCGCGGCAGGCCGAAAGCCGATGTCGCCGCTGCCATCGACGCCATATCGGGCATTGCCGGCTTCGTGCAGAAGAATGCCGGCGAGATCGAGGAACTCGACATCAACCCGCTGATCGTCTGCGCGGAAGGCAAGGGCGCCTGGATCGCCGACGCACTGCTGGTGCTGGGAGACAAGAAGAATGTCTGACGTCATTTCGACCCGCCGCGAAGGCACCATCCTTGAGGTCACGCTCGACCGGCCCAAGGCCAACGCCATCGACCTGAAGACCTCGCGGCTGATGGGCGAGACCTTCAAGGCGTTTCGCGACGATCCGGAGTTGCGCGTCGCCATCGTCAAGACCGCGGGCGACAAGTTCTTCTGCGCCGGCTGGGACTTGAAGGCGGCCGCCGGCGGCGACGCGGTCGACGGCGACTATGGCGTCGGCGGCTTTGCCGGCCTTCAGGAATTGCGCGACCTCAACAAGCCGGTCATCGCTTGCGTCAACGGCATGGCGGTCGGCGGCGGCTTCGAGCTGGCGCTGTCCTGCGACCTCATCTACGCCTCCGATCATTCGTCCTTCGCGCTGCCCGAAATCCGCGCCGGCACGCTGGCCGACGCGGCAACGATCAAGCTGCCGAAGCGCATGCCCTACCATGTCGCCATGGACCTTTTGCTCACAGGCCGCTGGATGGATGTCGCCGAGGCGCATCGCTGGGGCCTGGTCAACGAAGTGTTGCCCAAGGAGAAGCTCGAGGAGCGCGTCTGGGAGATCGCCCGGCTGCTGGCCAGCGGCCCGCCGCTGGTCTTCGCCGCGATCAAGGAAACGGCGCGTGTGGCCGAGGCGCTTACATTCCAGGACGCGATGAACAGGGTGACGCGGCGCCAACTGGCGACCGTCGATGCGCTCTACGGCTCCGAGGACAATATGGAAGGCTTTCGCGCGTTTGCGGAAAAGCGCGATCCGGTTTGGAAGGGGAAATGACCCACTTTTACCCTCCCCTCGATGGGGAGGGTCGGACCGAAGGTCCGGGGTGGGGTGAAGCACCCGCCGCTTCGCGGCGACTTCCCCCATCAAGGGGAGGTAAAGGAGTTCCATGACCGACTATAAAACCCTCATCGACGCCGAGACCTGGGCCTTCATCGAGCGGACCAATTCCTACTATCCGCCCGATACGATCGACTACACGATCGCGCAGCAGCGCGGGATCTACGACCGCATGTGCAGCGAATTCTTTGCCGGCTATCCCGAAGGCATTGCGGTCGAAACCTCAGCCATTGCAACGCCCACGCACGACATTCCGATCCGTACCTACCGAAGCGCTCGCCAAGCAGCCGCGACGGTGCTGTATTTCCATGGCGGCGGCTTCATCCTCGGCGGCTTGGACAGCCACGACGATGTCTGTGCAGAGCTGTGCGCCGGCACCAGCCATGAGGTGGTCTCGGTCGATTATCGGCTGGCACCGGAACATCTGCATCCGGCCGCCTTCGACGACGTGATGAGTGCCTTCGAATGGGCCGCGACCGCTTACAGGCACCCGATCCTGCTTTGTGGCGACAGCGCCGGCGGCAATCTTGCCGCCGCGGTCAGCCACGCGACGCGCGGCCATCCACGAAAGCCGATCGGCCAGGTGCTGATCTATCCCGGCCTCGGCGGCGATCGGTTGAAGGGATCCTATGTCACGCATGCCGAAGCGCCGATGCTGACCATGCGCGATCTCGAATTCTACAAACACATCCGCACTGGGGGGCAGGACCGCAGCGGCGATGCAACGCTGGCCCCGCTCGCCGACACCGACTTCTCCAACCTGCCGCCGACGGTGCTGATCACCGCGCAATGCGACCCGCTGTCATCGGACGGTGAAACCTATCGCGACCTGATCATTGCGGCAGGCGGACGCGCCGCCTGGTTCGAAGAACCAGGGCTGGTGCACGGCTATCTCAGGGCTCGGCATACGGTCGGCCGCGCCCGCGCGAGCTTCACCCGGATTGCGGGCGCGATAGGCGCCCTTGGGCAGGGCGTCTGGCTCTGGTGAGCGATTTCATCGTCTGACGGTTCAAGACTTACCGCACCGAGGCGGCGGCCGCCCGGCCGGCGCCGCGGCCGGAAAAGATGCAGCCGCCGAGGAAGGTGCCCTCAAGCGCCGCATGGCCATGCACGCCGCCGCCGCCGAAGCCGGCGGCTTCGCCAACGGCGTAGAGTCCCGCAACCGGCTGGCCGTCGGCACCCAGCACGTGGCTGTCGAGATCGGTCTGCAGACCGCCCAGCGTCTTGCGTGTCAGGATGTTGAGGCGGACCGCAATCAGCGGGCCATTCGCCGGATCGAGCATCTTGTGCGGCTTGGCCGTGCGGATCAGCCGGTCGCCGAGGTAAGCACGCGCACCGCGCAACGCGGTGATCTGCATGTCCTTGGAGAACGGATTGTCGAGTTGCCTGTCGCGGGCGCGGATTTCGCGTTCGACCTGGGCCAACTCAAGCAGCGGCTCGCCGCCGGCCAGCGCGTTCATGCGCGCGACAAGCGTCGGCAGGTCGGCCTCGACGATGAAATCCTCGCCCTTCTCCATGAACGCCTTGACCGGACCCGGGATGCCCGATGTGGCGCGGCCGAGCACCTGGCGCCAGCTCTTGCCGGTCAGATCAGGGTTCTGCTCGGAGCCCGACAGCGCGAACTCCTTCTGGATGATCTTTTTGGTCAGGATGAACCAGGAATGGTCGAAGCCGGTGCTCATGATGTGACTGAGCGTGCCCAGCGTGTCGAAGCCGGGATAGAGCGGCACCGGCAGACGCTTGCCGCGCGCCAGCCACAGCGATGACGGACCGGGCAGGATGCGGATCGCATGATCGGTCCAGATCGGCGCCCAGTTCCTGATACCCTCGACATAGTGCCACATGCGGTCGCGGTTGATGATCGAGCCGCCGGCCCGTTCCGTGATCGCCAGCATGCGGCCGTCGACATGGTCGGGCACGCCGGTGGTCATACGCTTCGGTGCAGGGCCCAGCCGCTTGGGCCAATTTTCCCGCACAAGCTGATGATTGCCGCCGATGCCGCCGGAGGCGACGATCACCGCTTGCGCATGAAGCTCGAAATCACTGGCGATTTCGCGCGAACTCTTGTGGCCGCGCTCGACGGTGCTGGGCTGCAGGATATCGCCACGGACGCCGTCGACGGTCGCGCCCGTGCGAGTCAACTCGTTGACCCGGTGGCGGAATTTGAAACTGATCAGTCCGCGCTTCTGCGCCTCGCGCACGCGCTGGACGAAAGGCTCGAGCACGCCGGGGCCGGTGCCCCAGGTGATGTGGAAGCGCGGCACCGAATTGCCGTGGCCGATGGCGTTGCCGCCGCCGCGCTCGGCCCAGCCGACGACGGGAAAGAATTTCAGGCCGCGCTGCAGGAGCCATGAGCGTTTCTCGCCGGCGGCGAAGCCGACATAGGCTTCCGCCCATTTGCGCGGCCAGAAATCCTCCGGCCGATCGAAAGCGGCGGTGCCCAGCCAGTCCTCGAGCGCCAGATCGTGCGAATCGCGGATGCGCATGCGCCGCTGCTCCGGCGAATCGACGAGGAAAAGGCCGCCGAACGACCAGAACGCCTGGCCGCCGAGCGACTGCTCCGGCTCCTGGTCGACGATGATGATTTTCTTGCCGGCTTCGGCAAGCTCGGCGGCGGCGACCAGTCCGGCAAGGCCGGCGCCGACAATGATCACATCCGCATCGTCAGCCATCTTTCCTCCCAGAATTGGCCGGCTACTTTAATGCAAGGAGTCAGACGGTCTCCCAGCCGTCCGTGCCGCCGGCGCGGAAGATGGCGTCGATGACCTTCTGGTTGAGCACCGATTCCTCCAGAGTGAAGACGCGCTCCTTGCCGCCCTGTGCCGCACGCGCGAAGGTCTCGACCTCCAGCCGGTACTGCTGGGTACCGGGAAAACGGAACACTTGCGCTTCGGTGTGGTTCTGGTTGTGCAGTTCGACGCGGTGGTGGTCGTAGAGCCCGGCGTTGAAGGGCGAGAACACCTCGATGAAACCCTTCTCGCCGTGGAACACCATGACCTGGCGCGCCGCCATCTGCGTCGACAGATAGAAGGACAGTTCGAAGTCGCCGAAATCGGCGCGGATCGAGGAATAGATATCGGTGCCGAATTTCTTGTCGCGCTCGATCGTCGCCTGCACGCGCAGCGGTTCCTTGCCGGTGGAAAAACGAGTCGACACGGTCGGGTAGACGCCGATGTCGGGCAGCGCGCCGCCGCCGAGGTCGAGCTGGTTGCGCATGTTGTTGGGGTCGACATTGTAATAGGAGAAGGCGCCCTGCACATGGCGCAGTCGGCCGATGGCGCCGCTGGTTATGAGGTCGCGCACCTTGATCCATTGCGGGTGGTAGATGACCATGAAGGCTTCGCAAACCAGCACTTTTTTGGCGTCGCGCAGGTTGATCAACGGCACGATGTCCTTGGCGTCGAGTGCCAGCGGCTTTTCGACCAGCACATGCTTGCCGGCTTCGATGGCCTTGGCCGTCCATTCGACATGCTGCGAGGTCGGCAGCGGGATGTAGACGCCGTCGACCTCGTTGGAGGCAAGCAGGTCCTCATAGGAGCCGAAGGCATGGCGTGCGCCGAAGCGCTCGGCGAGCGCCTTGGCCTTCGACAGGTCGCGGCTGGCGATCGCCGACAGCACGCCGTTCTCCGCCTCGACCATCGCCGGCAACAAATGCTCGCGGCCGATCTTTGCCGTCGACAACACACCCCATCGGAACATCAGGCTTCTCCATAGCGATTACAGGCAACGAGGTTTGCCCGAAATCAGCGGAAAAGCCAATGCGCAGTGCTGGGTTCCTCGCCCCACGAAGTGGAGCGAGGAAGAACCCGTTCAGCCCCTTTTGCCGGTCAGCATCATGTCGAAGTCGACGACGTTCGAATAGATCGGCGTGCCGACATCCATGCCGTAGCGCGACCTGAGCACCTTGCCGGTGACATGGAATTTTATCGTGCCGGCCTTGAGACCACCAAGCTCGGCCGTGAATTTTTCCGGGAACGTCTTGCCGCGCGCCGTCAGCCGGCCGGTGACGAGAGCCGTGGTGTCGCTGGTTCGGGTCACGCCGGTCGAGCGGAACTGGATTTCGGGGCTGTTGGCGGCATCAAACACGGCGTCGGAACGCAGGAAGGCATCGATGCGGCCCTGGCCGGTGCCGACGCTTTCGGGAAAGATGGTGAAATTGACCTGCGAGCGCCCGACATCGCTGTTGTCGATGCGGATCGAGCCCTTGAAGCGGGCGAAGGTGCCGTTGAGGCCGCCGCCGCCGACCTTGCCTATGGAAAAGTGGATGCTGGAGTTGGCCGGGCTGATCGAATAGCTGCCGGCCGCGTCACCAAGCGCGACGGCCGCTGAAACAGGCGTGGCAAGACAAGCGGCGACCGCCGCAAATCCAAGGATGCGTGCAAACATGGGGATGTTCCTTGTTGGAGGCAGCGCATTTTCTGCGCCTTCTTTCCGTGAACGAATGGACCGGCCGCTCTATTCCGCACTGTCGCCTGACAAAGGCGTGATCATGCGCGTGAGCACGCCATCCCTAAGCTGGAAATGGTGCCGCAATGCCGCCGCGACATGGACGGCGACCAGCGCCATGCCGGCATAGGCGAGATACCAGTGCGCCGCCGCCCAGAAGCTTTCAGCGCCATCCGATTCTGCCAGCGGCAGGTTCGGCATGATGAACAGATTGAACGGCAGGCTGGGGATCTCCAGCATCGACACCGACACCAGCGCCCAGCCGGACAAGGGCAAGGCAAGCTGAAACGCGTAGAGCGCAAAATGCGCCAGCGGCGCGGCCCGACGCTCCAGGATTCCGACAGAGCGCGGCAGCGCCGGCGCGGCATTGCCGAGACGCCAGGCGATGCGCAGGATAATCAGGCCGAGCAGCAGAAAGCCGAAGGATTTGTGCAGTTGGATCAGTTCGAAGGCGGTGCGCTGGCTGGTCAGCCGCACCATGACGAAACCGAGCGCGAACTGGCCGATGAATATCAGAGCGATCAGCCAGTGGAGAATGATCGTGCCCCAGCCATAGCGGGTCGTGCTGTTGGTGATCGATGTTTGCATGGGACGTGAACGAATGTGGGGGCGGGTTTCTTCCGGCGCGCTTACCCGCTCACCTTGAAGAAATCGACGAAGGCCCTGAGCGCCGGCCGCATCTGGCGGCGGCTGGGGTAGTAGACGAAGAACCCGTCGAAGGGCGGGCACCAGTCCTCCAGCACGCGTACAAGCCTGCCGTCGGCGATCGCCGCGCTGACATAGCCTTCGAACACAAAGGTCAGGCCGGCGCCGTTGATCGCCGCTTCGACATTGAGGCGATCCTCGCCGACGATCAGCGGGCCTTCGACTGATATCTCCAGCTCCTCGCCATCCTTTTCGAACTCCCAGCGGTAGAGCACGCCGCTCGAGAAGCGGAAGCGGACGCAGCGATGTGCCGCCAGGTCGCGTGGATGCAGCGGGCGCGGCATGGTCTCAAAATAGGAAGGGGCGGCAACCACGGCGCCACGGATCGATGCTCCGATCCGCACCGCGACCATGTCCGGCTGCAGGCTTTCGCCGAGCCTGACCCCGGCATCGAAGCCGCCTTCGACCACATCGGTGAAGCGGTCCTCGACGACGATCTCCAGCACGATATCGGGAAAGGCCTGGGCAAACGCCCCGAGCCGTGGCGCCAGTGTGAGCTGTGCTGCGGTGCGGGGTACGCTGAGCCTCAGATTGCCGGCCGGCCGATCGCGCGCCTCGATCGCCGTCTCCAGCGCCAGGTCGATCTCCAACAGCGCCGGCCGCAACCGTTCCAGCAACTGCGCACCTTCTTCGGTAGGTGCGACGCTGCGTGTGCTGCGTGACAGCAGGCGTACGCCAAGCCGCGCCTCCAGGCTGGACACAGCGTGGCTGACCGCCGATGGCGCGATGGCCAATTCCCTGGCCGCGCCTCGAAAGCTGCCGCATTGGGCGACGGTCGCCAGCACGGCTAGCTGTGAAAGGTGTGCTCGATTCATTGATCTATTTCTTGGAACAGCCCGTACGAAGAAGAGCCGATTATCGAGCAGACCGCAAGGCGCTATCTCTGCTGCATCACAACATGGAGACGCGTGATGCAAACCCGCAAGCTAGGAACTGAATTGAACGTCTATCCCGTCGGCCTCGGCTGCATGGGCATGAGCTTCGTCTATGGCGGCCAGCCGGAAGCCGACGCGATCGCCACCTTGCATCGTGCCGTCGAGATCGGCGTCAATTTCTTCGACACGGCGGAAGTCTATGGCCCCTACGAGAACGAGATCCTGCTCGGAAAGGCGCTGAAGTCGGTGCGCGACAAGGTAACGATCGCCACCAAATTCGGCTTCAGGATTCTGGAGGAAGGCACCGGCACGGATCGCATGGCCGGTGTCGACAGCCGTCCCGAGCACGTCAAGGCCGTCGCCGAGGCGTCGCTGAAGCGGCTGGGCACCGATGTGATCGACCTCTACTACCAGCACCGCGTCGACCCCAACGTGCCGATCGAGGATACGGTCGGCGCCATGGCCGAGCTGGTGCGCGAGGGCAAGGTGCGCGCGCTTGGCCTGTCGGAGGCGAGCGCCGCGACCATCCGCCGGGCCCACGCCGTGCATCCGATATCAGCGGTGCAGAGCGAGTATTCGCTGTGGAGCCGCGACCCGGAAGACGAGGTGTTCGCCGTCTGCCGCGAGCTCGGCATCGGTTTTGTTCCCTACAGCCCGCTCGGCCGTGGCCTGCTGACCGGCACGATCGCCAAGCCCGAGGCCTTGAGCGACGACGACTGGCGCCGGACCTTGCCGCGCTTCCAGGCCGAGGCGATGGAAGCCAACGCCGCTGTCATCGCCACCTTGGAAAAGCTGGCTGCTGAAAAGGGCGTGACCTCGGCGCAGTTGGCGCTGGCCTGGGTGCTGCACCAGGGCGATTTCATCGTGCCGATCCCCGGTGCCCGCAAAATCGGTCACCTCGAGCAGAACACGGCAGCGGCCGCGATCGAGCTGAGCGCGGCCGAGGCGCAAGCCATTGGTGATGCGCTGTCGCCCGACAAGGTCATGGGCAAGCGCTACCCTGAGGAGTTGCTGGCGCTGGTGAATGGGTGAGTTAGGTCACCACTGGTAATCGAAGGGGGCGCTTCCGCGCCTCTTTTTGCGTGTCAGGAGGCGTAGAAGTCGTTTCAAACTTTCATAGACTTTACCACGGCACAACCGTGATCTCCGGCCAATTCTCCCTCGCCCTCGCACCCTTCGTCTCATGCGTGTGCTGATTGTCCATCACCCGGCTGGGCGTGATGCGAAACGAAAAGAGGTCATCGAGCCCGAACGGCGCCACCAACTCCAGCTGCCGTCAGTATCGTATCGAACCCCGACCGCATGCGTCTTCGAGGCAAAATAACTGACGGGTTCGCTGGAACTCGTATAGCGCGGGCACGGCCGGCCGAATTTCTGTGGATACCACAAATGCACCCGCGCCTGGTTGCGCAGCTCGACCGGCAGCGCCAACCCCTCGAAATGCCGCGCCGCCCGGCGGATCACCGCGTCCTCAGCCTCGTAGGAGAGATCGCTGTCATCGAAATAGAATAAGTCGACATCTTTGATGCCGTAGCCGGATGGCTTGCCCGTCAAATGGTTCCAGACGGAATTATAGAGCACGCCTGAAACCACCAGCCAGTCCGGCAGCGCCAGCGTGCGGGCACGCTCCAGCGCTTCGCGGACCAGCGGGTCCGCCGACACGATGTCGAGAAACGCCGTGCGCTGTTCTTCAAACGGGAGCCCGGAATAGCGCAGATGGTCCATCGCCCTTTGGAGGGCGATTCGCCATCTGCTCGCAAGTTTTTTAGCCCCTCAGCACACCACCGGTCTGCTTGCCGACGTTCTCGACGATGCGCCTGGCCAGCGCCTCGAAATCCTCGTCGGTCAGCGTCTTTTCGACCGGCTGGATCGACACTTCGATGGCGATCGATTTCTTGCCCTCGCCGAGCGAAGCGCCTTCGAAAATATCGAAGACCGAGACAGCAGTGATCAGCTTCTTGTCGGCCGCAAGCGCCGCGCGGACCAGCGCGCCGGCTTCAACTGACCTGGCTACGACGAAGGCGAAATCGCGTTTCACCGCCTGGAAAGCGGAGAGATCCAGCCTGGGCTTGGTTTTCGTCGGCTTGGCCTTCGGCTCGGGCACGGCATCGACGAACACTTCGAAGCCGCAGAGCGGTCCGGAAACATCGAGCCCCTCCAGCGTCTTCGGATGGAATTCGCCGAAGGTGCCGAGCACGGTTTTCGGGCCGAGCTTGATCGTGCCGGAACGACCGGGATGATACCAGGCCGGGCCGCCCGCCTCGATCTGTAGCCGGTCGACCGGCGCGCCGCAGGCTTCGAGCGCGGCAATGGCGTCGGCCTTGGCGTCGAACACGCCGACCGGGCCTGAATTGCCGGCCCAGTTGCGGCCGGAGCCGTCGAGCTTGGCGGTGCCGCGGCGCACGCCGGCGGCCACGCGCCGCTGCTGGTCGGCGCCATCGCCTTCATAGGTGCCCGACACTTCGAACAACGCCACGTCGCCAATGCCCTTGTCGGCATTGCGCTGGGCGGCGGCGATCAGCCCCGGCAGCAGCGACGGCCGCATGTCGGACATGTCGGCGGCGATCGGGTTGGCGAGCTTCAGCGCGGTCTGGCCACCGCCGAACAGTTCGGCGTGTTTGGCCGGAATGAACGACCAGGTGACGGCCTCCATCATGCCGCGCACGGCAAGCGCGCGCTTGGCGGTGCGGGTACGAACCTGCAGCGTGGTGAGTATCTTTGCGTTGACCGCGTCATGCGCACCGAGCGGCTGCGGTGCGATGTTGTCGACGCCGTGGATGCGCATGATCTCTTCGACCAGATCCGCCCTGCCGTCGACATCTGGGCGCCAGGACGGCACGGCGACGTTGACGACATCACCCGACCCCTGAGGCTTGAAGCCGAGGCGCGACAGGATGTCGAGGCTTTCCGCCTTCGGCACCTCGATGCCGGTCAGGCGCTTCACTTCCGACAGCGGGAAGGAGATGATCTTCGACTTGTGTCCAGCATAGCCCGCCACTTCGATCTCGGTCGGCGTGCCGCCGCAGAAATCGAGCACCAGTTTCGTTGCCAGTTCGACGCCGGGCACCATGAATTCGGGGTCGACACCGCGTTCGAAGCGATAGCGCGCGTCGGTGATGATGCCGAGCGTGCGGCCGGTGCGGGCGGTGGTGATCGGATCCCAAAGCGCGGATTCGATCAGCACATCGGTCGTGTTCTCGTCGCAGCCTGAATGCTCGCCGCCCATGATGCCGGCGATCGACTCGACGCCATTGTCATCTGCTATGACGCACATCTCCGGCGTCAGCGTATATTCGCGGCCATCGAGCGCCTGCACCTTTTCGCCATCGCGCGCACGCCGCACGGTCAGATTGCCGGCGACCTTGCTGGCGTCGAACACATGCAGCGGACGGCCGCGGTCGAAGGTGACGTAATTGGTGATGTCGACCAGCGCGCTGATGGGTCTCAGACCAATGGCGATCAGCCGCTGCTGCAGCCATTTCGGCGACGGGCCGTTCTTGACGCCCTTGACCAGCCGCAGCGCAAAGCCGGGGCAGAGTTCCGGCGCCTCGATCGTCACCTTGACCGGGCACATGCCACTGCCGGCATGCGGCATGATGGCACCGCCGACGAGGCGGCCAAGCCCGCTCGCCGCCAGATCCCTGGCGATGCCGTAGACGCTGGTGGCATCCGGCCGGTTCGGTGTCAGGTTGATCTCGATGACCGGATCGTCGAGATGCGCATAGGCAGCGAAGCTGGTGCCGACAGGCGCATCCTCAGGCAGGTCGATGATGCCGTTGTGTTCGTCGGACAGTTCCAGCTCGCGCTCGGAGCACATCATGCCATGGCTTTCGACGCCCCTGATCTTGCCGACCGTCAGCGTCACGTCGATGCCCGGAACATAGGTGCCGGGCGCCGCAAAGGCGCCGATCAGGCCGGCTCGGGCGTTCGGTGCGCCGCAGACGACCTGCACGGGCGCCTTGCCGTCGCCCGTATCGACGGTCAGCACGCGCAGCCGGTCGGCATCGGGATGCTGCACCGCCGTCAGCACCCTGGCGATGACGAAGGGTTTCAGGCTCGACTTGTCGTCGACATGCTCGACTTCGAGGCCGATCGAGGTCAGCCGCTCGACGATCTCGTTGAGCGTGGCGTCGGTCTCGAGATGATCCTTGAGCCAGGAGAGGGTGAATTTCATGGGACTGTTCCGTCTCGTCTTTTGACGCTTGTTTTCAGATGTCTCGGCAGGTCGTCGGACATATGCAGGAAGGCAAGCTGCTCGCTGACATAGGCATGCAGCGTCGGCTCAAAATCGGCCGGCACGTCCATCGCGCCGAGCATGAAGTAGATGTCGTCCTCCAGCCGCTCGTCGACATAGGCGATGGGTGAGCCGCAAATGCCGCAGAACGAGCGCGTCACCGGGCCGCTCTCGAACATCTTCAGCGCCTTGCCGGTGAACACGACCTGATCAACCAGGAAGCCGACAAAGGCCGAGACCGGCGCGCCGCTGGCCCGCCGGCAATCGCCGCAATGGCAATAACTGACATGGTGCGGTTCGGCCAAGGCCTCGAACCGCACGGCGCCGCAGCGGCAGCCGCCGGTGTGCGGCGCTGTCATGCGCTCAAGCCCCCGAACAAGGTCGGCATGTCGAGCGGCCGGAAGCCGTAATGCGACAGCCAGCGCACGTCCGCGTCGAAGAAGGCGCGCAAATCCGGCATGCCGTATTTCAGCATGGCGATGCGGTCGATGCCCATGCCCCAGGCAAAGCCCTGATATTCGTCCGGATCGAGCCCGCCATGGCGCAGCACATTGGGGTGCACCATGCCACAGCCGAGAATCTCCATCCAGTCGGAGCCCTCGCCGAAGCGCACTTCGCCCGGCCGCGAGCGGTCGCACTGGATGTCGACCTCGAGGCTCGGCTCGGTGAACGGGAAGAAGGACGGCCGGAAGCGCATCTTCACCTGCGGCACCTCGAAGAAGGCCTTGCAGAACTCCTCCAGCACCCACTTCATGTTGGCGACGTTGGCCGTCTTGTCGATCACCAGCCCCTCGACCTGATGGAACATCGGCGAGTGGGTGGCGTCCGAATCCTGCCGGTAGGTCTTGCCAGGAATGACGATGCGGATCGGCGGCTTCTTCATCTCCATTGTGCGGATCTGCACCGGCGAGGTGTGGGTGCGCAAAAGCTTGCGCTCGCCCTTCTCGTCCGGCTGGAAGAAGAAGGTGTCGTGCATCTCGCGCGCCGGATGGCCTTCGGGGAAGTTCAGCGCCGTGAAATTGTAGTGGTCCGTCTCGATATCCGGCCCTTCGGCTATGGAGAAACCGAGATCGCCGAAGATCGCCGCGATCTCGTCGATGACCTGGCTGATCGGATGGATGCGGCCGCGCTCGGCCGGCGACTGCCGCACCGGCAGCGTCACGTCGACCTTTTCGGCGGCAAGACGCGCGGTGATCGCCACATCCTTCAATTCGGCCTTGCGCGCGGTGAGTGCATCGGTGACGCGGTTCTTGAGGCCGTTGATAACAGGACCCTTGACCTGCCGCTCTTCGGCGGTCATGGCGCCAAGTGTTTTCAGCATCTCGGACACGGTGCCCTTCTTGCCGAAGGCAGCGATGCGCACGGCCTCGATGGCCGGCTCATCGGCGGCCGACGCGATGTCGGCCAGAAGTGAGTTTTCAAGCGTATCCAGGCTGTTGGTTGCATCGTTCACGGTCAAACTCGCTACGTTGGGAGGTCGGCCTTAAAGTGAAAGTCACTTCTAAAGTGAAAATCACTCTACGGTTCAGGCAAAAGAAAAACCCGCGCCAGCCGTGCCAGCGCGGGTTCCCCAAATCAGAATTGCGAATGCTTGGGAAGCGCTGGTCTTAGGCGACAGCGCTTTCAAAAGCGTTCGGCGTGGTGTTCTTCAGATATTCGAGCGCCACCTTGGCCTTGGCGACCAGGGCTGCGAAAGCCTGCGGCTCGTGGATGGCCATGTCCGACAGGATCTTGCGGTCGATCTCGATGCCCGACTTGTTGAGGCCGTCGATGAAGCGGCCATAGGTCAGGCCATGCTCGTGCGTCGCGGCGTTGATGCGCTGGATCCACAAAGCGCGGAACGAGCGCTTGCGGTTCTTGCGGTCGCGATACGCGTACTGCATCGACTTTTCCACCGCCTGCTTGGCGATGCGGATGGTGTTCTTGCGACGGCCGTAGAAGCCTTTCGCGGCTTTCAGGACCTTCTTGTGCTTGGCGTGCGAGGTGACGCCTCTTTTTACGCGTGCCATGTCATGATCTCCTTAAAAGCAATTCCAGGAAAAGTGCCTTGCGGTTTTCCGTTCGGAATTGCGTAAAACAAAAGCGTGTCCAGACCGAATGCCTTATTTGAGCGGGATGTTATCCAAAAAGTCTGCAACTTTTTGGCATCACGCCTTAGAGGCCGTTCGGAAGAAAATTCTTGATGACCTTCTTGCCATCCGGTTCAGCCAGAACCATCGTGCCGCGGGCATTTCGAATGAACTTGTTGGAACGCTTGATCATGCCGTGACGCTTGCCGGCCGCAGCCGACAGGACTTTACCCGTACCTGTGATCTTGAACCGCTTTTTGGCGGCGGACTTGGTCTTCATCTTGGGCATTTTGCTACTCCGTCTAGTTGGCGCACTATCGCGCTTCTTGTTCGCTTCGGGCCGACCAAAGCCCGAAAAGCAAATGAAACCGCCACGGCATGCCCTGCCGGGCGGTTTTCTTGAACGGCGGTCCTATACGTCAAACATGACCTGTACGCAACACCCGACGCTATAGGACGTGCTATGAGCTTGTGGGTTGGCAAGGGCCCGGATAGCGCACCCATGCCAACGGAACTCGTAACATCTGTCGGATCGCGCCTACTCCCTTTTGAAATTCAGGCGATTTAGGGAGTTTGCGAACCGATACGTACTGTTGGCCTTTGTATACCTGTTCCCATCGAACTGGCGGTCCTCATAAAGCGACCACCACGAGAATAGCTGATCGCCAACGTTGCCCGTCACTTTGTCATCGGTAATTTCGAGCGTGATACGTTTCAATGAAACGCCAGAACCAAACGCTGCTACAAGATCGCCCGGATCGACTTTTCGCAGGCTCGTCGGATCGTTTGGATCCGGGAAGGTGACAAGCAGCGGATAACGGCTGCGTGGCACGTCTTCGGTGCCGCGGAATCGCATGATCGCCGGCAGAAGTCGCTCATAGTCGCCACGACTGTGGCCAAGTTTTTCATGAAACGTGTATTGGGCGATGTATTTGGTCTCTTCGCCGATCAACGCGAAGAGCTTGCCTCTCTGCCCGAGGTCAACCACCGTCGCCTCGCCTTCATAGCCTGATGGATAGACGTCAAACGCATTGGCTTCCTGCCACCAGACGTGAGATACGGCCGAGCCAGAGACTATCTGGCCGTCAACGAGCACCTCGACCGTCAACTTCTGGTTCCATTCCCATACATCGGCGAAGAGGCCGCAAGAGGTGAGGAACAGCGAAGAGATAAGAGCCAGGATACGCAATAGAGGCCGGGCCAACCGGGCGGCTAATCCACACCTGGAGACATTCGCAGATATAGCAATGCCTGGCCCGGCGTTCGACACCATGAATTTCTCCGCCGCGTTCATTCGCGGCGGTTATCGCTACACGATCTCGGAAGACAAATTATTAAGACATCGAAGACCGCGACCTGCAGAGTGGCACTAGCTGCCTGCCTATCCACGTCTAGGGCAGCGTAAACCACACGGGCAGCATGCCTGACTGCTGGGCGCCATCGATCAGTTCGAAGGCAGGCAGCGCGACCAGGAACACCAGGCCGTCGAGCAGCGTGGTCAGCAGCAGGCGCGGCTTGAAGCTGCCCGTATCGCCCTCCTGGTAAAGCGACAATTTCGGGAAGAAGCGCGGCACCCGCTCCAGATAGGCCTGATATGTGGCACCGAGCGCTTCCTTGAGGAATTTCTCCTCGCGCAGGATGACGATGTGGAAGGCGCCCGCGCACAGAAGCGCGAAGAGAATGATGCCGGTGAACGAGCCGATCTGCGCGCCGACGCCGGCCGCGGCTACGGTCGAGAACACATAGAGCGGGTTGCGGGTGATCGAGTAAGGCCCGCCGGTCACCACCTCGGACGATTTGCGTCCGCCTATGTAGAGTGTCGCCCAGAGGCGCCCGACGATGCCGAGGAAAATCAGCAGCACGCCAAACATTTCGATCGACTCATGCACCGGTGTGTCGGGCGGAAACGTCGATTGGCCAAATAGCAGCGCTGCGAACAGCACGGCCACGAGCCCGGCAAGCACCATCCTGCGCGTATGCTGGTAGTTACCCAGCCCGTATTTGAGTTCTTTGTCCAAGGTGGAATCCGATCGTCGAGGAACTTGGCCAGCGATCGCAGCCTTGGCCAAGAAAACAGGCGTCCCGCCGATCGCCGGGACGCCTTGGAATGTGATTCAGGCGGATTTAAGCGCGACAGCCAAGCCTGACGTCATCGTGATCTCAGGTATGTTGGTGTTCGGCAGCCTTAGCGCGGCGACAGCACCATCATCATCTGGCGGCCTTCGAGCTTCGGTTCCGCCTCGACCTTGGCGATGGTCGCCACTTCCTCGCGGACCTTGTTCAGAAGCTGCATGCCGAGTTCCATATGCGCCATTTCACGGCCACGGAAGCGCAGCGTCAGCTTGACCTTGTCGCCTTCCTCGAAGAAGCGGCGAACCGCCTTCATCTTGGTCTCGTAGTCATGGCTGTCGATGTTCGGGCGCATCTTGATCTCCTTGATCTCGATGACCTTCTGGTTTTTGCGCGCCTCGGCCGCCTTCTTCTGGTTGGCGTATTTCAACTTGCCGAGATCGAGGATCTTGACGACGGGGGGCACCGCATTGGGCGATATCTCGACGAGATCGAGCCCAGCCTCTTCGGCGAGCAGCAATGCGTCGTTGATGGAAACATCGCCGCGGTTCTGGCCTTCGGCGTCGATAAGCTGGACCCGGGGAACCCGGATGTCACGGTTGGAGCGCGGGCCATCCTTGGTCGGCGCCGCTGCTTTGAAAGGTCTGCGAATGGTCGTGGTCTCCTTGGCCGTTTCGTTCAGGGTTTGTCAGTGTTGATGCGTGGACGCGCCAATGTGGTGAGCGCGCGGGCGGAGTCAATAGCACAGCATTGACAGAAAATCACCCTGATCGCTGCCCTGCACCAAACAAAGAAACATCGCGAGCACTTTCCGCCCCGCCGCCGGCTGTGCCACAAGACCGACGTTGAGGAAAAAGCCATGACTGTCACGCCCCCAATCTCTCTGGAAGTCCCAATCTTTCTGGATGTTGGGGGATCGCGCATCGCGGTGCGCCATACGACAGGTGCTGCGCCGGGCATCGTCTGGCTCGGCGGCTACAAGTCGGACATGCTGGGCACGAAGGCCGAGACGCTGTCGGACTGGGCGGCAAGAGAAGGCCGCGCCTTCCTGCGCCATGATTATTCAGGCCATGGCGAATCCGGCGGCGCCTTTGCGGACGGCACGATTTCGACATGGCTTGCGCAGAGCCTTGCCGTGTTCCGGCATTTCACCAAGGGCAAGCAGATCCTGGTCGGCTCCTCGATGGGCGCCTGGATCGCGCTGCGCATGGTGCAAGAGCTGCGCAAGGCAGGCGACAGCAACGTCGCCGGCCTGGTGCTGCTGGCGCCGGCGCCGGATTTTACCGCCGAACTGGTCGAACCGGTGCTGACGCAGGCGCAGAAGCGCGACCTCACGGAGAAAGGCTTCTTCGAGGAACCTTCCGACTATTCCGCCGAGCCTTACATCTACACACGCGCGCTGATCGAGGACGGGCGCGACAACAGGGTGATGACAGGTCCGATCGACACGCATTGCCCGGTGCACATCCTGCAGGGACTGGCCGATGCGGACGTGCCGGCAAGCCACGCGCTGAAGCTGGTCAGTCTGTTGCCAGCCGACGACGTGACCTTGTCGCTGATACCAGACGGCGACCACCGCCTGTCGCGGCCGCAGGATCTCGACATGCTGGTGCGGGCCGTCGACGCGATGGCGCAGCGGGGAAACTGATGCGCCTTTCCATTCCGATACACGCGTTCGTCGCCGCCATCGTCGGCTTCGGCGGCACGCTGGCCATCGTCATCGCCGCCGCCAACGCAGTCGGCGCGACGCAGATCGAGACGGCAAGCTGGGTGACGACGATCTGCCTGGCCATGGCGATCGAGAGCCTGTGGCTGTCCTGGCGCACGAAGATGCCTGTTATCACCGCCTGGTCGACGCCGGGCCTGGCGCTGATCGCGGCATCGAGCGGCTTTTCGATGGGCGAGGCCGTCGCCGCCTTCATCGTCACCGGTATCCTTCTGATCGTCACCGGGCTGTTCCGGCCCCTGACGAAGCTGATCTCGAGGATACCGCCCTCGGTCGCCTCGGGCATGCTGGCAGGCATCGTCGTCACCTTCGCGCTCAATGCGGTGAAGACCATTCCTGTAGACCCGTGGCTGATCCTGCCGTTGATCGCGGCCTTCTTCGTCATCCGGCTCTTCAATCCGGCCCTGTCGGTGCTGGCGGTGCTGATCGGCGGTGGCCTTGCCGCCTTCCTGACCGGCCGTGTCGGCGGACTGCCGACACCGGAACTGTCGACGCTGACGCTGATTGCGCCTGATTTCACCGCCAAGGCGATGATCGGCCTGGCACTGCCGCTCTACCTCGTAACCATGGCTTCGCAGAATCTGTCCGGCCTGGCCGTGCTGCGCGCCGCCGGCTACCATCCAGAGCCAGGCCCGCTGATCGGCGTCACCGGCCTGTTTTCGCTGCTGTCGGCACCGTTCGGCGGCTCGACCACGAATCTGGCGGCGATCTCGGCGGCGATCTGCACCGGGCCGGACGTCCATCCCGATCCCGCCGAGCGCTGGAAGACCGGACCGTTCTATGCGCTCGCTTATCTCGGCTTCGCGATTTTCGGCGCTTCGCTGGTGGCGATCTTCGCTGTGCTGCCGCAGAGCCTGATCGTGCTGGTGGCAGGGCTCGCGCTGATGGCATCGCTCGCCAACGCGCTGTCGATCGCGCTCAAGGACGAGGGCGACCGCATGGCCGCCACGGTCACCTTTGTGGTCACCGCATCAGGGCTGACGCTGTTCGGCGTTGGCGCAGCATTCTGGGGACTTGTTGCCGGCCTGGTCGTGCTTTTCCTTGACAGGCTCAAAAAGCGATAATCATTTCAGATGCTTGTCCGGTTTTGGCGGACATTGTCTTGAATCGCCGTTTTTCTCTTCCCATTTCGATTCCACGCAGCCGGGTTTGGCTGTCTCCAACCGAAGGAATGGGAGAAAATGAACACATCTGCATTGATCCGTCCGGCCTGGACGCCGGCGACCATCGCGTTGATGGTTGTGGGTTTCATGGTGTTCTGGCCACTCGGCTTCGCCATGCTTGCCTATATCATCTGGGGCGACCGCCTCGACGGCTTCAAGCGTGACGTCAACCGCGCGACCGACGGCATTTTCGCCGGCTGCCGCCGCGGTTCCGACAAGGCCGCGCGCTGGGGCAATGGTTCGGCTCGCACCGGCAACGTCGCTTTCGACGACTGGCGCGAAAAGGAACTTGAGCGCCTGAACGAAGAACGCCGCAAGCTCGACGAGATGCTGACCCAGTTCGACGAGTATGCCCGCGAATTGCGCCGCGCCAAGGACCAGGAGGAGTTCGATCGCTTCATGGCTAACCGCAACAAGTCGGCGCCGACGAAGACCGATCCGAGCACTGGAACGACGACCACCAAGCGTGGCAAGGGCTCGAACCTGCTTGACGACTGAGGCCAAGCGACAGGCCACATCGTGAAAAAACGGCGTCGCGCGAGCGGCGCCGTTTCTTTTTTGTTCTATTCGTTTTCCTCGAATCACGTATCGTTGCGCCATGTCATTCGGCTTCTTCCGCAATCTGACAAAGCCCAAGCCCGCGCCAGTCGAAGAGCGCGAGCATGTCGTTGCCGGGCGCTCATTGCCGCTCAAGATCGTCGAGAACGACCGCGCAAGGCGACTGACGCTGCGCATCGATTCCGGTGGCCGCGGCTTGCGCATCACCGTGCCGCCCGGCCTGCGCCGGGGCGAGGTGGAAAAGTTCCTCGACCGCCATCAGGACTGGCTGGAACAGCGGCTGGCCAAGGTTCCGGCGCGGCCGCAGGTGCGGCCGGGCATCAAGATTCCGGTGCGCGGCGTGGCGCACCGCATCGTCCATGAGCCCTCGAAACGCGGCACCGTCACCGTATCGCTCGACGAGCGCGGTCCGCTGCTGATCGTGCATGGCGATCGCATACACCTACCGCGCCGCATCGCCGATTTCCTCAAGCGCGAGGCCAAGCGCGAGATCGAGAAGCTGGTGGTCAAGCACACCGAGGCGCTGGGCAAGCGCGCCAAGGCGATCCGCTTCAAGGACACGTCGAGCCGCTGGGGCTCGTGCACCTCCGACGGCAATCTGTCGTTTTCCTGGCGCATCATGATGGCGCCGTCGCCGGTCATCAATTACCTCGTCGCGCATGAAGTGGCGCATCTCAAGGAGATGAACCACGGTCCGAAATTCTGGAAGCTGTGCGAGCAACTCTGTCCGGACACCGAACGCTGCAAGGCATGGCTGAAGCGCAATGGCGGCGCCCTGCAGGCGATTGCGTTCGAGTAACCCTCAATCATCATTCGCCGCGTTGAGATCCTCCGGACGCAAGCCTTCGTCACCATGATGCGGCCACGGCAAAAAATTGCCGTCGAAGGCATCGCTGCCGAAATAGTCGAGCGCGCGGTGCGCCTCGGCGCCGTTGAAGGCGGCCTTGTCTATCAGGTGCGCAATGACCTCGCGCGCCTGCGTGATTTTCTGCCTGAGTTCGGCAACGGTTCTGTCGGCCATGATCGTGCTCCCGCTTTGCATCCTGTCCATCCATAGGTAGCGCCTTTGGCCTTGCCGGCAAACAGCATGCTTTTTCTCGACTCTTTTCGTTTTTCATGCCAATTCCCGCGCCATGGCACTCGACATCAAGATCTGCGGCTTGAAGACCGACGCGGCAATGGCGGCGGCGCTGTCCGGCGGTGCCAGCCATGTCGGGTTTATTTTCTTCGCCAAAAGCCCTCGCTATGTCGACCCGGCGGAAGCTGGCCGTTTGCGCGAAGCGGCGCGTGGCAAGGCGATGGCGGTCGCCGTCACCGTTGATGCCAGCGACGCCTTCCTGGATGAGATCGTTGCCAAGATGCAGCCTGACATGCTGCAGCTGCACGGCGCGGAAACGCCCGAGCGCGTGGCCGAGGTCAAAGCCCGCTATGGCCTGCCGGTGATGAAGGCGCTGCCGCTCGGCGAGGCTGCCGATCTCGAACGGATAAAACCATTCATCGGCATTGCCGATCGCTTCCTGTTCGACGCCAAGCCGCCGAAAGGCTCGGAACTGCCGGGCGGCAATGGTGTCGCCTTCGACTGGCGCGTTCTTGTCGACCTTGACGGCGGCGTCGATTACATGCTTTCCGGTGGGCTCAACGCCGTCAATATCGGCGATGCCCTTCGGCTTGCCAACCCGCCCGGAATAGACATTTCCTCAGGCGTGGAAAGCGCGACGGGCGTCAAGGATCCGGCGCTGATCGAACAGTTTTTCCGGGCCGTCAGGGCAGCACGCGACAACCGCGCCGCCTGACCGGCTCAAACCAGAGCATGTTCCGGAAAGTGGAATCCGGTTTTCCGACAAGGACATGCTCAAGAAATCAAGATGCCAGGAGATCGGCGATGAACAAGCCGGCGACACCCAATTCCTTCCGCACCGGACCCGACGAACAGGGTATGTTCGGCATTTTCGGCGGTCGTTTCGTTGCCGAAACGCTAATGCCGCTGATCCTCGACCTGGAACGGCATTGGAACGAGGTCAAGAACGATGCGGATTTCAGGGCCGAACTGACTGACCTCTCGACCCACTATGCCGGGCGGCCTTCAAAACTCTATTTCGCCGAGGGGCTGACCAAACATCTCGGTGGCGCAAAGGTCTATTTCAAGCGCGAGGATCTGAACCACACCGGTTCGCACAAGATCAACAACTGCCTCGGCCAGATCCTGCTGGCCAAGCGCATGGGCAAGAAGCGCATCATCGCCGAGACCGGCGCCGGCCAGCATGGCGTGGCGTCGGCCACGGTCGCGGCCCGTTTCGGCTTTCCCTGCGTCGTCTATATGGGCGCCACCGACGTCGCCCGGCAAAGCCCCAACGTCTTCCGCATGAAGCTGCTCGGCGCCGAAGTGCGGCCGGTGACCGCCGGTCACGGCACGCTGAAGGACGCCATGAACGAGGCGTTGCGCGACTGGGTGACCAATGTCGAGGACACTTATTACCTGATCGGCACCGCCGCCGGCCCGCATCCCTATCCGGAACTGGTGCGCGACTTCCAGTCGGTGATCGGCATCGAGGCGCGGGCGCAGATCCTCGAACGGGAAGGCCGGTTGCCGGACACGATCATCGCCGCTGTCGGCGGCGGTTCGAACGCCATCGGCCTGTTCCATCCCTTCCTCGATGACAGGCAAGTTCGCATCATCGGCATCGAGGCCGGCGGACGCGGCCTCGACGGCATCGAGCATTGCGCCTCGATGAATGCAGGAAAACCCGGCGTGCTGCACGGCAACCGCACCTATCTCCTGCAGAATGCCGACGGCCAGATCATGGACGGGCATTCGATCTCGGCCGGCCTCGACTATCCCGGCGTCGGGCCGGAACATTCCTGGCTGCGTGATTCAGGCCGCGTCGAGTATGTGCCGATCCTCGACGACGAGGCGCTGGAGGCCTTCAAGCTGACGACGCGCGTCGAAGGCATCATCCCTGCGCTGGAATCGGCGCATGCCATCGCGCATGCGGTGAAGATCGTGCCTGCCATGGACAAGGACCAGATCGTCATCGTCAACCTGTCCGGCCGTGGCGACAAGGACGTGCACACGGTGGCCAGCATGCTGGGCATGGAGATCTGATCATGGCCACCCGCATCGACCGCCGCATGGCGAAGCTGAAGACCGAGGGCCGCCCGGCGCTCGTCACCTATTTCATGGGCGGCGACCCTGACTACGACACCTCTTTGTCGATCATGAAGGCGCTGCCCGGCGCGGGCTCCGACATCATCGAGCTCGGCATGCCGTTCTCCGATCCGATGGCCGACGGCCCGGCGATCCAGGCAGCGGGCCTCAGGGCGCTGAAAGGCGGCCAGACGCTGGTCAAGACGCTGAAGATGGCGTCGGAGTTCCGCACCGGCGACGATGAGACGCCGATCGTGCTGATGGGCTACTACAATCCGATCTACATCTATGGCGTCGACCGCTTCCTCAAGGACGCTATCGCCAGCGGCATCGACGGGCTGATCGTCGTCGACCTGCCGCCGGAGATGGACGAGGAGCTGTGCATTCCGGCGCTGAAAGCCGGCATCAACTTCATCCGGCTGGCGACACCGACCACCGACGACAAGCGCCTGCCCAAGGTGCTGCAGAACACGTCCGGCTTCGTCTACTACGTGTCGATGACCGGCATCACCGGCTCGGCGCTGGCCGACACCGGCAAGGTGGCGGCGGCGGTCAAGCGCATCAAGGGCCACACCGACCTGCCGGTCTGCGTCGGCTTCGGCGTCAAGACCGCCGAGCAGGCGCGCGTGATCGGCGCCAATGCCGATGGCGTCGTCGTCGGCACCGCGATCGTCAATGCGGTGGCCAATGTGCTTGGGCCGAAGGGTGAGAAGACCGCCGACCCGGCCGAAGCCGTCGCCACACTGGTCAGCGGCCTTGCGCAAGGTGTGCGCTCGGCCCGCCTTGCTGCCGCCGAATAGTTCTCCTACGTCAGCTTTTGCGCATGTCGTTATCCCAAAACCGGTTTCCACTTTTGGGCGACATGCACTAACTCTTCGTCAGGACAGGAGCCGAAGCGATGAACTGGATCACCAATTACGTTCGCCCGAAGATCAATTCGATGCTCGGCCGGCGCACCGACATGCCCGAGAATCTTTGGATCAAGGATCCGGAGACCGGCGAGATGGTGTTCCACAAGGATCTGGAGTCCAACCAGTTCGTCATTCCGTCGTCCGGCCATCACATGAAGATCTCGGCCAAGGAACGGCTGAGATTCTTCTTCGATGACGGCAAATACGAGACCCTGGACAACCCCAAGGTGATGCAGGATCCGCTGAAATTCCGCGACGAGAAGCGCTATATCGACCGGTTGAAGGACGCCAAGGCCAAGACCGGCCTGGAAGACGCGATCATCAATGCGCTTGGAACCGTCGAGGGCCTGCCGGTTGTGGTCACGGTGCAAGATTTCGCCTTCATGGGCGGCTCACTCGGCATGGCCGCCGGTGACGCCATCGTGCATGGTTTCGAAGTCGCCCTGCAGCGCAAGCGGCCGCTGATCCTGTTTGCCGCCTCCGGCGGCGCCCGCATGCAGGAAGGTATTTTGTCCCTCATGCAGCTGCCGAGGACAACGGTCGGCGTCGACAGGCTGAAGGAAGCCGGCCTTCCCTACATCGTCGTGCTCACCAACCCGACCACCGGCGGCGTCACCGCCTCCTACGCCATGCTGGGCGACGTGCACATCGCCGAGCCCGGCGCGCTGATCGGCTTTGCGGGCCCGCGCGTCATCGAACAGACCATCCGGGAAAAACTGCCCGACGGCTTCCAGCGCTCCGAATATCTGATGGAGCACGGCATGGTCGACATGGTGGTGTCGCGGCTGGAGTTGCGCGAAACCATTGCGCGGCTGCTCAAGATGCTGCTCAAGCTGCCGGAAGAGCAAAAGCCGCTCGAGCCGGAAATCCTGCCGCCGGCAACAATTCCGGCCGAGGCACGTCCGCAGGCTTGACGCGACAAGAAGCGCCGCGGACAGCGATTGCGCCATGTCCCTGGCGCGCTGTAGCTTTTTTGAATTGCCATGGCCCTTTGCGAAACCGATTCTGGTTTTCGGGGTCATGGGCCAGGATTGCGCCATGACAACGCTTGCCGCCGACCGCGAAATCGAAGCCCTGATGGCGCTTCACCCGAAAGGCTTCGACCTTTCGCTCGACCGCATTTCGCGGCTCCTGGAGCGGCTTGATAATCCGCAGGACCGGATGCCGCCGGTCATCCACATCGCCGGCACCAATGGCAAGGGTTCGTGCGCTGCCTTTTCACGCGCCCTGCTCGAGGCGGCGGACTACCGGGTCCATGTCCACACCTCGCCGCATCTGGTCAACTGGCACGAGCGCTACCGGTTGGCCGCCGATGGCGGCGGCAGGCTGGTCGAGGACAGGGTTTTCGCCGATGCCATCGCCCGTGTCGCCAGGGCCAATGAAGGCGAGACGATCACCGTCTTCGAGATCCTCACCGCCGTCACCTTCCTCCTGTTTTCCGAACATCAGGCCGATGCCGCGATCATCGAGGTCGGGCTCGGCGGCCGCTTCGACGCGACCAACGTCGTCAAGGAGCCGGCCGTGTCGGTGATCATGCCGGTGTCGCTCGACCACGAGGCCTATCTTGGCGACCGTGTCGAACTGATCGCGGCGGAAAAGGCCGGCATCATCAAGCGTGGCTGCCCGGTGGTCATCGGCGCACAGGAAAGCGAGACGGCGCTGCAGGTGCTGATCGAAACCGCCGAGCGGCTCGAATGCCCGACCTTCGTCTACGGCCAGGATTTCCTTGCCTTCGAGGAAAACGGCCGCATGGTCTATCAGGACGAGGACGGCTTGATGGACCTGCCGCCGCCCAGGCTGCCCGGACGCCACCAGTTCGCCAATGCAGCGGCGGCGATCGCCGCGGTCAAGGCGGCCGGTTTCGAGATCAGCCATCGCGCCGCCGAGAAGGCGATGATCAATGTTACCTGGCCCGGCCGCATGCAGAAACTGGCGCAGGGCCGGCTGGCCGACCTGGCGCCGAAGGGCGCCGACATCTGGCTCGACGGCGGCCACAATCCGGGCGCCGGCGTGGTCGTCGCCGAGGCGCTGGCCGAGCAGGAAGAAAAGAACCCGCGTCCGCTCTTCCTCATCTCGGGCATGATCAATACCAAGGACCAGAGCGGCTATTTCCGTGCCTTCAAGGGCCTCGCCCGGCATGTCTACACGGTGCCGGTGAGCCTGAGCGACGCCGGCGTGCCGAACGACGAACTGGCGGTCCGGGCGACGGAAGCGGGGCTGACGGCCGAGCCGGTGAGTTCCGTTGCCAATGCGCTGATGCTGCTGCGCGACACCTGGGACGGCCCAGCGCCGCGCATCCTGATCGGCGGGTCATTGTACCTGGCCGGCGCGGTGCTGGCCGAGAACGGCACGCCGCCGACCTGAGGTCGGATTTTCTGCGAGGAACCCGTCATGATCAAGGTCAAGCAGCTCGCTCACGCCTGCATCTTCGCGCATGACCTGGAGGCGACGCGAAGCTTCTATCGCGACGTCCTCGGCATGGACACGCAATTCAATTTCCTGCGCGATGGCAGGATTTTCGGATTCTACCTCAATTGCGGCGGTCGCAGCCATATCGAGGTGTTCCAGAAGGACGGAGCTCACTACAGCGACCTGAACCAGATCAATCATTTCTGTCTCGAGGTGGAAAATATTGATGCGGCGATCGCCCATATCAGGTCGAAGGGGATAGACATCACGTCAAAGAAACTGGCCTGCGACGACACCTGGCAGGCCTGGGTTCGCGACCCCAACGACGTGAAGATCGAGCTGTTCGAATATACCGAAGAAAGTGCGCAATTCGCCGGAGGCGATCGCATTGTCGACTGGTAATCGCGCCTGACGGCTTACTTCAATTCGATCTCGATGAAAGCATATTCGCCTTCATTGGCGTTGATGACGTCATGCTCGACGCCCTCCTTGCGGAAATAGGGCGCACCCTTCTTCATCTCGGCAAAGGATTCGCCGTCCTTGGTCAACAGCTTCACCTTGCCGTCCATCAGCGGCACGACGACATAGTCGTGGCCATGTCGGTGCCAGCCGGTGTTCTCGCCCGGCGCGAAGCGGTACTCGGTAACGATGACGCGCTCATTGTCGATGAAGACGGTGGCCTTGGCGGATCCGGTCATGTCGTTTCTCCCTGCTTCTGCTGCCAACAGAAGACATGGAGCGGCCGGACGTCAGGGCCAGAGCGACCCAGCGCATGACCCAAGGACGCGCGGCGCTGGAGGTGGGCGCAACAAAAAGCCCGGCACGAGGCCGGGCCTGATGGTCATGGATTTCAGATGGATCAGGCGAGGTTGCCGTTGATCCAGTGCGACAGCGCGGTCTTGGGCGCCGCACCGACCTTCATGTCGGCCATTTCGCCGCCCTTGAAGATCATCAGCGTCGGGATCGAGCGCACGCCGAACTGGGCGGCAAGCTCTGGATTCTCGTCAATGTTGAGCTTGGCGATCTTGACCTTGGCGCCAAGTTCGGTGGCGATGTCTTCGAGCGCCGGCGCGATCATCTTGCAGGGACCGCACCATTCCGCCCAGAAATCGACGACGACCGGTACGCTGGCGTCAAGCACATCGGTCTGGAAGTTACTCTTGTCGACCTTGACGGTTGCCATATGGAAAAATCCTTTCGAAAGTTTTTGTCCCACCAAATGTGGTGGTGATCGCGCCCTTCTTCAAGCAGGTGTTGTGTCACGCTCCCGTGAGTCGAGCAAGGGCGTCATCCATGGCGCTGGCCGGCAGTTCGATCAGCCGCGGCGCCTCGATGAACAGCAAGGCCGCCTTGACCGTGCGGCCGGGATAGAGCGGTTGCAGCAAGGCGCGATAGAGCGCGAGCTGGAGCAGGTAGGCCGGCGGCACCTCGGCCAAAGTGGCTGGCGCCGGCCGGTTGGTCTTGTAGTCGACGATCGACACCGCATTCGATGTCACGGCCAACCGGTCGATCTTGCCGGAAATCGAGCGCTTTTTGCCCTTTACCTCCAGGCTGCCCATGATCGCCACCTCGGCACGCGACGATGGCGCAAACAGCTGGCCGAAGCCGGGGGCCGCAAGGATTGATGTGACCGACGCCAAGGTCTTTTCACGCTCTAATGGAGGCCAGTCCGCACCCGTCCGTGCGAGATAGCGTTCCGCCGCCGCCTGGCGTTCGGGCTCGGCAATGCCGGGCAACATCTGCAGCAGTTTGTGAAGGGCAAGCCCACGCAGCACCGCAAAGCCCGGCTCGGCATCGGCGTCGAGCACCGGCGACGCCTTGTCGACCAGGGCTTCCTTGCCCTCGTCGATGAGCGTCGAGGCGCCGGATGGCGACAGCGGGCGCGGTAAATCCTCGAAAGGCGGCAGAGGCCGGAACAGGGTCGCCGGCAATGGTCCGAAAGCATCGGCCTGCCGTACCTGCTCAGCGGAGCTTGGCGCGACGGGCGGCAGCTTAGTCACATGGAAACGATGCACCGGCTCGCCGCCGGTGGGATGCGGATGCTGCTCGCTCTCGGGAGCGCCGATCAGCGCGCGGCTGACGATCGAGTGCCAGGTGCCGGCGTTCGGGGCCCGCTTGCCATGATAGCCGCAGACGATCAGCCGGTCCTCGGCACGGGTCATGCCGACATAAAGCAACCGGCGGTATTCGTCGTCGGCAAGTTCTCGTGCCCGCGCTGCCGCTGCCTTGGAAAAGCCGTTGGCGACGTCGCTGGCCGAGCGCCAGAGATAACCCTTGCCTTCCCAGTTTGCGCCCGAGCCATCGAAGGACATCAGGCGCGGCAGATGCTGGTCGCTGAACGGGGCGGAACCACCATCGACCAGGAACACGACCGGCGCTTCCAGGCCCTTGGCGGCATGCACGGTCATGACCCGGACCTCGTCGCGGGTCTGGTCCATCTCGCGCTTGATCTCGGGACCGGCATTTTCCAGCGTCGACAGGAAGGCTTCTAGTCCCGGCAGGCCGGTTCGCTCCTCGGCGAGGCAGAAACTCAGGAACTCGTCGAGAATGTCGCCGGCCTCAGGGCCAAGCCGCGCGATCATCTTCCGGCGCACGCCATCGCGCGCAAGCAGGGCGGCATAGAATTCGAACACCGGTTTGAAGGCGGCCTCGTTCGTCCAGATGTCGACTTGGGCGACGATCTTCGCAAGTCTCTGGCTTTCGCTGGCGTGCTGTCGCAGCGACGCGATCAGCGACAGGCCCGACGGCCGCTCCGCGGCGAGCGTGAAAAGCGTCTCTTCAGGCAGATCGAAGATCGGGCTGCGCAGCACGGCGGCGAGCGACAGGTCGTCCTGCGGCTGGATGAGGAGATGACCGAGCGCGATCAGGTCCTTGACCGCGATGTGTCCGGGCAGGCTCAACCGGTCGGCGCCGGCGATCGGAATGTCGCGGCGTTTGAGCGCCCGGGTCAGCGCATGGACGAAGCGATCGCGCTTGCGCACCAGCACCAGCACGTCGCCTGGCCGCAGTCGCTTGCCGCGGCCTTCGATGATCTCGCCAGCGCCGATCCAGCCGGCAATGGTGGCGGCGACGTTCTCGGCAACGCGTACCGCCGGTGCATGCGCGTGATCGATGGCTTGCGTCCAGTCGTCGGGCTCGTCGACGACGTCGGCGCCGACCGACGGCCACACTTCGACATAGCCCGGCGCATCGGTGCGGATCGCCTGGTGGCGTAGCGGATCGGGATCATGGCTGATACCGCGCCGCACGCTTGCGTCGGCGAAGACGCGGTCGACGGCGGTAAGAACGTCGTCGGTCGAGCGGAACGACCAGGTCAGCTTGAGGTCGGCGAAGGACGCCTCGGCGTCACGCACTCGTCCCGCGAACAACAGCCGGCTGTCGGCGAAGGAGTCCGGGGCGGCACCCTGGAACGAATAGATCGACTGCTTCTCGTCGCCGACGGCAAAGACCGTGCGATGGACCCTATCGCGCGCGCCGAAGCCGGCAAAGAATTCTTCCGCCAGGTGCTTCACCACTTCCCATTGATCCGGGCTGGTGTCCTGCGCCTCGTCGAGCAGGATATGGTCGATGCCCTGGTCGAGCTTGTATTGTACCCAGGGGCCGGCATCGGGCCGTGCCAGAAGGTTGACCGTGCGGGTGATCAGGTCGTTGAAGTCGAGAAATCCACGGCTGCGCTTCAGCACTTCATAACGGGCGATCAGCCAGTCAGCGATGGTCAGCGCGGCGCTTGTGCCTTCCAGCATCCGGAACAAAGCCAGCCGGTCGACTGTTTCGATGATGGCTTTGGTCGCCGAGAGATAACGCTCCGCCAGATCCGGCAGCCGATCGACCAGAGCCTTCTTGAAGGCCTTTGCCGGATCGTAGGCATCGCCATCGGTCTTGAGGAAGGCTCTCGCCAGCAGTTGCAGGCGGCGAATGGGATCGCCCTCGGCGAAAGCCTGGCGCGCATAGGGCAGGATGTTGTTCAGCACCGATCTGGCGTCGGCGGCTTCAGCGGCATGGGCAAAGCCGGCAAAATAGTCGGGCAGGAAGCCCGGCAAAGGCCACACCGAAGCCGCTATGCCTTCGGCGGTCTGGCCGGGGCGAAAATCGAACTCATCGAACAGCGCCTGGAAGCGCGTGCCGTCGCGTCCAACCGCGTCGATGAAATTGCGCAAGCCGTCGCGCTTGCGCACGATCTCGCCCAGCAAGGCGTCGAGCCCCGCTTCGCCGCCACGATCGAGAATGGTGGCAAAGGCTTCGGCCAAATCCGCCTCGCCGGCGGCAGTGCCGGAGATCATGTCGCGGCGCGCGGCGGCAAACAGCGACGCCTCCATCTGGCCATCGAGCATCTCGAAGTGGGCAGGGATGTTGGCCTCCAGCGGGAACTGGTGCAGCACCGATTCGCAGAAGGCATGGATGGTCTGGATCTTCAGCCCACCGGGCGTTTCCAGCGCCTCGGCGAACAGGCGCCGCGCCCGGCGCATGGTCTCGAGATCCGGCCGGCGGCCTTCCAGCGCCTCGACCTTTGCCGCCAGGTCCGCGTCACCGAGGGTGGTCCATTCCGACAGTGTCGAGAACACCCGGTTCGACATGTTGGCGGCGGCGGCGCGCGTGTAGGTCAGGCACAGGATTTTCGACGGGTCAGTACCGCGCAGCAGCAGCCGGATGACGCGCTGGGCGAGCACATGGGTCTTGCCGGAGCCGGCGTTCGCCGACACCCAGGCGGAATTGCCTGGATCGGCGGCGCGGGTCTGGCTGGTCGCGGTGTCGCTGGGGATCGGATAGGCTTTCTTCATGCCTCCCCTCCCTCGTCACCGGCATCGCCGCCTGCCGACCATTCGAGCACGCGGGCAAGATGGTCGTAGTCGCCATCGGTCTCGCCTTCGCGAAACGGCAGCGCGCGCGACAGATAGCCGGTCGCCGGGTCGGCATAGTGGATGAGCAGCTTTTCCAGCCGCGCCCAGGCCTCTTCGGCGAGATCGGTGGCGGTTCGCGGCTGGCGGTTGTGTTCGAGGATCGATTCCTCGAACACCTCGCCATTCGGCTTCAAGCGCACGAAAGCCAGTTGCGAGGGCTCGCGCGCGCCCAAATCCTTGAAAGCGCCGCGCCTGAGCAGCGCGCCCTCCAGCGCCAGTTGCGGCGCCAGCAGCGTGTGCGCCTGCGCCTTGGACGGCGAGGAGCCCGTCTTGTAGTCCAGTATGTCGGCCATGCCGCCGGCCAGAAGATCGACGCGATCGGCGTAGCCGGATAGCGTCACGCCGGACTGACCGACGACGGTCTTGCCGGCGCGCTCCTCGGCATGCCGCCGGATCACCGCGTCGGCGCGTGTGCGCTCCCACTCGATGATGTTTGCGGCGAGCTTTTCGAAACGCGGCCACCACACCGCCTCGACATCGGCCGGGAGTGCGGCTTCGGCAAAACAGGCGCGGCCGGCGGCGATGAGGCCGGCGAGCGCATCGGGTGCGCGCGGATCGGCGACGCGCGCCGAGAAGAGGTGCAGGATGGCGTGAAACAGCGTGCCGCGCTCGGCCGCACCGGGATCGCGAATGACCGGATCGAGCGGCATCAGGCCAAGGATCCGTCTTGCATAGACGGCGTAGGGATCCCGGCGCAGCGTCTCGATCTCGGTGACCGAGAAATGCCCTGGGCGCACTGACAAAGGCGGTTTCGGCTGCGGCCGGGGTGCAAAATCCTGCCTTGGACCGGTATCGAGCGCGCGCGCCCAGGCGAGCAGTTCGTCGCCACGGCGACGGAGTTGCGCTGCCTGGTCGTTGCCGATGAAGGTGAGCAGGCGTTGCAGCCAGCGCGACGGCACGGCGGGGGCGTCGCCGGCGCGTGCCGAGCGGGCCAGCACCACCTTCCTGGCACCCATCGCCATCTGGAAATCATGCGCGGCAAGGCCGATACGCCGCTCCGGCGGTTCGAGGTCGATGCCGGTCTTCATCAGCCGCGACATGAAGCGGTCGCTCTCCGGCTTGCGTGGCCATATGCCCTCGTTGAGCCCGCCGATGACCAGCGTATCGACAGTCTGCAGCCGCGCTTCCAGCGCGCCCCAGATGGCGATGTTCCTGTCAGTGCCTTGCGCCGGCTTGACCGTTTCGGCCGCAATCAGCGCCGCCATCACGTCGGGCCACTCGTTGCCCGCGAACGACAAGGACGCCGAAGCCGCGACCAGCCCGCGCAGCAGTTCGGCAAGCTTCTCACCGGCGTCACCGGCATAGAGCTCGCCAAGGCCGCCATCGGCGGTGCGGCCGAGATTTTCGAGGGCGACGACGCTGGCCCTGACCAGCGCGGCAAGGTCGGCGTCCCCTTGGTCACGGAAAGCCGCGAGCGGCGCCAGAGCTTGTGTGAGGCGTCCAAGAAAATCCCGCGCGCCTTCGATGGCACGCACCGTCAACCGGGAGAACCAGAAGGGCGGCCGGCCGCCGCTGCCGAGGCCGGTGAGGCGGGCCTCGAACAGTTCCGGCAGCGAAACGATGTCGGGGCGGCCTGTGCCACCGCGCAGCGCCACCAGTTCGACAAGTTCCGCCGCGTGGCGCACATCAGCCCGTTCGAGGCCGAGGCCAAGCAGCGGATGTTTGAGCAGCGACAGCAGGCCGACCGGATCGCCTGGCCGGAACAACGCCTCAAGCGCCAGCCTGAGCAGGCTGGCCGCCGGGGTGTTGGCGAGCGGCGTGCCGCCGGAATCGTCGGCAACGACGCCGAAGCGCTGGAGCTCGATCGAGACGCGACGCGCCAGGGCGCGGTCGCCGGTGACGAGAGCCGCCCTTTGGCCGGGCTGTTCGACCGCGCGCTTGAGTGCAACGGCGATGGCGACGGCTTCATCGCGTTCGCTGGCAGCTTCGAGCAAGGTCACTTCGGCGAAGGCGCCGGCAATGTCGGATGCCGAGAAACCGGCGCGTGTCTCGGCCCAGAGTTCGGTGGTCTCGGCCGGCCGCAATGCTTCGCCGACAAGGGCGGCGCGAAGCGCAAGTTGCGATTCGCCCACGCCGATCTCCTCGACATCGTCACGCAGCACGCCGATCTTGGCGATCAACCTGGCGAGGCCATATTGCGGGTGGCCGAGCACGGCCGGACGTGCCCCGGGCGCGGCGATTGCCTGGAACGACGCTTCGTCCAGCGTCCGGTCGAGACCGGGCAGCACGATGGCTCCGCCGGGCAAGCGGGCGATCGCGGCAAGCAGTTCTGCCGTGGCGGGGATCGAGCCGGTGGAACCCGCGGCGATGACCGGCCCAGCAGGCGGATTGCGCTGCAGGCGCGTCGCCTCGGCGCGGATCAGCGCGCTGCGATGCGCGGCCGGATTGGAGCGGTCGCTCTCTTCAAGGAATTTCGGCCAGGCGTCGGTGACGATGCCGAGGAATTCGAGCGTCACCTGCCACCATCCGGCAAGGTTGCCGGTCACCAGATCGGTGAGCTTGGCCCAGTCCGTGCCTTCCGTCTCGATCTCGTCCATCAGCCGGGCGAGATCGCGCGCCAGCCAGATCGCATCGGCGGTGGAGGCCGGGATAACAATCTCCTCGGCAAAAAGGGCAGCGACATGCGCCGGCAGCCGGCGTTTCCAGGCGCGCACCAGCGGCGTCAGCAGCAACAGGCGTTCGGTTGCTGCGATCGGTGGTGCGAGATCGATGGCCGCCGATGCCTCGGTCTCGAATGCCGCCTCATCCTCATCGAACTCGCCAAGTGGCCGGATGACCGGCAGGATCGCCGAACCGCCGCCGCCGCGCGCCGCCAGGCTGTCGACGAAGACACCCCGCAAGGCACGCGCGGCGCGGCGCGTCTGCACATAGATGGTGACATCGGCCAAAGCGAGCGGATCGCCGTCAAAGCGAAACCCCGGAACGAGACGGCCGGCAAGCAGCGCCTCGGCAAGCGTCGGCAGAAACGGCGCTCCGGGCGGAATTGAGAAAACGCGGCTTGAGCCGCTCATTGCGACTCGGTCAGTGCGCCGGCAACCGCCGCTTCCGCGAGCGCAATGGCGTCGGGCGTACCGACGGTGATCCAATGGCCATGCATCGGCATGCCGAACAGGCGCCCTGCGGCGATGGCCGAATCGAAATAGGCATTGAGCGAGTGCGGCCCGGCCGGTGCGCCCTTGAACAGGCGCGGATGGACGATCGCCGCCCCGGCATAGATCAGGCCCGCTGGATCCCCCTTTGAGCGCCGCAAGCCTCCGTCCGGCGCCACCAGGAAATCGGTGCTGCCGCAGTGTCCGGTCGCCTGATGGAGATCCGCCAGCATCAGCAGAATATCCATTTTCGCCGCGTCCCATGCAAGGGCGAGGCGGCCGAGATTGAGGGGACCGTCGTCGATCCAGAATGTATCGGCGTTGAGGATATAGAAGGGCTGCTCGCCCAGTTCCGGCAATGCCTTGACAATACCCCCGGCGGAATCGAGCAGTTGTTTGCTCTCATCGGAAATGACGATCCGTGGCGCGCGGCGCGCGGCGACATGGGCGACGATCTGTTCGGGAAAGTAATGGACGTTGACGACTGCCTTGGTGATACCGGCGGCGGCCAGGCTGTCCAGGCTCCAGTCCAGCAACGTCTTGCCGGCGATCCTGACCAGCGGCTTGGGAATGGTGTCGGTGATCGGCCGCATGCGTTTGCCCAGCCCGGCGGCAAGTACGATGGCGGTGTCCGGTCTTGCTGTCACAGCGTTCGCTCCTCCAGCAAACCGTTGGCATCGTAGAAATCCCGCAGGCTTGCCAGCGCCGGATGAGACAAGGCCCGGCGCAGATAGTCGCGAATGCGCGGCAGGTGTTTCAGATAATAGGGCTTGCCGTCGCGCTTTTCGAGGCGGACGAAGATGCCGAGGATCTTGGAATTCCGCTGCGCCGCCATGATTGCGTAGGATTCCAGGAAGGTTGCTTCGTCGAAAGCACCGGCTGCGTGGCGCGCGGCGACATAGGCATCAAGTGTCTGTTTCTCGATCTCGGGCGACATGGTCACGCGAGCGTCCATGGCGAGCGAGGCGACGTCATAGGCGGACGGGCCGATCAGAGCATCCTGGAAATCGACGATGCCCAGCCGATCATGGCCGGCGCGATCGCCGCGCCAGATGATGTTGGGCGAATGGAAATCACGCAGCATCAGCGTGACTTCGCGGCCTTGCAGCCGGTCGAGAAGCGCGTTCCATTCCCTGCGGTAACCGGCGCGCAAGCTGTCGCTTGCCAGGCTGCCCGATATCGCCGGCACGTACCAGTCGACCAGCAGGTCGGCTTCGATCATCATGGCGTCACGGTCGAAACGCGGCACGTCGTGGAAGCCGCCCGACCCTGTTTCCAGGCGCTGCGGCCAAATCCTGCCGTGCATCATGGCCAGCAGTTCGGCCGCCGCCACGTAGCGCTCGGCCAGAGGCTGGCCATTGCTGCCGAGGAACCCTTCCGAACCGAGATGTTCGAGCAGCAGGAACCCCTGCTCCTGGTCCTCGGCATGGATTTCCGGAACGCTGACGCCGCCGGTTTTCAAGACGCGGTCGATGGCGACGAAGGCGGAGACCGACTGGGCGGTGTGCGCGATCTCGGCATAGGGCTTGCCATCGCGAACCGGCGGGCCGAGCACCAGCCGTGGTGAGTTCATCAACACTTGCGGCTTTCGGTCCGGTAGCGAAACGATCTCATAGGAGCGGGCCGAAGCATCGCCGATGAAATGGCGGCGCTGCGCTTCCCCCCAGCCTGCATTTTCGAGAAAGTCGCGCATGGCCAGCGATCGTGCCGCCCGATCGAAGGCAGCGCCCTGCCCCGACAATCGTGCCAACCGGCCGGCGCCATGCTGGACGAGTTCGATCAGGACCGTGGCTTTCGGCAGATAGGCCTCCGCCCGTTCCGGCCATTCGACCAAAGCAGCGCCTTGCGTCAGTGCTTCGTCGAAACCAAGCTCATCGATCTCGGCCGCCGAGGACAAGCGGTAGAGATCGAAATGATGGACCGGAATGCGCGTGTCGTAGCTCTGCACCAGCGTGAAGGTCGGGCTCGGAACGTCGAGGCCGGCATCATCGGCCAACGCCCTGATCAAGGCCCGTGCCAGCGTCGACTTGCCGGCGCCGAGATCGCCCTTGAGGGCCAGCACATCACCCGGGCGCAGCGACAGCGCCAGATCCTCGCCCAGCCGTGCTGTCTGTGTCTCGTCGGCGAGTGAACGCTCCAGCACCAATCCCGTCATCGAGCGCGCTACTCGGCCGCGACGCGGATGCCCGGCATGTCGGGAAAGGTGCAGATGACGGTCGTGCCCTTGTCCTTGCCGGTTTCGATGCGAACGCTGCCGCCATGCAGCTCGACAAAGCTCTTGACGATCGACAGGCCGAGACCGGCGCCGCGCCGGCGGCCGCCATTGGCGCGCGGCTCGAAACGACGGAACACCGAATCGAGCAGGTCCGGAGGCATGCCGGGGCCGTCGTCATGAACCGAGAATTCCACCCCGTCCGCCAGATGGCGGCAGGTGAGCCGGATGGTGCTGGCTTCCGGCGCGTAATTGGCGGCGTTGCTGAGCAGGTTGTAGAGGATCTGGCGAACGCGGATCTCATCGCCGTGGAACGTCTTCGGTGCAGCGGTGGCGTCGACCTCGAGCCTGATCGAATGCTCTTCCAGCCGGTCGGCCACCAGTTCGGCCGCGGCCGCGATGGTGCGATCGACCTGCACCTCGGAAATGTCGAGCTGCATGATGCCGGCGTCCACCGTCGCCAGGTCGAGGATGTCGTTGACTATGGTGAGCAGGACCGAGGAGGACGAGCTGACATGCTCGACATATTCACGCTGCTTCTGCGTCAGCGGACCGGTCGCCGGCAGCGACAGCAATTCGGTGAAGCCGATGATGTTGGTCAGCGGCGAGCGCAATTCGTAGGAGACGTGCTGGACGAATTCGTTCTTGAGCTGATCGGATTTTTGCAGCGCCTCGTTCTTGTCCTTCAGCGCCCGTTCGACGTTGACGCTGTCGGTGACGTCCACGAAGGTCATCATCACTTGCCCGTTGGGCAATGGGATGATGGCGTAGCTCAGCACATTGCCGTTGTTGAGCTCGGTCTGGCCGTGGCGATCGCGGCGCTCGTCGTCGAAGCCGGTGATGGCGGCAACGAAGCCTGGCCAAGGGCTGTCCGCCGCCTGCCGGTCGCAAAGGTCGCGGATCGTGGAAACGTGGACATTGGGTTTGGCGGCTTCGGCGCTCAACCCCCAGAGTTTGGCAAAAGCCGGGTTCGACAGCCGGAGCTTGCCATCGGAACCGAACACCGCCACGCCTTCGGCAAGATTGTCGAGCGTCTCGCCCTGGACCCGCACCGCGGTATGGTAACGGCTCTCGAGGTCCATCTTCTCGGTCAGGTTCTCGAACACCCAGGTCACGCCGCCCTTGGGCTGCGGGTTGGCGACGACGCGGATGGTCTTGCCGTCCGGCAGATGCCACCAATGTTCCTGCGATTCGACGGCGCGATAGGCGCCGAGCAGGCCTTCCTTCCAGCGGCGCCATTCAGGTTGCTCGGCGATCTTGCCCTCGCTGCGCAACCGGTCGAGCAGCAAGGCGTTGTCGGGAGCGCTGTGCAGGAAGCCTGCGTCGAGACCCCATAGTTTCTGGAAGGCCTGGTTGAAGAACCGCAGCTTCTCGTCGGTGTCGAAAATGGCTACCGCCGTGTTGAGCTGGTCGAGCGTGTCGGCGTGGCTCCTGACGGTCCGTTCGTATTCGCCGCGAACCGCCTCGATGGCGCTGGTGTCGCAAGCAAGGCCGGCCGAGCCGTGGCTGCCGGCGAAATCGGTGACCGCAAACACACGGCGATCACCTTCGATCACGGTGGAAAGCGACTGTTCGAAGACCGGATGCGTCTTGTGCTGGGCGGCAATCGCATCGCGTGCCTGGCCGCCGAGGAACTCTTTTGCCTCCCGAACCGCGGCTTCGGCATTTTCGGCTTCGACCCCATCGGCATAGGCCCGGTTGACCCACTTCAGCCGCCCATCCTCACTGCGAAGCCATGCCGGCATGTTCAGCGCGTCGAGCAGGCCGATCATCGTGTCATGGTCGGCGGCCAGCCGCTGGTTCTCGATCTTCAGCCTGGCCTGGCTGCGCTGCGTCTCCGAGAGCGAGACGAAACGCACGAGCACATGCGCCGCGCTCTTACGGCCATGCACTTCGAGCGGCGCGCCGGCCTGCGATTCGATGACGAGGTCGAAGGGTCTGGCCTTTTCGCGTAATCCCGCAACAGCATGTTCAAGCGCCGCCGCCGAACGCGGCATCAGCCAGCGGCCGAAAGCGAGGAAAGCGGCCCGGTCCTCCGGAGCGCCGCTTTCGACGGGCAACGTGCCGATGAGTTCGGGCTTCTTGTTTTCCGCGGCCCAGACGACCACGCGCTGGTCGCGCAGATTGAGCAGCGCCTCCGAGCGGCGCAGCGCCGCGTTGATGTCGGCGAGGCGGCTCCTGAGTTCGACATTCTCGGACGAGGTGCGGGCTCTTTCGCGGATGAGGACGATGGCCGACAGAAGTGCGGCACCCGTCACGCCGACAAACACGGCAAGCTGCATGACATCGACGGCGCTCACCGACAATCCGGCCACAGCGGCACCAGCGGTTTCGGCATGCGCGGCAGCACTGGCCAAGGGGCCGGCCAGCGCGGAGGTGGCAAGGAAGATTGACGCGCGGACGCGCCACGACAGGCCTCCGCTTTGCAAGGCGGAGCCGGTGATCCCCGAATCGTCATGGCCGCCGGAAACGGCCCGTCCCGCTCTGTGCGGGTGTTGCCCCGGCATGTCTTGGTCCTCTCCGCCGCCTGAATGCAAGACCGCCCTGATGCGCACCTCTCGAGCCCCTCTCGGGATGGAAGCGTCGCGAATCACCTGACAATAACCCCTCGCCGAATCGCCGTGAAGGCTAATGGCGCGCAAAAATAAAGCCGGGCGAAAAGTCAATCGCCCGGCCTCAATATCTGGTAGTAATTTTAGCTTTGGTTAATAGCGGTAGTGTTCCGGCTTGAATGGCCCCTGCGGCGTGACGCCGATATAGGCGGCCTGCTCACCGGACAGTTCGGTCAGGCGGGCGCCGAGTTTGTCGAGATGCAGGCGCGCGACCTTTTCGTCGAGATGCTTGGGCAGGACATAGACCTGATTCTCGTACTGACCGGGCTTGGTGTACAGCTCGATCTGGGCCAGCACCTGGTTGGTGAAGGATGCCGACATGACGAAGCTCGGGTGGCCGGTGGCGTTGCCGAGATTGAGCAGCCGGCCTTCCGACAAGAGGATCATCCGCTTGCCGTCCGGGAAGGTGATCATGTCGACCTGCGGCTTGACGTTGGTCCATTTCAAATTGCGCAGCGACGCCACCTGGATCTCGTTGTCGAAGTGGCCGATGTTGCCGACGATGACCATGTCCTTCATCGAACGCATATGGTCGAGGGTGACGACATCCTTGTTGCCGGTGGTGGTGATGACGATGTCGGCGGTGGGCGCCGCATCTTCCAGCGTGACGACTTCAAAACCGTCCATGGCCGCCTGCAGGGCGCAGATCGGATCGACCTCGGTGACCTTGACGCGGGCGCCGGCGCCCTTGAGCGAGGCCGACGAGCCCTTGCCGACGTCGCCATAGCCGCAGACGACCGCGACCTTGCCGGCCATCATCGTGTCGGTGCCACGGCGGATGCCGTCGACCAGCGATTCCTTGCAGCCATATTTGTTGTCGAACTTCGACTTGGTGACCGAGTCGTTGACGTTGATGGCGGGGAAGGGCAGCAGGCCCTTCTTCTGCAGCTGGTAGAGCCGGTTGACGCCGGTGGTCGTCTCTTCAGTGACGCCGCGGATCGCCGCCTTCTGCTTGCTGAAGAAGCCGGGCGAAGCCTTCAGGCGCTTCTTGACCTGGGCGTAGAAGTATTCCTCTTCCTCGCTCTGCGGGTTGGACAGCACGTCCTCGCCGGCTTCGGCGCGGGCGCCGATCAAGATGTACATGGTGGCGTCGCCGCCATCATCGAGGATCATGTTGGAGGTGCCGCCGTCGGCCCACTGGAAAATCCGGTCGGTATAATCCCAGTACTGCTCGAGGCTCTCGCCCTTGACGGCAAACACCGGGATGCCAGCTTCGGCGATGGCCGCGGCCGCATGGTCCTGGGTCGAGAAGATGTTGCAGGAAGCCCAGCGGATATCGGCACCGAGCGCCTTCAGCGTCTCGATCAGCACCGCTGTCTGGATGGTCATGTGCAGCGAGCCGGTGATGCGCGCGCCCTTGAGCGGCTTCTTGGAACCGAATTCCTCACGGCAGGCCATCAGGCCCGGCATTTCGGTTTCGGCGATCTCGAGTTCCTTGCGGCCCCAGCCGGCAAGCGAGATGTCGGCGACCACATAGTCCTTGCTACCCGTCATGGCAGTGCTCCGATGCAGATGTTGTGCTGCGAATTGGTTGCGGATGCGCCCGCGCCGGTCGGCGCGTCGAAGGGCGCGAATAGGCGGCCTGACTAGCAGATCGGCGCGAAGACGACAATGGGATATAAAGAAATCTTTATCCCTGCATGTCTCTTGGACATCCATTGGCGGTGTAGCGGATCAGCTTTCCTCGCCGAAGCGGGACGCCACCAGCTGCTCCAGCGCGTCGATGACCTGCCGGGCCTCCGGGCCGCTGGCGGTGACGCGGATCGAGTAGCCGGGGCTTGCCGCCAGCATCATCAGGCCCATGATCGACGTGCCGCCGACCTTGACGCCGTCCTTCTCGACATGCACCGAGGCGTCGAAGCCGCTGGCCAGCTGGACGAATTTCGCCGAGGCGCGCGCGTGCAGGCCGCGCTGGTTGATGATGGGAAAGTCCCTGGTGATCGGATCTTTGGCGATATGATCTTTTTCGGGGGACAGCGCGTTCATTTGCTGCTCAAGAGCTGGCTGGCGACGTTGATGTATTTGCGCCCCGCGGCCTGGGCCTCGTCGAGGGCGGCGGCCATATTGTCGCCCTTGCGGATCGAGGAGAGCTTGATCAGCATCGGCAGGTTCATGCCGGCGATCACTTCGGTGCGGCCGGATTCCATCACCGAAATGGCAAGATTGGACGGCGTGCCGCCGAACATGTCGGTCAGCACGATGACGCCCGTCCCGGTATCGACACGGGCAACCGCATCGACGATGTCGCGGCGACGCTGCTCCATATCGTCGTCGGCGCCGATCGCCACGGTTTCGAAATTGTCTTGTGGCCCGACGACATGTTCCACGGCATGTCGAAACTCGGCGGCCAGTTGACCGTGCGTTACAAGCACGAGTCCGATCATTCTTTGGTGGCTCCCGTCATCGCCGCTTCACAGGCGCATTTTATGCTCGCCGGCCATTCCAGGCGGCGGGAGCGCTATCTTGTCGACGCGCGGCCCGTTGACAAGCCCAAAATTGCGCAGGCCCATGCCATTTTGACGCATTGCAGCACAAAAGCCGGGGCGGATCATAGAAAAGGCGCGATCGACAGCCGCGCCATCACGGCGGGCAAGGCCGTGGCGGCGTTACGCTCGGCAAGGTCGATACGCGGCACTGGGCAGCCTGCGACCGGCGCGCTGATTTCCTCTTGGAAACGGGCCATCTCTGCCTTTGGCACCAGGCTCACATGCAGGTCGATCACTCCGCCCGGCTCGAACGGCAGCGGGCGCGGCATGAACCCAGGCACTTCGGCGAGACCGGCGATGGTCGCCGGCACGCGACAGACCAGTCGCCCGGCGCTGGCCGCGGCAAGCAACCTGTCGTCACCGATCAGCCGTGAGAACAGCCCGCGCGCGCGGCAATGGTCCAGGAGTGTCAGCGCCAGCGTCGTCTTGCCGGCGCCGGACGGCCCGGTGATAAGGACGCCGCGCTCGCCGATCAGGATCGCGGTTCCGTGAATGTTTTCAGGCGGCGCAACTGGATCATGCACGATCTTGCCCGATCATGTTTTTGGATGAAGCATGATCTCTGGACGAACGGAACCGTTCGTCCGAGAAAACCGGTTCCCACTTTGCGGGATCATGCTTCGGCCGGCAAGGTCACGACAAACCGCGCGCCCTTGATCTCGCCGGGCTTGGTACCGGGGATATTCTCGGCGGTCAGCGTGCCGCCATGGGCCTCGACGATCTGCCTGGATATCGACAGGCCAAGGCCCGAATTCTGGCCGAATGCCTCGCCGGCGGGACGGTCGGTGTAGAAGCGTTCGAAGATGCGGTCGATGTTGTCGGCGCGGATGCCGGGACCATTGTCGTCGACGGTGACGATATTGAACTTGCCGGCGCGTGCCAGCGACAGGGTGATGTGGCCATGGTCCTCGGGTACGAAGGAACGGGCGTTCTCGATCAAATTGGTGATGACCTGGCCGATGCGCAGATCATGGCCTACGACGACATAGCCTTTGACGCCCTGCGGCAGTTTGGCGACCTTGAACTCGATTTCGACCGCCTTCTTGTTGCGCGTGGCTTCACGCGAAACGGCGATCAGATCGGTGATGAATTTCTTCAGATCGACCGTCCCGGCATCCTCGCGCGCCAGTTCAGCGTCCAGGCGTGAAGCGTCGGAAATATCGGTGATGAGCCGGTCCAGCCGCCTGACATCGTGCTGGATGATGTCCATCAACCGGCCGCGCGAATTGTCGTTCTTGGCCAGCGGCAGGGTTTCCACCGCGCTGCGCAGCGACGTCAGCGGGTTCTTCAGTTCGTGCGACACGTCGGCCGCAAAGCTTTCGATCGCCTCGATGCGGGCGTAGAGCGCGTTGGTCATGTCGCGTATGGCGATCGACAGATTGCCGATCTCGTCCTGACGATCGGAGAAGTCGGGAATCTCCTCACGGCTCTTAACGCCGCGCCGCACCCGCACCGCCGCCGCCGACAGCCGGCGCAGCGGATTGGCAATGGTGGAGGCGAGCAGCATCGACAGGATGGCGGTGACCAGCGCCGCGATGCCGAAGACGCGCAGGATCGCCTTGCGTTCGGCAGCGACGATCTTGTCGATGTCGCCACCTTCGGTCGACAGCATCAGCACGCCGAGAACGGCGCGGAAGCGCTGGATAGGCACGGCCACGGAAACGATCTGCTCGCCCTGTTCCGAGATGCGCACGATGGTCGACGGGCTGCCGGTGAGCGCCTTGACCACTTCCGGGAAAGCGGCGCCATTGCCGCCCGGCTGCTCGTGATAGACCGGCAGCTCGGTGTTGCGGAAGAAGTCGAAGACGAATTTCTGGATGCGCTCGACCAGATCGGGCTCTTCCTCGTCGACCGGCGGCAGGTCGTAGCGCAGGATCTGGCCGCGCGAATAGAGATGGCGCGAATCGAGCAGCAGATTGGCGTCGCGGTCATAGATGCGAGCACGCGTGCGGGTCGGCGATATCAGCCTTCTCAGCACCGGCGCTACGCGCTCCGGGTTGATCGGGAAGTCGAGATTGTCGAGCTGGTCGGAGCCTGGTCCCAGGCTTTCGCCGGCCTGCAGCTCGAGCAGCTTTTCCGGGTCGATGCTGATCGAATCCGTCTCGACCGTCGCCGAGGCGGCGATCGCACCGGCGATGATCTCGCCCTGGGTCATCAGGCTTTCGACGCGGGCGTCGATCAGCCCGTCGCGGAAGGTGTTGAGATAGAGGATGCCGGTCACCAGGACGGCAAGGCCGGCAAGGTTGAGGAAGAGGATACGCCGCGTCAGGCTGGAAAAGATATGATGGCCGAGGAAGCGGCGCATCGGCACCGTGATCTTCGACACGAAGGACGGCATGATCCGCGGCGGCCGCCTCGAGGCGCCCGCCGGTCTTGTTCGCTGTGCCTCGACTGCCATCGAATAGCAGCTCCCGCCTAGTCTTTGGTTAGATGCATGTCGTTGTTTTGGGCGACATGCACTACCTTGTTTTGATGCAAGTCGTTGTCCCAAAACCGGGACCACTTTTGGGCGACATGCATCAACTCACGCCTCGCGGAACCGGTATCCGACTCCGTAAAGGGTTTCGATCATCTCGAAGTCGTCGTCGACGGCCTTGAACTTCTTGCGCAGCCGCTTGATGTGGCTGTCGATGGTGCGGTCGTCGACATAGACCTGTTCATCATAGGCCGAATCCATCAGCGCATCACGGCTTTTTACGACACCGGGACGTTGTGCCAGCGAATGCAGGATCAGGAACTCGGTGACGGTGAGCGTCACCGGCTCGCCCTTCCAGGTGCAGGTGTGGCGCTCCTGGTCCATGACAAGCTGGCCGCGCTCTAGTGAGCGGGCCTGCTGGCTGGGAGTCTTGGCAGCGGCCTCGCGGGCACTGGCACGGCGCAGCACGGCGCGCACCCGCTCGACCAGCAGACGCTGCGAGAACGGTTTGCGGATGAAGTCGTCGGCGCCCATCTTGAGGCCGAACAATTCGTCGATCTCGTCATCCTTGGAGGTCAGGAAGATCACCGGAAGGTCGGACTTCTGGCGCATCCGGCGCAGCAGTTCCATGCCGTCCATGCGCGGCATCTTGATGTCGAGGATGGCAAGATTCGGCGGGCGTGCCGCCAGTCCTTCCAGCGCTGACGCACCATCCGTGTAGGTCTCGACGCGATACCCCTCGGATTCGAGGGCGATCGACACCGATGTCAGAATGTTGCGGTCGTCATCGACAAGCGCGATTGTTGCCATTTCAAGCGGCTCCCTCATGAGCTGTCCCTTCTTTCGTAGAGAAGGGGCTTTTGCAGGACAAATTAGGTACAAAATGTGGCATAGGCCTTGTCCGCTGTCACGCGCGGCATGCCGGCGGCCACAATCCTACCTTGATATGGATTGGACGAACGAACATCGCCAATCCTTTGGGCAACCGCGAAACTTTTTGCACATATAAACGATTTAAACAACTTTCAAAATATTTAAATCGATTAATGATTTGATATCATTTGACTTTTCTGGTTCTGACCATCTCAGCCTGTGGTGCGGGCATGCCGGAAACGTACCGGCAAAGATGCGGCAAATCCAAGAAGGGAAACCCATGTCGGAAGTCGGCAAACGCAATTCCGCCTGCGCGATCGATCATATCGGCCTGAAAACCACCGGCGTGGTGCGCTATAATTTCGGCGCGGCTGCCCTTTATGAGGAATCGATCCGGTGCGGTGAAGCCCGGCTGACCGCCCATGGCGCGCTGGTCGCCGAGACCGGCCAGCACACCGGCCGCTCGCCCAAGGACAAGTTCGTCGTCCGCGACGACGCCACCGAACCGCATATCTGGTGGGACAACAACAAGGCGATGTCGCCGGCCCAGTTCGACACGCTGCTTGCCGATTTCCAGGCGCATGCCGCGGACAAGGATCTTTACGTCCAGGATCTGATCGGCGGCGCCGATGAGAAACTGAAACTGCCCACCAGGGTGATCACCGAACTTGCCTGGCACTCGCTGTTCATCCGCAATCTGCTCATCCGCCCGGATGCCGCCGAACTCGAGCATTTCGTGCCTGACATGACGATCATCGATCTGCCGTCCTTCCGCGCCGATCCCGTCCGCCACGGCAGCCGCACCGAAACGGTGGTCGCCGTGGACCTTTCGCGCAAGATCGTGCTGATCGGCGGCACCTCCTATGCCGGCGAAATGAAGAAGTCGGTGTTCACCATGCTCAACTATCTGTTGCCGGCGAAAAGCGTGATGCCGATGCATTGCTCGGCCAATGAGGGTGCGGCCGGCGACGCCGCCATCTTCTTCGGCCTGTCGGGCACAGGCAAGACAACGCTCTCGGCCGATCCCTCGCGCACGCTGATCGGCGATGACGAGCATGGCTGGGGGCCGCACGGAATCTTCAATTTCGAAGGCGGCTGCTACGCCAAGACGATCAAGCTGTCAGCGGAAGCCGAGCCGGAAATCTTTGCCACCACGCAGCGCTTCGGCACCGTGCTGGAAAATGTCGTGCTCGACGTCGATGGTGTGCCGGATTTCAACGACGCAAGGCTGACTGAGAACACACGCTGCGCCTACCCGCTGGACTTCATCCCCAATGCCAGCAAGACCGGGCGCGCCAATCATCCGAAGAACATCATCATGCTGACAGCCGATGCGTTCGGCGTGATGCCGCCGATCGTGCGGCTGACCCCGGCGCAGGCGATGTATCATTTCCTGTCCGGCTACACCGCCAAGGTGGCCGGAACCGAAAAGGGCGTTACCGAGCCCGAAGCGACGTTTTCGACCTGTTTCGGCGCCCCGTTCATGCCGCGCCATCCATCGGAATACGGCAATCTGCTGCGCGAACTGATTGCCCGCCATGACGCTGATTGCTGGCTGGTCAACACCGGCTGGACCGGCGGCGCCTACGGCACCGGCCAGCGCATGCCGATCAAGGCGACGCGAGCCTTGCTTGCCGCCGCACTCGACGGCTCGCTGAAGACGGCCGAGTTCCGCACCGACCCTCATTTCGGTTTCGAAGTGCCAGTGGCGGTTCGAGGTGTCGACAGCGCCATTCTCGACCCACGGTCGACTTGGGCCGACAAGGCCGGCTATGACCGGCAGGCGGCAAGGCTGGTCGGCATGTTCGCCGTCAACTTCGAGAAATTCGAAAGCCATGTCGACGCCGTGGTGCTGGGTGCGGCCCCGCGCATGCAGGAAGCCGCGGAGTAATCTCGCGATCGGGCTCGGCCTATCGTTGAAGGGCCCGGTTTCGATCGGGCCTTTTCTTTTTTGATCCGCCGCGCCATGACTGCGGCATGGCGAGCGACGACAACATCATCATATCAGGCGATGCGGTGATCCACCCGGGCGACCTGCACGAGGACTTCATCCGCTCGTCGGGTCCCGGCGGCCAGAACGTCAACAAGGTGGCGACGGCGGTGCAGTTGCGCTTCGACGCGGCCAACGCCACGGGTCTGTCGGAGCGCGTGCGCGAGCGCACCATCAAGCTTGCCGGCCAGCGCGCCACCAAGGACGGTGTCATCGTCATCGAAGCGGGCCGCTTCCGCACCCAGGAACAGAACCGGGCGGACGCTCGAGCACGGCTTACGGCACTGGTCGCCAAGGCCGCCGAACCGCCGCCGCCGCCGCGCAAGAAGACACGGCCGTCGAAAGGCGCTGTGGAGCGGCGGCTGAAGAGCAAGGCCGGACGCGGCACGATCAAGAAACTGCGCGGCCGGGTGGAGAACGATTAGCACCACACCAATCGCGCGCACAAAACGACTTCCGGGTCGCCGTTTTCATTTGGCGATGGCATGCTGGGCTTTTGATGAACGGATCAAGCGACCAACCTGATGCTCGTCCTGCCCAAAGGCGTCCGCCACATGCCGGCCTACCTGTCACGCACCGTACAGGAAGCGCTGGTCGAGGAGGTGAGAAGCATCGTGCAGCAGGCGCCGCTGTTCGTACCGGCCATGCCGCGCACGGGCAAGGAGATGAGCGTGCGCATGACCAATTGCGGCCCGCTCGGCTGGGTCACCGACAAGGAACAGGGCTACCGCTACCAGCCGGCGCACCCGGTGACCGGCTCACCATGGCCGCCAATCCCGGAGGCGCTGCTCGATCTGTGGCGGCAAGTCTCGGGCTATCCGCACCCGCCGGAAGCGTGCCTGATCAATTTCTACACGCCGGAGGCAAAAATGGGCCTGCACCAGGACCGCGACGAGGCCGATTTTTCGGCGCCGGTGGTCTCCGTCTCACTGGGCGACGATTGCCTGTTCCGGGTCGGCCAGACGACGCGTGACGGCGCCACGAAGTCGTTCAGGCTGCAAAGCGGTGACGTCGTGGTGCTCGGCGGCGAGGGCCGCCTGTGCTTCCACGGCGTCGATCGAATCTACCCGTCGACCTCGGCGCTGCTGAAAAATGGCGGGCGGATCAATCTGACGCTGCGACGGGTGACGAAGCCGGCCGTCACAGCTTCCTGAGCGCCACTTCCTCGATCAGGTGGTCGGCGCCCTTGCGCAGGATGAGGTCGGCGCGGGCTCGTGTCGGCAGGATGTTCTCGCGCAGATTCTTCAGGTTGATGTTGGTCCACAGACCTTCGGCGATGGCGCGGGCCGAATCCTCCGAAAGCTGCGAGTAACGGTGAAAGAAGGAGTCCGGATTGCGGAAGGCCGTCTCGCGCAGCCGCATGAAGCGGGAAATGTACCACTGGTGGATCAGCTTCTCGTCGGCATCGATGTAGATGGCAAAGTCGAAGAAGTCCGACAGGAAGGGCACGATCTTGCCGTCCTGCGGCAGCTTGCCGGGCTGCAGGACATTGATGCCTTCGAAGATCAGGATGTCAGGCCGGTCGATGGTTACGAACTCGCCGGGAATGACGTCATAGGTCAAATGCGAATAGACCGGCGCGCGGACATTGGGCAGCGCAGACTTGATGCCCGAGAGGAAGCGCAGCAGCGCGCCAACATCGTAGCTGTCCGGAAAACCCTTGCGTTCCATCAGGTTCTCGCGGCGCAGCACCTCGTTGGGCAGCAGGAAACCGTCGGTGGTGATGAGATCGACCTTCGGGCTCGACGGCCAGCGCGCCAATAGTTCCTTCAGCACGCGCGCAGTGGTCGATTTGCCGACCGCGACGGAACCGGCAATGCCGATGATGAAAGGCGTCTTGACGATGTCCACCGCATTGAAGAAGGCCTGGCGCTGTCTGAACAGCAGTTGGCTGGCTTCGACATGCGCGGACAAAAGCCGCGACAGCGACAGATAGATGCGCTTGACCTCTTCGAGGTCGACCGGGTCGTTGAGCGAACGCAGGCGGCGGAACTCATCCGCGCTCAGCGTCAGCGGCGTGTCGGCGCGGAATTGCGACCATTGCTCGGCGGAGAAGAAGCGAAAAGGGGAATATTTCTCGGTTGGCGCGAGCTGATCCATCGAGATACCTGCCCTCCTCGCGGTCAGCCCTTGGGCCGTGAAGCCTTCTCGGCGATGCCCGAACGGCCGGTGCGGCCTTCGAGTTCTCTAAGCACGTCGCTCAGCGGAACCCCAGAGAGGCCGAGAACGACGAGCCAATGATATATAAGATCGGCACTTTCCGAAACGACGGCCTGCTTGTCGCCCTTGACGGCGGCAATCACCGTCTCGACCGCCTCTTCGCCGAGCTTCTGCGCCGCCTTGTCGATGCCGCGCGCAAACAGTTTTGCCGTCCAGGAGTCCGGATCACCGGAATAGGCGCGTTCCCCGACGATTTTTTCCAGATCGGATAGCGAAAACTCGGTCATGGCCGCCGTTTAGGACCGATTACCGAGGGAGTCCAGCCGCATCGGCAGCCCCGCGGCGGCCATATGCGCCTTGGCCTGCGCTATCGTGTAGGTGCCGAAGTGGAAGATGGAGGCCGCCAGCACGGCGCCGGCGTGGCCATCGCGAATGCCTTCGACCATGTGGTCGAGCGTGCCGACGCCGCCGGAAGCGATGACCGGCGCGCGCACCGCATCTGCAATCGCGCGGGTCAGCGCGATGTCGTAGCCGGCCTTGGTGCCGTCACGATCCATCGACGTCAGCAGGATCTCGCCGGCGCCGCGATCGACCATCAGCTGAGCAAACTCGACCGCATCGATGCCGGTCTTCTCGCGCCCGCCATGGGTGAAGATTTCCCAGCGATCGGCCTCGCCGGCGCCGGACACTCTCTTGGCGTCGATGGCGACGACGATGCACTGGTTGCCGAACTTGTCGGCCGCCTCGGCGACGAAGTCCGGATTCTTCACCGCCGCCGTGTTGATCGACACCTTGTCGGCGCCGGCCAGCAGCAGCTTCCTGATGTCGGCGACCTGGCGCACGCCGCCGCCGACGGTCAGCGGCATGAAGCACTGTTCGGCGGTGCGGGCGACGACATCGAAGATGGTCTCGCGATTGTCTGACGAAGCGGTGATGTCGAGGAAGCAGAGCTCGTCGGCACCGGCCGCGTCATAGGCTTTGGCCGCCTCGACCGGATCGCCGGCGTCGATGAGATCTACGAAGTTGACGCCCTTGACGACACGGCCGTTCTTGACGTCGAGACAGGGGATGACACGGGCTTTCAGCATCAGCGGCCCTCTATCGTGGCGATGAGATCGTTGAGCAACTGGCCGACCAGCGGCGGAACATCGGCCTGCCCGTCGAAAGCCGGATCGTAGGCGGATACGGTGATGCCAACGACCGGCACCGCAAGCGCCATGGCGCAAGCCGCGTCTCGCAGTTGTTCAGGGTTTGGCCCGCCCGATGTGACATAACGGTTGGCCTGCAATTCCCGGGGATCGTGCACGTCGAGATCGAGGTGCATGTGCACGCGTTTGGCGCCGGCGATTTTCAGTCGATCGGTCGCCCGGGCCACCCCGGAGCATTCCGTCCGCACGATCGGCAATGTCTCGAGAAGCTGTTTTTCCGATGGATCGAGATCGCGCGCGTTGACGAGCACGCAGCGCGACGGATCGATCGGCTTGAAGCCGGGAATTGCCGCCGCCATCGGCCGCCAGCACAGGCCAAGCACCGTCGCCAGCGCCATGCCGTCGAGAAAGCCATATGTAGATGTCTCGGGCGTGTTGAGGTCGCCATGCTGGTCGGCCCAGATGATCGCATCGGCGGCTTCGCCGGCGACAGCACCGGCACTGGTCAGGCAATTTCCGGCAAGGACGATGGGAAACCGACCGTTGTCGCGAGCAAGGCGAACCTCGGCCGCAACCGCGTTGCAGACGGCAAAGCCGGTGGCGATCTCGCGCTCCTGGATGTCTCCGACCTTGCCGATGTCTTCAATCATAACGTCATGGCCGGCCATGGTCAGGGCGTCGACGAGACCGCCTGATATCAGCGCGTCCGGGCCCTGGCCCATGCCGCCATGGTAGTGACCGCTGTCGTAGGACGCCAGGATGACGGAGATTTTCACGATCGCGTCTCCGCCGCCGGCCTGCCTTGCAGGATCGCCAGAGCCTCCGCTGGATCGATGCGGCCATCATAGAGCGCGCGGCCGGAAATCGCGCCTTCGAGCTTTTGTGCGTCGGGCATGGTCATGCGCACGATGTCGGCGATCGAGGCGAGGCCGCCCGACGCGATGATCGGGATCGACACGGCATCGGCGAGGTCGATGGTGGCGTCCCAGTTGATGCCGGTCAGCACGCCGTCGCGGTCGATGTCGGTGTAGATGATCGCGGCGACGCCGGCGCCCTCGAACTTCTTTGCCAGTTCGATGACGCCGAGGCTTGACGCCTCGGCCCAGCCCTCGACGGCCACCTTGCCGCCCTTGGCGTCGATGCCGACGGCCACCTTGCCCGGGAATGCCTTGCAGGCCTGCTTGACCAGATCGGGATCGCGCACCGCCACCGTGCCGAGGATGACACGGGCCAGCCCGCGATCGAGCCAGTCCTCGATCTGCGCCAGCGTGCGGATGCCGCCGCCAAGTTGAACCGGGTTTTTCGTCGCCTTGAGGATGGCGCCGACCGCCGCACTGTTGACGCTCTGGCCCTGAAACGCGCCGTTGAGGTCGACGACATGCAGCCATTCGAAGCCCTGCTGCTCGAAGGCTTTGGCCTGGGCCGCCGGGTCGTCATTGTAGATGGTGGCGGTGGCCATGTCGCCGTGCTTGAGGCGCACGCATTGGCCGTCCTTGAGGTCGATGGCGGGGAAAAGGATCATCCGTTCAGGCGCCTTCAACGATGACGAAATGGCCTGATGAGGCGGCAAGCCGGAATTTCGAGGCATGCTGATATTCCGGCGAATGATAGCATTCGACCGCCTTGTCGTAGGATTCGAACTCCACCAGCACGTGACGGTTTCCGGTCTGTCCTTCCGGGCTCTCATGGCGGCCGGCCCGCACCGCGAATTTCGCGCCATATTTCGCAAAGGCGACGGCATTCGCCTCGATGTACTGCTTGTAAACCTCGGGATCGCGGACATCGATCATTGCCATCCAATAGCCCTTCTTGCTCATGGTTTATCCCCTTGTTTGAGCATGATCTCTGGACAAACGGGAACCGTTTGTCCGAGAAAACCGGTGTCCACTTTCGGGATCATGCTCTAGGGCCTCCAGCGCAGGAAATTGGTGATCAGCGCCAGGCCCAGCGCCTGGCTCTTTTCGGGATGGAACTGCGTGCCGACGAGATTGTCGCGAGCGACGGTCGCCGTCACCGGGCCACCATAGTCGGCCACCGCCAGAACTTCGTCCGCCTTGCGCGCATCGAGATGATAGGAATGCACGAAATAGGCGTGCAGCCCCTTCGGTCCGGTCGGAATGCCCGCAAACAGCGGATGCTGGCGTTTGAGCTCGATCGTGTTCCAGCCGATCTGCGGGATCTTCAGTGAGGGATCAGCGGGCGTGATCTCCTTGACGTCGCCTGATATCCAGCCGAAGCCGTTGGTAATTGTCTTTTCCAGGCCGCGCTCGGACATCAGCTGCATGCCGACGCAGATACCCAGGAAAGGCCGGCCCTTGTCGATAGCCACCTCCTCGACCGCTTCCCACATGCCTTCGACGGCATGCAGACCGGCCGCGCAGTCGGCATAGGCGCCGACGCCGGGCAGGACGATGCGGTCGGCGGTGCGGACCCTTTCGGCATCTGATGTCAAGTCGATGTCCGCTAATATGCCGGCTTCACGCGCGGCGCGCTCGAAAGCCTTGGTGGCCGAGCGCAGATTGCCCGAGCCGTAGTCGATGATCGCAACCCGCATGTCAGCGTCTTCCCGGGATGTGGGTCAGCCCCAGCGCCATGCCCGGCTGCGCTGGCCGCGCGAGGGCAGCGTCCGGGACCATGCGTTGCACCGGCGGCGCAACCTCATCGGCAAGCGCTTCCGCTTCCAGCGCATAGCGCGTATCGGCATCGTCAAGCCTGCCGGCCTGAACCACGCCCCATTCGTGCCAGCCGCACCGGCGAAGTGCCGCGATGCGCAACCCCTGCCCTTCCAGGCCGACATAGAGCGAAACCAGCAGCGACAGCAGCGAGCCGGCCAGTCCAAGGCCGAGCTTTTCGCCCAGCATCGAAAACAGGCCCATGATGACGAAGGCGAGCGCTGCTTCGATCCACAGCCGATGCCAGGCGAACCATAATGGCGGCACCAGAAAACCCAGCCAGGTGAAGCCATCGCGGACAAAGGCCGTCGTATCGACCTTCTCGCTGCGGCCGGGCGGTTCCATCACGACGTAGATGGCCATAACCTTACCCCTTCAACGATCCCTTGGTGGAAGGAACCGCGTCCGGCTGGCGCGGATCGCGTTCGAGAGCCGCGCGCAGCGCACGCGCCACCGCCTTGAAGCAGGTCTCGGCGATATGGTGGTTGTTGGCGCCGTAATGGTTGGTGACATGCAGCGTGATGCCGGCGTTCTGCGCCAGCGCGTGGAAGAACTCGCGCACCAGTTCGGTGTCGAACGTGCCGATCTTCGGCGACGAGAAGGAAACGTTCCAGACCAGGAACGGACGGCCGGATACGTCGATAGCCGCGCGCGTCAGCGTCTCGTCCATGGCAAGGTCGATCGAGGCATAGCGCATGATGCCGCGCCGCTCGCCGAGCGCCTTGGTCAATGCCTGGCCGAGCGCGATGCCGGTGTCCTCGACCGTGTGATGGTCGTCGATGTGCAGATCGCCCCTGGTCTTGACCGTCATGTCGATCAGGGAGTGGCGCGAGAGCTGGTCCAGCATATGATCGAAGAAGCCGACCCCCGTGGCGATATCCGACTTGCCGGAGCCGTCGACATGGACCGACACGGAGATGTCGGTTTCCTTGGTCTTGCGGCTCGCTTCGGCGGAACGGGGCGGCATCTCTCTATCCTTGTCCCAGAGGTTCACATCGTGACCAGCTCAGAGGCTTCAAGCGCTCGCAGGCTTGAAAACGAAAGCCTTCTAGCAGCATGATCCCGCGATTGCCAGTTGCCATCCCGGACGGTATCGAGCCGTTTGCAATCACCGACCCTATGCATACATATGGCCGATCAAAGTTACTCGTACCGCGCCAATCGCCTTTTTTGGGATGGCGCTGCTCGGAGCCAGGAAATGTCTAATGAATTGACCATGCACGCCACGACCATCGTGACGGTGCGCAAAGGCAATAAGGTGGTGATCGCCGGCGACGGCCAGGTCAGCCTTGGCCAGACCATCATGAAGGGCAACGCCAAAAAGGTGCGCCGCATCGGCAAGGGCGGCAATGTGATCGCCGGTTTCGCCGGCGCCACCGCCGACGCCTTCACGCTGCTGGAGCGGCTCGAGGCCAAGCTCGAACAATATCCCGACCAGTTGACGCGCGCCTGTGTCGAACTCGCCAAGGACTGGCGCACCGACCGCTATCTGCGCCGGCTGGAAGCAATGATGCTGGTTGCCGACAAGTCGGTCTCGCTGGCGCTGACCGGCACCGGCGACGTGCTCGAACCCGAATTTGGCGTCATGGCCATCGGTTCGGGCGGCAATTACGCGCTGGCCGCGGCACGCGCGCTGATGGACAGCGATAAGGACGCCGAGGAGATCGCCCGCAAGGCGATGCAGATAGCGTCCGACATCTGCGTCTACACCAACAACAATTTTGTTGTCGAAACGCTCGATGTCGCCTGAAAAGGCCGATCATGATCCCGAAAAGTGGAAACCGGTTTTCGGAGAAGATCATGGTCAAACAGGAAGATAGAGCCCCATCCCGGTCTCATCGGGATGAATCGGGCTCGCTCTACGATTTTCGGCCGGTGACCGAGAAAGACCTGCCGATGATAGCCGGCTGGTTGGCAGAGCCGCATGTTGCGGAGTGGTGGGACGATCCGGAGACTGAAATCGCTGGGATTCGCCAGCACATCGATAGCATTTCCGTCGAGCCGCTGATCGTCGAGCTCGACGGCAAGCCGATTGCCTATCTGCAAAGCTACGATCCGCATCTGGAAGACGACCATCCCTATGCCGACCAGCCGTTCGGGACGCTCGGCATCGACCTTTCGATCGGCCGGCCGGAGCTGGTCGGGCTCGGCCATGGCTCTGCGATCGTGCGTCAGTTCGTCGAACAGCTTTTCGAGGAAGGCGTCCCGCGCGTCATCATTGACCCGAATCCGGCCAACGGACGGGCCATCCGCGCCTATGAAAAGGCTGGATTCACGCCTATCGACCGCAGGCAATCGATCTATGGCGACGTCGTTCTGATGGCCGTCGATGCCGAAGCGAGCGACGCGGAAGAGGGGAAATGATCCGATGACGACACCGGTCAGGGACGGCAGCTATTCGGCCTATGAAGACAGCTGGCGGATGGGGCTTCTGCTCGTGCTCGCGATGATCATCTTCCAGGCCGGGGCGCTCTACGGCATGGGCCGGACACCGATCTGCACCTGCGGCTACGTCAAGCTCTGGCAGGGTGTCGTGCAGAGTTCGGAGAATTCCCAGCACATTTCGGACTGGTACACCTTTTCGCACCTCATCCACGGCTTCCTGTTTTACGCTCTGGCGCGATTCCTGTTCCCGCGTTCGCCGATCGGGCTCCGGCTGGCCTTCGCCGTCCTCATCGAGGGCGGCTGGGAATTGCTCGAGAACAGCCCGTTCATCATCGACCGGTACCGCGCCGGCACCATCTCGCTCGATTACTACGGCGACAGCGTCATCAATTCGGTGTCCGACACATTGGCCATGGTGCTGGGATTTGTGATGGCGCGAAGGCTACCTATATGGGTGATCGTCAGCCTCGCCATCCTCTTCGAACTCGGTACCGGCTATCTCATCCGGGACAATCTGACACTCAACGTGATCATGCTGCTGCATCCGTTCGAGGCCATCAAGCAGTGGCAAAGTGGAATTTAGTGATATGAGCACATTTTCTCCCCGCGAAATCGTTTCGGAACTCGACCGCTTCATCATTGGCCAGAAGGACGCCAAGCGCGCCGTGGCTATTGCCTTGCGCAACCGCTGGCGCCGCCAGCAGTTGGAAGGCCAGATGCGCGATGAGGTGATGCCGAAGAACATCCTGATGATCGGGCCGACCGGCGTCGGCAAGACCGAGATCTCGCGTCGCCTGGCGCGTCTTGCCGGCGCGCCTTTCGTCAAGGTCGAGGCGACCAAGTTCACCGAAGTCGGCTATGTCGGCCGCGATGTCGAGCAGATTATTCGCGACCTGGTCGAGATCGCCATCGGGCTGGTGCGCGAGAAGATGCGCGAGGACGTCAAGGCGCGCGCCCACGTCAACGCCGAGGAACGCGTGCTGGAAGCGCTTGTCGGCAAGACGGCGAGCCCGGCCACCCGCGATAGCTTCCGCAAGAAATTGCGCGACGGCGAGCTCGACGACAAGGAGATCGAGGTCGAGGTCGCCGACACCGGCAATGGCGGCATGCCCGGCTTCGAAATCCCCGGCATGCCGGGTGCCAATATCGGCGTGCTGAACATCAACGACATGCTGTCGAAGGCGATGGGCGGCAAGAAGACCAAGACGCGCAAGACGACGGTGAAGGAATCCTACGACCTGCTGGTCAATGACGAGTCCGACAAGCTGCTCGACCAGGACGAAGTGGTGCGCCGGGCGCTCGATGCGACGGAGAACGACGGCATCGTCTTCCTCGATGAGATCGACAAGATCGCGTCGCGTGAAGGCGGCATGGGCGCCGGCGTTTCTCGCGAAGGCGTGCAGCGCGACCTGCTGCCGCTGATCGAAGGCACGACGGTGGCCACCAAATACGGACCGTTGAAGACCGACCACATACTCTTCATAGCCTCCGGCGCGTTCCATGTCTCGAAGCCGTCCGACCTGCTGCCGGAATTGCAGGGCCGCCTGCCGATCCGCGTCGAGCTGCGGGCGCTGGAGAAGGACGATTTCGTCCGCATCCTGACCGAGACCGAAGCCAGCCTGATCAAGCAATATATCGCCCTGATGAAGACCGAGGGCGTCGACCTGACCTTCACCGACGATGCCATCGATTCGCTGGCCGGCATCGCTGTCGACCTCAACGCCAGCGTCGAGAACATCGGCGCAAGGCGGCTGCAGACGGTGATGGAGCGGGTGCTGGACGAAATCTCCTACGACGCGCCCGACCGCAACGGAACGAGCGTCACCATCGACGCCGCCTATGTGGAAAAGCATGTCGGCGACCTGTCGCGAAACACGGATTTGTCGCGATTCATCCTTTAAACGACGGCGCCGGGTTGTTCCGGCGCCGGCTCAGGCACATTTTCCGGCAAACAAAATCATGTGTGGCCAGATGGTACCATCTGGCCACCTTTCGTAGTGCCGGGTGAAGGGGTGCTCTCGACTCGACCAAGAGCTTTACCTAGTTTGCGCGACAATTCTCGATCTCTTGGTTTGACGCAATTCCGGACGGAAAACCGTTTCACACTTTCCTGGAATTGCTTGGGCGGCGGCGCATGAAAAAACTGATCCTGATCATTCTCGGCTTGACGCTGGCGGCGACGCTGTTCGCGACTGAGGCGGCAACATTGGTGCCGCCGGGAAACCGCAATGCGGAGCAGCCTGACATTCCCGGCGCCTCCAGCCGGCGCACCCAGGCCACCAACACCACCTTCCAGGCAAAGTACCGCAAGGTTTACGCCCTGCTGCAGAACGACGCCGATCTGCGCGGCAAGATTAAGAAGGCAGCAGCCACCTACGGCATCGATCCGATGCACATAGTCGGCGCCATCGTCGGCGAGCATACCTACAATGTCGACGCTTATGACCGGCTGCAGACCTACTACGTCAAGGCGATCTCCTACCTCTCCAGCAAGCTGTCCTTCGCCTATGACGGCGAGGACATCACGGATTTCGTGCAGCGGCCGGAATTCAAGAAATGCGCCGCAATGTCGGACAGCTATGATCTATGGGAATGCCGCGAGCAGGTGTGGAACCATTCGTTTCGCGGCAAGTCCGTCGGCGGGACAAGCTTTCCCGACGACCGCTTCGGCGCCACCTTCTTCCAGCCATATTATGCCGGCCAGACCTTCGGCCTCGGCCAGCTCAACCCGCTGACGGCCTTGCAGATGAGCGATCTCGTGCACAAGGTTTCGGGCCTGCCGAAGCTTGACGTCGCCGATCCCAATTCGGTCTACAAGACCATCATGGATCCCGACCTGACGCTGCCTTACGTGGCGGCAACGATCAGGAAATCGATCGACGCCTACAAGCGCATTGCCGGCTTCGACATTTCGGGCAATCCGGGGCTGACCGCCACGCTCTACAATGTCGGCAATCCGGAGCAGCGCGCCGATGCGCTAAAGGCGGAGAACGACAGGCGCCGCGCTACCGGCGAGCCGGAAAAGCTGCCCGAGGAGAATTACTATGGCTGGCTGGTCAACGACAAGCTGCCGGAGCTGAAGGCGCTGTTTTAGGGGCTTCGGCTCTCTGTTCCCAGCTGTCGCCGCCTTCGCAAGCTCAGGCCGCCAGCAACGACTTCAGCTTGACGGCCTGCGAACCCAGTGCCTCCGGCGCCGGCTTGGCCCACTTGCCGATCAGCATTTCGGCCAGCCTGATATCGCGGGCGACCGCGTTGCCGGGGCCGATGCCGCTGGCCGCCACCAGCCTGCCGTCCTCGGCCAGGTGAAAGAGAATGAAGGCGCCGTCGTCGAGGTCGCGGCGCACGATGCTGCGGCCTTCGTCGGAAAGCCCGGCAATCTGCAGGGATAGACCATATTGATCCGACCAGAACCACGGCACCGCCGCGTGAGCCTCGCCGGCGCCCAGCATGTTCCTCGCCGCCAGCGCGCCCTGCTCCTGGGCGTTGCGCCAGGCTTCCAGCCGCACGCGGCGGCCACCATAGACGGCGAGCGGAAACGAGCAGCAATCGCCGGCGGCAAAGATGTCGGGATCGCTGCTGCGCAGTTCGGCATCGACAGCGATGCCGTTGTCGATCGTCAGCCCCGCTTCGGCCGCAAGCCCGGTCACCGGCACGGCGCCAATGCCGACGACGGCGAGATCGGCTGATATCTCCTGTCCGCCGGCAAGCGTCACCCGCACCTCTTTGCCATCGTCGGCGATGGACGCGATGCCGTCGCCGCACAGGATCTTCACGCCTTCGGCGACATGCGCCTCATGGATGATCTCGGCGATCTCGGCCGGAACACCGCGCATCAGGATGCGCGGCTGCGCCTCGATGACGGTGACCGCGGCGCCCAGTTTGCGGGCGGCGGCAGCAAGTTCGAGGCCGATGAAGCCGCCGCCGATAACGGCGATACGGTTGCCGGCGGTGAGATGCGCGCGAATGGCGAGCGCGTCAGTGAAGGTTCTGAGATAGACGCAGCGCGGACCCAGCCCCGGCATCGGTAGCTTGCGCGGCGTCGAACCGGTTGCCAGCAGGAGCTTGTCATAAGGCAGGACCGAACCGTCCGACAGGCGCACCGCATGCGCCGCGCGATCGATCGCCACGGCCTGAACGGAATGGATATGCCGGATCGATTTCTCGGCCAGAATTGCGTCGCTGGCGATCGCCTTGATTTCAGGCGCTTCGCTGACCATCGCGTCCTTGGACAGCGGCGGGCGCTCGTAGGGCAGATGCGGCTCATCGCCGACCAGCGTCACCGCCCCGTCATAGCCCAGCTCGCGCAGTGCCAACGCTGCGCGCCCACCGCATTCGCCGGCGCCGATGATGACCATTCCCCGCGCCATATCAGTCATCCGATCTGGATCAGGACTTTGCCGGCGTCGACCTTGACCGGGTAGGTTTTCAGATTGACGCAGACCGGCGCGCCGCGGGCGGCACCCGTCTTGTAGTTGAAGCGGCCATTGTGCTTGGGGCATTCGATGATGTCATCCATCACCAGCCCGTCGGCCAGGTGCACCTTTTCATGCGTGCACAGGCCGTCGGTGGCGAAGAACTCATCGTCCGGGCTGCGATAGATGGCGAAGGTGCGGCCGCCATGGTCGAAGCGCATCACATCCTCCTCGTCGATGTCGCCGGCGGCACAGGCCTCGACCCAGTCGCTCATTAAGTCCTCCCCTGGAAATCGGATAATCACACGATCATTCCGCCGCGGCAGCGGCGGCATTATCGTGGAATTCTTCGCGGTATGGCCTGGCGGTCGGTGGCAGCTCGCGCTTGAGGAAATAGTCCTCGTTGCGCAGTTGGCGCAGGAAGGCCGGGATCATTTCGCGGTAGCCGGCCAGGATCGACGGTGTCGGCGCCGGCAGATCGTGCTTGATCAGTTCGTGCAGCTTCGGCAGCGCATGATAGGGCACCATCGGGAACATGTGATGCTCGACATGGTAGTTCATGTTCCAGTAGATGAAGCGGCTGATCGGGTTCATGTAGACGGTGCGGCTGTTGAGCCGGTGGTCGGTGACGTTGTCAGCCAGGCCGCCATGCTGCAGCAACCCGACCATGACGTGATGCCAGGCGCCATAGAGCCTGGGCAGGCCGACCAGCATCAAGGGCAGGAACGACCCGGTGTAGAACGCCAGCGCGATGGTGGCGGCGTAGATCGCCGTCCAGATGCGGGCGATGCGGATCGCCTTGGGCTGTTCCTGCTCGGGAATGAAGGTTTTTTCCGCCGCGCTGATGTTGCCGGCGGCGTTGCGCAGCATGTCGCTCATCGCATGCCAGGCGTCGAGCAGGCCGACGAAGCCGAGGATGGCTCGAACCAGGTCCGGCGGCCGCATGACCGAGATTTCCGGGTCGCGGCCAACGATGATGGTGTCGGTATGGTGGCGGGTGTGGCTCCAGCGCCAGGTCACCGGATTGCGCATGATCATGAAGCAGGCGATCTGATAGACCACATCATTCATCCACTGCGTGCGGAAGGCGGTGCCATGGCCGCATTCGTGCCAGCGTGAATCCGTCGACGAGCCGTAGAGCACGCCATAGACGAAGAAGAACGGCACGCACCACCAGCTACCCCAGAACCAGGCACCGCCGGCACCGCTGACGATCAGTGCGGCGAACCAGATGATGGTATCGCGGATCGCCGGCCCGTCGGAGCGCTGCATCAGCGCCTTCATCTGCTTGCGCGGAATCTCGGTGTGGTACCATTCGGCCGCCGACAGGCCCGTCTCGACGGCGAGCTTGGCGTCGCGGCCGATCAGGCTGTAGTCACGCCGGGATGGCGCAGCATTCATGGTTGCCTCCCACAGCAAGGCACTCGCCGGAGCGAATGCTGGAATCCCTTCACTTCGAGCCTCAAAATAACGCCGACCGATGATAGACTCAACATCACAAAGATGGTTTCTATCATTTCCTATCATAATGATGTAGGAAACCTCAGGCGATCCAATGAGGCAAGCATGGCGAAACGGCCGACCATATCAGACCTGGCGCGCATCTCCGGTGTCAGCGTCGCCACGGTTGACCGCGTGCTCAACAGCCGCCTGCCGGTCCGCGAGGAAACGGCGCGCCGCGTCTACGAGGCGGCGACCGAGATCGGCTATCACGCGGTCGGCCTGATCAAGCAGCGGATGCGCCATGAATTGCCCGAGTACCGGCTCGGCTTCCTGCTGCTCAAGGGCAATTATGTCTTCTACAGCGAGCTCGCTCGCGAGCTTGAACTTGCCGTGTCGCGATCGTCGCGTTTCCGCGGCGTTGCCACAATCGACTTTGCCGATTCGCTAGCCCCCGACGAGATTGTCGAGCGCGCGCGCAGGCTGGCGGCCAAATGCAGGGCCGTCGCCCTAGTCGGGCCGGATCATCCGACATTGACGGTCGCCGTCGAGGAGATGAAGACGAAAGGGTTGCCGGTGTTTTCCCTGCTGTCCGACTTCGCCGCCGGCATTCGCGAAGGTTATGTCGGCCTCGACAACCGCAAGGTCGGCCGCAGCGCGGCCTGGATGATCTCGAAGGCGGCGAAGCGGCCGGGCAAGGTCGCGCTTTTCGTCGGAAGCCATCGCTTTCACGGTCACGAACTGCGCGAGATCGGCTTTCGCTCTTTCTTTCGCGAGCAGGCGCCGGAATTCACCTTGCTCGAGACATCGGTCAATCTGGAGGCCAACCAGATTACCCAGGACACGCTGCTCGATCTCCTTGGCCGCCACCCTGATCTGGTTGGCTGCTATGTCGCCGGCGGCGGCATGGAAGGCGCTGTCGCGGCGCTCAGGCAGGCAAAGCCGGCCGAGATGCCCGCGGTCATCTGCAACGAGATCAACGCGACATCGCGTTCCGCCCTGGCCGATGGCATCCTGACGATGGTGATCTCCACGCCGCTGGCCGCCCTGTGCCGCGAACTGGTTGACCTGATGGCGCACGCCATCGAGACGGGTGCTGCGAACGCGCCTGGCCAGACCTTCCTGCCGTTCGACATTTATCTGCCCGAAAATATCTAGGCTCTCGAGCTTCGGTTCGGCCGCAGTGCCAGTGACGATGCTGCCAAGCATGGGCTGATCGCCGGCGACCGGCGGCAAGCGCCCGTCATCCGGAAATCGCGCATCGGGTCTTGGAATCTCCCTTGACGTCTCACCGCAAAATGGAATAAATATTTCACCAACTGTGTATTTTGGTTCTTTCGTTCCGGAGCTTCTTTTTCAAACGGATAGCTTGGCGTTCCAGCAAACGGCAAGGCGTCCCCGGAACGAGACGATATTAGGGAGAGATTCCCCGGGGAGATCGGGGATTCCGGATAAATCGGTGAAACCGGACACCAAAATGTGGAGGAGAAACACAATGAAGAAACTGATTTTGGGCCTCGCTTTCGCGGCGCTGATGAGTTCATCCGCCATGGCCGCCAAGATCGGCGTGTCGATGGCCAAATTCGACGACAACTTCCTGACCGTGCTGCGCAACGGCATGATCGAGCAGGCCAAGGGCATGAGCGGCGTGGAACTGCAGGTCGAGGACGCGCAGAATGACGTCGCCAAGCAGCTCGACCAGATCAAGAACTTCGCCGCTTCGGGCGTCGACGCCATCATTGTCAACCCGGTCGACACTTCGGCCACGCAGGCGATGTCGGACGCAGCTGCCGCGGCCAAGATCCCGCTGGTCTACGTGAACCGCGAGCCGGTCAATGTCGACACGCTGCCGGACAACCAGGCATTCGTTGCCTCGAACGAGGCCGATTCCGGCACGCTCGAGACCAAGGAAGTCTGCCGCCTGTTCAAGGAAGCCGGCAAGAAGGAGGCCAATGTCTATGTGATCATGGGCGAGCTCTCCAACCAGGCCGCCGTGCAGCGCACCAAGGACATCGACGACGTGATCGCCACGCCGGATTGCAGCTTCATCAAGATCATCGACAAGCAGACGTCGAACTGGAACCGCGACGAAGCGCAGAACCTGATGACCAACTGGCTGTCGACCGGCAAGCCGTTCGATGGTGTGATCGCCAACAATGACGAAAGCGCCATCGGCGCCATCCAGGCGATGAAGGCCGCCAACATCGACATGAAGACGGTCGTGGTCGGCGGCGTCGACGCCACGCAGGACGCGCTTGCCGCCATGCAGGCGGGCGACCTCGACGCAACCGTGTTCCAGGACGCGGCCGGCCAGGGCGCGGGTGCACTGGACGCGGCGCTCAAGCTCTCCAAGGGCGAGAAGGTCGAGCACAAGGTCTACGTCCCCTTCCAGCTGGTGACGCCAGCGAACATCGACAAGTTCCTGAAGAAGAACTGAGCGGCGGACTACGGAGCGGCGCCCACAGCGCCGCTCCTCTTTCCCTCGGCGCCGGCAAGGCAGCAAGGGGCGACCGCAGCTGACGGAGGACAGAATACGTGGCACAGACATCTCATGGCGTCGGCGGGGCCGGCTATGACGCGAAGAAGCGCGCATGGCCTGCCGAAATCAACGTCTTCCTGGCGCTCGTCATTCTTGTTGTCGTCTTCGAATTGATCGGCCGCATCTTTCTCGGCGACAGTTTCCTGTTCAACACCCGCAGCGACGTCAGCGCGATCTTCAACGAGGCACGCCTGCAGATCATCATCCTGCAGGTGTCGATCGTCGGCATCATCGCCATCGGCGTGACGCAAGTGATCATCACCGGCGGCATCGACCTGTCCTCGGGCTCGATCGTCGGCGCGACCGCGATGATCGCCATGAGCTTCGCCCAAGTGGCGACGGTCAACGGCAACCCCAACCCGAAGGCGATGTTCCTTGCCCAGGGCTGGACCGACCTGCCTGTCATTGTGCCCGTGCTCGTCGCGATCGGCTGCGGCCTGTTTGCCGGCCTGGTCAACGGTGCGTTGATTGCCTACACGCGCATTCCGCCGTTCATCGCCACGCTGGGCATGATGGTCACCGCGCGCGGCATCGCCAAATGGTGGTCCAAGGGTCAGCCTATCTCGTTTCCCACCGAGGGTTTCGCGGCCATCGGCAAGGGCCTGATGCCCGTCATCATCTTCCTGTCGCTGGCCGTGCTGTTCCAGCTGATCATGACCTACACCAGGTACGGCAAGCATTGTTACGCGATCGGCTCCAACGAGGACGCCGCGCGCATGTCCGGCATCAAGATCGCCAACCACAAGATCCTCGTCTACGTCATCGCCGGCGTGCTTGCAGCACTCGCCGCCGTGGTGCTGAGCTCCAAGAACCTGACCGCGCAGTCCGGTATGGGCGTGATGTACGAACTCGACGCGATCGCCATGGCGGTGATCGGCGGCGTCTCCTTGTCGGGCGGCCGCGGCTCGATCATCGGCACAGTGATCGGCTCGCTTATCTTCGGCGTCATCATCTCCGGCTTCACCTTCCTGCGCCTCGACGCCTACTACCAGGAGATGGTCAAGGGCGTGATCATCGTCGGTGCGGTCGTTCTCGACCAGTGGCGCCAACGCCTGCGGGCAATGAGGGCTTGACCATGTCAGACATCGTCCTGAAGACCGAAAACCTGACCAAGCGCTATGGCGGCGTGCATGCGCTGGAAGGCGCCAACTTCGAACTGCGCAAGGGCGAGCATGTCGCCATCATGGGCGACAACGGCGCCGGCAAATCGACCTTCGTGCGCCAGATCACCGCCGTCGAGCAGCGCACCAGCGGCCATATCTGGTTCGACGGCAAGGAAGTGAATTTCACCGGCCCGATCGAGGCCCGCACGGCGGGCATCGAGACCGTGTTCCAGAACCTCGCGCTGGCAGACGATCTCGACGTGCCGTCCAACCTGTTCCTCGGCCGCGAAAAGGTGCTGTTCAACCTCGGGCCATTCTCGATCCTCGACCGCAAGTATATGCGCAAGGCGACCGAAGCGGCGCTGATCCGCACGGCGGTAAAAATCCCCAATCTGTCCAACACCATCCGCCACATGTCTGGCGGCCAGCGCCAGTGCGTGGCGATCGCCCGGACCGCGACCTTCGCCTCCAAGCTGATCATCATGGACGAGCCGACGGCGGCCCTTGGCGTGCAGGAGACAGCGCAGGTCGAAAACATCATCCGTACGCTGAAGGACAATGGCGACCCGCTGATCCTGATCAGCCACAACATGCGCCAGGTGTTCGACCTCTGCGACCGCATCGTCGTGTTCCGGCGCGGCCGCATCGTCGCCAACCTGCGCAAGCAGGACACCGACGGAAACGATATCGTCTCCTACATCACCGGCGCCAAGACTGGCGAGGCCGAACTCGCGGCTTGAGGCCGGGCGCGGAGGCGGTGGTCACCGCCTCCCTGTCGATCTTGTCTTGACCGCAAATCACCCGCGCCGATGACCGGCGCCCCGCTTCGAACCACTCAAAGGACATTCCATGACTCTCCGCTTCGCCCTCCTCGGTGCCGGCCGCATCGGCAAGGTCCACGCCCGCGCCGTCGGCTCCAACCCGCAGGCCAAACTGGTTGCCGTCGCAGATGCGTTCGAGAAGGCGGCAAAGGAACTGGCATCGGCCTATGGCGCCGAAGTGCGCACGATCGACGCCATCGAAAAATCGACGGATATCGACGCCGTCGTCATCTGCACGCCGACCGACACCCATGCCGATTTGATCGAGCGTTTCGCCAAGGCCGGCAAGGCGATCTTCTGCGAGAAGCCGATCGACCTCAACGTCAAGCGCGTCGAGAAGTGCCTGGCCGTGGTCGAGAAAACCAAGGCGACGCTGATGGTCGGCTTCAACCGCCGCTTCGACCCGCATTTCGCCGCCGTGCGCAAGGCGATCGACGACGGCGCCATCGGCACCGTCGAGATGGTCACCATCACCTCGCGTGACCCGGGTGCGCCGCCGATCGACTACATCAAGCGCTCGGGCGGCATTTTTCGCGACATGACCATCCATGATTTCGACATGGCGCGCTTCCTGCTCGGCGAGGAGCCGGTGGCGGTCAGCGCCCATGCCTCGGTGCTGGTCGACAAGAAGATCGGTGCGGCCGGCGATTTCGACAGCGTCAGCGTCATCCTCGAAACCGCTTCCGGCAAGCAAGCCGTCATCTCCAACTCGCGCCGCGCCACCTATGGCTACGACCAGCGCATCGAGGTGCATGGCTCGAAAGGCATGATTGCTGCCGAGAACCAGCGGCCGGTGTCGATCGAACTTGCGAACGAGAAGGGCTACACCCGCCCGCCGCTGCACGACTTCTTCATGACCCGCTATCTCGACGCCTATGCCAACGAGATCGCTGCCTTCATCACCGCAGCGACGTCAGGCAAGAAGGCGGCGCCGAGCGGCACGGACGGGCTGGTGGCGCTGAAGCTGGCGGATGCGGCGCTGAAGTCGGCGACCACAGGCAAGACCGTTCGTCTCGACAAGTAAGAACCCTTAGGAAGAACCCACAGGAGCAGAGCGATGAGCGGAACTGCCGATCGCAATTCAAAAACACGCGCCATCGTCACCGGCGGCGCGCAAGGCATCGGCTTTGCTGTTGCCGAGGCGCTGGCCGACGAAGGCTGCCGGGCGCTGGCGCTCATCGGCCGGTCGCAGGAGAAGGGCGACAGGGCTGTCGCCCATTTCAAGAAATCGGGGGTCGACGCGATCTTCATCAGCGCCGACGTCTCTAATGTCGCCGACTGCAAGCGTGCGGTCGCCACCGCGATCTCGCATTTCGGCACCATCAACGCCCTGGTCAATGCCGCCGCCACGTCGGCGCGCGGTTCATTGGTCGAGACGAGCGAAGAGCTTTTCGATACGATTTTCGACACCAATGTGCGCGGGCCGTTTTTCCTGATGCAGGGCGTGGTGGCGCATCTGCTGGAGAAGAAGGCGCCCGGCTCCATCGTCAACGTGTTGTCGATGTCGGCGCATACCGGCCAGTCGTTCCTGACCCCCTATTCGACCAGCAAGGGGGCGCTGATGACGCTGACCAAGAACGTCGCCAATGCCTATCGCTACAACCGCATCCGCTGCAACGCGGTGCTACCCGGCTGGATGGACACCGAGGGCGAGGACATCGTGCAGAAGAAATGGCACGATGCACCCGACGACTGGCTGGCAAAGGCCGAAGCCGCGCAGCCGATGGGGCAGTTGGTCAAGCCGGACCAGCTTGCGCGGCTGATCAGCTACATGGTCAGCCCGCAGTCGGGCGTCATGACCGGGTCGCTGGTCGACTACGACCAGAGCATTGCGGGGTCGTCACCCGAGTAGCATTAGTTGCGTCGCCCCATCAGGGCCACGTGACAAACGCCTTCGCATCGACTATATGACCCACATGATCAACCTGACCGCCACATATTGGTACTTTAGGAGCTCGCTGGCGGCGGGAGGATTGCGCTCGATCTGAAGATTGCAGCAACAAGATCCGAACAGCCGCCATACCTGGCGGCTTTTTTGTTTTCAGCCGGCAGGTTTCCCAAACAGGAGCAGAAAGCCGTGTTGACCACCACAGATGATCTTCGGGTCAAGGAAATCAGGGAATTGAGTACGCCGGACCAGGTGATGCGGGAGATACCGCGCACGCTGACGGCGACGCGCACCGTCACCGCGTCGCGCAACGCGATCCACGCCATTTTGAACGGCACCGACGATCGGCTGCTCGTCATCGTCGGCCCCTGTTCGATCCACGATCCGGTCGCCGCCGTGGACTATGCCAGCCGTCTGGCAGCGCTGCGCGAGAGCCTGTCGGACCGACTCGAGATCGTGATGCGGGTCTATTTCGAAAAGCCGCGCACGACGGTCGGCTGGAAAGGCCTGATCAACGATCCCGACCTCGACGGCAGCTTCAACATCGACAAGGGACTGAGGATGGCGCGCAACGTGCTCTCCGCCGTCAACAATCTCGGCCTGCCGGCAGCGACTGAATTCCTCGACATGACCACGCCGCAATACATTGTCGACCTCGTCGCCTGGGGCGCGATCGGCGCGCGCACGACCGAGAGCCAGATCCACCGCGAGCTTGCTTCCGGCCTGTCCTGCCCGGTCGGCTTCAAGAACGGCACCGACGGCAATCTGCGGATCGCCGCCGAGGCGGTAAAATCCGCCGCCCAGCCGCATCATTTCATGGCGGTGACCAAGGGCGGACGCAGCGGCATCGCGACGACCACCGGCAATGAGGACTGCCACGTCATCCTGCGCGGCGGCGTTCAGCCGAACTATGACGCGGCGAGCGTCGAGGCGGCCTCGGCGGAGCTTGCCCGCATCGGTGTCGCGCCCCGTTTGATGATCGATGTCAGCCACGCCAATTCAGCCAAGAAGCCCGAGAACCAGCCCAAGGTAGCGGCCGATGTCGCCGGCCAGGTCGCGGTGGGCGACGAGCGCATCATCGGTGTCATGATCGAGAGCAACCTCGTCGCCGGCCGGCAGGACGTGGTACCCGGCAAGCCGCTCGTCTATGGCCAGAGCATCACCGATGGCTGCATCGACTGGGCGACCACCGAGACGGTGTTGCACGGCCTTGCCGGCGCCGTCGAGTGGCGCCGCTCAGCGCGCCGCGCCATGATCGAGAGCCGCCAGGGAGCAGCCTGATACGGATGGCGGCATGGAAAGGGCGGCGCGTGCAAGGATCACGCCGCCCTTAGCCCCTCCCACGCAGTGAGCACGGAAACCGCAACCAGAAGCAGCCCCGCCGCCCGGCCGGCAAATGCGGTCGCTCGGGGATTGGCGACCAGCAGATTTCGGCTGCGGCCGGCTGACATGGCAAGTCCGCCGTAGACGGCAAACTGCATGGCGATGGTCATCAATCCCATGATGGAAGCCTGGATCCAGATCGGACCGTAGTCCGGCTTCAGAAATTGCGGATAGACCGCGAAGACGAAGAGATAGGCTTTTGGATTGATCAGGCAGATCACCAGCCCCTGGCGAAACGCCTTCCATGCGGAGCGGCTGCCGGCAGGTCCATCATGGCCAACCTTGATCGAACTGCGCATCAGCGTCAGGCCGATAAAGGCCATGTAGGCGGCACCGGCAATCAGCAGCGGATTGTAGAGGATCGGCACGAAATGCATCAGCAGGCCGACGCCAAGCGCGCCGTTCAGCGTGTGCACCATGCCGCCCAGCATGATGCCGCCGGTCGCGGCAAGTCCCCTGATGCCGCCACCGGTCAGCGCATTGGCAAGCACGAAAAGCATATCCATGCCGGGCACGATGATGATGCCGAAGAGGAGGAGACAGAAGAGCCAGAGATTTTCCGCGTAGTCCATGTCAGTTGCCTGTCGCCCTCGCTCGGCCAGGCCGCAGCGGAATGTGTTGATTCTCAACTCGATAGGCGCTCCTATAGGTCAGCCCAACTGACGATGGTGTGTCAGTTGCGATTGGAATCCCGGGAAAAATGCGCAAGGCGTCACGCCTGTTCGAGATCATCCAGATCGTGCGGCTGGCGCGGCAGCCGGTGACGGCGGCAACGATTGCCGAGCGGCTGGAAGTGACGGTGCGCTCGATCTATCGCGACATCGCAGCACTGCAGGCGATGCGCGTGCCGATTGAAGGCGGGCGCGGCATCGGCTACATCCTGCGTCCCGGCTTCGACCTGCCACCGCTGATGTTTTCGATCGAGGAGATGGAGGCGATCGTCCTGTCTCTCGCGCTGCTGGAGCGCACGGGAGACAGCGAGCTCAAGCAGGCGGCCAAGCGCGTCAGTGCCAAGATCGCCGGCGCGGTGCCGCCGCCCTTGCGCCAGGCATTCGACGCCAATGCGCTGCATGCGTGGGGGTTCGCCGCGCCCTCGACCGGCGCGATCGACCTGGCGCTGGTGCGCCGCGCCATCCGCGACGAGGAGAAGCTCGACCTCTCCTATCGCGACGAAATGGGCCGCGCCTCCGAGCGCCTCGTCCGGCCGATCGCCCTGATCTACTACGCCGAAACCGCCAACATCGTCGCCTGGTGCGAGCTGCGCCAGGCGATCCGCAATTTCCGCAGCGACCGGATCGAGGATTGCCAGGCGACGGGGCTGCGCTTCAAGGGCGAAGGCGACCGCTTGCGGCAGGTCTGGGTCAACGGCTGGGAGACGAATGTCGTTGCCGCCGTCTGAAGCCACCTTCGCGGAGCGAAAACCGGGGCGGGACTACCTCACATCGACCCAGCGCTTCTCCTCGAAGGAGCGCGCCATCGCGTGCACGGTGCGCTCAATCTCCAGCCCTTCGGCGAATTCGATGAGCCGCGCCGGCTTGCCGGCAAGCCGCGTCAGCAATTCGTGGCACTCGATGATCTTGAGGTCGTTGAAGCCGAGGCCATGGCCTGGCGCCGGCACGAAGAGGTCATAGGGCTTGTGGTGCGGAGCCACCAGGATGGTGCGGTAGCCCTGCTCGGTCGGGCGATCTGATGTGACATAGAGCTGGATTTCGTTCATCCGCTCCTGGTCGAACAGGATCGAGCCCTTCGAGCCGAAAATCTGGATGGCAATGCGGCCCTTGCGGCCCCAGGCGGAACGATTGACCAGCAGCGTGCCGGCAATGCCGTTTTCCAGGTGCATCAGCACGCTGGCGATGTCGTAGGTCTCCACCGCGCGACGGCCGCCGCTGGCCACCTTGCGGTCGGCATAGGGTTTGGCCATGTCGCAGATGACGCTGGCGACGCGGCCGAACAGGGCGGAAACCAGCGACAGCGGATGCACGGCGAAATCGTCGAGCGCGCCATAGCCGGAAGCAGCCTCGTGCTTCCAGAAGAACAGCGCTTCGGGATCGGCCATGAAGTCCTCGTCCATCTCGATGCGCAGATGGTTGACCTCGCCGATGATCTTCTCGTCGAGCAGCGCGCCGATATGGCGGATGGCCGGGCTCTGGATGTAGTTGTAGCCAAGGGCTGCGACCTTGCCGGACTTTTTCGCGGCGGCTGCCATCGCCTCGGCCTCAGTAAAGCTCGGCGCCATCGGCTTTTCGCACCACAGATGCTTGCCGGCCTCGAGGACGGCGATGGCCATTTCCGGATGGAACTGGTTGGGCGTGGTCAGCGAGACGATATCGACATCCGGATCGTTGACGACGGCGCGCCAGTCGCCGGACGCCTTGGTGAAGCCGAACTCGCCTGCCTTGCGTTGGGCGAGATCCTCAGTGACCTCGCCGAGATGCACAAGCCGTGGCTTGGCCACGTCGGGGAAGACAGCGCCAACGGCACTCCATGCGATGGCGTGACACTTGCCCATGAAACCCGTGCCGATGAGACCGACGCCGACCATTTTCCGTTTCTCCACTGCCTGAAGCATCAGGTGGATGAATTAGTCCATTTCTTCCTGGAATGGAATGTCTGCCTCATTTTTTATGGCGTTCTTGCGCAGGCTCGGTATGATGAGGCAGAGAGGGTGCCGGCAAATGAACCTGAGCAGACCGACGATGGACGAACGGGTACCTCGCGACTTCGAGACGCTGCGCGCAACGATCCTCGATCGGCGCGAAAGCCTGCCGAAGCGCATTGCCCAGATCGCCGCCTATGCGCTCGACAATCCCGACGACATCGCCTTCGGCACCGCCGCCAGCATCGCCGCTTCGGCCGGCGTGCAGCCGTCGACCTTGATCCGCTTTGCCCAGCAGCTTGGCTTCGACGGATTCACCAGCCTGCAGCAGGTGTTTCGCGAGCGGCTACGCGAGCGCAACTCATCCTATGACGAAAGATTGCAGGCGCTGCGCGCCAAGGCCGAGGGCGGCGCAGGCCACCGGGCGATCTTCGACGGCTTCGTCGCCGCCGCCAGCACCTCGCTCAACGACATTTCGCGCACGCTGGACGAAGCGCATCTGGAAGACGCGATCACCCTGCTGGCGAAGGCAGAGACTATCTATGTGCTGGCCAAGCGCCGCTCCTATCCGGTGGCGTCCTACATCGCCTATGCACTGGGCAAGCTCAAGATCCGAAACCAGTTGATCGAATCGGCGGCCGGGCTGAATGCCGAGATGATCGGCTTCGCCACGCCAGCGGATGCCGTCATCGCCATCTCGTTTTCGCCCTACGCGCCCGCCACCATCGAGGAGGCGCGCGGCATTTCGGAGCAGGGCGTGCCGATCGTCGCCATCACCGACAGCTCGTTTTCGCCGCTCGCCCAGTTCGCCAAGGTCTGGTTCGAGGTTGCCGAGGCGGATTTCGCCGGCTTCCGCTCGCTGTCGGCAACGATGGCGCTGGCCATGGCGCTGACCGTCGGCGTCGGTGAGAAGCGACGGGACACGAGCCGCAAGCGCAAGGCCTGATCCGCCGCCAGAAAAGACACTTTCCATCAAAGGAATGCTCATTCCATATTGACTATGGATTGGAATTATTATTTCATATTCCCGGCGCCACGCTGCCGCTCGCGCGTGTACCCAAAAACAACAAGGCCGACGGGAGGTTCCAATGAGCGAAGCCGTGGACGCGAAACAGGCGCCGCTCGACGTCATCACCATCGGTCGCGCTTCCGTTGACCTTTATGGCCAGCAGATCGGCTCGCGGCTGGAGGACATCACCTCCTTCGCCAAGTCGGTCGGCGGCTGCCCGGCCAACATTTCGGTCGGCACGGCGAGGCTCGGCCTGCGCTCGGCGCTGCTCACCCGCGTCGGTGACGAGCAGATGGGCCGCTTTATCCGCGAGCAGCTGACGCGTGAAGGCGTCAATGTCGACGGGCTAAAGACCGACAAGGAGCGGCTGACCGCTTTGGTGCTGCTGTCGGTAGAGGACGAAGGCGTCTCGCCGATGATCTTCTACCGCTCGGACTGCGCCGACATGGCGCTGGCGCCGGAAGAGATCAACGAGGCCTTCATCGCCTCGGCGCGGTCAATCGTCGTCACCGGCACGCATTTTTCCCGCCCCAACAGCGATGCCGCGCAGCGCAAGGCGATCCGCATCATGAAGGCCAAGGGCGGCAAGGTGGTGTTCGACATCGACTATCGGCCCAATTTATGGGGTCTCGCCGGCCATGCCGAAGGGTTCGAGCGCTATGTGAAATCGGACCGGGTCTCGGCCCAGCTGAAGACGGTGCTGCCCGATTGCGACCTGATCGTCGGTACCGAGGAAGAGATCATGATCGCGTCGGGCGCCGACGATTGCCTGAGCGCGCTGAAGACGATCCGCTCGCTGTCGTCCGCCACCATCGTCTTGAAGCGCGGCGCCATGGGCTGCATCGTCTATGACGGGCCGATCAGCGACGACCTCGAAGACGGTGTCGTCGGCAAGGGCTTTCCGATCGAGATCTACAATGTGCTCGGCGCCGGCGACGCCTTCATGTCCGGCTTCCTGCGCGGCTGGCTGGGCGGCGAAGACCATGCGACTGCCGCGACCTGGGCCAATGCCTGCGGCGCCTTCGCCGTGTCACGGCTGCTCTGCGCGCCGGAATATCCGACCTTCGAAGAGTTGCAGTTCTTCCTCAAGCACGGCAGCAAGCACCTCGCTTTGCGCAAGGACGAAGCGATCAATCACATCCATTGGGCAACGACGCGCCGGCGTGACATTCCCTCGCTGATGGCGCTCGCCTGCGACCACCGCGTGCAGCTCGAGGATGTGGCTGCGAAGGCCGGCGCCGATCCCGCCCGCATCCGTGATTTCAAGGTGCTGGCGGTCAAGGCCGCCGCGAAGGTCGCCAACGGCCGCGACGGTTACGGCATGCTGATCGACGAGAAACATGGCCGCAAGGCGATGTTCGAGTTCGCCCGTCATCCCTTCGCCTGGCTTGGCCGGCCGGTGGAGCTGCCGGGCTCGCGGCCGCTGCGCTTCGAATTCTCGCAGGACATCGGCTCGCAGCTCACCGAATGGCCTGTCGATCACTGCATCAAGTGCCTGTGCTTCTATCATCCCGACGATCCGGCGGCACTGAAGGAAGAGCAGCAGCAGAAGCTGCGCGCGCTGTTCGAAGGCGCTCGGAAAGTAGGCAGAGAACTTCTCGTCGAGATCATCGCCGGCAAGCATGGCAAGCTCGACGACACGACGATCCCGCGCGCGCTGGAGGAGCTCTATGCGCTCGGCATCAAGCCGGACTGGTGGAAGCTCGAGCCACAGGCGTCGAGCGGCGCCTGGGCGAAGATCGAAGCCGTCATCCTGAAGCACGATCCATGGTGCCGGGGCGTCGTGCTGCTTGGCCTGGAGGCGCCGCAGGACGAGCTGGAAGCGGCTTTCGCCGCCACCGCCAAGGCACCCATCGTCAAGGGCTTTGCCGTCGGCCGCACCATCTTCGTCCATGCAGCAGAACAATGGCTGGCCGGCAAGATATCGGATGATGAGGCTATCGCCGACATGGCTTCGCGCTTCGAACAGCTGACCGAAGCGTGGCTTGCCGCGCGCGGCCGCAAGGCGGCATAAGAAGGCGCGGAATAGGGACTGCGGAGGAACACACCATGAGCAAGACAATCCGCCTGACGATGGCGCAGGCGCTGACCCGCTTTCTCAGCAGGCAAATGACCGAGGTCGACAGCAGACAAGTCCCGATCTTCGGCGGCGTCTGGGCGATCTTCGGCCACGGCAATGTCGCGGGCATCGGCGAGGCGCTCTACCAGGTGCGCGACGAATTGCCGACCTTCCGCGCCCACAATGAACAGGCGATGGCGCATGCGGCGATCGCCTATGCCAAGGCCAATTTCCGCCGCCGCTTCATGGCCGCGACCTCTTCGATCGGCCCCGGCGCGCTCAACATGGTGACGGCGGCGGCGCTTGCGCATGTAAACAGGTTGCCCGTCCTGTTTCTGCCCGGCGATGTCTTCGCCAACCGCATCCCCGATCCGGTGCTGCAGCAGGCCGAGGATTTCTCCGACGGCACGGCGACGGTCAATGACTGCTTCCGTCCTGTGTCGCGCTATTTCGACCGCATCACCCGGCCCGAGCAGATCATTCCAGCGCTGAGCCGCGCCATGCAGGTGCTGACCGATCCGGCTGATTGCGGCCCGGTGACGCTGTCGCTCTGCCAGGACGTCCAGGCCGAGGCCTATGACTATCCCGAGAGCTTCTTTGCCGAGCGGGTCTGGCACCAGCGCCGGCCGCGCCCGGACCGCCATGAGCTTGCCGCCGCGGTAGCGGCGCTGAAGGGGGCGAAGAAGCCGCTGGTGATCGCCGGCGGCGGTGTCCTCTATTCGCAGGCCTCGGACGAACTGGCGAAATTCGCCGAGGGCGCCGGCATTCCGGTCTGCGAGACGCAAGGCGGAAAATCCTCGCTGCCGGACGACCATCCGCTCAACATGGCGGCGGTCGGCGTCACCGGCACTGCTGCCGCCAACCGGTTGGCCGAGGAAGCCGATGTCGTGCTTGCCATCGGAACACGCCTGCAGGACTTCACCACCGGCTCGTGGGCGCTGTTCAAGAATTCGGGCAAGACCATTATCGGGCTGAACGTGCAGCCCTTCGACGCCGGCAAGCACCGGGCGCTGGCACTGGTCACTGACGCGGCCGAGGGTCTGGCTGAACTGGGTGCTGCGCTAAAGGGCTGGAAGGCACCTTCCACCTGGACCGAGAATGCAGCCACCGGCAAGAAGGCCTGGCAGACCGAGGCTGCCAAGGTGACGGCGTCGACCAATGCCGCCTATCCGTCCGATGCGCAGGTGATCGGCGCCGTGCAGCGCGCCATGGGCTCCGGTGTGACGCTGCTGCATGCCGCAGGCGGCCTTCCGGGCGAACTGCACAAATTATGGCAAGCAGGCGCGCCCGGTTCCTATCACGCCGAATACGGCTTCTCGACCATGGGTTACGAGATCGCCGGCGGGCTCGGTACCAAGATGGCCAAGCCAAACGAGGAGGTCGTCGTCATGATCGGCGACGGCTCCTATCTGATGCTGAATTCCGAGATCGCCACTTCGGTGATGCTCGGGCTCAAGCTCACCATCGTGCTGCTCGATAACAGGGGCTATGGCTGTATCAACCGGCTGCAGATGGCGACCGGCGGCGCCAACTTCAACAATCTGCTGAAGGACTCGCGCCACGAGGTCCTGCCCGACATCGACTTCGCCGCGCATGCGGCGAGCATGGGCGCGATTGCCGAAAAGGTGCCGTCGATTACCGGGCTGGAAAATGCCCTGGCACAAGCCAAGAAGAACACGCGCACAACGGTGCTGGTCATCGACACCGACCCGCTGATTTCTACCGATGCCGGAGGCCACTGGTGGGATGTGGCGGTGCCGGAAGTGTCGGCACGACCACAGGTCAACGCGGCGCGCAAGGCGTATGACGAGAAGCGGAAGATGCAGACCGTCGGCAATTGATATAGGCGTCGCCAAGCCCCTACCTCCCCCTTGTGGGGAGGTCGGACCGAAGGTCCGGGTGGGGGTCCGGCGCCACCCCCACCCCGCTGCTTCGCAGCGACCCTCCCCACAAGGGGGAGGGTGAACAAGAAACCGGAGTGACGACTTGAAAGCCAAACTGGGCATGTCCCCCATTGCGTGGTGGAACGACGATCTTGCGGAGCTCAGCGATGATGTCTCGCTGGAGGAATGCTTGCACCAGTCGCGCTCGGCCGGTTTCACCGGCATGGAGATGGGCCGGCGTTTTCCCAATGATCCCGATGTCATGCTGCCGATCCTGAAGGCAGCCGACGTGACGCTGTGCGGTGGCTGGTTTTCGGGCACGCTGGTCGATGGGGAAATGGCCGACAACAAGGATCGCATCCAGCCGATGATCGACCTGTTCAAGGCCGTGAACGCGCCTTGCATCGTCTATGGCGAGGTCGGCCGCTCGATCCAGGGCGACCGCTCCAAACCGCTGGCCACCAAGCCGAAGCTATCGGATGACGAGATGAAGGCCTATGCCAAGCGCCTCACCGCGTTTGGCGAATGGTGCGTCGAGCAAGGCATGCCGCTCTCCTATCACCACCATATGGCGGCGGTGGTCGAGACCGAGCCGGAACTCGATGCTTTCATGCGCTATTCCGGAGCCGGCATTCCGTTGCTGCTCGATGCCGGCCATCTGGCCTTCGCCGGCGGCGACGTTCTGCGCGCCATCGACAACCATCACACCCGCATCAGCCATGTGCATGTGAAGGACGTGCGCATGGGCGTGATCGACAGGCTCGACCGCACGAAACAGTCCTTCCTCGACGCCGTGGCGCTGGGCGCGTTCACAGTGCCGGGCGACGGCTCGCTGGATTTCGGCGCCATCGTGCAGCGCTTTGCCGACCATGGCTACGAGGGCTGGTTCGTGGTCGAGGCCGAGCAGGATCCGAAGAAGAACCCGCCGCTCAGGATGGCTCAGGTCGGCTACAAGGAATTGATGCGCGTCATGACCGCCGCGGGCTACACGGTCGAGACGCAAGGCTTTCCCAATGTCTGATCAAGGGGGGCCTGATGCGGTGGTTCTCGGCGAAGCCGGGTTGCTGTAGGTTGGTCGGATGAAAGATTCCGAGCACCCCTTCTTCCGGCCTTTGTGGCGGCGTGTCGCCGTCGTCGCGGTCTGCGTCATCTGGTCGATCATCGAATTCGCCACCGGCACGCCGTTCTGGGGCATGATCGCGCTCGGCTTCGCCGGCTACGCCGTCTGGCAGTTCTTCTATCTTTACAAGCCGGCCGAAGAGGGCAAGGCAACGGTCGAGCCCGAACCGAAGGAGTAACCCGATGTCGAAGCTGCTGGTGAAGGCCGACAAGGGCCATGGCCTCGTCGCCCATGTGACGCCGCAAATCGCGGGCTGGACATATGTCGGTTTCGACCTGCATCGGCTCAAGCCCGGTGAGACGGCCTCCGGAAAAACGAATGATCGCGAAGTCTGCTTGGTGTTCGTCACCGGCAAGGGCAATGCGTCAGCCGGCGGCAAGGACCTCGGCCAGCTCGGCGAGCGCATGTCGCCCTTCGAGGGCAAGCCCTGGTCGGTCTACGTCCCTGAGGGATCGGACTGGTCGGTGACAGCAGACACCGAGCTGGAACTCGCGGTCTGCTCGGCGCCGGGCCTTGGCGGCGGTCTGCCGGTGCGGGTGATCGCACCGGACGATCTCGGCCAGGAGGTACGCGGCAAAGGCACCAACACGCGCTACGTCACCAACATCCTGCCGGAGGGCAAGCCAGCCGATTCGCTGCTGGTGGTCGAGGTCATCACGCCCGGCGGCCACACGTCGAGCTATCCGCCGCACAAGCACGACCAGGACAATCTGCCCGCCGAATCCTATCTTGAGGAAACCTACTATCACCGCCTCAATCCGCCGCAGGGCTTTGCTTTCCAGCGCGTCTACACCGACGCCGACAAAAATGGCCATCGCGCGCTGGATGAGGCGATGGCGATCGAGGACGGCGATGTCGTGCTGGTGCCCAAGGGCTATCACCCCTGCGCCGCCTGCCACGGCTATGACCTCTATTATCTCAACGTGATGGCCGGACCGAAGCGGACGTGGAAATTCCACAATGCACCCGAGCACGAATGGCTGATGAAGGCCTGACCGGTTCGTTCAGCCTTCGCGACAACTGGTCCAGCACGAAAAAATCGCCGGCTAATGACCCGGCCGCACCGTTTTGTTACCTGAATGCCTGCAAGGCTTCGTCAATCCGTCATGGAAATCACCTATGGCAGCGGAGCTGACGAGGACTTTCCATGCGCTACGCCCTCTATTTCACCCCCCGGCAGGACGAACCGCTGGCGCGGATCGCCGCCAACTGGCTCGGCCGCGACCCGTTTGGTGCCGCGACAAAGCCGGTCGAGGCGGTGGCCGACCTGTCGGCGGCTGAAGTCGCCTTCCACACCGCTTCGGCGCGCCGCTACGGTTTCCACGCGACGCTGAAAGCCCCCTTCCGCCTGGCTGCCAACGAGACGGAAGCCTCGCTACGCGCCGCACTCGACCATTTTGCCGAGGCAACGCCGGTGGTGACCATACCGCGTCTCGTCATCAGCCAGATCGACGGCTTCTTCGCACTGGTCCCGGAAGGGCCGCTGCCGGCGCTCAATCGCTTCGCCGATGACGTGGTGCTCGGCTTCGACCGGTTTCGCGCGCCGCTGACCGAGGCGGAAATCGAGCGGCGCAGCCCGGATTCGCTGAAGCCGGCCGAGTTCCGCAATCTCTGCCAATGGGGCTATCCCTATGTCTTCGAAACCTTCCGCTTCCACATGACGCTGTCCGGCCGGACAGCGTCACAGGAAAGCCCTCGTTTGCGCGCAGCAATCGACAGTCTGTTCGCGGACATTCTGCGACAGCCGGTTCTGGTGGATGCGCTGACATTGTTTGTCGAAACCGAACCGGGCGCACCGTTCATGGTGCTCTCGCATCACGCACTCGGGCGCCGCTCCGCCAGAAAAACTGCCTGACACCCTGCCGGAACAAGCACAGCCTGAACAACCAAGGACTGCCTGAAATGACCGCCGAGACTGTTCTCCACAACGCCCGCATCGTGCTTGCCGACGAGATCGTCGAGGGTTCGCTGGTGCTGCGCGACGGCTTTATCGCCGGCATAGAAGCGGGTGCCAGCCAAACCAGTGGAAGCATGGCCGGCGAGGATATGGGCGGCGACTATATCATTCCCGGGCTGGTCGAACTCCATACGGACCATCTCGAAGGCCATTACGCGCCGCGGCCCAAGGTGCGCTGGAATCCGATCGCCGCCGTGCTCGCCCATGACGCGCAGGTGGCGACCGCCGGCATCACCACCGTGCTCGACGCCCTGCGCGTCGGCATGGACGAAGACGCTGACCTGACGTCGACAGACATCCGCAAGCTGGCCGATGCGATCGAGGACAGCGTCCAGCAGGATCGTCTGCGCGCCGACCATTTCATCCATCTGCGTTGCGAGGTTTCGGCGCCGGACTGCCTCGGGGCATTCGCCAATTTCGACGGCGACGAGCGGGTCAAGCTGGCATCGCTGATGGACCATGCGCCCGGCCAGCGCCAGTTCGTCAATCTCGAAACCTATGCCTATTATTACCAGCGCAAGCTGAAGCTGACCGATCGCGACTTCAAGGTGTTCTGCGAAAAGCGGATGGGGGAATCGGCGCGCAATTCGGCACCTAACCGGGCGGTGATCGCCGCCGCCTGCCATGAGCGCGGCATCGTGCTGGCCAGCCATGACGACGCCACCCTTGGCCATGTCGGCGAGGCGATCGAACAGGGCGTGCGCGTCGCCGAGTTCCCGACCACGGAGGAGGCCGCCAGGGCCTCGAAAGAGGCCGGGCTCGGCGTGCTGATGGGTGCGCCCAACGTCATGCGCGGCGCCTCGCATTCGGGCAACGTCTCGGCCCGCACGCTGGCCAGCGACGGCCTGCTCGACATCCTGTCATCCGACTACATTCCCTTCAGCCTGATCCAGTCGGCATTCTTCCTTGGCGATGTCGTCGAAGGCATTTCCCTGCCGCAGGCGGTCGCCATGGTCTCGAAGAACCCGGCCGAAGCGGTTGGCCTGACCGACCGCGGTGTCATCGAACAGGGCCGCCGCGCCGATCTGGTGCGCGTGCGCGTAGACGACCATGTCCCGGTCGTGCGCACCGTCTGGCGGCAGGGACGCCGGGTGGCATGATGGTGTCGGCGCTGATCGAGCGGGAATTGTCCGCCGAGACGTTTCCGATCCGCGATGGCGTCTTCGTCGCCGTGGTCGGACCGAGTGGCGCCGGCAAGGACACGGTGATCGGCTACGCCCGCGCCCGCTTCGCCGACGAAACAAGGCTGGAGTTCGTCCGCCGCGTCATCACGCGGCCCAGCGATGCCGCCAGCGAGGACCACGACACGCTGGCTGACGCCGCCTTCGTCGAAGCCGAAGCGGATGGCGCCTTCGCCATCTCCTGGGAGGCGCACGGCTTGCGCTATGGCATCCCGGCCGATGTCGACTGGGCGGTCGCCAATGGCCATGTCGCCGTCGCCAACGTGTCGCGCGCGATCATCCCCTCCTTGCGCGAACGCTATGCCAATCTGGCCATCGTCGAGATCACTGCCTCGCCGGAGGTTCTGGCCGAGCGGCTGGCAATGCGGGGACGTGAATCGCGCGGCGAAGTTCTGGCCCGGCTGGCGCGCAGCGCCAGTGTGACCTTGTCGGGCCCTGGCGTCACCTCGATCGACAACAGCGGCCCGCGCGAAGCCGCCGGCGAGCGTTTCGCCGAGGTGCTGCGCAAGGCCATGGCCTTCTCCGACATGTCGGGCCTGATCTAGGCTTCCAGCGTTTATCGAGCGCATTCCAGGGCCGATGCTGGTGGCTGGTGGTCGATCTCGAGCCGCTGCGCGTGCGGCTCGACTCCGCCGGTTGGTGCTTCGCTTGCTTTTTCCCTGCCAGCGGAGCGCTGTGTGGCGCTGACGGCATGGTGATCCTGGACCGCGACCCTGGGGAAGCGACCTTTCAAACAGATCATGGTAGAACGACACAATACAGGAAGCCTCGATGCACAGCCTGACACCCATCCTTTCGACGATCACCGCCTCATTTCTGGCGTCGTTCGTCGAGGTCGTCGAGGCCTTCACCATCGTGCTCGCGGTGGGGGTGACGCGCGGCTGGCGCCCGGCATTGACCGGCGCGGCCCTGGCGCTGGCGCTGCTGGCGGCCCTGGTGCTGGCGTTTGGCCCGCTGCTGGCGCTCGTACCCATCACCACGCTGCAATTCGTCGTCGGGGTGCTGCTGATCCTGTTCGGCATGCGCTGGCTGCGAAAAGCCATCCTGCGCAGTATCGGCGTCATCGCCCTGCATGACGAGGAGGCGGCCTTCTCCAAGGAAACCGCCGTCTTGCACCAGCAGGCCAACGGCCGCCGCGCCGACTACCTCGCCGGGCTGGCATCCTTCAAAGCGGTGCTGCTCGAAGGCGTCGAGGTGGTGTTCATCGTCGTTGCCGTCGGCGCGGCACACGGGCAGACGCTTTACGCCAGCCTCGGCGCGCTGGCGGCGTTCATCCTGGTGATGCTGATCGGACTCGCGGTCCACCGGCCATTGACGCGCGTGCCTGAGAATGCACTCAAATTCGTCGTCGGGCTGATGCTGACCAGCTTCGGCATCTTCTGGACCGGCGAAGGCTTAGGCGCCGACTGGCCGGGCGCCGATCTCGCTCTGCTCGCCATCTTCGCCATCGTCGCGCTGGCGTCCTTTGTCATGGTGCGCTGGCTGCGCGGTGCCTACCCCACACTCTCCGGAGGGCTTGCCCGATGAACGTCATTCGTCTCGCGGCCAAGGAATTCCTCGGCATGTTCGTCGATGACGGCAGTCTGGCGCTGCTGGCGCTGGTGCTGGTGGCCGTTGTCGCGGCGGCGGTGAAACTGCTGGCGCTGCCGCCGCTGCTCGGCGGCGGCTTGCTGCTGATCGGCTGCCTCGCGATCCTGTTGCAAAGCGTTCGCCGCGCCGCGCGCGCGACCAACCGGTAGCGCTCGATATCGGCGCGGCCGGCGTCTATTCCGCGGCCGCGCCGGCGGCGCTCTTGCGGGTCGCGTCGACCATCAGCCGCCGTGCCCGGAACACGCCCCATTGCTGGTCGACCAGAACGCCGATGAGGATGACGCCGCCCATCACCGCGAAGTTGAGCGAGGACGGGATGCCGAGCAGGTTGACAAGGTTCTGCAGTTCCTGCAGCAGCACCGTGCCGAGGATGACGCCGATCAGCGAGCCCTCGCCGCCGCGCAGCGAAAAGCCGCCGAGCACCGCCGCGGCGATGGCGTAGAGCTCGTAGAACTGGCCGTGGCTGGCTGGCGAAATCGAGCGCGTGTACATGGCGAAATAGATCGCCGACAGCGCCGTCAGCACGCCGCAGATGACGTAAGCCGCCATGACGACGCGGCCGGTGCGGATGCCCGAATATTTCGCCGCCTCCTCGTTCTTGCCGATGGCGTAGAGATAGCGACCGAACACCGAGCGGTGCAGCACCACCCACATGACGATGGCAATGACGATCAGCGCGATGAAGCTGTTGGGAACGCCATAGGAGCGTCCGGCGGTGAGGAATTCGAGGTCGGGAAAATTCTGGCCAAAGGCGAAGCCGGCGGTGCCGTCGGCGGTGTAGAAGCGGGCGACGCCGCGGTAGATCAGGAGGCCGCATAGCGTGACGACGAAAGGCTGCAATTTCAGCCTTGTGATCAGCCAGCCATGCACCAGGCCGATGATGGCGCCGAGCACGAGGATCAGCACGAAGGCCAGCGGCCACTCCATCTCGCGCACGGCGATGAAGTCGATGAACAGCGTTCCCAGCAGCGCGACCACCGAGCCGACCGACAGTTCGATGCCGCCGGTGATGATGACGAAGGCCTGGCCGATCGACAGGATGCCGAATAGTCCGATCAGATTCGAGGTGTTGGCCAGGTTGATCGGCAGCAGGAAGCGCGGATTGATGATCGCAACGATGGCGCCGACCACCAGAATCAGGATCAGCAGGCCGAGATCTTTCTTGCTCATCGTCTTCTCCCCAATGCCTGCCCGAGCGGGATCGCGCTTGCGCGAAATGCGAGGCAAAAACCTATTTCGGCAGCTTGCCCACCGCCAGCAGCAGCACGTTTTCCTGGCTGAACCGGTCCTTGTCCAGAATGCCCGAGATCTGGCCCTCATGCATGACGGCGATGCGGTCGGACACACCGATTACCTCTTCCATGTCGGAGGAGATCATCAGCACGGCGACGCCGGCATCGGCGAGCGCCCGCATCAGCCCGTAGATTTCCGCCTTGGCGCCAATGTCGATGCCGCGCGTCGGCTCGTCCAGGATCATCACCTTCGGATTCATGGCCAGCCATTTGCCGAGCACGACCTTCTGCTGGTTGCCACCCGACAGCGTGCCGGTGCGCGTCTGCACCGACGGCGCCTTGATGCCGAGATCTTTCTTTTGCTTCTCGGCGGTGGCGGTCTCGGCGCTTGTCGACACCAGGGAGCGGCGCGCATGCGCCGGCAGATTGGGCAGCGAAATGTTCTGGGCGATCGACAGGTCGAGCAGGATGCCGGTCAGCTTGCGGTCTTCCGGCACCAGGAAGATGCCATGCGCGACGGCGTCCGCCGCCGAGCCCAGCGCAAGCGGTTTGCCGTCGAGTTCGAGCGCGCCGCCAAGGCTTGAGTCGATGCCGAAGAACACCCGCGCCAGTTCGGTGCGGCCGGAGCCGACAAGCCCGGCAAGGCCGAGGATTTCGCCGCGCCTGACGTCGAGATCGACGGGCCGGGCGGGATAGGCGGGGGTGCGGATGGCCTTGGCGGAAAGGGCTGTGGCGCCGGGCGCACGCGCCGCCTCGGAGGCTTTTTCGCGCTCCTTCAGCATGCGGCCGATCATCAGCTTGACCATCTGGTCGTGGCCGATGTCGTGCTTGCCCAGCGTGCCGGCCAGCATGCCGTCGCGCAGCACGACGACGCGGTCGGCGACGCGCTCGACCTCGTGCAGCCGGTGCGAAATGAAGATGACGCTGATGCCGTCCGCCTTCAGCGCCTTGATGACGTCGAGCAATTTGTCGGTTTCGGCGAGCGGCAGGCTCGATGTCGGCTCGTCGAGGATGACCAGCCTTGCCTCGATCGACAGCGCCTTGGCGATCTCGACCATCTGCTGCTGGGCCAGCGACAGGGTCGCGACCGGCGTGTCGGCGGAAAAATTGGCGCCGACGCGCTTCAACAGCGGCGCCACCATGGTGCGCAGTTTTGCGCGGTCGACGAGCTTGAGCGGCCCGGCGCGCAACGGCTCGCGGCCGAAGAAGATATTGGCGGCGACATCGAGATTGTCGAACAGGTTGAGTTCCTGGTGGACGAAGGCGATGCCCGATCCCAGGCTGCCTTCGACGGTCAGCCCCTTGTGGGCGGTGCCGTCGACGGTGATCGTGCCGGTGTCCGGCGTGGTGACGCCGCCGAGGATCTTCATCAAGGTCGATTTGCCGGCGCCGTTTTCGCCGACGAGGCCGATGACCTCGCCCGGCCTGACCTCCATGGAGAAGCCATCGAGCGCGACGACGCCCGGATATGTCTTGCGCACGTTCTCGAGGCTCAGGAATGGAGCAACCGTGGACGCAACGATGGATGTGTCGGAATAATTCATCATGCCTGACAGCAGCCGGTGGGCCGTTTTTGGTCCATCTTCAGACTGACGATCCACGCGCGGTTCGTCAATGCGAGCAGCCGGCCCAAGCGACGTTGAGCCGGCTGAACTGCGTCAAGTCTTACTTTCCGGCCATCGCCTTCAAATTGGCGGCATAGGCGTCGACGTCATCCTTGCCGATGATCTTGGTCGGGATGATGATGAGACCGCCGGCCGGGATGCCCGACTTGTCGCCCTTGAGATAGGCAGCCATCAGCTTCATGCCCTGATAGGCCCATTCGAAGGGCTGCTGCACGACGGTCGCGGCAATGGTGCCTTCCTTGACGCCGCCCAGCGTGATCGGATCGTCATCGAAACCGACGACGGTGATCGAGCCGAGCTTGCCGGCATCGCGCAGCGCTTCATAGATGCGCGGCGTGTTGTAGGAATAGAAGCCGACCATGCAGGTGACGTCGGGGCTGGCGACCAGCGCGTCCTCGACGTTCTTCTTGGCGCGAGCCTGGTCGATGTCGTCGCCGCGCACGTCGATCAGCTCGATCTTGGTGCCGGCCAGGCCGTCCTTCATGCCCTGGATGCGCTCCTTGGCATTGTCGGCGCCGAGCAGGCCGACGAAGCCGAGGCATTTTCCGCCATTGGGCATCGCCTTCTTGGCGATTTCGGCGGCCTGCTTGCCGGCATCGACGTTGGACGAGCCGATATAGGCGACACGCTTGGTCTGCGGGGCGTCCGAGTCGGTGGTGAACAGCGCCGTTTCCGAAGCGATCTTGTTGAGACCATCGGTCGAGGTCTTCGGATCAACCGCCGAGACCATGATGCCCTTCACGCCGGCCGTCACCAGATCGTCCATGAGCCGCTGCTGGATGGCGACCGAGGACTGCTCGGGATATTTGAGCTCGAGATTGTAGTCCGGCAGTTCGCCCTGCGCCTTCTTGACGCCGGCTTCGGCGGCCTTCCAGAAATCGGAAGCGCCGTTGACGACGAAGGCCAGCGTCGGCTTGTCGTCGGCGCGCGCGATTGCCGTGGCCGACAGGCCAAGCAGCAGCGCCGTGGCGGCTACGGATGCATTTCGTATCAAGGATTTCATGTTCAACCTCCCGTTTGGTTCAGTCGTCAGACTGACCGATCTTGCACTGACCTGATTTTGCCGTTTGCAGCTTGGACGCCCTCCTCCTCAAAGGGGTTCGCGGCACCGAAAGAATGGCGCCGTTCCAGCCACGATCATGGACCTTAGAGACTCATCCTTCGTTCGTAAATAGTCCGATTTGTCTGACATATCACATATCCGAGACAAGGCTTGCGGAGGTAAGATCCGCCCGCCTTCGAGCCATTTGCGTACACTCCCGCCACCCCGAACCCAACCGGCCGGACGCGACAGATTGACGGTACAGCGCATTTTTGTATTAGTAAACAGTATTAGTTTCGAGGCGATGTCCGTGGGTATGGTTGCGGTTTCAGGCAGCCCGGACGCGCCAAAGCCCAGGTCCTATGGCGCTCGCGCTCCGGGCTGTATGGAGCCGCATGGCGGATGGACGTTGAAGGTACTAATAGATATAAATGCTCGTGACGACCTATAACGATGCGGCGTCACGCCATCTTGCCGGCCTGACAGGCTGCCGCTAGACAGACCGGAATTTGGGGGTGCTTTGGGGGTGCCATGAGCGAGACGACGGACCCGACCATCGATACGGCGAGGCGACGCAAGACGGCGGCGAAGAGCGCCAGGGGTCGCGTCACCATGACCGACATCGCCAGGGCCGCCGGCTGCTCGCAGGCAACCGTTTCCTTCGTGCTCAACAATTCACCCGGCATCCGGCTGTCGCAGCAGACCCGCGAACGAGTGATCGAGGCCGCGCGGGCGCTCGGCTATTCGCCGCCGGCCTTCTCGGCCTTGCAAAAACCTCCCACCGCCTTCGAAGGACTGGACGGGGTGATCGGCTTCGCCGTCGACCAGCTCGCCACCAGCCCGGAAGCCGTGGTCGCCATCGAGGGCGCGCGGCAGGCCTCGTGGAATGCCGGCAACGTGCTTCTGGTGGCGCAGACGCTTGGCGATTCCGTCATGGAGCCGCGCGCCATCGCAGCGCTCACCAAGCGAGGCATTTCGGCGCTGATCTACATGACCATCTTCACCCGCGAGATCACTGCGCCCGACTATCTCTACGGCCTCGACATTCCGGTGATCCTGCTCAACTGCTATACGGCGGACTACGCCTTCCCGGCCGTGGTGCCGAGCGAGATCGCCGGCGGCCAGAACTCGACCCGCCATCTGATCAGCCACGGCCACCGCCGCATCGCCACCATCACCGGCGAACCGTGGATGCAGGCCGCTCAAGACAGGCTGAAGGGCTATCGCCGCGCGCTCGCCACCGCCGACATCCCGTTCGATCCCGAACTGGTTGTCGAGGGCGACTGGTCGGCAAGTGCGGGCTATGCCGCGACCGTCAAGCTGCTGGCGCTGAAAGACCGCCCGACCGCCATCTTCTGCCAGAACGACCGCACCGCGATCGGCTGCTATGAGGCGCTGAAGGAAGCAGGCCTGCACATCCCGCAGGACATTTCCGTCGTCGGCTACGACGATGAAGAAATCGCCCGCCACCTCTTCCCGCCGCTGACGACCTCGATCCTGCCGCACATGGCGATGGGCCAATGGGCAATCGAGCAGCTCGAAGCGCCGGCGCCGCCTGGACGGGGGCGGTACCCGATTACCAAGCTGGAGTGCCCGCTGGTGGAGCGAGAGAGCGTACGGGCTGTGGTCGGCTCGTCCGCGAGTTCGAGCGAAGCGTCGGTGAGTTAAAGCGTCCGCTCGCGGGCCGGCGCCTTATCCGCCAACCATCGGCTTGACGACTTCGTCGTGGTTGGTTTCCGAGATCTTGCGCTCGCCGGCCTGGGACGCCGCGCCGCAGCACGACGATGCGATCCGAAACCGCGAAGATGTCCTGCAGATTGTGCGGGATGAAGATCACGCCGCGCCCTTGCGCCTTGAGCTGGTGGATGAGCGAAATCACCTTGCGTTGCTCGGGACGCCAAGTGCCGCTGTCGGCTCGTCCATGATCAGGACCTGCGCGTCCCAGTAAACGGCGCGGCCGATGGCGACAGCCTGCCGTTGGCCACCGGAGAAATTGCTGACCGGGGCATCGACTGCAAACAGGGCCAAGCAGCGCAGCTAGGACAGACGGGCGCCGCCACTTGCCCACGGGCATTGACTCGCCGGGGCTTTCATCGTGCCAGGTTTCCCTAATCGCGTGCGACCCCGCACGAGCGAACATCAGGATGCGACGCGATTCATCAAGATCTGCGGACTTGAGCAGGCTGCCTATCGCCCTCGAACATCAGAGTTGACGTCGATAACGCGCACGCGCCTGGAAACTCTGTGATGGCGCCAGCACGTCGCTCGGACCAATCGAGACAAAGCAAACGTTTCAGGCTCTTTTGAGCGCCCGACGGATGTCCTTGGCGAATTCGTTGATCGTGAAGCCCTCGGGGAGCGAGTCGATCAGGACGAGGTCGGAGATGGCGTTGCGGACACGCAAAGGCGCGATCGCCTGATACGCGGCTGAATTGTACCAAGCGCTCGCAGTATCCCGGCTTGGGAACTCCATCAGCACGACCGAGCCCGGCCAGGCTCCCTCGAGCACGTCGACTGATCCCTGCGCCAGCCACTTACCGCCATAGGGTGCAACGGTAGCCTCAACCTGCTCGAGATAAGACAGACCTTCATCGTTGGGTACATCGCCAGGGATTCGCAGGTGGTTGATTAGATAGGTCGACATGGAAAATCCTCGATGGAACACATGGTGCCGCGGCAAGGAAGAAGGGGAGGGCGTGCGACATAGCCCCCGCGCCGCTTGCAGATCAGTCAGGGGCTTGCACCGGAGGGGGTGCGACGCGATGCTTTGCAACTGGATGGTCTGTCTCGGAGTCGCTATGGGCTCGAGCTCGAAATCTGTCGCTGCCAGGAGCAGCCGGATCCGAGGACGGCCTTACGAACAATAGTGCAGGCGTCCATCGCTGCCGATATAGGCGCCCGTATAGGGATTGTAGGTGGAATGGATGCGCGCGCAGTAAGAACTGTAGTAATCGTAGGCGGAATCGTCATCATTTTCGTAAGATGGAGAATATGGGAAGTATGGACGGTACCCGCCGCCGTGATAAAAATGGGGATGGGAGTAGCCACCAAAATGATCTCCATAGGACATGTCGGAGCCTCCAAATCCTCCGCCGTGCATCGCGAACGGCATTCCGCCAGAATGGCCGCTGCCAAAGCCGCCATCCCCACCGCCGTGGCCGCCGCCATGCGCGGCCAGACCCGCGGTTGCCGAGCCGGCCACGACCGCCGCACCCAAGACAATAGTAGCTAACATTGTTCCTGCCGGTTTCATGTTATTCTCCTCTCGAACGACAACCTCTATGCGTTCTGGCAGAGCAGCGTGCCCCCGGTCCACGTTAAACGAAACTATACTTTGGTTTACATCGGACTATATCTAATGCGGCCGAATGATCACCCATTGTGTGCAAGCAGGTCGATCCGGCGCCGGCGAGAAGTCAGAGAGCCGCCAGCATTAAATCAATCCGAGAGCGGCTTTGGAAGCACGTTCAAGAGCACGCCGAGTTGGCGCTAGGGAGCATGAAGCGGCTAGCGACGCAGCGGATGGTGAAGCCGGTTTTGATCGGCCGTGTGAGGCACCTGCGCGGCAAAGAAAGATCTGCGCCATCCATTCTGCGGGACTTCAGTGAGGAAGGCTGAAGAGACTCTTGAACGCGGCCGCAGCACTCGTCATGGCACGGCCAATCAGCAACAGTCTTTCAGACAAAAACTAGTGGTTGGAGAAAATACACCAGTCGGGTTGGGGGTTATTCCTCTACCCATCAACGCAGTTTGTCGTTGGTACCACCTTTGAACCAGGGAAGGACCATGCCCCATGAACATCAAAGCTATCTGCCTCGGTGCCGCAATTGCGCTTTTCCCGTCTGGCGGCATTGCATTTGCCGGCACTCTAGGTGAGCCGGACACTATGAAACCGTTCTTTACGGATGCCAGCATGAAAACCATGAAGCCGCTGAAGGAATTCAAGAAAGTTTTCATGGCTATGCCTGCCGAAAAGCAAGAAGCGATGAAGAACGAGTGCGCGGGCATGAGGCAGCCGTACACCGACTTCTGCGCGAATGTGAATACGCTCGGCGGCCATAACTAAGACCTAGTCAGTCACGCTCAACACCGGCCGCCGCGGCGTGGAAGACCAAGCCGAGTTGGGACATCGTCGCCGGCAACGACTAAACCATCAACCTCGAGCGCTTCCACCATGAGCGCCTAATGCATATCGCCCAAAAGTGACCTCAGTTTTGGGAGAACGACATGCATAAAGGCAAGGACTTAAAGCGGGCCGCTTGAATCCGTTCAGACGCGACACGCTTTAGGCACCCTTCATCGTCGTGACAGGTGTCAACCACTCGGTCTACGAAGCTCATCCCGCGCAGGTTGCCACCCTCATCGAGGAGGCCGCCCACAGGGCCGGCGAGGCGACCGAATGGGAAAGACGCAAGCCGTCGCGCGCGAAGGCGCGGCGCTCCCTTCCCGGCGCATGAGGTTCGTCCATGAATGCCCGATCGAGCGGTCCATCGCAACGCGCTTGGGATACGGCCCGACAATCGCGCGAGCAGCGCCTGGCCGCCGCCGCCCGCTACGCCAGGGACAAGCTGGTCTTCCACGAGGACGTGACGAAGCTGCTGGAGGCCTTGGTCCGTTCCGGTGACCGGGTCTGCCTCGAAGGCGATAACCAGAAGCAGGCCGACTTCCTCGCCGCCCGGCTCGCCGAGGTCGACCCCGTCGTGGTGAAGGACCTGCACATCGTGCAGTCGGGCGTGGTGCTGGCCGAGCACCTCGACCTGTTCGAAGCCGGCATCGCGAAGAGGCTCGACTTCTCCTATTCCGGCCCGCAGGGAGCCGCGATCGCGCGCGCGCTCAAGGCCAGCAAGATCGAGCTCGGCGCGGTTCATACCTATCTCGAGTTGTTCTCGCGCTACTTCGTCGATCTGACCCCGCATGTCGCGCTCACCGTGGCGCGCTGTGCGGATCGCGAGGGCAATCTCTACATGGGCCCGAACACCGAGGATTCGCCCGTCGTTATCGAGGCGACCGCGTTCAAGCAAGGCATCGTCATTGCGCAGGTCAACGAGTTGGTCGACAAGGTGCCGCGCGTCGACGTACCGGGCGACCGGGTCGATTTCGTCGTGGTGGCACCGTCGAATTTCTATGTCGAGCCTCTGTTCACCCGCGACCCGGCGCAGATCACCGAGACGCAGATCCTCACTGCCATGCTGGCGATCAAGGGCATCTACGAACCCTATGGCGTGAAGCGGCTGAACCACGGCATCGGCTTCAATACTGCCGCCATCGAGCTGATCCTGCCGACCTATGCCGAGCGGCTCGGCTTGAAGGGCAGGATCGCGACCCATTTCGCGTTGAACCCGCACCCGACCCTGATCCCGGCCATCGAGAGCGGCTGGGTCGAACAGGTCTACAGCTTCGGCTCGGAAGTAGGGATGGACGACTACATGCGCGCTCGGCCGGACATATTCTTCACCGGCCGCGACGGCTCCATGGCCTCGAACCGCATGTACTGCCAGTCTGCGGGGCTCTACGCCACCGACTTGTTCATCGGCTCGACCCTGCAGATTGACCTCGCAGGCAATTCCTCGACCTTTACAAAGGACCGCATCGCTGGCTTCGGCGGCGCGCCGAACATGGGCTCCGATCCGCGCGGCCGCCGCCATGCGAGCGATGCCTGGCTGAAGGCGGGCCGCGAGGCCGCGGGCGAACCGACGCGTCTGCCGCGCGGGCGAAAACTCGTGGTGCAGATCGTCGAGACCTTCGGCGAGAAGCTCAGCCCGACCTTCGTCGAGGGCCTCGACAGCATCGAGCTGGCGAAGTCGCTCGATCTCGCTCTCCCCCCGGTGATGATCTACGGCGACGACGTCAGCCACATCGTGACGGAGGAAGGCATCGCCAATCTCCTGCTCTGCCGCACGCCCGCCGAGCGCGAGCAGGCGATCCGGGGCGTTGCCGGCTACACGGATGTCGGCCGCGCTCGCGACGCCAGGGCTGTGGAGGAACTGCGCGCCCGCAAGGTGATCCAGTGCCCCGAGGACCTCGGCATCAACCCTCTCGACGCCAACAGGAGCCTTCTGGCCGCCCGCTCCATCAAGGAGCTGATGCGCTGGTCGGGCAATCTCTACGATCCGCCCCGCAAGTTTCGCAACTGGTGAGACCGCAGCCCATGGAAAACCTCAAGCTTCGCTTCACGACACGCGGCCCGGCCCCCGGCACGGCGTGCTCGGCGATCGTCGGCGTCGTCGCGTCTGGCAATCTCGAGGTCCTGCTGGAGCGCGTGCTCGCACAGAACGAGTGCGCCGTGGAGATCACCACGCCGGTGCGCGGCTATGACGAGGTGTGGAAGGCCGTCGTCGCCGATTTCGTCGAGCGCGCCTCGCCGGGTGGCATGCGCATCTCGATCAACGACGGCGGAGCCCGGCCGGATACGGTCGCGCTCCGTCTCATGCAGGGCGTGCGGACCATGGAGATCGACGATGAGTGAGACCGGCCGTCCCTTCGGCGCGTCCGCGAGCTGGTTCCTTTCCACCGCGCGAGAGCGCCTCGCAAAACTGCTCGACGCGGGCAGCTTCACGGAGTTCGTGCCGCCGTCGGAACGCGCGCAGAGCCCGCATCTCGCCTCGTTCGACCTGCCCGCCGCCTTCGACGATGGCATGATCGTCGGGTGCGGGCGCCTCGACGGGAACAGCGTTCTGGTTGCCGCGCAGGAAGGCCAGTTCATGGGCGGAACTTTTGCCGAGGTGAGCGGCGCCAAGCTGCTCGGCCTGATCCGCGCCGCGCGCGATGACGAGAAGCTGCCGCGCAGTATACTCCTGCTGCTCGACAGCGGTGGAGTGCGGCTGCAGGAAGCCAATGCCGGCGAGCTCGCCGTCGCCGAGGTGATGCGGGCGATCGTCGAGGCACGCGCCGCCGGCGTGGCGGTCATCGCCCTTGTCGGCGGACGCGCCGGGGCGTTCGGCGGCGCTGGGCTCATCGCCGCGACCTGCTCGGCGATCGTGATCTCTGAACAGGGGCGTACCGGCGTGACGGGGCCAGAGGTCATCGAGACCAACAAGGGCGTCGAGGAGTTCGACTCGCGAGACAAGGCGCTGGTCTGGGGCGTCACCGGCGGTCGCACGAGGCGCCTTATCGGCGGCGCTGACGCCTATGCCGAGGACACGGCGGCGAGCTTCCGCGAGGCCACCCTCGCGCTCATGGGCAAAGCGCGCCCCTTCGATCTCGCCACGCTTCGCGCCGAGCAGGCACGTTTGGCCGGGCGGGTCGGGCGGCTCGGCGGCTGCGACCGCGCGGCCGCTATGTGGAAAGCGCTCGGCGTCGCCGACCCGCGGGCGGCCGGAGACATGGACGACCCGGTGTTCGTCGCCCTCGTCGCGGATGTGAAGGGAGCCGGCGATGACGCTCGATGAGATACTGGCCGGTCTGTTCCCCTCCGGCCACGACGTCGTCGTCGGGCCCGGCAAGCTGCTGCTCGGCACCGGCAGGCGCGTTTGCGGCCGTGCGGTCGAGGTGATCGGCATCGCGGAGGGCGAGCCGCTCGGCATCGACGGCGTCCTGCCGCTCGCCGAGCGCGTGCTCGACATCGCCGCCGCCGGCGGGGACGCGCCGATGCTCGTCGTCGTCGACACGCAGGGCCAGCGCATGGCGCGGCGCGACGAGATGTTGGGGCTCAACGAATATCTCGCCCATCTGGCGAAATGCCTACTGCTGGCGAGCCGCAGCGGTCATCCCACCATCGGGCTTAACTACGGCAGGGCAGCAGCCGGCGCGTTCCTCGCCACCGCGCTCGCCACCGACGTCCTCGTCGCCCTTCCCGGAGCCGAGCCGGCGGTGATGGACCTGCCCTCCATGGCGCGCGTGACCAAGCTGCCGCTGGAGAAGCTCGAGGCCCTGGCGAAGACCACCCCGGTCTTCGCGCCGGGGTTGGATTCGATGACCAAGGTCGGCGCGATCGCGCAGGTCTGGGACCCAGCGAAGCCGCTCGACGTCCAGATCGAGACGACGCTCGCGACCATCCCGGCGCACGATGTGCGCGACGCACTGGGTGCCGAGCGCGGCGGGCGGCTCCTCGCCACCGGCATCGCCTGGCGCGTGGCGGACCAGGCGAGCCGATACCGCCGTGTATAGCCGCCACCAACTCCTGTGCATCCGGCCGGAGGCATGGTCGAGCGTGCTCGACCATGCCTCCGTCATCTGGGAGCTTGCGAGCGATGAGCGGGAGCTTCTCGTCGGCTGGGCGGAGCGTGGCTGGCCGGTGATCGTGCGCCGTCCGGCGCCGGGCGAGGCGCGCGGTATCGCGGTTGGCCTGGCCATGCCCCCCGCGCTCGGCAAGCGGCGCGTCGGTCTCACGGTCCCGGTCCCGGCCGTCGCGCGGACGCTGCCCCTGGTCGCACTGGAGGACGCCACCGCATCGGCGGCGCCCAGGCTGCGGCCCCAGATCGACGCAGTCCTTGCGCTCGGTCGGCACCTGGCGCTGCGGCCGGCCGTGTTCGGTGCGCTGCTCTGGCAGCACCTGACCGGGCTTTCCTATCTGCGGCCCGCCTCCGACCTCGACCTGCTCTGGCCGGCACCGGACCGCGACATCCAACCCGATCTGCTGGCCGGACTCGCGCGGATCGACAGGCACGGCCCCGCCCGGCTCGACGGCGAGGTTCTGTTCTCCGGCGGGGCAGGGGTGAACTGGCGCGAACTCCATGCCGAAATCGGCCGGCCCGCAGGCGCGGTCCTTGTGAAATCCATGAAGGGAACGGAACTGAGATGCGCGCGCACCCTCTTCACCTGACCGCTCCCACCACTGGCCCGGCCGGCCCCGAGCCGGTTCGCGAGGCCGCCTTCGCATGGATCGGCGAGGCGGCGGCACAGGCGCTGACCGACGAGCTGGAAACCTGGCCGAAGCCCGGCCTCGTCAGCCTCGTCGATGCCGGCAGCCATGATAACATGGATGCTGGCACCTTCCGGCGCAGCATCGCCGCGCTTCGGCCGTTCTATGTCGAACTCGCGCGGGCCGGTGCGGCAGGCGCAGGCATGGACGCGCTGCGGTGGACGGGGCTGCGGGCGGAAGCGGCCATGCTAGCCGCGACCGGCGGGGTGAATACTCATCGGGGGGCCATCTTCGCGCTCGGCCTGCTCTGCGCCGCAGCGGGTGCAACCCTTGTGGAATGTGCAGCCGGCCTGACAGCGGCGCGGCTCACCTCCATGGTTCGCGACAGATGGGCCGCAGCGATCCTGCGCGGCCCGATTCCATTGAACAGTCATGGCAGCGGCGCGCTACGCCGGTTCGGGGCCGGTGGCGCGCGTACCGAGGCCGCGAACGGCTTCCCGCACGCCGTGCGGGTCGGACTGCCTGCCCTTCACGCCGGGCGGAGCCTCTCCGGGAATGAGGAGGCGGCGCGCGTGCACGCCTTCTTCGCGCTGCTGGCGACGATGGAGGACACCAACCTGCTGCATCGCGGCGGCGCGAAGGGCCTCGGGGATGCCCGCGAGGCGGCGCGCGACTTCCTCCTCGGCGGCGGCGTCGGCCGGGCGGGCTGGCTCGCCCATGCCGTCGCGGTGCATCGCCGGTTCGTCGCGCGGCGCCTCAGCCCGGGCGGCTCGGCCGACCTGCTGGCCGCGACGATCTTCCTCGATCGCCTAGGGAACGGGCCGTGAGCACCGCCATATTGTGCTCAGGCCAAGGCCGCCAGAACCCTGAGATGTTCGACCTCGTCGCCTTCGAGCCGGCGGCGGCGGCGATCTTCGCCGCGGCCGCCCGAGCGCTCGGCGGGCGGGACGCGCGCGACCTCGTGCGGGAGGGCGGCAGCAACATCCAACGCAACGACGTCGCCCAGGTACTGTGCTGCACGGCGGCGCTAGCCACCTGGGCCATTATAGAGCCATCAACTCCACGCCCGCTGATCATCGCCGGCTACAGCGCGGGCGAAGTGCCAGCCTGGGCTGTCGCCGGCGTCATCGACGCGTCGATCGCCTTCGACCTCGTGACGCGCCGCGCCGCACTCATGGACGAGGCGACGCGTGAGCCCTCTGGGCTCGCCGCCGTCGTCGGCTTGCAGCGCGATGTCGTCGACGGACTTTGCCGCGCCTATGGGCTCGACGTCGCCATCGTCAACGGTCCGCTGCACGTCATCGTCGGCGGGCGCGCGACGGGGCTCCGACAGGCACTCACGGACGCCGCGGCACGCGGCGCCATCCGCGCGGCTATACTGCCGATCCACGTCGCCTCGCACACGCCGGCTCTTGAGGCCGCGGCCGGGCGGTTCGGCGGGCTGCTGAGGGAAACCGTCGCGGACGCCCGTTTGCCGCGCGAGGTGCGGCTGATCAGCGGGATCGACGGGACGCCGGTTCGCCGGATCGCCGATGGTCTCGACAAGCTCGCTGCGCAGATCGCGACAACCATCGACTGGGCGACCTGTATGGATGCCTGTTGCGCCTCCCGTCCCGCCCGCGTGCTCGAACTCGGGCCTGGCGATGCCCTGGCGGGGATCATGGCCGAGTTCGAGCCCGGGATACCAGCACGCAGCGCCGCCGATTTCCGCTCCGTCGCTGGCCTGCGCCGGTGGATGGAAATGGCGTCCTAAACACCCCCACAGACGCGAGACCAAACCGCTCATGAAGGAAGAAAACGCATGACTATTCTCTACTCGACCAAGGTCACCGCAACGGGCGGCCGCAAGGGAACGATCCGCAGCGAGGACGGCATTCTCGATCTCAAGCTTGCCATCCCCAAGGAACTGGGTGGCATGGGCGGCGGCACCAATCCCGAACAGCTCTTTGCCGGCGGCTATGCCGCGTGTTTTGAGAACGCGCTGTTGCGCGTTGCTCGGCAGTCGGGGCATCGCTTCGCCGATGGCGATGTCGATGTGGTCGCCGAGATCGGACTCAGCCGCAACGTGGCCGACGCCTTCGTGCTGCACGCGACGCTCGCGGTCAGCATCGCCGGCGTCGACCAGGCGACCGCCGAGCAACTGGTGCGCGACGCCGATGCGATCTGCCCCTATTCCAATGCGATCCGCGGGAACGTCGATGTCGCCAGGACGGTCGTTGCACTGTGACATTGATGAGATTGGACCAGCCAGCTCCCACGACCGGCACCCGGCCTGATCGCGGCCGACAAAGCATACCAAGGAATGTCTGGACCTAAATCAAGCGCTTAGTCTGGTTGCCCTGCGTAGAATGTCGCAGCGAAATGCCGTCGGCTATCCAGTCCTGGTTGGCGACGCACGGAGACGTGCCTGACCCGGAAGGACAGTGATCATGAACGACAGCCTCTCACCGCTCGAAATCGCGCGGGCAATGGTGGATCTCGGCGCCGCCAAAGCCGCTCACGGCGTTCTCGATCTTTTGATCCGCGGCATGCTTTCCGGCGCACTCCTCGCCTTCGCGACGAGTCTGGCCCTGCAGGGTGCGCTTCAGACAAATGTCGCGCTTGTCGGCGCTCTCATCTTCCCGGTGGGATTTGCCATCATCATCATCCTTGGCCTCGAACTCCTGACCGGGAATTTTGGACTGGTACCACTGGCCGTCCTGGCTCGCCGCACGACGGTCGGCCGGATGTTGGCCAACTGGTTCTGGGTTTTTGTCGGCAACATGCTCGGCTCGCTCGCCTTTGCCGGGCTGTTCTATGTCATCCTGACCGATGTCGGCAATGTCGGGGCGGGTGCGCTCGGAGATCATCTGCGCGCGCTCGCCGAAGCCAAGACGATCGCCTATGAGCCGTATGGATATGATGGACTGGTGACCGGTTTCGTCAAGGCCATGCTCTGCAACTGGATGGTCTGCCTCGGCGTCGTCATGGGAACGAGTTCGAAATCCGCCGTCGGCAGGATCGTCGGATGCTGGTTGCCAATATTCGCCTTCTTCGCGCTCGGATTCGAGCACTGCGTCGTCAACATGTTCGTCATTCCCATGGGGATGATGCTCGGGGCCAAGATCAGCTTCGCAGACTGGTGGTACTGGAACCAGATACCCGTGACCTTGGGCAACATTGCTGGCGGATTCCTGTTCACGGGGCTTCCCCTTTATTGGACCTATCTGAGGGGCGGCGCAGAAGGCATGCCCGCCCCCGCGGCGAGGATGTCATTCGGCCCGGCCGAGTGATCTGCCTGGCACTCCCGCGAACACCTCCTTCCTCAACATCGAGCCGCCCACATTGCATCGTGAAAGAATGTAGTCGTTTCGAAAAGAAGCCCTCTGTCCGGTCCGCCATGATAGCGCCGACGGCATCCCAGCAGACAGCGTCGATTGGATGCAGCAAAAGCCAGGAGAGGCAGGCGCACATGTATTGGAGACCAGACATGCAGTGTCGAACTAGCGGATGGTTGTGGCTGTCCGGTTCGTGCCCGACCGGCTTCAGTCCGGATGGCGAGTTGCAGTCGCCGCCATTGCGCACCGCCTGATGACCATGAACACGACCCATCTCGAACTTCCGCCCGGTGTTTCGCTGCAGCCGCATTTCCGCTCGGTTGACGCGGCAAGTGTCGCGGAGACCGAAATCGCCGACGAACGCAGGCGAGCGATCGTCGACGAGATTCCACGGCTGCGCGGCTATGCGCGCGCGCTGCTGCGGGACCGCGATGCCGCCGATGACCTTGTGCAGGACAGCCTCGAACGGGCGCTGTCGAGGATGGCAAATTGGACGGCAGGCGATACGCCGCGCCGTTGGCTGCTCACGATCATGCACAATTTGTTCATCGACCAGTTGCGGCGCGCCAAACGCCATGCCCGGGCAGTGGCCACGATCTCAGAAACGATAGATGTGATCGCGACGTCGCCACAGGCCGACAGGCTGGTATCGGTCGATGTATTCTCGGCGCTTCAGCAGATCAATCCCGAACGGCGCGCAGCACTCGTGCTTGTCGCGGTCGAAGGCCTCTCCTACGACGATGCCGGGAAGGCGCTGGGCATTCCAGCGGGCACGCTGACGTCGCGGATCGCCAGAGGCAGGGAGGAGTTGCGATCGATCCTCGAAGGTGTCTCGCGGCCAGGACGACCAGGGTGAGCGAAGAATGAACCGGGGCCGTTTTCATGACGAGCCCAAGGCACCGGCCGTCCACGCCGGCGCGGCGTCCCCGGGGTCATATCCGGCGAACGGCGGAGACAGTGTTTGGCCGGACCGCGGCAACCGCATCGAGAACTGCTGGAGCGAGCGGGCGGGATCGAAATATTTTCGCACGATACCGGATGACGACTTTGCCATCGCTAGTCGCTTCTGAGGCCCAACCGTTCAGCAATCCGTACTAGGTCGGGCAAGGTTCGGACCGCCATCTTGCGCATGAGATGCCCGCGATGGATCTTGACCGTAATTTCGCTGAGGCCCATCTCGCCCGCGATCTGCTTGTTCATCAAGCCCTTGGTCACGAAAAACATGACCTCCTTTTCGCGAGAAGTCAGTGTTTGGTAGAGGGCTGATATCGTTGCCGCTTCCCGGTCGGATTCCCACCTTATGCGGTCGTTCTCGAGTGCGCCGAAGACCGCATCAAGCATGTCCTGGTCCCGGAACGGTTTGGTCAGAAAATCGATCGCCCCGGCTTTCATCGCGCGCACCGACATCGAGACATCGCCGTGTCCGGTCATGAAGACAACCGGCATTTGAATGTTCGACTTTGCAAGATGAGCCTGGAAATCAAGGCCGCTTACGCCGGGCAACCGGATATCGAGCACGAGGCAGCTTGGCGTTTCCGGCAGTTTGCCCTGCAGGAATTGGCTGGCGGAGGCGAACAGCTCGACATGCAGCCCCACAGATCTGAACAAGCCGCTCAGGGCATCCCGCACAGCGTTGTCATCATCGATGACATAGACGGTCGACGCAAAAGCGGTCGACGCGGTTCGGCCTGGATTGGAACCTGCTGTCACGATAGCGGTACGCCTCTCACGATTCCTGCTGCGGGATGGCACAGCGCCATCTTAGCATATTAATTCGGCAACGAGGCCCACCAGGGCGAGACTGTCGGCAATGCCGAGGGAGATCGGACCGCTTCCGCCATGGTTCGTTCAAATACACCATCAACACCACCGATCCACCGCGCCGATGCTCCACAGTCGCGCCCCTTGCGCAGCAATGCCAGACAGGCGATCACCGAAACCTGCTTGGAATTCAACCGCACAGGTTGGCGGCAATCTACCCGGAACGAACGCAAGTGCCTATTTGGAACGCACGCGACTTTGCTCCAAGAGCATGGAGGTGGCAGCGCTCGGATTACCACGAAGAGGTCATTCCGGCTTGTTCTCGCGTGGCCAGTTCAGCGCATCGGCGATGCACCGGATCATGGCGGCGGCGTCAAAAGGCTTGTAGAAGAAGCCTGCGGCCCCCGCAGCGAGGGCATTTTGCCGGGTGCGTTCGTCAGGATAGGCTGTGATAAGGATCACCGGAACGGTGTGGCCACGTGCCAGGAGCAACGTCTGCAATTCCAAACCGTTCATTCCCGGCATCTGCACATCGGTGATGACACAGCAGACGTCGGCGAGCCGGGGCGAATGCAAGAGTTCCTCGCCCGAGGCAAACAGGTTCGCGGCAAAGCCGAAGGAACGCATCAGATTCGCGGTGGACGTGCGGATCGCCTCGTCGTCGTCAACAATGGCAACCATCGGAATTTTCGGCACCTCGGTGTCCCCCCGGAGACTGTATCGCCCGGCGTCGCCCCGGCCCGATGTCATCTCGGCACCAGCATACAGCGTAGGACCAGGACCGAAACTATACAGAGGTTTGAGCTAGATGAGGTTCACAGGCAGCGATGCCGTGACCTGGCGACCGGTCGTAAAACCGTACGGTTACGCCGCGGCGTCGCGGTTCAATTGCACCGTGAGATATCATTATCGCCCGGCGCCGGCGGCCTCCCTGCCCAAGGTTGCTGTCATCGCCAGAGCCCAAGCCGCCGTCGCCAATAGTAGATACCATCGTATATGCCGCATAGCAGATGATATGATCCATTCAGACTGCCATTCAATGGAGCAGGTTTCCCACCCGTGTACCTTGACCCAGCAAGCAGAAGAAAATTCTGAGGGCAGAGGAGCATGGTCCAATGCAGTTCCACTCATTGTCTGTATACGAATATTACGATCGGCAGCCGGGAGAGGATCGGCCCGTCCTCCCTCGACGCGACGGCACGGCCCGACCGATGCACGCCGCCGGCCCGCCGCGAACGCCTGAATTCGGCTCGTCATTGTTCGACCCGTTCGACGCAAGCCGCGGCACCTACCCGGTGGCGCCAGATTCCGGCATGATTTCGATCCCCCTCACTCATATGAATGTCGTTCTCTCGATGTCCGCGACAGCGATGCTGCAACCCCGTCGCGGCGGTCTGACGATGCATGCAAATGCAGCGGCAGACCCTGAGCCCGCAGCGGTGCCCAGAGGGACCATGGCGCAATTCGCCGAAGCAGGCCAAATCGCGATCGACGGGCTGAACATCTTGCACGCGCCTCGGGACCTCGGCCTTGCCGAACTGGTCCCGGAACGGCACTCCTCCGATCCGGTCGTCGAGCGTCTTTCCAGGGCGCTCGAGGCGGCCGAAAGCAGTCATGATGGATTTGGCAACCTCTATGCCGACGCAGTCCGCCTTGCCATCGTAACCCGCTTGCTCACGCTGCGCTCAGATCCGGAGCCAGATCTGGATGAGCCGACAGCACGTGCCACGGCCGCCCTGCCGAGATGGCGATGGAAGCGCGTCGTCGAATACGTCGATTCACATCTCGATGAGAAGATTGCACTCGCCGACATGGCAGCAGTGGCGGGGCTCAGCCGAATGTATTTCGCTGCACAGTTCCGGGCGGCCACCGGCATTCGCCCGCATGTATTCCTACTGCGGCGACGGATTGACCGCGCCAAGCAGATGCTCATCGAGACCGAGATGACCCTGGTCGATGTGGCGCTGAGCGTTGGCTTCCAGAACCAAGCCCATTTCACCACGGTCTTCAGACGTTTTGTTGGCGAGACCCCCTATCGCTGGCGTTGCGGCAATCGCACGGATGTCGCGGATCGCCCTTCCGACAGCGATCCCGCCTGTTGGCGCTACCCGTCTCGTGGGTCGGATACGCGGCCCATTCAGCTGGCATCTCCGGGAGAGTTGTCGCCCCGCAGCGCTGCCGCCGCAACATAGTCGACATCGCCGGCAGCACCACTGCCATGGAAAGATGTTGCTTCCCGGAATGCTCCCTTGCCTAGGGAGGATTCCTCCGCTCTCCGTAAAGGCATATCCGATGGCCAATGATATCCGTCCCTACAATGCCCCGGCCGGCGGATGGGGAGCACTCAAGGCGCTGGGCGAACACCTTGTCGAGCAAGGAATCCCGATCAAGGGGGCGGCCACTCTGGGGCGCATGAACCAACCGGAGGGATTTGATTGCCCCGGCTGCGCCTGGCCGGACCCCAAGCACACTTCATCCTTCGAGTTTTGCGAGAACGGAGGCAAGGCGGTTGCCTGGGAAGCCACGGCGAAACGCTGCACGCCGGAGTTTTTCGCCGTCCATACCGTTGCCGAGCTTTCAAGCTGGAGCGATTTCGATCTCGAGATGGTTGGGCGACTGACCCATCCGATGGCCTACGACGCCGCATCTGACCACTACGTGCCGGTCGGTTGGGACGAGGCCTTTGCAATCGTTGCCCGCCACCTCAACGGATTGCCGTCTCCCAACATGGCCGAGTTCTACACATCCGGCCGCACCTCGAACGAGGCAGCGTTCCTCTACCAGCTCTTCGTGCGCGAGTTCGGCACCAACAATTTCCCTGATTGCTCGAACATGTGCCACGAGGCCACCAGCGTCGGCCTGCCGCACTCGCTCGGCGTCGGCAAGGGTACCTGCCTGCTTTCCGATTTCGACAAGACGGACTGCATCTTCATCTTCGGACAGAATCCGGGAACGAACAGCCCTCGCATGATGACGAGCCTGCGCAACGCCTCGCGGCGCGGCGCAACCATCATGTCCTTCAATCCGTTCCGCGAGCGCGCTCTAGAGCGATTCCAGTCGCCCCAGAGCCCGATCGAAATGGCAACGCTTACGTCGACGCCGATCAGCGCCAAGCTTTATCAGGTGCGTGTCGGCGGCGACGTCGCGGTCGTCAAGGGACTCATGAAAGTTCTCATTGAGGCAGACGATGCGGCGCGCGCAGACGAACTGCCGGCGATCCTCGACTGGGATTTCATCAAGGGCCATACGACGGGTATCGAAGCTCTCACCGCCGACCTGCGGGCGACGCGATGGGAAGACATCGTGTCTCAGTCAGGACTCGCTCGCGACGACATCGAATACGCCGCTCGCGCCTATATGCAGGCCGAACGAGCGATCATTGTCTATGGCATGGGCATCACGCAGCACCGGCGGGGCGCACAAAGCGTGCAGCAGCTGGCGAATCTCTCGCTGCTGCGCGGTCATATCGGCCGTGAGGGCGCCGGGCTTTGCCCCGTACGCGGCCACTCCAACGTCCAGGGCGATCGCACAGTCGGCATCACCGAAACGCCGACAAGGGAATTTCTCGATCGGCTTGAGCGCCGCTTCGGCTTCGAGCCGCCGTCCCAGCACGGCCACAACGTCGTGACCGCGCTGGAGGCCATGAAAGACGGCAAGGTGAAAGTGTTCTTCGCCTTAGGTGGCAACTTCGTGTCCGCAATCCCCGACTGGGAAGTGACACGCGCTGCCTGGCGCAAGCTCGACCTGACGGTCCAAGTGTCGACCAAGCTCAATCGCAGCCATCTGGTACACGGGCGCGACGCGTTGATCCTGCCTTGCCTCGGGCGCACCGAAGTCGACGTCCAGGCAACAGGGCCGCAGTCGATCACGGTCGAGGATTCGATGTCGATGGTGCACGCGTCGGCGGGCCGCAATGTTCCGGCGTCAGAGCACCTGAGGAGCGAACCTGCAATCGTCGCAGGCATTGCGCGGGCAACAATGGGTGCACGTTCCGTCGTCGACTGGGAAAGCTTTACCGCCGACTACGACCTTATCCGCGACGCGATCGAAGACGTGTTCCCGATCTTCCAGGGCTACAATGCCCGCATTCGCATCCCGGGCGGCTTCCATCTGACATCAAACGCGCGCGAACGCATCTGGGCGACAGCTTCTGGCAAGGCGAATTTCCTTGTCTTCGACGGCCTCGGCGAGGATCCGCGCCAGGACAGTCTCGACGTACTATGGCTGACGACGGTGCGCAGTCATGATCAGTACAACACCACGATATATTCGATGTCCGACCGCTATCGCGGTGTCTTCGGTCAGCGCGACGTGGTCTTCCTCAATGAACAGGAGATGGAAAGGCGTGGCCTCCAGGCCGACGACCGCGTCGACTTGATCACTCTGTCCACCGACGGCGTTGAACGCCGCCTGTCCAATTTTCGGGTCGTCCCGTATTCGTTCCCGAATGGCAGCTGTGCTGCCTACTATCCCGAGGCAAACCCTCTCGTGCCGCTCTATTCGCACGATCCGATGAGCTTCACGCCCTCCTACAAAGCTATTCCGATTCGCATTTCGCGTTCGCGTACCGAGGCGGGCTGATCATAGGTGCGAGCTCGCGTGCCTTCGGTTCACCCCTCACGATGAACTTTTTCCCTGCCGCTTCGAGATCGTGCGCATCTTTCCGGCGAACGTTCCTTCACAAAAGCGAACGGGCCCAATGGCAATACTTTTCGAGGTGTTGGTCGTTCACTGACGTCCACAAGATTTGCTTCGAAAGGAAATCGGAGTGGCAAAAATGAGTTCCCATGACCAATGCCGGGCCTACCCTTGGCGGCTCGACCGCGGAGATCTTCGAGCTGCGTCGCGCTGGGTCGCAGCCAAGTGGTTGGACGGGCTCGGCCGCGGCCCCGAAAGCGCGAGCGGCGGTGACGAGCTGGCACAGTTTGGGATTCTGGAACCCTATCTTGCCGAAGCGGTGGTGCTTGAGCGGGGAGCCGACTTCATGTTTGCGAGGTGGGGCGCGGCGCTGGACGCGCTTTGTGGGGGGGACCGGAGTGGTCACAGACTGTCTGCGCTCCCCCAACCAAGCCGCGGGCAGCTGCGCCGGCTGTGCGTGCGGGCCGCGGCGGAGCAGTTGCCGCAAGCGCGACACGCGACCTGGGCGTTCGATGGACGGATTTGGGAGTGTGCGATGCTGGCGCTGCCGACGGCCGGCGACGAGCTTTCCGCCACGCGACTTCTCGTCGCCCTGTTCTTTGCCCCTCACCCAATGTTTGCCGCCCAACCTCTTCCACGCGGCGAAGCGTTGCGTTGGAGGCGAAGCTCCCGCGCACGCCGCGCACGCGCCATTCTGCCGAACACCTGAGGCGCCCGTCCGCTCCTCCCGCGGGCGCCCGAACTGGCGGTGGATCGCACCAGCGATCCGCCGCCCTTTTGGTGGTTTCGGTCGCTGCGGACGCGCGCCCGTCACGTTCGCCACCGGACCTGTCCGTGCGTGGCGAGAAAGGCAGGGGCGTTTCTGAAAGACGCCGAACCGCGAAATCGAGATTGTCGCAACGAGCTGCCTCCGCAAACGCCTCGGCAACGGGGCCGCCCGCAGGATTTTCTACCGCATCGTCGGCCCTCATATCGGTCATCGGCGCGTTCGATTGTTTGCAAAAAGTAAAGGAAGAGACCGTGCGCGAGATCATCAATGCCATCGCAATTGCCATCACTCTCGGCCTGTCGGGAGTCGCCGTGGCGGACGCGGCCGAAAATCCCAAGCCCGCGCCCAAGCCCGCGCATACCGTGGCGCGCAACGTCGTGCTCGTGCACGGAGCATGGGCGGACGGATCGAGCTGGGCCGAGGTAATCCCGCTCCTTCAGGCAGCCGGCCTGAGCGTAACCGCAGTGCAGAATCCACTGACATCGCTGGCAGACTCGGTCGCGGAGACGCGCCGGGCGCTGGCGCTGCAGGATGGACCAACCGTGCTGGTAGCTCATTCCTGGGGCGGCACCGTCATCAGCGAAGCGGGGGCTGATCCCAAGGTCACATCGCTGGTCTATGTGGCCGCGCGAGCACCGGATGCCGGTGAGGATTTCGTCGCTCTCTCCGCAGAATTTCCCGCAGGACCCGTCCGGGCCGGCATCCAGGTGAACGATGGTTTCTCCAGATTGTCCGAAGATTCATTCCTGAAATACTTCGCGAACGGTGTCGCGCCCAGGCAAGCGAAGATCTTGTATGCGGTTCAGGAGCCCACCGCAGCGACTATCTTCGGCGGACGAACCAGCGAAGCTGCATGGCATTCCAAGCCATCGTTCTATGCGGTGTCGAAGCAGGACAAGACGATCAACCCTGACCTCGAGCGGTTTCTCGCGAAACGCATGCACGCGACAACGGTGGAGATCGATGCGGGCCACCTGTCGTTGGTTTCCCATCCCAAGGAGGTGGCTGACCTCATTCTGGCTGCCGCGGGCCGATGACATTGGATTTGAAACTGCCCCGGCGAAGCGATGCGGACGGGCCTGACGGCCTGGGCGGGCCGTCCCGGCGACGACCCGCCTGCTGCGCGCTGCATCCACATGCTGGCAGGATTGGTCTCGCTCGCCGCACTGATGTGCCCAAACCAGTTCGTCCCCAGCAAAGCTGACGATGACTGACCGGTCGCGCTGGCCATGGGGCGGATTGCGCCCGGTCATGAGCCTGGCGGCGTCACAGGGCAACGCTCGGCGCCGGACATTCAAAGCAATGGGCGCAAAGTCATTTCGGAGACACTCACCAAAATCCGGCAATACGGCGACGTTCATCGCTCGAGCCGTTCCGACTAATGTCGCCAGGAAGGTCGTCGGCTGAGACATGGGCATCGTTCGGTTCGCGCTTCGATTTCCGCACACGTTCTATGTGCTGGCTGCCTTGATTCTCTTTCTCGGCGCCGTCGCAAGTCGCGAGATGCGATTGGACGTCTTTCCGGAAATCAACATTCCGGTGGTGACTGTAATCTGGAGCTATAGCGGCCTCAGCACGCCGGAGATGGAACAGCGCGTCACCACGTACAGCCAGTATGCGATCAGCTCCAACGTCAATGGCATCAAGAACATCGAGGCGCAGACCCTGGGGGGACTGTCGGTCCAGAAGATCTATTTTCAGCAGGATGTGAATCTCGATCTCGCTATCGCGCAGATCGTTTCGGCGACAAACGCCATTCGCGCCCTCCTGCCACCGGGAATCCAGGCACCGCTCGTGGTGCAGTTCAACGCCTCCAGCGTGCCGGTCCTGCAGATCAGCCTGAGCTCCGACACCCTCAACGAACAGCAGCTCTACGACTACGGCATCTATCGGATCCGCCAGCAACTGGCCCCTATCCCAGGTGTCACGCTGCCAACACCCGCGGGCGGGAAATATCGCCAGATCATGGTCGACCTCGACCCGTCGAAGCTCCTGGCCAAGGGCCTGACGCCGCTCGACGTCGTCGGCGCGGTCAACGCCCAGAACCTGACCTTGCCGTCGGGCACCGCCAAGATCGGCAACACGCAGTATGTCGTGCGCACCAACGCCACGCCGGCAACCATCGACGAGCTCAACAACATTCCGGTCAAGGTCGTGAATGGCGCCACGGTGTTCGTCAAGGATGTCGGCCAGGTTCATGACGGATGGCTCGTTCAGCAGAACATCGTTCGCGAGAACGGCCGGCATTCGGTTCTGCTCAGCATCATCAAGAACGGCAATGCCTCGACGCTGGAGGTGGTCGATGCCGTTCGGGATGCCTTGAAGACGGCGCGTGCCGCGGCGCCTCCCGGCATGGAAATCAGAGAGCTCTTCGACCAGTCGGTGTTCGTCAAGCAATCGATCGCCGGCGTGCTGCGTGAGGGCGTGCTCGCGGCCGCGCTCACCGCCCTGATGATCCTGCTGTTTCTCGGATCGTGGCGATCGACGCTGGTCGTCATGATCTCGATCCCGCTTGCGATCCTGTCGTCGGTCGTGGCGCTGTATTTCCTGGGCGAAACGCTCAATACGATGACGCTGGGGGGCCTGGCGCTGGCAATTGGCATCCTCGTCGACGATTCGACGGTGACGCTCGAGAACACCCATCGCCTGCTCACCGAGGAAGGACAGATGCTGCCGCAGGCGACGCTGCATGGAGCAGCCGGCATCGCCGTGCCGACCCTGGTGTCGACGCTGGCGATAAGCTGCGTGTTCACATCGGTGGTCTTTCTGGAAGGTCCGGCAAAATATCTGTTCACGCCGCTCGGTCTTGCCGTCGTGTTCGCGATGCTCGCATCCTATGGACTTTCGAGGACGCTCACTCCAATCACCATCGGGTTGCTGCTCAAAAGGGAGCGCCACGGCGCCTCGACGGGCTGGTTCGGCAGGTTTCACGCCAGGTTCGAACGTGGTTTCGAGGCCATGCGCCTGCACTATGCCGAGTTGCTGGCCGTACTCCTCAGGCGCCGGTTCATCGTTCCCGTCATTGCAGCCGTGGTGCTCGTGTTGGGCGCCGTGCTGTCGACGCTCGTCGGTCGCGATTTCTTTCCCGCGATCGACGGCGGCCAGATCCAACTCCATGTGCGGGCTCCCGCGGGAACCCGGATCGAGGAGACGGAGAAGATCTTCCAGGCTGTCGAGGACAAGATCCGCGAGATCGTTCCCGATCGCGACCTCCAGCTTGTCGTCGACAATATCGGCCTGCCGGCGCGTGCCTACAATTTGGCGTTCACCGATGGATCGACCATCGGCGTGAATGACGGTGTGATCCTGGTCGCATTGAAAGACGGCCACGCGCCGACTGCCGACTATGTGCGCAAGTTGCGCGCGGCGCTGCCCAGCGCCTTTCCAGACGTTCTGTTCTACTTCCAGTCGGCCGACATCGTCACGCAGATCCTCAATTTCGGACTGCCGGCGCAGATCGATGTCCGTACGGTCGGCTATGACCGCGCTACCAATCTGCGGATCGCGATGGAACTGCGGCGCCGCATCGCAGCCATTCCCGGTGTTGTCGACGCACACCTGCAGCAGGAAGTCGACGCGCCGGCGTTCTATGCCGATATCGACCGCACGCGGGCGGCGCAGCTCGGTCTCAATGCCAGCACGATCGCCAACAACATCAATGTGAGCCTGAGTTCCTCCGAGCAGGTGTCGCCGAACTTCTGGACCGACCCGACCACGGGCATTCCCTACTATCTTGCCGTTCAGACGCCGGAAAACAAGATCGCGTCACTGAACGACCTCGGCAACACGCCCGTTTCCTCGACTATCAATACCGCAGGTGCACAGGTTCCTGGGCAGCTCAGCAACGTCGCTACGTTCAAGCGCGACAGTCTCCCGACCAACGCCAACCAGGCGAACGTCCAGCCGGTCTACGAAGTCTATGCAAGCGTCCAGGGTCGCGATCTGGGAAGTATCTCCAGCCAGATCAGCGCGGTCGTTGCCGACCTGCAGAAGCAGCTTTCGCCTGGGAACAACATTCAGGTCATAGGCCAGATCCAGAGCATGAACGATGCCTTCTGGGACCTCGGCATCGGCATCCTGTTCGCCGCCGTGTTCGTCTACTTGCTGATGGTCGTGAACTATCAGAACTTCGGCGACCCCTTTGTCGTCATCCTTGCGTTGCCGGCGACCTTGTGCGGCATCGTGACGATGCTGTTCATCACGGGCACGACGCTCAACGTGCCTTCCCTGATGGGGGCGATCATGGCGGTCGGGGTCGCTTCGGCCAATTCCATCCTGCTCGTGACCTTCGCCCGCGACCAGCAATTGGCGGGCAAGCCTGCGTTCGACGCGGCGATCGAAGCCGGTCATACCCGGATCAGGCCCGTGCTCATGACCGCGGCCGCGATGATCGTCGGCATGGTCCCCATGGCGATCGGCGGAGTGGGCGAAGAGCAGAATGCCGCGCTGGCGCGCGCGGTTATCGGGGGGCTTTTGTTTGCAACGCCCACGACGCTCCTCGTCGTGCCGTACCTGTTCGCGATGCTGCGCAGCAGGCAGGACGGCAAGACGGCTCACGGCGTCTTCGACGAGGAAATCGCATGAAACCGAGGGATCATCTGGATCAGCGCGACGATACGGTGACGGATGGCGCAACGGAGCGGCCGCCGCGCCGAGCCAGAGGCTGGCTGCTTGCATTGGGCGCGCTGACCCTGCTGACGACTGGACTGGCCTATGGCGTCCAGGGATACTATTCGCGCAGCCGCGAACTCGCGGCGGCCGCCGGACAGGCACGTGACTTCATCCCGCAGGTGCGTGTTGCAGCGGTAAGGCCGAGCGACGACATCATGCAAGTCAGTCTGCCCGCCACCACAACTGCCTACGATGTCGCGGACATCTTCGCACGAGCCAGCGGCTATATCGAGACGCGTGAGGTCGATATCGGAGACAGGGTCAAGAAGGGACAGTTGCTGGCCAAAATTGCCGTACCGGAACTCGATGACCAGATTTTGCAGGCCCAGGCAACCTTAGGACAGCTCAAGGCGGCGCTGCAACAAGCACAAGCCAATCTCGATCTCGCCAAGGTGACGTGGCAACGCGACAAACCCCTGGTGGACCAGGGCTGGATCACCAAGCAGCAGGGTACGATCGACGTCCAAAGCGTCAAGGCACAGGAGGCGGCTGTCGGCGTTGCGCAGGCCAATGTGAATGCGCAGCAGGACCAGCTGCGCGTGCTCGACCAGCAACAGGCCTACCAGCAGGTGGTCGCCCCGTTCGACGGCGTCATCACTCAACGCAACGTCGATATCGGCAGCCTGGTGCAGGCCGACACGACCAACAGCACTTTCCTGTTCGCCATCATGCAAGGGGATGTGATCCGTGCCCAGGTCTACGTCCCTCAGGACCAGGCCTTTGGACTGACCCCGGGGGTCAAGGCTGTGCTTCGGATTCCCGAAATCCCCGACCGTACCTTCCCCGGCACGGTGACGCGGATTGCCGATGCGCTGGCACCGGGCACACGGACCTTGCTGACCGAAATCGACATTCCGAACCCCGACGGTGTTCTCGCGCCCGGCACCTATTGCACTGTCGAGCTCCAGATCCCGCGCAAGACACCCAGCTTTTCCGTGTCGGCAGATGCGATCATCTTCAACGCAGATGGTTTGCAGGTTGCCGTGGTCCAGAACGGCATCGCGCATATCCGGAAAATATCGGTGGCGCGCGATCTCGGAAAGGAGGTCGAGGTCCGTGACGGCGTCAAACAGGGTGACCTGGTAATCCTGAATCCGCCGGTCGAACTTGCCGAAGGCAGCAAGGTGCAGATCAGTCCTGCAGCCGTCCCAACACCCTAGTTCGTTCACCCTGGTTCAGTTCAAGGGCGCCCGGTGTGAAAATCGAGCCCCCCGTCCTCAGCGCCCCACACGGGCCGAACACCGACACTCCATACTACCTTATATATACATGCATTATACCCTTATATACTGTTTGTTACTTCCGACGTTTGCTAGATAATTGGCACAGGACGAGAACAACAGAGGCGAGACGAACATCGTAACTCGAAGGTTCCCGAGTGCCTGTAGCTGGAATGCGCGGTAGACGAAAGGCCGCCTTCCTCAACAAAAAGGAGAGTTAATCATGCGTTCTATCCCTCTGAAGGCGGCGCTTGCCGCGATGCTCGTCGCCATCCCACTCACTGGGGCCTTTGCCGCCTCGTCGCACGGCGGCCACGACGGCGATCACGGCCGTAACGGTGGGCATGGCAGCAGCGAATACGGCGACTTCTCGCAGAATGGATGGTTTGACGGCATCAACTCGTTCAAAGCCCACCCGACTGCGAACAGGAACCTCCTCCAGCAGTTAATGGGTGAATGAGAAGGCCCCATCGTCTCGCCGCAGCCCCGCCGTCTCTCAGGAACGGCGGGTCTGCAGCATGAAGTCTACGGCGCAGAGACCAGCCGCCTGCAGGAAAGCCTGGCTACCTGGAGTATTCCTCAGGCATGTTCGCCTTCTCATGCCGCCGAACGAGATCTGAAGATGCAGCGCCGCCAACAAACCTCTCGACCTGGCGGTTCGTTCGCATCGTCTGCCGGCGTCGACTTGGCGCGACTGTTTTTGACCCAACCGTGCTTGGCCCAACCGTGCTTGGGACGATGAACCGGAAAATGCTGCCGTGCGGAAGATTGGGCGTGGCCCACAGCCGGCCGCCGTGGGCCGTGACGATAGAGCGGCATATCCACAGTCCCAAACCCATGCCCTCGCATTTGGTCGTGAACAGGGGATCGAAGATGCGGTCGACAAGCGCCGGATCGAGCCCCGTGCCCGTGTCCTCGACGGCCACCAGCACATCCCCATTTTTATCGAGCCGGGTGCTGATCCGCAACTTCCGTTGTCGATCCTGCACCGTGCTCATCGCCTCGATGCCGTTCGAGACCAGGTTGGCGACGACCCGTTCCAATTGACCGTGATCGCCTCTGATCGGCTCCAGGTTCTCAGCGAGTTCGACCTCGACCGCGATGCGGTGAAGGCGCAGATCGAGGCTGACGAGACTGAGCAGGTCCGTAATCAAGTCGTTGATGTCGAGGTTAGCCGCTATGGGCGGGGATTTTCGGACCAGATCGCGAACACCTCTGACGACATCGGCGGCGCGAAGGGTATTGCCGATGATCCGTTCGATGGCCTGTTTCGCCTCATCGAGATTCACCGGATCTCTCGTCAGCCATTGCAGGGCGGTTTCCGCGTTGGTCAGAATGGCGGTAAGCGGTTGGTTCACTTCGTGCGCGATGCACACCGCGCGCTTGCTTATTGCTGTCGATTGGGTGCCATGCATGAGGTACGGGCTCCTACGGCAAGAGGGTGCGATTTGGTCGTGGGCGGCGCCGAAGGCTGCAGAAGATCATTCAGCCTGACCTTGCGAATGGGGGCGATGGGACTATTCCACTGCCGGGGAGGAAATCCTCCGGAGCGTTCGGTGTGATGAAGCTATACGAATGTCCACATCATCACCCCTCCAGCTTGGCGATTGCCTGGAATTTCATGTCATGGATTATCCGCCCTATGAGCTGCGATGCGAGTTTAGCGTTGCAAATAGCTGTAAATATTCGCGCCCAGGACAGACCTTGAATAAGCACATGCGTGGAGGATCGCTCCAAACGCCTGGCGGTAGACGTGAAAGAGCCATGGGATTGAAGGCGAACCGCGACTGGACTGCCGAGCTCAGTCGGTCGAACTCAGCTCTTCGAGAAATCGGCGCGCGGTAACGAGATCTCGCGTTTCAAATCCCTCTGTAAATCGCCGATAGATGTCTTCGAGCACAGAGCGGGCGTCCTTGCCCCGGCCGTGCTCCTTCCACATGCGCGCCAGCGGGATTGCGGCTTTCAGCTGCCAGCTCAAGGCCGATTGCTTGTGGGCACAATCGAGGGAGCGAAGCAGTATACGCTCAGCCGTCGCAAGGTCAGGTCGCGGCTGCATCAGTAGGATTTCGCCTTGGGCCCGCAGCAAGTCGGGCAGCCACAATATCTCGCCAACCTGCTCAGCACGCGCCACAGCCTCGACTATCGTGGCCAACGCTTCGTCCGACTGTCCGGAATGGGCCAGTCCTTCAGCCAAGGCGCGCCGCGTCGGCAGCGTCACGATCCGGTACTGATCGGCATCCATCGCCTTCAAGGCCGCCCGCAAGGTCGCAACGCCGGACGACGCTTCGCCGTGCGCGACCATGAGTTCACCTTTCAGCGCGAGGCCGACAGCGCGATAGGGAGCAAGGGAGTATTTGGTAGCCTGCTCGATTACGATTTCAGTATACTCCTGCGCTGCTCTAAAGTCGCCACTCCAGTGGAAAACAGGGACGAGATAGATGAGGGAAATGCAACTTGAGACCGGGTGATCGTGGCTCTGCGCCGTTTTGATTCCCTGACGGGCGACTTTGCAACCCTGATCCGGGAAGCCACACAGCCACAAGGACCTTGCGAGCGTCGCGAGCCCCGATACATGGTGGTCGTGGCCAAAGAAGCTCACCCTCCCCAGCCTGAAATCCGACGCCAGCTTCGAGCCTTGCTTGCAGTGTCGTAGCGCTGCCGCCTGATTGCCGGTCAGGTGATATGATCCACCTAACATCCATTCCGTCATTGCGTTTTCGATCGGGCCTCCGCTGGCCTTGGCAACGGCAGCGTTCCGTTTGGCGGCCGCCAACGCGCCGCTGAACTCCCCCTGGCGCATGAGGAAGATGTAGAGTCCGGAAAGTAGCTGGAGTTGATGCCTTCCATCCTGCAAGATTTCGGAGAGTTCCAGGCCGCGCTCGATCCCGGCCCTGACTTCCAGGCTGTTGCCGCGGGAGTACATGGATGACATCGCCAGTGCCCCCTGGAGTTCCAGTTCCCATCGCGTCCCGTGATCCGCTTCCCGCAGCGCGCACAGGGCTCGCCGGCACCATTGCTGACACTCATCCAGCAGTGAAAGTCCCAGAAATAGCGGGACTGCGAGGGCAGCCAGCTCAATGGCGAGGGACCGGTCATCCAAGCTCGAAAAACTCCATGCGAGCGCTTTGCGAACGTTATCGATGTGGGGAGCGTGAACGGCAACGTTGTGGCCATCAAAAGCCGAGCCTTTGGCCATGCCCTGCTTGAGAAGGCCGGTGAAGTAGCTTGCGTGACCTCGTTCGGCAGCTACCGCTTGCCCGTCTTCGGCGAGCTTGGCCGCAGCATAAGCGCGTGTCGTATCCAGTAATCGGTAATGAGTAAGTCCGCTCGTCGGCACGACCCGCATGAGTGACTTGTCGACCAGGCTGGCGATCGCGGAGGTCACCGTCTGTATCTTACCCCCGGCGACCGCATGCGCCGCCGCCAGCGTGAAATTGCCAACGAACACGGACAGCCTGCAGAGAACTCTCTGCTCGTCCGTCGACAGGAGCCTGAAACTCCAGTCGAACATGGCCTGCAACGTTTGATGCCGAGGCACTGCACTACGCCAGCCTGGCAGGAGCAGCCCAGCCCCGCTCTCCAGGAGTCCGGCGGTTCCTTGAATACCGTGGGTACCCACACGGCTGGCGACAAGCTCTATTGCCAAAGCGATCCCGTCTAGCCGACGGCAGATCTTCGCAACAATTGGAGCATCGGTGTCGCTGAGCTGGGCATGGTGCCCGCTCGCTGCCGCCCGCTCCATGAAGAGCTGCACGGCGGGCGAGGCCAGAGCTTGAACGGCAGTTGGCGTTTCGTCAGGCGGACTGTCGAGAGGCATCAGCAACTGCACATGCTCGCCCTCAACACGCAACGCCTCGCGACTGGTCGCCAACAAGTGCACCGATGGCGCCGCGTGAAAGAGGCGTGCGCAGAGCTGGGCGGCCGTCTCGATCACATGCTCGCAATTGTCGAGAACGATGAGAATCCGCTTGTCAGCCAGGAAGGCTCGTATGTACGGCTCGTGATCCGGGCCCTGGACAAAGCAGCCGAGTGCCGAAGCCACGGCACTGGGTACGTCAGCCGGGTCGGTGAGCGACCCAAGGTCGACAAAGCAAACCGCGTCGTCGCCGAATTCCTGGCGCAGTGCGTTGCCGACCGCCACAGCGACGGTCGTCTTGCCTATCCCACCTGGTCCGATCACACTGACAAAGCGCCGAGACAAGAGCAGCGAGGACATTGTGGCGACGGTCTCGGTGCGGCCGACCAGCAGCTGCAATGGCGTCGGGAAATTCGGAGATCGCGCCGTGCTTGCAGGAGCAGCAATTGAGGCAGTGCCGCCGCCCGCGCCGGAGCGCCGGACCGGCGCAACGAAGGTGTAGCCCCGGCCGGGAACATTGACGACGTAGCGGACATTATCCTTGCCGTCCCCCAGCACCTTGCGAAGGGCGGCGATGTGCACGCGAAGATTGGCTTCCTCGACGAAGACGCCCGGCCAAACGAGATCGATCAGTTCTCGCCCGCTCACGACCTCACCCGCCCGGCCGGTCAACGCAATCAGAACGTCGAGAGCGCGGCCGCCGATGGCGACGGGTTTGCCATCCCTGACGAGCACCCGAGTTGCCCCGATCAACCGAAAAGGGCCGAAAAATAGGATTTCACCGGTCTCTGTTTGGTCGCTACTTGTGACGACAGCCGAACCGGTTCCCGGCACTCTGATGCTCAAAGATCCGGTCGGCCTTGTTTGCATCTTTTCACGACCTTTAGCTTGTCAAGACCCGCCATGCGGGGTCAGGTCGAGCGGCGTCGGAAGGAAGTAGCGAACGAGAGCCACCAACCGGGGCTGCGCCGCGCGACGCGAAGAAACTACAATTCGTAGGCGGCAAAATGGAATCCATGCGCGAGTGCTTGTTGATGAGGCTTGGCACCGAGGTCCGTTCAAAGCTGAAAGGCGAGGTCGAAGGTAAGAGATTTTGCTCGCGCAAATCCGTATTGCATTTGACGCTGGCAAGCCTCTTTCTGATCGTCGCATTGGAAATGCTCCTGTGGCAGTTGGGAGCGGACCGCCCGCTCAAACTCGCCGTAGCGCTTCTTGAAACGCGCTAAATCGATTTCGATATCGAGAAAATACGGAAAGTGTGTTCGGGTAGCCTTGCGCGCTGGAGACAGCCACGGCCGAGCAAACCGGATGAGCGAATGACAACGAACGGCAATCTTCTTCAGCTACGATCCAGTCGAGAATGCCCTGCAACTCCGACATCGATGCCCCCGCTCTAAGCCCCCTTCGACAGCGATCGATTACAATGTCGTTCCACGCGCTGCTGCGGAGAAAACGCAAGGATAAAGGAAGCATGTCCGAGTCTCCATTGTGGCTTGGTGCAGATTCGTGTCCGATCGGCGGGTTGGTCTACTACTTAGGTCTATCCAGAATAGCACTGAGACTGGTTATGGGAGCAGGCGCAGAGCGCATCAGTTCGGCCATCCTGACCAGGTCTGCCAGGGATTGCGCGCCCATCCTTCTCATGACTTGAGCACGATAAATCTTGACCGTGGATTCTACCACGCCAATCCTTCCGGCAACCTGCTTGTTCATCAATCCTGCCGTCACGAGATCCATGACCTCGCGTTCGCGCTCGCTTAGCGTCTGAAACCGGGTGAATGTCTCGATCGCCTGTCGACTGCGATCGAGGCGCATGCCGTCCAGCTCGATGGCTCTTGTGACGGCATCCAGCATTTCCTGTTCGCGAAACGGCTTCGTCAGAAAGTCGACGGCACCTGCCTTCATGGCTCTCACCGCCATCGGAACGTCGGCGTGGCCGGTCATGAATATGATCGGAATATGGACGCCGGCTGCGACAAGGCGGGCCTGAAAGTCGAGACCGCTGATGCCGGGCATACGAATGTCCAGCACGAAGCAGCTCGCAAGGTCGGGCAATTCCATGTTCAACAGCTCGGTCGGAGACGAGAACGCCTCGCTCTGCAAACCGACGGATTCCAACAAATCGACCAGCCCTTCGCGCATCGAAACATCGTCTTCAACGATGAAGACGAACGCATTTTGGGGAGTCCGAGCATAGATGGGGGCAGCCACTGACTGCGTCGGCCGCAGCAGGCGTTCATATTTTCGGATCATCAGATCACTTGTCATCATCACTCCCCTCGGGATGAGGCCAAAACGGCCAGGGCGACCGCCGCAAGCAGTGCTGAAGCATCGAAGGGCTTTCGAAAGAAACCGTGATGACTTTCAGCAGCCGCGCGCCTTTGGTCTGCGGCTTCATGGCGCGCCGTAATAAAAATGACGGGCAAGTCGGGCCGCACATTTCGCGCTCGCCGGCGAAGCTCGAAGCCGTCGACAACTGGCATGCCGATATCGGCAATCAGGCAATCTATCTTACGCAACACGTCGCGTTCGAGGAGAGACTGAGGGGATGAGAACAAACGAACCGAGTGCCCCGCCGACTCCAGGAGGTCCTCGATCGACTCGAGGACCCGAACGTCGTCATCGACAACCGCGATCGTTGATTTCCGAGCAGCATTCATTTCGAAGATGTTCCCGCGCGCCGAGAATGGGTTACTGGTACTTGCAGCCTTTCGGCGATCCTCACGAGATCGGCCAGCGATGCTGCCTGCATCTTGTGCATGATCTTGCCGCGGTGGATTTGCAGCGTCACCTCACTGATCCCAAGTTCCGCGGCCGCCTGCTTGTTGAGCAGACCGCTGACGACCAGCGGCAGAACCTGGCGTTCGCGAGAGGTCAGGGAGGAAAGGCGGCGCTGTAGCGTCACAAGCTCGGCCCGCTCCAGGCGGACGCCGCAATCCCGATCGATCGCCGTGTGTACGGACTTCATCAACTCGGTTTCGCTGAACGGTTTGGTGAGGAAGTCCACGGCACCGCGCTGGATGGCGCGTACAGAAGATGGAATATCGCCGTGTCCGGTGATGAAGACGATAGGCGGATGTTGCTCTCGGTCGGTCTGTTTCTGGAATTCCAGCCCGTTGATGTCCGGGAGTTCGACATCAAGGATCAGGCAACCGGACAGGTCCGGCCGGGGAAAAGCCAGATAGTCGGCAATCGAGTTGAAGGCGACGGAAGCCAGACCTCTTGCCGCCAGAAGCTCGCACAGCGCCTCGCATATGCGCTGGTCGTCATCAACGATGAAAACGATACAGTCGTCCTGGGTCATGCGGCGTCGCCCGATTGGATCGGCAGCGTAAACGAGAACACCGTTCCCCTTGGTTCGATGCTCTCTGCCCAAAGCCGGCCGTCGTGTGATTCCAGTATCGAGCGACAGATTGCCAGGCCCATACCCATCCCCCCCGCCTTCGTCGTGAAGAACGGTTCGAAAATTCGTTCTGGTTCGGCAATTCCGTCGCCGTTGTCGCGGACGTAGACCAGGATCGCATTCTCTCCATAGCGGTGTGATCCAAACTTCAGTGATTTCGACACGTCGATTGTCGACTTCATTGCGTCGATCCCGTTGCGGACCAGATTGACCAGCACCTGCTGCATCTGCACGCGGTCCGCGAGCACTGGCGGCAGGCCCGCATCGAGATCCGCCTCAACGAAGATGCCCTGCGAGATTATTTCATCGAACATCAACTGACGCACCTCGCCGATCACCTCGTTGAGATTGATTGAAGTTCTGGACGAAGCGGTCTGTTTGAAGAGTGCTCGTATTCGGTCGACAACCTCGGCAGCTGCCATGGAATCGCGAACCATTCGCTCCGCGGTAATGCGTGCCCGCTGGAGGTTTGGAGGATCCGCCGACAACCAGCGTTGGCAGGCATGACTGTTGGTGATGACAGCCGCCAAGGGCTGATTGACCTCATGCGCGATCGATGCCGACAGCTCGGCGAGGCTCGCAAGCTGCGAAGCGCGCGAAAGCTTGTCCTGCGTCGCACGAACGACATCATGTGCTCTCATCTCGTCATCGATGTCGATGATGACGCCATACCATTTCACGATGCGGCCATCGTCGTCCCGTAGGGGCTGGGCGCGGTTATCAACCCAACGATAGACGCCATCGCCCCGGCGGTTGCGGTACCGCATGGCGAAAGGCTCCCCGGTCTTCAGTGATTGCATCAGGTTTCCCTTTACAGCTTCCACGTCATCGGGATGCATAAGTCGTCCAAGTGCCCCGTCCAGCTTGGAGCCTTCCTTGGGCTGACTGTGGTCAATCTTGCGGCCATAGTAGGTCTCCAGCTGCTTGTTGATGTAGGCTGGTTCACCTTCGGGAGTGACCGACCAGACGAGTGTCGGTATGGTGTCGACAAGCTGCTGGAGTTCATACTGTCTGGCTCGCAATGCCTCTTCGGCCCGCTTGCGATCGTCGATGTCGGTGTTGCTCCCAAACCAGTGGATCACAGTGCCGGAGGCATCGCGCACTGGTTCGGCCTGGAAAAGGAACCAGCGGTACTGGCCATCGAAGCGGCGCAGCCGTGCCTCGATCTCGCCCGGCGCACCAGCCGCCAGGAGAGATCGCCAGTATTCCACAAGCCGGCCTCGATCGTCCGAATGTATGACGGCAGTCCAATTCCAATCCGTTGCCTGCTCCTGCGACAGCCCCGTGTATTCGAGCCATCTCCGGTTCAGGAATTCGGTGGACCCGTCTGTGTGGGCGGACCAGACCAGTGTCGGAAGAGCGTCGATCAGCCGCTGGAGCTGAAACTCTTTGATCTCCGAAGCCCGTTCCACTCTCTTCAAATCATCGATGTCGGTGAACAGGCCGCACCAGCATACGACTTTGCCATCTTCGTCGAAGATTGGTTCGACGCGCGCATGGAACCAGCGGTATACGCCATCGTATCGCCGCATGCGGTACGCGCGGTCCATCGGCTCGCCGGTTTGAATGCTACGGACCCGCGCTGCCGCAACGCCGTCGCGTTCGTCGGGATGAATGATGCTGAGGAAACCCAGCCCACTCAGATCGAAGAGATCCGGTCCAAAATAGTCCCTTTGCGTCTTGTTGGCGTAGTCCTGATTGCCTTCGGAGTCAGCGGTTATGATCAGCCCCGGGATGTTGTCGAGTATTGACCGGAGACTGTGCTCGGTCGCGCGCAGGGCTTCCTCCGCGACCTTCTGGTCATCAATATCGAGCAGGATTCCACACCACCCGATGAACTCGCCGTCCCGATCGTGCCTGGGGCAAGCCGCGACACGGAACCAGCGATAGGTGCCATCGTGGCGACGAAGCCGGTACGCGCCATGAAATTGCTGGCCATTCTCCAGGCATTGCGACATGAGGCCTTCAGTTCGGTCGAAGTCCTCCGGATGAATAACCTGTCGGCAATGGAGATTGCTGGTGTCGACGGCGCCGAGATAATCCCGAAGGCTCGTGTTCCCCTTGGTCAACCGGCCTTCCGTGTCGACGATCCATGCCAGTCCGGGAATGCCCTCCAAGAACTCACGCGCGTCATACCCAGTGCGATCCAACGCACCTTGCCTTTGCGGCCCTTGAATGAAAACCCCGGTCAAGATCGCCGTTGCGGCGAGGAGAGCCGAACGCACATAAACACTCGGTCCGGCGGTCGCTGCCAGTTCGCTGGACAGCCAGAACACCAACAAGCCAGCGCCGGAAATGGCTATTGTCGAGCCATACTTCCGCAGCGGCGGCATTGCTTTCATTTTTGGACACCTCCCGGCGCGGCCACTGCTGCCGCGCCAAGCGGCATCAGGGCCTCGCCTCGCAAGAAGACAACACAATCGGTCCCCCGAGATGTCGGACTTCTACCACACTATATCAGAACTGAATGCCGCCCAGGCATAATGGAAAGATGTGATAGACAGCCGGTCGCCCGCCGCTGCCGTAGCACCGTACTGGGCGGACAGCACCAGATGACGCTCAGATACGTGGATCCCCGGCACCGGCCGAACTGACACCGGTCTGCCGAGCATCCCTCGGGACCGACAGACCCGGACTGGACACGCAGCATCCACCGATAGGTCACTCTGCGACCAGGGTGATAACCGCAAGGAAGCGCCAGTAGCCGCAAAGCAGACAAAGCCGTTCCACAAACCAGCCCGTAGGCTGCTGTCGATCATGATGGAAGGCGCCCAATCGAAGACGGCCCGAGTGGCAAGCAGATGAATGTCGGGCAGATGAACGTCGTATCCGTCGGCTTGGGGACAAAGCCGCTGGCGGGTAGCGAACCTGTTGGAGTCGGTCACATCGTGACCGCCTACGACGCACGGCTTCCAAGGTCGAAGCCATTGATTTTCCGCGGAAGCGGTTGCCGGGGAAATATGACGAGGAGACTACAAATGGGCTGTAATCGAGCGCTGTTGCGGATTTCATCCATTGGCGCCGGCGTTTTTTTGTCGATCTGTCTCGCCGGTACTGTAGCGACCGCCACAGCCAAGGACGAGGACACCGTGACTGCTGTCGTTGCCGACCAAGTGCGAAGCCAGGGCTTCCCTTGCAAAAATCCGAGTTCTGCGGATCGCATTGAGGCCGAGTCCGTCCCAAATCAGACCGCTTACCTGCTCAAGTGCGAGGGCACGACCTACCGGGTGCTCTTGATCCCAGATCAGGCAGCTGAAGTGGCCAAAATTGACTGAAGCCCAATGCGGACTCCAGCGAGGAGACACTTCCAAAATCGAAATGGCCGATCTTTCTAGAAAGAAACCGCGTCGTCCCGCAAGTGACGGCCAGTCTTGCAAACAAGAAGACAACCCGGAGGCAACCGGCACCAGCTCAAGTAAATCGGCGCGATCGGAAGTTCATCAGCGAGGCTAGCGCATCCGATCGGCCATACGCCGGATAGACGGTTCCGCACGAGGAACACGCCACGGCGCCAGAACCAAGGCCTCGCACGGATCGCGATCATGTCAACTTTCAACATCCCCCGCAGGCACCGCGCCGTGCTGCTTTTCTCCGCCGTCTTCGTAGCGCCGCTCGCCGCTGGGGTCGCTCTGAACGCGAGTTTGGCCGATACACAAGCGGGCTCGTCCCCGGTTGCCTCCGCCATTGGCGCCTCGGCCACCTCCTATGCTCCGATCGTGGCGGCCGACAAGCCGGCGGTTGTGACGATCACATCGATCATGAAAACGTCATCGGCGCCCGATGATCAAACTCAACCCTCAGACAGCGGTCTGTCGTCCGATGAGCGGTTGCCGCAATTCTTCGGCAATCGGAGAATCCCGGCACCCAAGGCTCCACCGCAAGGAGCGACGCAACTGGCAGAGGCCCTTGGTTCCGGCTTCATCGTCAGCTCAGACGGCACCATCGTCACCAACAACCATGTCATCGACGGAGCTTCGGATATCATGGTGACGCTTGATAATGGAACCGAGCTGCCGGCGACCCTTGTCGGCCACGACGCAAAGTCGGACCTTGCGGTCCTGAAAGTAAAGGCTGGGAAGCCCCTTCCCACTGTAGCCTGGGGTAATTCCGACGGACTCAGGGCAGGCGACCCGATTCTGGCGATTGGCAATCCGTTCGGCATCGGAACGACAGTCACTGCGGGAATCGTTTCCGCCCGCGGGCGTGACCTCAACAGTGGTCCCTACGACGATTTCCTTCAGATCGACGCGCCGATCAACCACGGCAATTCGGGTGGGCCTCTTGTCGACATCAGCGGCGCTGTCGTGGGTATCAACACCGCGATCTACTCACCCAATGGCGGCAGCGTCGGCGTCGGATTTGCGATCCCTTCCAATGAGGCCAGACAGATCGTCGCCAAGCTGGTGAAGAACGGTTCGATCGAACATGGCCTGCTCGGCATCGAGATGCAGCCGATTACAACCGACCTCGCCAGCGCCCTCGGTCTGCCGACGCCTGAGGGTGCTTTGGTCGCTCATGTCGGCGATGGATCGCCCGCCGCTCATGCGGGCATCGAGACCGGCGACGTCATCACCGGATTTGCCGGTCAAACCATCAAGGAGCCCAAGACCCTGTCTCGAGCCGTGGCGGATCTCTTGCCGGGGAAAAGGGAGGCGATGTCCGTTTGGCGCAATGGGAAGATAGTTGCGTTGTCGGTGGTCGTCGGCGGCAATGACGACAGCGTCAAACAGGTGGCCGCGATCAACTCTTCCCAGCCGCTGCATTCCAGTTTTCCAACACTCGGTCTGGCGCTTGGTGACCTCGATCAAACCGTCCGCCAGGCCCTGAATGTGCCTTCGCAGGTGCGCGGCGCCGTGGTCGAGGGTATCGATCCGGACGAGCCGGCAGCCACCTCCGGCATTGAATTGGGCGACATCGTCGTCTCGGTCAATCGCGTGCCGGTACAGACTGCCAAGGAGACGAGCCAGGCCATTAGTGCCGCAACAAAATCCAGCAAGAAGTCGGTGCTGCTGCTGATCAAGCGTGGCGAACGGCAGACCTTCATCGCTGTGCCGTCCGGTAACGGCTGAGATGACGTGCCAAAAACCGCCGGGACGACGGTATTGCCAGGCGGGCCTAGGGCGCCGTCGAGAACGAGGATGCGCTCGCGTGCAGCAGCCGTCGGCGCCGTAAGAACTCCGAGCCGTCGGCTTTCGCGGCTACCCGGCCCGAACAGCGCATAGAGCGATGACAGCGCCTAATCCATGGGTATGGGCCTGATCCATCTGATGTATCCTTCGGCCAGCGCTCCAAGATTATTCGCAGATCGGTCAAGATCAGCCAAACTTGCCGACGCTTGGAGATCCCCAATCGGAGGCGAGTCTGTGATGGAAAAGGAGTTGGTGGCTCTGGCGCACCCATATCTCGCGCCGTTTCTACGCGACATGCTCGGAGCCAAGTATCAAATCGTCGAGCTTGCCTCTCCCATTTCGGAGGCTGGCTCGTGTTCCGCCCGTGCCGTGATCGTCGACGGAAGCCGTCCATTTGATACGAACTTTCTGCAGGTCCTGCCGAACCTTGCCCTGATAGCCTGCTTCAACACGGGTTATGACGGAATAGATGTGGACTGGGCCCGAGAGCACGGCATCATTGTGACGCATGCCCAGAACGTCAACCACGAGGACGTGGCCGACTTTGCGATCGCGCAGATATTGAACATCTACAGGAGTATCTCCACCGGCGATCGCTGGGTTCGCGCCGGCGAATGGCGATCAGGCCGGAAGATGATAACGCGTTCCGTCGCGGGGCTCCGGCTCGGCATCGTTGGACTGGGCAGCATCGGACGTGCGATCGCTCATAGGGCGGATGTGCTGCGGATGGTGACTTCGTGGTGGGGGCCACATGACAAGCCTGGCACCCCTTGGCCGAAGGCAGCGAGCATTCTCGGACTTGCACAGGCAAGTGATGTGCTGGTGGTCGCCGCGCCCGCCAAGAAGGGCAACCGCGGACTGATTTCGGCGAGCGTGCTGCAGGCGCTTGGCTCCCAAGGCGCCATCGTCAATGTGGCCCGAGGATCGCTAGTCGACGAGAGTGCGCTGATCGATGCGCTCACGCGCGGTGCGCTGCGAGCTGCCGCGCTGGACGTCTACCAGGATGAGCCGGCCTCACCCAGGCGCTGGGCTGACATTCCCAACCTGTTTCTATCGCCACACATTGCCGGCGTTACCGATTTGGCCCTGAGCCGCATGGGGACGCTCGTGCGTGCAAACCTCGACGCCTTCTTTGATGGAGAGCCCGTGCTAACCCCCGTTGAGGCCGCAGCCTGATCCCAAGGCGTCCTGTGGTCTAGACTTAGACTAGGCTCCGCTGGTAGGCGCTCGGCGTCAGGCCGGTCGCCTTGCGAAAAGCGGCCGTGAATGAGCTGGTCTCGCTATATCCGACAGTCAATCCGATGTCCGTCACCGAATGAGCGCGCGTCGCAAGGAGACCTTTGGCATGCTCGATTCGACGGCTGGTAAGATACCGATGCGGAGGCATCCCAAAAGACAGCTTGAAGGCACGGCAAAAATAGCATGGGCTCAACCTGGCAAGCTGCGCGAGAGTGGCGAGCGGTACCGGTTCGCCCAAATGCGCCTCGATATGCGCCGTGACCACCCGCTGCTGCCAAGCCGCAAGCCCGCCTCGAAGCTGAGGTTCGGCTCTCGGCGTCCCCTCGTGGAAACGGATCAGCTCATGAGCCAGGACGATGCCCAGTGCTTCCAGGTAGCACCGGCTCTCCGGGGTTGGATTTTCTAGCGACCTCATCAGTTTGAGGGCCGTGCCCAAAAGCGTTGCGTCCTCAAAGAAAAGCTTCGCCGCGAACGTCACATCTGTCATGCCAGCGTTGAACGGAACTTGCAGCTTGGCAGGATCAAGATAGACAAACATGAGACGCGCAAACGTCCGCGGCGCATGCCATTCAAGATATTCGCAACCGGCGGGCACCAAGGTAAGCCGGCGACCAAAATCCCGCAGTTTCGATCGGGGCAAACCTTCGACGAAGGTATCACCATCTCGCCGCGTCCCCTGCTCGTAGACCACCAGCAAGTGCATGGGCGCGCGAAACCGGAATTCGAATTTGTCATGGCCGGCGGCCTGGACCACCTCGGCAACTATCCCATCCGAAATCGCCGTGCGACTACTCACGGCGTCGGCTGAAGATATCTCGACACGGTAGTCGGCCCCATCGGCACTCCGGCGCCAAAACTGCGCATGCGCCACGGAGTTGGTACGGTGTGCCTTTCCGCCGTTGAACGGAGCACGCCAATCCGCCGACAGGAATGGTCCCCTTTGCTCCGGCCGCCGAGCATTGGCCGCGAAGGCAGCAATCGCGAGTGTATCGATGTCGCTGGAGGCAGGATTCATCAACATGGCTTGGCGCACATCCTTCGGGTTATCCCATTTGATGTCAGCCTAAGGCGCCGGCGATGATTTATCCCATCCTACATCCGTCGGCGGTAATAGAGTATTGGTTTGAACCACTCATACTTTGGTTTGTGATTGGACATCGCGATCGATAGTAATGGTGCTTGTGCCGCGCGGACCAATTGGCCGGTTCTTTAATCCCGGCCGATCCCAGGTGATTGGTCGATTTTGCGCTACTGGACGTCACGTCTTGATGACCCTGAACGAGGATCCCTGCATGGCCTGGACTTTTGACGTTCCGCGCGAAATCCGCAAGCTGGATGCAAAGCCGGCAAGAACGACGAAGCACCGGCAGCAAGAAGCGCTAGGCTTCAAGTCGGCGCTGCGATCGGTGGTTTCGATCCCATTTCCGTCCACCATCGTGGCAGCGCTCCAACTCGTGCCAGATTGATCCTGCGGGCCTCTCCCCTCCCTCGCCCGCCGATCGATTGTGAAGGCGCTCTTCCCCCCAGGAGCGTTTCTCACCGCTCGAGTTCTTGGGCCGATGACATGCTGTCATCGGCCCATTTTTCTCCTGCCTCCCGAGCAGAGCCGATTTACGGTCGATCGCCGAAGTGTTGCCGGCGTCGACACCTTCGGCGATGCGACCTGCTTGCGGCGCGATGTGTCGCGCGATTTCGAAGACAGGTATCCGACGTCGCCACGGGCGCTCGACCGCCTCTTAGCGACGTCCCGGACAGGAAGGAATGGACAGCGCTGTCGGCAGTTCGCCAAGCTCTGTCACAGATGGGGCCAACTCAAGTCGACGGCGCGGTCAAGGCAGCCTCAGCCGCAATCACCACGTCGCGTGACGCCTTCGCATCAAAACCCGTTCATGCCCGAAAAGAGGCCGGAATCGGTCGAGGGATACTTGTCCCCGTCGTTATCGAGCTGCGATACGGGCTTCTTGGCCGATCTGCTTGTCGGTTCTTGAACGGGCCGCGGCAACGATGAGTGGTTGCTGTTCGTTTTTCGTTCGGCGTGATTGAACTTCACCTGCGTTTGTCCCGGAGGCGAACCTGCGGCGGCGGCCCAAGCGGTCGACAGGAGGACTGCCGCTAATGCAGCCGCGATTGGAAGAGAGCTCATGTGTTTCACCTGTTGTTCTGTTGCGCAGCCGGCGAAACTCGAATTTTCGACAGAATTGTCGCTCATGCCGGTGACGTTTACATAGGTTTTGAAACGCGTCTCGCGGCAGTATACGAAACACATCCGACGTGGCTGTAATTGTTTATCTTCATAGCATTGGAGTATAATTCGACCAACAAGAAGTGATGCGGGGCATAAGACCAGGGCGCCCCTCGTCGTCGGATTGATCCGAGGCCCTCGTATGGCGGCCTGGCCTCTGGCCGCTGAGGATCCTGGTCTGTTCATACACAACGCGGCGCGCGATCAGTCGAAGATCGGCTTTCCGATCGCGTTCGAAAAGATGTTGCCTAGATAGAAGTGGAGTTGTGCACGCACGCCGATGTCGCGGCCCGAGCTCTCATTGATCGGAATGATCGCCTCTACCCCGAGTTGGGCGTACTCGCCCACCCAGATGACGCCAGGATTGATCGTGCCCGTGGTCTCTCCGGCCGACGGTCCGTTCAGCGGCGTCTGCATCGCAAATTCCACCAGCGGCACCAAACCCTCGGCGAAGCGATGAGCATTCCCCTTGCCTGCGGAATGTGAATTGGTGAGCAGGCTGTACTCCAGGGCAAAGCCCCATTGCAGGATGTCTGGGTTGTCGACCGAGGTGGTGCCGGTCACGGTGGCGGATTCGGTTGGCAGTGCGACTCCGAGGGTCGCGGTGACATTGACCGGTCGCAGCCACGCCATAGAATCCGACAGATCGCCGAAGCCCTTGCCCACGTATACGGTCGGCGTCAGCACGGAGAACGACTTGGCACCGATGTCGGACGATCCGGTGCCGCCCAGCGCCAGCGTGCCGCCTGCCGAGAGCACGAACTCATGCTCGGCACTGGAATAGAGTTCGTACTGTGTGCCGAGCACCAGATCGTCGAAGCCCGCCCGTGCGCTCCCCTTCTGATCGATCATGCGGTAGTTCGCGGTGAACGAGACCGACCAATCCGGGGTGATGAGCTTGCTGTAGGAGAAAGGAAAATCGACCTCGCGCGAGGCGGTGTCAGGCAACTGCGTCAATTGGGGAAAATTGACGAAATCGGCCGGGGTGGGAACGACGGTCGCCAGAGTCGAGGGTAAGAAGCGGTCCCCAACGTAGGACGCCGATGCTTCCGAACTTGCAACGAGAGACAATAAAAAGCTGGGCACCGTCAGGTGCCAGGCCCGGTTAGCCATCCCACTCTCCTACCGAAAAATTGACCCGTCAGGCCAGGCGCTCGCAATCGAGGGCGACGGTGATCCAGGATTCGGCCTCGATCACCTCCTCGATCACCTCGAAGCGCCCGATGCCGAGCGCTTCGTCGTCCATGGGTTTCGCTTACATCCACTGACTGCAGGAATTGGGGACGATCCCCTTGGCCCTGCACGGATCGGACCGTCCGGCAGGGGCGCGCACGAGACAGGGGCGGTTCAGTCTGGACATCGTCTTTCTCTACAAACCAAAGCAAGGCGATCAGCGCATCCGAATAGATGGCGAGGCAAACCAAAAACGATCTGGCACCCGCGTCCGTGGTGCTGCCCGCGAGCACGGCGAAAAGACAGGGCGGTGCCATCATGGCAAAGAGTTCGAACCAGCGCGACTTACCGAGACGCTCGTGCCATGACAGCGCGTCGATGACCGGCGAGTCGAGCGGGCCTGTGTCGGCAGGAACCGCGGAGCCAGGCACCGAACCATGCCGACCGCGACCCAGGGGCAAGAAGCACCCGAGCCGGACAGCGCCCATTGCGATGCCTTGCTCTGTGCGGGCAAGGCCGGTCGCCCGCAGCACGCCCCAACCTCCGGCAGAGGACTTGTAGGGCCGCGTCGACTTCCTGGTCGCCATGCGTTGAATCCCCGTGATCGAGCGTCGAGTGTTGCGCTCAAGCAAAAAAATATCTTTCGCAAACGCCGCCCAAGTTCGAGTTTCGCCCGTTGCGTCTGATCTACTCGGCAGGACACCATAAGTAACCGTTTCACCAATTAGCTTGCGCAGCCATACCAATGGATGATTCAAGCCGATGGCAAAACCAATGCATGCTTCCAGGGAAGAGAAGGAGCAACGAATGAAATGTCTAAGCTGCGCGTGTGAGGTGGAACTACCTCACCAGTACTATTTTTGCTCTCGGGAATGTTTCGATGAGACAACCCACAACACCGAATGGAGGATGTTGAGCGATGGACTTCCGCCTACTGGTTTTCCTGCTGGTGGCCAGCCCCGCACTGGCTCAGGACCACACTTCCCACGCCCCGGCTGGCCCGCCCGAGGGCAACTACGGCCAGGGGCACGAGAAGTGGCACAACATCTACAGAGGGATGCATAACACGCTGGGTGGCTCATGCTGCAACGGCGGCGACTGTCGGCCAACGGTCGCCAAGTTCGAGGGGGGAAAGTGGTGGGGCAAACTCAATGGAGTATGGACGCCGATCGAGCCGCCCAAAAGGGTTCCTGAACACCCCTACTCATGGAACGAAACGGCCCACATTTGCGCGGCTGGGAACACCGTCTACTGCTTCATACCCCCCGACAACGGGACCTGAACCTCCAGCCTAGCCGGCTGGGTGCGTCGTTTCGGAGAAGAGTTCGCCTTGCTCGGGTTCCACGGGCAGTGTGCTCGCGCCTCGCAAGGCACCCAGGAATTCACTGAGCCGCTCAAGATACAGGTAGATCACCGGCGTCGTGTAGAGCGTGAGAATCTGCGACAGCACCAAGCCACCCACGATCGTATAGCCGAGCGGCTGGCGGATTTCCGATCCGGCGCCGGAGCCCAGCATCATCGGCACGCCGCCCAGCATCGCCGCCATGGTGGTCATTAGGATCGGCCTGAAACGTATCGTGCAAGCGCGGTAGATCGACTCCCGTGGACTGAGACCTTCGCTCCGCTCGACCTGGAGCGCAAAGTCGACAAGCATGATGCCGTTCTTCTTGACGATGCCGATCAGCAGGATAACGCCGATCATGGCGATGACGCTGAAGTCCATATGGACCGCCATCAGCAACAACAAGGCGCCGATAGCGGCCGAAGGCAGCGTCGACAGAATGGTAATCGGATGGATTATGCTTTCGTAGAGCACCCCGAGGATGATGTAGATCACCACCAGCGCCACTCCGATCAGTATTGGTGTGCCTGAGAGCGCCGACTGAAAGGCCTGCGCACTACCCTGGAAGCTGGTTGCGAGCGAAGCGGGCGTTCCGGCATCGCGTTCGAACTGCTGGATAGCGGCAACCGCATCTCCGAGCGCCGCCCCGGGTTTCAGGTTGAAGGAGATCGTGACCGCCGGGAACATGCTTTGATGGTTGACCACGATCGGCGCGGCCTTGGTCACGCTGGTCACCAGGGCGCTTAACGGCACCTGCTGTCCTGTCGAAGAATTCAGATAGATATCCTTGAGCGCTTCTGGACCGTACTGGAATTCCGGGCTGACCTCGAGAACGACGTGATATTGGTTGAGTTGGGTAAACATCGTGGAGACGATGCGCTGGCCGAAGGCATCATCGAGCGTGTTGTCGATGGTCGACGGAAGGATGCCGAAACTCGACGCGACTTCGCGATTGACGGTCACATCGAGTAGTGGTCCTGCATTCTCCTGATCGGTGGCGACGTCGACGATTCCCGGCAAGCCTTTAAGCTTGTCGAGGAAGATCGGCGCCCAATGGTTGAGCTCGTTGGAATCGGCATCGGCCAGAGTGTATTGATATTGCGTCTTCGAAACGCGACCGCCGATAGTGATGTCCTGCGCCGCTTGCATGTAGAGCGTTATGCCTTGGGTCTTGGCGAGTTGGGATGATAGACGGCTGATCACCTGATCGGCGCTGACGTCACGTTGGTTGTTGGGCTTAAGGGCGATGTACATTGTCCCTCGATTGAGCGTGCTCCCGCCAGTCGCTCCTATCGAGCCTGCGACCGATGCTACGGCCGGGTCCTTCAGCACAGTGTCGATTATCGCCTGCTGGCGCTCGGCCATTGCCGGGAACGAGATGTCCTGATCGGCCTCGGTGAGGCCGATAATCAAGCCGGTGTCTTGTTGCGGGAAAAAACCCTTCGGGATGACAAGGTAGAGATAGCCGGTGATGGCAATCGTTCCCAGCATGACGAGCAGCGTAACGAAACTGTGCCGCAGGACGATCCGTAAGCCCCGTTCATACACTCCAAGCAGCGCGTCGAAGCCGCTTTCGCAAATATCATAGAGCCGCCCGTGCCTGATGTCGGCCTCATGCCTGAGTAGATGCGCGCACATCATTGGCGTCAGCGTCAGCGAGATCACCAGCGACAGGATCAGTGAAACGCTCACCGTCACGGCGAACTCCTGGAAGAGTTCGCCGACATAGCCCCCCATCAGAAATAGTGGAATGAACACCGCGATGAGCGACAGCGTAATCGAAACGATGGTGAACCCGATTTCGCCCGAGCCCTTTAGCGCAGCCTGCATCGGGGTGAGGCCCTCTTCGACGTGGCGGACGATGTTCTCGATCACCACGACTGCATCGTCGACGACGAAGCCGACCGCGATCGACAAGGCCATGAGCGACAGATTGTCGAGACTGTAGCCAAACACATAGAGCACGGCAAAGGTGCCGATCAGCGAAAGGGGCACGGTTACTGCGGGAATGACCGTTGCCCAGAAATTGCGCAGGAACAGGAATATCACCATCACCACCAGGGCGATGGTCAGCATCAAGGTGAACTGCACGTCCTCGACCGAGGCACGGATGGTTTGTGTGCGGTCCGAAACGACCGATACCTTGATGCCGGGCGGGATCGAGGCTTGTAGTTGGGGCAACAGGGCCTGGATGCGGCCAACCGTCTCGATCACATTGGCACCGGGCAGACGCCGGATAGCCAGCAAGATGGCGGGCTTCTTGCCGAACCAGGCGGCCACAAACTGGTTCTCCGGCCCGTCGATCGCGGTGCCGATGTCGCGGATGCGCACAGGCGAGCCATTGCGATAGGCAACGACAATATCATTGTAGGGGGCAGGCTTGAGCAGCTGGTCGTTGGTGTTGAGCGTGAAGGTTTGACGCGGGCCGTTGAGCGTGCCCTTCGCAATATCGACATTGGCCTCGCCGAGCACGTTGCGAACATCTTCAAGCCCAATGCCGCGAGCCGCGGCCGCCTGTGGATTGATCTGCACACGGATCGCCGGCTTCTGCTGGCCGCCGATGCCTACAAGACCCACGCCGGAGATTTGCGAGATCTTCGGCAGCAGGATGTTTTCCGCATAGGCATCGACCGTCGTCAGCGGCAAGGTATCGGATGTCAGTGCGAGCACCAGGATCGGCGTATCCGCCGGATTAACCTTACGGATGGTTGGCGGATAGGGGATGCCCTGCGGCAGGAAGGGGCTGGCGGCATTGATCGCCGACAGCACGTCAACCGCCGCGCTGTCGACGCTGCGGCTGAGGTCGAACTGAATGGTGAGCTGTGTGCTGCCAAGCGCACTGGTCGAAGTCAGCTGGGTCACGCCAGGGAGTTGGCTTATCTGTTGCTCAAGCGGGGTGGCCACCGACGACGCCATGGTTTCGGGATCGGCGCCAGGCAACTGCGCTGATACCTGAAGCGTAGGAAAGTTGACGTTCGGCAGCGATGCGACTGGTAGAAGCTGGTAGGTGGCGAGCCCACACAGCAGCAGACCCGCCATCAGCAGGCTTGTCGCGATCGGCCGGTGAATGAAAGGGGCCGAGACGTTCACGGGATCGCTTGCTGCACTGCGCTTTGCAGGGCGGCTTCATCAGCGGCTTTGCCCTCCAGCACTTGAACGCGGCTGCCTTGCACGAGCCTGTACTGTCCGTCGACGACGACCGTTTCGTTGGCCTTGAGACCCGAATCGATGAGGGCTTGCCCCCCGCTCAACTGTGCAACAGTGACGGGCCGCATCTGCGCGGTTCCATCAGGTGCGATCACGTAAACATAGGAGCCGTTCGGACCTTGCTGCACCGCCGACCCTGCGATCGTCAGTCCCCCAGTGCGGGTATCGAGAAGCAAACGCGCATTCACGAGCGCTCCGGGCCAGAGTTGGTTCCGGGCGTTCGGAAACGTGGCCCGGAGGCGGATGGTCCCTGTCGTCTGGACGATCTGGTTGTCGACAAGCAGGAGTTTGCCTTCGTCGAGCTTGGTCTTGTCGTCCTGGCTGTACGCAAAGACCGTAAGCGGCCCCTTGGCCATCTGCTGCTGGATTTGTGGGAGCGTGTCCTCGGGCAGCGTAAAGATCAACGAGATCGGTTGGACCTGCGCAACATCGACCAGACCAAAAGTATCGGTCGGATGAATGATGTTGCCTTCGTCGATCTGCCGGATACCCGTTACACCGTCGATCGGCGAGGTCAGACGGGAGTAGCTCAGATTGATCTGGGCGGCTTGTAACAGAGCCTCGTCTGCCTTGATTGTTGCCTGGAGCTGGATGACCTGAGCCTTCTGCGTGGCCACCAGCTGGGACGTTGCAAAGCCTTTCGCCAGCAGTGGCGTGTAGCGGTCCAGATTTGCCTGCGCGTTGACGAGTTGCGCCTGGTCGCGATCGCGGGTCGCGGTAATCTGATCGATTTGTGCCTGATAGGGATCTGGGTCGATCTGCGCCAGCAGATCGCCCTTTTTCACTGTCTGACCTTGCGTGAATGCGATCTTCGTAATCGGTCCTGAAATCAGGCTATGCACCACCACGTTGTTGTAGGCGATCACCGTTCCCACTCCACGAAGGTAGATCGGCACGTCGTGACTGGCCACTTCGCCGGCAACGACCGGAACCGCCGGCGGAGGAACAGAGGCTGCCGCGGGTTCGGAAGGATCGTAGACATGCTTGGCTGCAAACCCAACGCCGCCGATCAAAATCAGCAGCGCGGCAACAATGACGGGTCGCTTGCGCATCGAAGGCTCCTACAAAGACGGGATCGCTTTTTTCAGCAGCCGGACGCCAACAGCGTGTTTGTGCCGGTCACGCCCGTGCTGCCGCAGGTTGGAACCGTTACCAGTGGGCTTGTCACCGGATCGGCTAATTCGGGTGTTGGGATGCCAATTATCGGGCTCACTCCCAAATTGCCGAGTTCCGAAGACCCCAGCGGAATCCCAACACCCATGGACGATGTCCCAGACGATGTGCCCGTGGTGGTGGATAGTATCGATGTGGTGCCGGAAGGCGACGCGCTCGACGCCGTCGTGCTGCAGGTGCCCGATGCTGTTGAAGGCATCGGGTTCACAGAAGACGTCCCGCTCATGGTCGTGGTTCCGTCAACGCCTCCGCCATCGAAAGTGGAGAGGGCGGAGGTCGTTCCGGCAAATTCGGAAGGTGACGCCAGAACACCAGGCGCCAGGAAATTGGTACACCCAGAATTGGGCGTGATTACAGAGCCAGGCGTCGTCAAGCCACCAGGATCGAGTTCGACCGCGCCCAGCGGAATACCAACCGGATTGAGGGGCGAACCAATGCCAGAGAGGGGCGAGGTCATTCCTATTGGCGGCGTGGTCGTGCTGACTTGCGCCAGGCTCGGCCCGCTGAACAAGAGAGCGATCGCAATGGCGATCGGCAAGATTGGCATCGCAACATCATTGTCATTTCGCATTGGAACTACCGTCGTTTCGTATGTCCAGGTGAGGCATGCGTAAAGGAACGTCGTTGGGCCGTTGGAACGCATTTCGCCCGGTCAGATCGGAGATGATGGCAGATGGAGGGGGAAGCGCTCTTCCGTAAAGGCGGCCGGATTTCCCTATTCGCACGCCGACCCCGAGCATTTGACGGTTCGTCGTCTCGGCTACAAACCAATGTATGAGCCACTCAGACTTCTACTTCATTCCCGTATACCTTTGCGGGATGGATCGCATGGTCGCTGGCACTTTAATGTGGGCAGAAGGCGAGACAGCGGGCCAGCATGGCAACCTGGCTTGCGCCGAGGGGTTTGAGCGGTCCTGCAAACGGATAGCGGTTGCTACAGGCGAAATCGACGATTTCGGGAAACGTCTCAGGTCAGTTCGCATGAGAGAGGCGCCCGATGTCCCAGACCGCCAGGATCAGTGTACTCCGCCAAGCCGGTGGCGGGTCCAAGGTGCCGCCGCCGGCGAGCGCCCCTATCGGTGAGACATTTGCGATCGCTCGCGTTCCGAACTCCACTATCCCCATAACCGCCGATAGCCGCCCTGGTGAAGGCGATCATGGCCAACAAGCTCCTGGAGGCCCGCTGCCGGCGAACGAGCAGCCCGAGGCGACCGTCGCAAGCGAGCACGTGCGCGGACCAGGCGGTTCAGATACCGGACACCGAAACCGCCGGCCAGCCGTCTTCATCATCGGTTTCATTGTCCTGGCTGCTCTTGTCCTCGGCGGATCCTACTACTGGTACGCGAACCGCAACTTGGTGAGCACGGATGACGCCTATGTCGATGGGCGGGTTGTCACCATCGCGCCGCAGGTTTCGGGCCTCGTCGTGTCGCTGGACGTGACGGACAACCAATTTGTACACAGGGGTGATCCGCTGATCCATATCGATCCGCGCTCCTACATGAGCGAGCGGAACCGGGCGCAGGGGACCCTGGACAGCGCCAAGGCGCAAGCTGCGGGGGAACGGCTGGCGACCGAGATCGCTCGCAAGAATTTCCCCGCCCTGTTCCAACAGGCCCAGGCTCAATTGCTGACTGCAAAGGCCAATTTGACAAAGGCCCAGGCCGACTATGACCGGCAGAGCACTCTGCCGAAAGCCGCGACGACGCAGCAGGAGGTCGATGCCGCGTTGGCGGCGCTGCGCCAAAGCAAAGCGCAAGTCACGCAAGCCGAAGCCCAGGTTCAGCTGAGTTCACCGGTCGAGCAGCACATCGGCCAGAGCGATACGCAGGTCGAACAGCTGAACGGTAAAGTCGAGCAGGCTCAAGCGCAGCTCGATCAAGCCGAACTCAACCTCTCCTGGACGGTCGTGACGGCGCCACAGGATGGCTGGATAACCCGGCGCAACGTGGAAATGGGCAACTACGTCACACCTGGCCAGCAGATCTTCTCGATCGTTCCGCCGGACATGTGGATCACGGCCAACTTCAAGGAAAACCAGCTTGATGGTCTGCGGCCCGGCCAGAGCGTGAAGATCGACGTGGATGCCTATCCTCGGCTCGACCTGCATGGCCATGTCGACAGTGTGCAGATGGGGTCCGGCTCGAAGTTCACCGCCTTCCCACCCGAAAACGCCACCGGCAATTTCGTAAAGATCGTCCAACGCGTGCCAGTCAAGATCGTCATCGACAGCGGGCTCGATCCCAAGCGTCCGCTGCCGCTTGGGATCTCGGTGGTTCCGACGGTTTCAGTTCGATGAGCAGCACTCCTGCCGAGGCCAGCGCAGCCTGGAAGCCTCGCTACAACCCTTGGCTCATCGCGGTTTCGGTGACCCTTGCCGCCTTCATGGAAATCCTCGACACGACGATTGTCAATGTTGCCTTGCCGCACATCGCCGGCAGTCTATCGGCGAGCAATGACGAGGCGACCTGGGCGCTCACCTCTTACCTGGTGGCAAATGGGATCGTGCTGACAATTTCTGGCTGGCTGAGCGATCTCTTAGGGCGCAAACGCTATTTCCTGATCTGCATCACCATGTTCACGGTCTTCTCGTTCTTGTGCGGGACGGCGACCAGTCTGGGCGAACTGATCGTCTTCCGGTTGCTGCAGGGTTTTTTTGGCGGCGGCCTGCAACCGAACCAGCAGTCGATCATCCTCGACACGTTCCCACCGGCCAGGCGCGCGGCCGCATTCGGCGTGACGGCGATCGCAACCGTCGTCGCCCCCGTCCTCGGCCCGACGCTGGGCGGCATTATCACCGATCAGTCGACGTGGCGCTGGATCTTCTTCATCAACATACCCGTGGGCATCCTCGCCGTCTTCTTGAATGCGATCCTCGTCGAAGATCCGCCTTGGGTGAAGGACAGGAAGAGCCGGGGGCTTGACTACATTGGCCTGTCGCTCATCACGCTTGGTCTCGGATGCCTGCAGATCATGATGGATCGCGGCACGGACGACGACTGGTTCGGTTCGCCCTTCATCGTGTTGATGGCGCTGCTCGCTTTCCTGGGAATCGCTGGCGCGATCGGCTGGCTGCTAATTGCCAAGAAACCGATCGTCAATCTCGAAGTGTTCAAGGACAGGAATTTCACCACCGGCTGCGCAATGATCGCGGCGATGGGCAGTATCCTCTACGCGAGCGCCGTCGTCATCCCACAGCTCGCACAACAGGTTCTTGGCTATACCGCAACCTGGGCGGGGCTCATTCTTTCTCCAGGCGGCATCATTGTCATCATCCTCATTCCATTGGTTGGACGCCTCATGACAATCGTCCAGACGCGGTTCGTCGTGGCTGCCGGTTTTTTGGTGATGGGAGGCGCGCTGTTGTTTTCGAGTCATCTGGCACCGAACGTCGATTTCCCGACACTCGTGCTGATGCGCAGCTTGCAGGCGGCCGCGCTGGCGTTTTTGTTCGTGCCCATCAGCACGACCACCTATCTCAGTTTGCCACGCGAACTGAGCGGCGACGGGGCTGCCCTCTTTTCGATGGTTCGCAACGTGTCCGGTTCGATAGGGATTTCCGTCGCAACCTCGCTCGTCACCGAGCGGAGCCAGATCCGGCAGTCCTACCTGTCGGAATGGGCCTCGCCCTTTCATCAACCCTACAACGTGTTGGTTGATCAATACGAACGTGCGTTGACGGCGACCGGGCATGCCGCGGGATCAGTCCATGGAATGGCGGTTGGAAAGGTCTACCAAGTCTTCCAGACGCAAGTTGCCGTCCTCGCCTATTCGGACGTCTTTCTGTTCTTCTCCTTTGTCGCCTTCCTCGCCGTCCCATTTTGCCTCCTGCTATCCGGCAAGAAGGCTGCCAACGGCGAGGGCGCCAGCCACGCGGGTTGATCATGGGCCAAAATTTGCGCGCTGTTGCAGCGATTCCAGTCATCTTCGCGCTGGCAGGTTGCACTGTCGGACCGGATTTCGTTAGGCCTGATCCCGGCTTGCCGAAACGCTGGTTTGCGAACGGCGCGGCAACTGCGCTGGAAAACTCCAGGGAATCCAGCGCTGCGGTTCTCGAGCCTGTCGACCCCGCTTGGTGGCAGGCCTTTCGAGACGCGGCTCTTACCTCGCTCATGCAGCGCGTCGCCGATGCCAACCTCGATGTGAAGACCGCGACCATCCGGCTCGCAGAAAGCCGTTTTCAGCGCGCTGCCGTGGCCTCCGCTCAACTGCCTGGCCTGAATGGCAGCGCCAGATACCAACATCAGAGTCTTGATGATGTGAGTGCCAAAGGCAGCCTGATCGGCGGCCTGCTTGGTTCACCGGGCAGCACCATTTCTTCCGCAAAGCCGGCCGACCTGTTTACCAGCGGCTTCGACGCATCCTGGGAACTCGATCTTTGGGGGCATGTCCGCCGCCAGGTCGAAGCTGCGGATGCGCAGGTTCAGTCTTCCGAGGAACGGCGGCGTGACGCGCTCGTCTCGAGCCTCGCTGAAACCGCACGCGACTACATCCAGCTGCGCGGCACGCAGACCCTAATCAGGATCGCCAACGACAATCTGAAGATCCAGCGAGACATTTTGCAGCTGACGCAAACGCGCCAGCTGCAAGGTTTGACGACCAGTCTGGACGTCGAGAACGCCGCCGCGCAGGTCGAAGCCATCCGTGCCCAGTTGCCCAGCCTGCAACAACAGGAAGCGCAGCAGATCAACGCCGTGAGCTTCCTGCTCGACCTGCCGCCCGATGCGCTGCGCGGCGAACTCGCCACCGGGAAACAGGTGGTGCCGATGCCTGCCCGGGTTCCGGCCGGCATTCCTTCCGATCTCGCGCGGCGGCGCCCTGACATTCGTGCTGCGGAAGCGCAGCTTCACGCGGCCACCGCAGACATCGGAGTCGCAGTGGCCGAATTCTATCCCTCCATCCAGCTGAATGGATCGGTGGGTTTCGACGCCCTCAAAGTCGGGAACTTGTTGACTGCCAGGGCGATCACAACCAATCTCGGCCCGAGCATTTCGATACCGATTTTCCAGGGCGGCCGGCTAAAGGCGACACTGGATCTTCGCAAGGCCCAGCAGGTCGAGGCGGCGATCGCCTACCACAGGACGGTGCTGCGAGCCTGGCACGAAGTTGTCGATGCCCTCATCGACTACCGCGCCGAACGGCAGCGGCGCTCCCGACTGGCCAGGCAAGTCGAGCATCTGCGTCAGGCCTTGTCGCTGGCCCGTGACCGCTACAATAACGGAGTCACCGAGTTCGACACGGTGCTCGACACCGCACGCACACTGCTGCAAGCCGAACAGGATCACGCACAGAGCACGACCAACATCTCGATCGACCTCGTCCAATTGTACAAAGCGCTCGGTGGCGGTTGGGAATTGACGTATCCGAACGCACCGCCCAAACCGCCGATCAATGCTCAACGAACTTCGAAAGCAGGAAAGCCGGCATGACCTCGACAGCGAGAAGGGCTCGACGTCGACCTTTGGGCAAGCTGGCTCGGAAATCGGTCAACTTGCCAATTGGAGCGGAAACAGGACCGCTTCAATCCAAACCACTCCAGTTGGCGAGATTGGGTCACAGGCAAGAGTGCCAGATTCCATTGGATCCATAGTAACTCGGGTCCACGGCATCAAACGAGCAGTAAGCCGTGTCTGTGTCGTCGTTCAACCAGGTCTGGTTGTCATTTTGCAGATCGCCAAGTTCCCGATCGCGAAAAAAGACCTTGTGGTGCTGGTTGCCGATGGCACCGCTGCCAGAGTGTACGGCATGACCGTCACTGCCGCCGCTGCGCGCCATGGAAACCGTCACCGTGCCGGTCGCCAGCATCACGCCCAAAGTAATCTTCGCCAATGTTGTGGCTGATTTTCTCACGATACGCTCCTTCAGATTGAGAATTCCAAGACTGTTGAACAGAATCTATATTAGTCATGTGCTTACTTCTCGGAATAGCATCTAAGTTTGATGCATATATATCATGATCTATGGTGGTATCGGCTGTGAAACGAGATTCAGCCGGGCCGCAGTTCGGTTGGCGTGCGCGCCAAATCTTTCGGCGTTCGAATCCGGTCCCCACTCACGCTGTGGAGCCCGGATTCGAAGAGACTCTGGTGGATCACGGGCAATATGGGTACCCGAGATAGCCGTAGTATGGATACGGGTAACCACAGTAGCCGTCGTCATAAAAGTCACTGCCGAAACCGCGACCCCTTCTGAACCTATGACCGTCGCCGACATGGACGCCACGGACATGGGCGCCATCACCCATGCTTGCGATACGACCGTCGCCGCCAGGGCTCATGCCGTGGCTACCGCCAAAGCCTTCGCCGCGGCTGCCGCCAAAGCCTCCGGCATGGCCGCCACCGCCCATGCTCATGCCATGACCACCGCCGCCGCCGAAGCCGCCGCCGTGACCGCCGCCACCGCCGTGCGCCATCGAGGCCGTCGCTGATCCAGCCGCCAGCATTGCGCCCAAGGCGATCGTCGCCAAGACTGTTGTTGCTCTTTTCATAATACACTCCTGTATTTTAAGCTTTCGGAGCTGTTGAAAGCCATACTGATATAGATACAGGAGTCATTTCTCGACATAATACGATTGTTTGACGTTTATATATCTTTTAACTACATATATTACTTGTTGATTTCATGTGTTGCCGGCAAATGTGCCAGGCAGCGCCTTTGAGGCCTCGGCTGCAAGGTATCCCGCTCCGACCAGAGCGGGACCGGTCGTCGCATCGGATGCGCTGGCAACCTATGGGCTGCCCCAAGACGCTCCGGGATCAGGATGTGCGATGGACGCAACTCCAAGGTTCATGCGTTCGCCGACGGGCATGGCGTCCCGTTTCGCATAGACAACCTTCACTGCATTTTGCAATTTTTCGAAGGCGCGCATCTCAATCTGACGCACACGCTCGCGCGAAACGCCGAATTCGCTTGAGAGATCCGCCAAACTCCTCGGGTCATCCGCAAGCCGACGCGCCTCAAGGATGCGCCGTTCGCGTGCGTTGAGCACGCCAAGCGAGTCGATCAGCGCTCTATGCCGGTTGGAGGCCTCCTCGATCTGAACGAGCTTGTACTCCTGATTGTCCTCGCCCTCGACCAGCAGATCCTGCCATTCGCCTTCGGCTCGACCTCGCAGGGGCGCGTTGAGCGACGTGTCTCCGCCCATGCGGCTGTTCATGTAGACAACTTCCTGTCCCGTCACCCCAAGGTTGCTTGCGATGAGTTCCACCTGATCTGCATGCAGGTCGTTATCGTCAAGCGCCGAGAGGCGAGCCTTGAGCCGCCGCAAATTGAAGAACAGCTTTCTTTGATTGGGCGTCGTGCCCATCTTCACCAGCGACCAGGAGCGCAGGACATATTCCCGAATGGCCGCCTTGATCCACCAGACAGCATAGGTCGCCAAACGAAAGCCGCGCTCCGGTTCGAAGCGATTGACTGCTTTGATCAGACCGATGTTGCCCTCTGATATTACCTCCGACATCGGCAGTCCGTAGCCCCGGTAACGCATGGCAACCTTGGCAACCAGGCGAAGATGTGACACCACCAGTTGGTGAGCGGCCTCCGGGTCGTTGTGCTCGCGCCAGCGTTTTGCCAGCGCCTGTTCCTGCCCCGGCGTCAGCATGGGGAGATGTTTGATCGTGCCTAGATAACGGCTAAGCCCGCGTTCGCTCGACAGATTTGTTGTTGTTGCACGTGCCATGCAGCACTCCTTGCTTGCGTCGCAGGGGATCAGTTGCTTCCTGACGCCCATAGCTTTCGATGTTGGCTTCTCTGTTCGACGCTGCCCTGTTGGCCGCGCTCTTCGCTTGAAGGGCGAAGATGCACCCAGGCGCCGTTAGCGCGTGCCATGAAGTACAGAAGCGATACAGCTGATCATGGCCTGGCTATCCAAAGGCTTGCGGAAGAAGCCGATCGCGCCCGTTTCCCGAGCGCGTTTGCGGACGCGTTCCTCGGGAAAGGCGGTGATCAAAATGGTCGGTATGTGATAGCCATGTTCGATCAAATGATCCTGCAGCTCTATTCCTGTCATTCCGGGCATCTGGATATCGCAGATCAAGCACGACGTATCTTCCAGATTAGATGACCTCAGGAAGTCCTCGGCCGATTCGAATGCAAATGCGATGAAGCCCAACGATCTAACGAGGCTTGCGGTCGCAAGTCGAACGGACTCATCGTCGTCGATGATCGAGATCATCGCGTTACGGGTCAATTCACTATTCCTCCGTGCTTGCCGATGACCCAAGCATTGCTGTTCAACGACTGTTTCTCAGCGAGAGATTGCGCCTGCGGTCGTGAAAGCGAAAGTTATACAGAGGTGTAACAATTTATTTCCCGGGAGCGTCTATCCCCAGGGCGCCGGCCATCTTCACCAGGTCGGCCAGAGTTCTGGCACCCATTTTCTTCATCAGGCGACCGCGGTGGATTTTCACCGTGATTTCACTGAGTTGCATCTCGCCAGCGATTTGCTTGTTCATCAATCCAGTCGCGACAAATGCCATCACCTCGCGCTCCCGAGGGGTCAGGGTGCGCAGAAGGCTTTGCAGCTCCGACTGCGCCCGGTCTCTCTCTCGCCGTTGCCTGTCGCGCTCCAGAGCGCCGGCGACTGCATCCAGAATATCCTGATCTCGGAAGGGCTTGGTGAGGAAATCGACAGCGCCGGCCTTCATGGCGCGCACAGACATCGGAATGTCGCCGTGACCGGTCATGAAAATGATCGGCAGATGAATGCCTGCCTTGGCCAACTGCGTTTGAAATTCGAGTCCGCTCACCTCCGGCAGCCTGATATCGAGCACAAGGCAGCTCGGACCGTCGGGAAGCCGACTGTTCAGCAGTTCGGGAGCAGAACCGAAAAGCTCGACGCGCGTACCAACAGATCGGAAGAGGCTGCTTAAAGCTTCACGTAACGACGAATCGTCGTCCACGACCAGAACGGTCGGAGGCACAGCGCCGTCGTTGCCTTCTGATTGGGAGGGAGGGGCGGGGCGTCGGATCATCACCCGGCATCCTTTTCAACGCGTGGCAGGGAGAATTGGAATATCGCGCCTCCGCCTGGATTAGGCACGATCCACACACGGCCTCCGTGTGACTCAATGATCGACCGGCAGATAGACAGCCCCATGCCTATTCCATCCGCCTTGGTGGTGAAAAAAGCCTTGAACAATTGGCGGGCACTTTCGGGATCGATGCCTGGTCCAGAATCTCGGACTCTCACATTTGCCTGGTTGGATCCATCGATCGACGTCGTGACGAGAATTTCCCGTATGTCGCTCTTACAAGGGGCCATTGCCTGAATCCCGTTGATCAACAAATTGATCAGGACCTGTTGAAGCTGGATACGGTCGCCAAGTGCGGGCAGCGGCCTGTGGGCCAGATCCAGTTTCAGAGTGATGCGATTTGCAACGAACTCATGCCGCACCAACACGATTGACTCGTTGACGATCTCGTTCACGTCGACAAGGGTCATCTGGATGTCGCCCTTCTTGGACAACGCTCGGATTCGATGGACGATATCGCTGGCGCGTTGGGCGTCAGCGATGCTCCGCCTGACCGCGCTGCGGACCTCATCCAGATCGGGCTTGTCGCGATCGATCCATCGCAGGCACGCCTCGCCGTTCATAACGATGCCGGCAAGCGGCTGATTTACCTCGTGCGCGATCGAGGCCGTCAATTCACCCAAGGTGGTGAGGCGTGTCACATGGGCGAGTTCAGCCTGGGCCTTCAGCACCTCGGTTTCGGCTCGCCTGCGCTGTGATATGTCCGTATTCGTTTCGAGAACCGCCAACGGTTTGCCATCGGCATCCTTCTTCAGCGACCAGCGGCTGGAAACGACAACGACGGATCCGTCCCGCTTCGTGTGCATGAGCTCACCTTCCCAGCGGTCGGAGCTGAGCAGTTCCCGATTGATCTCGTTCAGTTCGGCTGGAAAGACGGTCTGCAGGAACTGATGGCTGGACTTTCCCGCCGCGTGTTCGGCGGACCAGCCGTAAATGGCTTCGGCACCACGATTCCAATAAGTGATCATATCACCCATGCTGCGTACGAAAATCGCATCATGCGTCAAATCGAGCAGTTGGGCTTTTTCAGAAAGGTCGGTCGAGGTCGACTGGTTTTTAAGGACAAGAAGGCTGGTAATGGCGATGGCCGAGATGCTCATGAGGCAGCGGCTGAGCGCGCCTCCACTGGCTTCGTCTCCGTGAACAATCCAGAAGCTCAACAAAGTGAGCGCTGCACAGCCGAACGAACACAAGACAATGCCACGCCTACGGAAGGCGGTACCCGCGAGCAGAATAACGACCACATAGAGGACCGCTACCGCCCCAGAAAATGGATCAATCGTATCGACAACGAATATCCCGGCCGCCAGAAGGATGGCCAGAGGGGCCACTAGCCGCGAATTGCCGGATGCTGGCGGAGATAGTCTGTGCCGCATAAGGTCTCTGCTCGGTTCCTGGTCGACGCTTGCGCTGCTGATCGACTCTCCGTGGCGCGCCGTCCAACCTAGGCAACTGGATCCTTTCTGCTTGTTGGAAATTGCGGTCGTCGGTGCCTGATTGCACCTTTGTCACCGCAACACCTCGCAGCGAATCCCCTAGAGACCGAGCGACCCATCAACGACACAGGCTTGGGAGCGAGCCCAAGATCTGGCTGAAAACACGCAAATCAGAGCCGGCCAAGGCAACAACGAGCAAGTCCTGGCAGCGACGAGAGCGGTATCACGAAACAGGATTATGTTCAACGCCCGGGCGGAACCCACCGCTCGCCTTCTTGTAACTACATCCGGCGGCGTTTCTCGACTGAACTGAAAGAGGAACTCATGGTACATGCGATCGAACGGTCCCGCAGTCTCGGCTCAACCTTGCCGGAGTTGCGTGCAAAATGCTGGCTTTTTATAATGCTTGGCATCGCGCTGCTGAGCCTGGGCTTTCTGGGATTCGCGAACTTGTTCGCCGCGACGGTGCTATCCGTCTTCTATATTGGCGTGTTGATGTCGGTCGCCGGCATCGCGCAGGTCGTGCACGCTTTCAATATTCAGGGATGGAGATCGTTTGCATTCTGGCTACTGAGCGGCTTCGCCTATGCAATCGCCGGCATCGCCGCATTCCACAACCCACTGCTTGCAGCCTCGGCCTACACGCTCGTGCTGGCAATCACACTCATTGCAGCAGGCATTCTGCGGTTCTGGGTAGGCCTCCAGTCCAGGCGCCATCTGGCCTGGGGCTGGGTTGCGTTTTCAGGGGTAGTCACGCTTCTTGCGGGCCTTGTCATCCTCTTCGGGCGGCCACTCAATACTCTGGCGACGCCAGGCGCGATTCTGGCAATCGACCTGACCATGCAAGGCGCGACGCTCTTGGCATTCGGTTTTGGACTGAAGAGCAGCGCGCTTTCGTGGATGTAAAAAATAGAAGCTGGCAAGCGTGATAGTTTGAGCGGTTCCATTTGCCGAAAGCCACTTGAGACGATCGCGAGCAGCGTGCTCCGCACCTCTCCACCTCTGACCGCCACGATCAGCGTGCGATTCAGCTATTGCGTGTGTCAACAAGAAAGACCTCGTCAGCGCCCGATCGATACCGTGTGTCTTACGCGCCAGGCGGACACTCATGCGGTCCGTGTCCCAACCAATTGGCGCCGTCGCAAAGCCCCCGTAGCAAGGAATGAAACAAAATGAGCATAGCCGCCGATAAGATATCCCGTCGAACCTTGCTGGCTGCGACTGCGGCTGGCGGCTTGTTCACGACGGCGACACTGGCCCAGGCGCAGAAAGGCGACCCGATAGCCAACGGTCGCGGCGGCACCAACCCTGGTCCGATGAATCCTTCCCGAATAGCCCAGAATCCGGATCTAATGGTCCCACCGAGCACGGATTCGGGTGAACTGCCGAATCTGCGCTTCTCGTTCGACGATGCCCATATCCGACTGTCTGGCGGCGGCTGGACCCGGCAGGTGACCGCACGCGAACTCAGCGTCTCCAAGGACATTGCCGGCGTGATCATGCGACTGAATGCCGGCGGCGTGCGTGAGTTGCATTGGCACAAGGCCGCCGAGTGGGCCTATGTTCTGTACGGAAGAGCACGCATCACGGCGGTCGATGCCAATGGCCACAATTTCGTCGACGACGTCGGCGCGGGCGACCTGTGGTATTTCCCGCCGGGCATTCCGCACTCGATCCAGGGCCTCGATCCAGACGGGACTGAATTCTTGTTGGTGTTCGATGACGGCGACTTCGACGAGGACAACACCTTCCTCTTAAGCGACTTTCTGAAACACACGCCTCCCGAGGTGCTCGCCAAGAATTTCGGCGTTCCGGCATCGAGCCTTGCGAACGTCCCCGATCCTAGCGAGCTTTACATGTTTCCCGCGCCGGTTCCGGGGCCCCTCAGCGCAGACAAGATCGCGGGCGCGGTTGAGGTCCCGCACAGCTTCAGCCACCGCATGATGGCACAGGCTCCGATCAAGATGAAACATGGCACTGCGCGGATTACCGACAGCAACGTGTTCCCAGCTTCCAGAACAATCGCGGCGGCCCTGGTCGAGGTCGAGCCGGGAGCGATGCGCGAGTTGCATTGGCATCCGAATACGAATGAATGGCAGTACTACATTCAGGGTCAGGCCCGCATGGGAGTGTTCGCGGCGTCGGGCGCCGCCCGCACATTCGACTTCCAGGCCAACGACGTCGGCTACGTACCCTTTGCCATGGGCCACTACATCGAGAACACAGGCAACACGACACTGCGATATCTGGAGGTATTCAAGAGCGACCAATTCGCCGATGTGTCACTGAACCAGTGGCTTGCCCTCACACCGCCGGAGCTGGTTCGCGCCAGTTTGCGTGTCGACTCGCAGTTTCTGCACGCCTTGCGCAAGGAGAAGTCGCCCGTCGTGCCGGCTTAACATCGCGCAGCCGGGTGCGCGAGCCGGTGACGCTGCCCTCGCTTCTCTTGCAGTTCTTGTTGTCGTTCCGGACCCGCTGCTCGGACGCGAAGCATCGTCCAGGATGCTCACGACGGCGTGAGGGAGCTCAGTGATGCCCGCCAGGTCGGATGGACTGCCAGCCCGCGAACGGCTTTTCCCGGGTCGTCGATCGCCGAGCGCCAGGGTGGCGCGATGCGCCGTCCTCCTGGCGCCGATCGTTTTGACTGCATGCCAGCCAGCGGTTCTCGATCCACAAGGGACGGTCGGGATTGCAGAGAAAACGATCCTGATAGATTCGCTCGCCATCATGCTTGCCATCGTGGTGCCGACGATCGTCACCACCTTTATCTTCGCCTGGTGGTTTCGAGCCTCCAACACAAGAGCGACCTACCTGCCGAATTGGGAGTATTCGGGCCGTATCGAGCTCATCGTCTGGTCCATTCCCCTCCTTGTGATCATGCTCCTAGGCGGAGTGGCCTGGATCGGATCCCATGAACTCGATCCCGCGAAACCGTTGACATCAAACACGCCACCGCTGGAGGTCCAGGTGGTCGCATTGGATTGGAAGTGGCTCTTTATCTACCCAGGCCAGCGTATAGCGAGCGTGAACCATCTTGTCGTTCCGGCCGGCACTCCCATTCATTTCTCGCTGACGTCCGCGAGCGTGATGAATGCGTTCTTCGTACCGCGGCTCGGTAGCATGATCTACACGATGAACGGCATGACAACCCAGTTGAACCTGCGCGCGGACGCTCCGGGCACTTTCCACGGCCTTTCGAGCCACTATAGCGGCGATGGTTTCTCGGACATGCATTTCGAGGTGCAGGCCGTGTCTGCGCAGCGGTTCGCTGCCTGGATTGATGCCACGCGCGACGTGGGGCCAAGCCTCGATGCCAAGAGCTACGCTGCCTTGGCAAGGCAAAGCGTGAACACCACTCCTTTCACCTTCCGTGCGGCCGATCCTGACCTCTTCCAGCAGATCGTCACACAGCAACTGCCGCCTGGGCCTGGCCCGCAAACCGGCCGGCCCAATCCGAGCGTATCCCCACAGACGGAGGACTAGCATGTTGGGCAAACTCAGCTGGGCAGCTATTCCCCTCGACCAGCCGATCCCACTGTTCACGGCCGCCCTGGTGGGTGTGGTGATTGTCGGCGTCCTCGCATGGGTCACGCTGAAGGGCTGGCTTCCGTACCTTTGGCGCGAGTGGATCACCAGCGTGGACCACAAGCGGATCGGGATCATGTACATCCTGCTCGCGATGGTGATGCTGCTGCGCGGCTTCGCCGACGCGATCATGATGCGGTCGCAACAGGCGCTGGCGTTCCGCTCCGAAGGCTACTTGCCACCCGAGCACTACGACCAGATTTTCTCCGCCCACGGCACGCTGATGATCTTCTTTGTCGCTATGCCCTTCGTGATCGGGCTGATGAACTTCGTCATGCCGCTGCAGCTTGGGATCCGCGACGTGGCGTTTCCGACCCTCAACTCGGTCAGCTTTTGGCTCACCGCTACCGGCGCGTTGCTCGTCAATATTTCGCTGGTCGTGGGCGAGTTCGCGCGCACCGGGTGGCTGCCGTATCCTCCCCTGTCGGAGATAGCCTACTCGCCCGGGGTCGGCGTCGACTATTATCTTTGGTCGCTCCAGATATCCGGTGTGGGCACCTTGCTCACAGGCGTCAACTTCGTCACGACGGTCCTGAAGATCCGTGCACCCGGCATGAACTTGATGCGGATGCCGATGTTCTGCTGGACGACGCTCGCCTCCAACCTGCTGATCGTCGCGGCATTTCCCATCCTAACGGCGACTTTGGCGATGCTGCTGCTGGATCGCTACCTCGGTTTTCACTTCTTCACCAATGAAGCCGGCGGCAACGTGATGATGTTCATGAACCTGATCTGGGCGTGGGGACATCCTGAAGTCTACATCCTAATCCTGCCGGCCTTCGGCATATTTTCGGAAGTGATCTCGACCTTTTCCCGCAAGCCGTTGTTTGGCTATCGGTCGATGGTCATGGCGACGATGGCCATTTGCGCACTTTCCTTCACTGTGTGGTTGCACCACTTCTTCACTATGGGGGCCGGCGCCGACGTCAACGCGATTTTCGGTATCGCTTCGATGATTATCGCGGTGCCCACGGGCGTGAAGGTCTTCAACTGGCTCTTCACGATGTACGGTGGCCGGGTCGTCTATTCCCAATCGATATTGTGGTCGATCGCCTTCATGATCACATTCGTCATCGGCGGGATGACTGGCGTCCTGCTGGCGGTGCCCCCGGTGGACTTCGTCCTGCACAACAGCCTTTTCCTTGTGGCCCATTTCCACAACGTCATCATCGGAGGCGTGCTCTTCGGTGCCTTCGCCGGCTACACCTACTGGTTTCCGAAAGCCTTCGGCTTCCGGTTGCACGAAGGGCTTGGCAAAGCATCGTTCTGGTGCTGGCTCGTGGGCTTCTATGTGGCCTTCATGCCGCTTTATATCGTAGGCCTAAAGGGTATGACGCGTCGCATGCAGCACTACGATGTCCCCGATTGGCGTCCCTGGCTGCTGATCGCGGCCGGCGGCACGGCCATCATCCTGGCCGGAATAATCCTGCAGATCGCGCAACTTGCCATCAGCATTCGCTGGCGTAAAGAACTTCGTGACGAGACCGGCGACCCCTGGAATGGACGCTCGCTCGAGTGGGCGACACCCTCTCCGCCACCAGCCTTCAATTTCGCGGTGCTCCCGAGCGTCGAGGGCGACGAGGCTTACTGGGACATGAAGCAACGCGCGCGCCAGCAGGCCATGCTGGGCGAGGAACCTCCCTATGCGGACATCGAGATGCCGAGGAACAGTCCCACGGGCTTCATCTGCGCCTTCTTCGCCACCTTCATGGGATTCGCACTGATCTGGCATATCTGGTGGATCGTAGTCCTGGCTGCGGTGTGCGCGTTCGCAACCTTTGTCGTCTTCGCCTGGCGGGATGAAGTCGAATATGTAATTCCGGCTGACGTGGTCGCACGCATCGACCGGGCCAACCGAACCGCGCGCGGCGAGACACTCGCCCTGTCGGGGACGCCGTCATGAGCGCGTTCGACGCGGCCGTCGGCCGGGACGGCCCGAACCACGTCGAGCGTGCCCAGGGCTCGCCGGATATCCAACACAGCGCGAAGCATGCGGCCTATGCGCTGGCGTCGAAGCGTATCATCGCGGGCTACGGCTTCTGGATTTTCCTGCTGAGCGACATCGTCATGTTCTCCGCCTTCTTCGCGACCTACGCGGTGCTGGTTGACGCGACGGCCGGCGGACCGAGTGGGCAGGGGCTGTTCGACCTCGGCAATGTCGGCATCGAGACGGCCTGCCTTCTCCTGTCGAGCTTCACTTGCGGCCTCGCAGGCATCGGCGCCCGGACGCGCAACGGATTCTGGTTCTATGGCGCGATGGCCGCAACCTTCATACTGGGAGCTGCATTCCTTAGCATCGAGATCCGCGAGTTCATGGGCATGATTGCGCTCGGGGCAGGCCCAACGCGGAGCGCGTTCCTGTCGGCCTTCTTTACGCTGGTTGGCTGCCATGGCCTGCATGTGGCCATCGGCTTGTTATGGCTGCTTACGATGATGGCGCAGGTGTTCACAAAGGGCTACCGGGCCGACATTCTGCGGCGCCTGCTTTGCTTCAGCCTGTTCTGGCATGCCCTTGATATCATTTGGGTCGGATTGTTCACAATGGTGTATCTGATGGGAGTCACGCAATGAGCCACGCCGAGCAGGACGAAGACTCGCACTACGTCGACACCGCGCCGGGTGACGAGAGCCTCGACGGATACGAGGCTGCCGAAGAAATCAGGACTTACCTGATCGGGCTAGGGCTCGCAACGCTGCTTACCCTGGTGTCTTTCTTTATCAATCGCACCGCGCTGGTTTGGGAACCAAGCATTCCTGTCGCGCTGGCCGTCCTCGCGATCGCGCAGATGGGCGTCCACCTCGTCTTTTTCCTCCACATCACCACCGGCCCCGACAACGTCAACAACGTCTTGGCGCTTGCCTTTGGTGTGTTGATCGTTCTCCTAGTCATCGTCGGATCGCTCTGGATCATGGCACATATGAACCACAATATGATGCCCATCGATCAGATCATGCAGATGCAAAGTTGACCCATAGCGAGGCGGACGCGATTTATCGCGGCAGAGGTGCCGTGCGCGTAGAGTCAAAGCTCAGCCAATGCGCAGCACATTTTCCTTTGTTTCGTGGCGCAACCGGTGGAGCAGATTCGCTTACAATCGCCGGGGTTGCCGCGTTTCACAATCCACAGCTTGCCTCGACTTACACGCCTGTTCTGGCAATCACATTACATCAGTTGCGGCAGGCATTCTGCGATTCTGGGTGGGCCTCCAGCCCAGGCGCCATCTGGCTTGGGGTTGGGTAGCGTTTTCAGGGATAGGTACGGTCCCACCGAGCACGGATTCGGGTGAACTGCCGAATCTGCGCTTCTCGTTCGACGATGCCCATATCGGACTGTCTGGCGGTGGCTGGACCCGGCAGGTGACCGCACGCGAACTCGGCGTCCGGGCGTGGCTGTGCGGGGCGTCGCCCATGTGCCGCGTTTCTCGGCCTGACTTGCCGCAACTCCGGAACCTTGAGGATGGGGCCTTCCTCACTCCAATCCTGCATCGGCGATGCCGCAACGTGCGAGTGCTTCTTCAATACGGTCCGCCAAAGTCGGAAAATCCGCGCCCTTGCTGCGTTTAAACCGCACGCTCGGGCAAGGTTCAGACAATATCGCCCATAGAAGGGCTGGCCCTCTAAGCTTTCTTCAGGAATTCCGTCCTGAGAACCAGATCTTTGACCTTTTCAGCCCGACATTCGACCTCATCCTCGTTACCCGTAAGATGGATGTTCTTGATCAGCGTTCCACGTTTCAGGGTCACGGAGGTGCCCTTGACTTTGAGATCCTTGATGACCGTGACGGAATCCCCCTCGCTCAGTGGGGTGCCATTGCTGTCTTTGACCCTCATGATCTTGTTTCCCGTCTTTGTGCATCGAGCTTGCTAAGAAGATCGGCGATTTCCTCGGCATCCTGCCGGTTCATTCCCACGATGGTTCTGCTGCCCATCTCGGCTGGCCGGCCGGTAAGAGCATCATTGACGATCCAGGTGCCAGCCGGCTCCTGACAGGATTTGTAGCGTTGAGTCATACAGACACGATAATCGCCGAGGCTCGCCATGCCAAGGGCAGATCATTCTTTTTCGTTTTGTATTGATGTTTCATGCATCAATGATACCATCGAGATTGTCATTTCTCATACCCAGACACTGATACCTCGATGATCACAGCCTTCCAGCTTCGTGCCGCCCGCGCCCTTCTCGACATCGACCAGAAGACCCTGGCGGAAATGGCTGGTGTCTCCGTGCCAACGATCCAACGCATGGAAGCCAGCCAAGGCAACGTGCGAGGCGTTGTCGATAGTCTGATGAAAGTGATCAACGCGCTGAACCGCGCCGGCGTCGAACTACTCAGCGAACATGTGCGCAGCGACGACGGCGGCCGCGGCGTCAGGTTCCGGCATCCCGATGCGCTGTTGGGCAAGCCGAACTAGACCATACTGAGTACACCTTCTGCGCCACACATTCACCGTCCCTCAACTTCCCTTTCTTCCAGAAACACCCAATGAGCCTCTCCCGGCACGGCAGCATGCGGTCCCGCTTTTCCGCACGGAAAGGCAAGGTTCGCTCATGATTCTGTATTTGCGCCGGTTGACCGGAAAGGAACGAAGCGAACGAACTGATCGGCATCTCGCTCGTTTTCTGACGTTCATCGCAGGAGCCGCCAATGCTGGCGGCTTTCTGGCGGTTCAGCAGTACACATCGCACATGTCCGGTATCGTTTCGTCGATGGCGGACCACGTGGCACTCGGCAATGTCGGGCTGGTGCTTTCCGGATTGGGGGCCTTGTTGTCATTTGTCGCCGGCGCGGCCTGTTCGGCGGTCCTGGTCAACTGGGGAAGGCGGCAGGGCCTGCAGAGCGAATACGCGTTCCCGCTTGTCCTGGAAGCGATCCTGCTGATCTGTTTCGGTCTGCTCGGCAGCCATCTCGCACGTCACGAAGCACTGTTCGTGCCAATGACGGTGATGCTGCTTTGCTTCATCATGGGGTTGCAGAACGCCATTATCACCAAGCTGTCGGAAGCCAGAATCCGGACAACGCATGTCACTGGCCTGGTGACCGACACGGGCATCGAACTCGGCAAGCTGCTTTATTGGAACATCTCGGGGAATGATTCGGACGAACTGTTCGTGAAAGCGGATCGAAGGAAGCTGAGGCTGCTTGCGTCGCTTGTCGCATTGTTCTTTATCGGCGGCGTCATGGGCGCCGTGGGTTTCAAACACGTCGGCTTTGCGGTGACGTTGTTTCTCGCTGCCATTCTCCTCGTGCTGGCGTCCATGCCAGTCCTGGAGGATGTCTCCGTTCGCATGAGGCGGCTCTGGCAGTAGCCCCATGGAGCTTTGCCACGTGCCGGATTTGGCCGTCGGCAATCCGGCACCATATCGGCGACAGCAAATTGTCTCTTGGCGTCACCCGACATGCCTTGTACAGATTCTCCCTCTTTGTGCCCCTCATCCTGTCGGGGGGAAGAGCCTGTTTCATATGCGAAGAGCGTTGCGTGCGTGGACACCCGCTCATCAACGGCGGGAGGTCGCGTTGCGCTGGTTGAGCCGTCGCTCGGTGGAGCAGAAGCCGGCAACTCCGGTTTCCTCGATGCGCAGCTTCTCCGGCCTGATGGCCGCTTACTGGCGATCGAAGAAATGGCCGGAGGCATGGGGGCTGACGTCGGTCATCATCATACTTACAGCCTTGTCGGCCTTGGCCAGTGTCTGGTTTGCAGAGGTGTCGGGCCAGCTCGTCAGCGCGATCGCTCTTCTTCACCGTCCTGACAATCCCGCGACGCTGAGGACTATCCTGGAAAGCGCCGCGACACTTGCCGCGATTGTGGTGCTCAAGGATGTAGGCTTCATCGCCGTCCGCCACTATTTCTCGACGACGCTGCACCGAAGGTGGCGTGCGTGGCTTGATCAGCGGTTCAACGATGCCCTGCTCGACAGCAACCATACGCACTATCACCTCCAACATGGCGCCACCCATGCCATACCGCCCAATATCCCGGTTCCCGACAATATTGATCAGCGTGTCCAGGAATCGATCAAGGGAATGGCCGGCGGTGCCATTGGCGTCGCCATGGGTATCGCGGGGGTGCTGCTGTCACTTGTCTTTGTTGGCCGCAAGATCGTCGAAACGTCCGCTCCGGTTGATGGGCTGCCCTTCTTCGGCGGCTATGGCAGCGCCTTCCTGACGCTTGTTGCCGTCGTTGCCTACGTCCCGATTGCAACCTTCGTCGCGACGAAGCTGGGAGGTGTGTTGCAGGTGCTGGACAACACAATGCAGAGGGCCGAGGGCAGTTACCGCGGCGCGCTGAACACGCTTCTCCACAACAGCTTTTACACTGCCGCCGCCTCGGGCGAGATTGCGCAGAAGGGCATCCACAAACGCCGCTATCTCGACATTGATCGCACCTGGGCGAGGCTCAACAAGCTGGTCTCCGGGTACATGGCTTTTGAGCTCTTCTATAATTTCCTGGGATCTCGGATTGTTGCCTACGCGCCGGGCCTGTTGCCCTATGTCGACAACGAGATCAGCCTGCAAGTCTACATCACGGGGGCCGAACTGGCGAACGCCCTGATAATTGATTGTTCCTGGTTCATCCACGTTATGCCGGACATATCGACGCTCAAGGCGAATTCAGGTCGCCTGACCGAACTTGCAAGGGCGATCGAGGATGTGCAACGGCCGCGCGAGTTCTACGCGCGCACCGGCCTTTCCGAACTGCGCTACAGCACGCAGGATCCCAAACTTGGCCTGACCCTCGACGATCTGGAACTGATGCATGAGGGCGATGATGCGCCCTTTATCAGGACCGGCGAGCACCACTTCAAGCCAGGAGAATGGACCTTGCTCGTCGGAGAGTCGGGCAGCGGCAAGTCGTCTCTGTTCAAGGCCATCAACCGCCTCTGGCCGCATGGTCGCGGCGCGACAATTCTGCCCGAGAGCGTGCGAAGTCTGTATGCCGCTCAGGATGTGAACCTACCCCCCATTTCCCTCAAAGAACTGATTTGCATGCCTGATCTAGTTGAGGCCCATTCGGATGTCGACGTCGCCGTCGCGCTGACCAAGGCAGGCCTTGCCGAATTCGCCGGCGACCTCGCGCAGGAGGGGCGCAACGGGCATAGCTGGGACCAGCTTCTTTCCGGCGGTCAGAAGCAGAAGATCATACTCGCGCGGATACTCCTGCTCCAGCCGGGTCTGCTGTTTCTGGATGAGTCGACGAGCGCCCTCGACCCCGACGCCACGGTTGCCTTCCACCAGGCGATCAAGGATGCTTGTCCGAGCGCGACGGTGATCAGCATCATGCATGATGCCACTCCTCCGATATCCGTCACCGGCAAGGGCTTCTACGACAGCGTGGTCACCATCGCAAACGGCACCACCAGAAAGGAGCCGCTCGCTGATACGAAAGGCGGTCCCGTGGGTCCGGCGCGGGTGATGCCAGTTCCCAAGGCAAAAGAGCGCGAAGATGTGCGGCCGCGGCCCAGCGGACAAGGATAGCTCTACTTTATCGGGTACGCTGCGCGCCGTTTTCGCGAGGCATCCACTGCAATGACGAGCAGGTGTACAGCGCAAGGGCCGTTACCACGGCGTCCATACCGTTGCGCGCTACTCGGTAGTCTTGCCGTCGAAATGCTCCGACGACAACTCGGCGACCGACTTCTTGCTTTGGACCAGCTGGTCGCGATGATTTGGTGGACCGTAGATGGTATAGACTTTCAGACTATTCGCACCCACATTGATCAGATTGTGAGAAGCGCCTGCGGGCACAAGGATTGCGTCGCCGCTCTTTAACTTGTGCGTGATCCCGTCGATGACAATCTCGCCCTTGCCCTTCTCGACCCGAAAGAACTGGTCGCGGGTCTTGTGCGTTTCCATCCCAATGTCCTGCCCCGGACTTAGCGACATCAGCACAAGTTGCAGATGATGGGCCGTATAGAGCACCCGCCGGAAATCTCTATTCTTTTCTGCCAAATCCTCGATGCTGACTTAGATCAACATGCCGGTCACGTCCGAAGCTGTCCGCCTTTATTCGAGTAACGATCATCGACACCTTCAAGAGGCACATCAACAGGGCGCCTCACGTCCGGCCGGCGCCCCTCAAAGCCCACCCAGCTCCCAGTGTGGCGCACGGTCACTTTCGTCACACGACGATTCACTTGCGTTTGCGCTCAAACTGGCGCGATGCTGCCCTCGGAAAAATAATCAATGGCAACCGAGATCAAGAGCGAGAAGCAGGTGCATCATTCCCCCACCACGCGCTACGCTGCGTCTGGCCATCTTCTCACCACCGTCCGACTATTGTGAAAGATCAGGTAGATCGGTCGAAACGGCTCGATTTACGAAGCTCAGCGAGCAATATCACGACCGTGCTGCTGAAATTAACACAGACTTGCTCGGCCATCGGCAACGAACACCATGCGGTTAGCTCCGCAACCAGATGATTGGTGTCTCCGTCTATCGGGGCCGAATCAAGCTGCCCCTTCTTACCCATCACAATTATCACCGTGCCGTTTGCACCATAACCGATCGCTGCCATCCTGTTAATACGAGTGTCGCCATCGACGCGAACATCGAACAGCACTGACCCGCCAGTTTCCTCCGCAACATCAACCACTCGATCGGAAAACGGCCGATTCATACCGTCTGTATTGGCGAGCGACTGCTCCAGTAAGACCAGCTCAACATACTCCGCCTTCATGCCGCGACTATGGGCGCGCAGGCGCAATCGTCCAGGATCATTTCACACAGGAATCCCAATGACCGCCACCAAACGTGCCGACGATATTGGCTTGACTAAGGACGTAGTCGAGTCTGAATTTGCAAAGCTTTTCTGCAGATGATCGGATCCCGACTGAGCCCGACCTCTATTTCGTCGCCTTCGATCTGCTGCACCTCAATGGCCACGATTGGCGCGATATGGCGCTAGAGGAGCGGTGCGAGATCCTGGCAAGCATGATCGAGCAAGGCGGACGCCAATTCAGCGAGGCACCGCCCTGCGAAGCCACGTCGATCTAACACCTCCTTTGGGTCAGCTCTTATGCCTTTCCAAATCATTCTTGCGTCGCGCTTGCATCTCGGCCAGCAAATCAGCTTCTTTGACCGTCCCTCGCTGAAAGACAGACAGCACGATAAATGCCAGTGCCTCACCGTCGACGGAACCGCGTTCCAACTGGGATTCGATGCATAACTGGTCGAACACGCACTGGCAGATCGCCAACTCTTCCGGACCAAGGAATTCGCTTTGGGGAATGCGGCTTAGCATCTCAACGCCTTACAGGGCGAGAGTGTACATCTCTCAATCAGCAATGCCCTCTAGGTAACCCGCCGACGACGCAACTGTGTACGCTTCCGACATACGGTTAGCGAGTTAATTCCTGAATAGGCCTCCTACGGCCGGGTAGCGGCTATGCCGCAGTCCGAATTGTGATGATTCATTGGACCGAGTGCCGCGAAAGGCGTAGCTTATCAGGATTGCTCAAGCCTCCTGAAAGCAGCGCGAGATGCCGGTTAGCGATGCCGAGTTCATGCATCGGGAGAATATCAAGCACTTCGAAAAGAGGCTGGAGACGGAAACAGACCCCGTAAATCGCGGTCTGCTGTTGAAACTTCTTGCCGAAGAGACGGCTTGGATGCTCCCTCACGCTGCTGCGGAAAAGACCCCTAAGGCCGGGTAAGGAGAAGGCCAGCGGATGCGGAGAGACTCAGGTATATGATCGCCATCGCCTCACAGTCTGCTTCGACTGTGAGCGCGGCAGCGTGTTCTGCCTTCGGGACAAAGTAAGGGGTACTCAAGGTCCCCCTGCAGCGCGCGGCGCCAACGTTCATCTCGACCCGGGGCGGGACGTCATTGGCGGGAAACTGAGACGTATGGCGGCGCGGGCTCATATATCGAGGTTTAGTGCGAAGGTTTGGCCGTGTGCTAATACAAGGACGGCGGGGGGGGCGCCCATGGAAGAGACCTCGTTGCCAAGATGGCGGCGACGCTGCTGAAGAGCCGTGCCATTGGCTTTTCGGTGGCTTATCGGTGCCCCGTCAGACCGATCCGAGCATCTTTGGCCGACATTCCACTCAAGCTGCACCAGAGGCCAGCGCATCGCGCATCGCCTCCGGTTCGGCCGGCCAGCAACATGTAACTCGAAGGCGCTCGCGCGGCGTGTCGGGTTTGGCGCCGGTGGACCGTAGTGTCTCGAGAAAGCGCACCCAATCGGCGCCAGAGGGGGCTTCTGGGCGTGCAAGGAGCCAGCGTATCCAATCCACCTCGGGTAATTCCTGGTGAGGACTTACATCGACCTCGGTTCGCTGGCATGTGCAGTTAAGGAGATCTGCTCCTCCTAACCGTGCCGCGTTCTTGGTTATGCGGTGCCAAACGCCCCAGGTTCCCCCCCGGTGCTTGGCAGCAGGCCAAGTTGACGCACCGCGCTGAACCCGCTTATCCTGTCGGCGAAGCCCTTTGCGCCAGTCTTGTGGCCAAACGGGGGTGACAAGCGACGTCAGGATAGCACCGGATGCAGTGGAAATCTCTGATTTCAGAATTGATGCGCGAAGCCGCAGCCGTCCAAGTCCAGCTAACTTGTGGATCTACTGTCTCCCGACCTAATTTTTATGGCTCAGCTGGTGGATAAGGTCCCGTTCGGAGAGTTCTACGAGGCAAGTCCAGACGCCGTAGTCGTCATTGACCGGACCGGACACATTCTCTTTGCCAATAGCCGGGTTGAGGCCCTGCTGGGATACAGCCCGCCGGAACTCATCGGAAAGCCCCATAGTGTGCTTATGCCAGCGCGGTACCGCGACAGTCATGCGGCTCATGTGCACCGGTTTATGCTCGAACCCACACCGCGCATGATGGGCGGGGGACTTGAGCTTTTCGCACGTCGTAAGGACGGTAGCGAGTTCAAGAGCGAGATAAGCCTTAGCCCATATCAGGCCCCAGACGGCTTGTTCGTGATCGCGGCCTTGCGGGATCGCGAGGCTTTGCATCCCGGCAAGAGCATTGTCGAATCTGAAAACGCCGCTCTGCGGGATATGCTGGGACAAGCCCGGCTCGATTCCGCTCGCCTGATGGCGCAGGCTGGGATCGAAGCCGCCGAGCACGAGGCCGCCCAGCGATTGCAACGTCTTCTGCTGGATGAGTTGCATCATCGCATGAAGAACATGCTCGCGATGGTCGTCGGAATTGCGTCGCAGACCTTGCGCACAGCCGAGACCCTGGAAGAAGGGCGACAAGCTATTTCGAGCCGTTTGGTCGCCATGGGCAGAGCGCAAGACATTTTGCTCCAAGCCAGTGAGACCGGCGCGGAACTGGCTGATGTTGTCAGCGCTGCCATCGAGCCTTTCGATCGCCACGAGATTCAACGGTTTGTTGTTCAGAATACGCCGATCGAGATCGGTCCGGGGGCGATTCTGCCCCTCACCATGTCCCTCAACGAGTTGTGCACCAACGCGGTCAAATATGGCGCACTGTCCAGCGAGACCGGACGCGTCAACATCGCCTCGACGGCCAATGAAGAGACCCAGCTATTCACGCTGACCTGGACGGAATCGGGTGGCCCAACGGTCCAGGAGCCGACCCGGCGCAGCTTTGGAACGCGTCTGCTCGGCGCTCTTGCCACTCAGCTTCACGGCGATGTCCGGGTGCGATACGAGCCGGGGGGCGTCGTTTACCGACTCGAGATTCCTCTGGCCCTTTTACGAACGTTTCGCGCCAGGTGAGACAATAGCGGCGAAGGTTCATATCCCAATGCAGCGGCGCTCGAACTTGCCGTGGCCAGCGCCATTGGATCAACGGCTTCAGAAAGGGAACAAACCGGGGGAGCAGGCGGTTACTGTCTTGCAGTGCTCGCCGCACCGTCAATTAACAGCGAGGACGCTGGGGTTTCTACCCACCCGACTTTCGTAGCGGCCTTGCCCGGAGCCAACCAAGAATGTCGGAAACACCTTCACCTTCTGAGCAACAGGACGACGCCGAAGCCGAAGTTGAAGGCTTCAAGGAAGACCTTGGGCCTTTCGTCGTCGCTGCCGAAACCACCAGAATGCCGATGGTTTTCACTGATGCCAAGCAGGCCAACAATGCAATCATCTTTGCCAACGACAGCTTCATTTCCCTCATCGGATACCAGCGCGACGAGATCTTAGGGCAAGACTTCAACTTCGTTCTGGCAAGCGCGACCGACACTGCACCGCTGGCGACGATAAAGGCCGAGTTTGAGGAAGGTTCGTGCAGGGGAGCGGAGATTTGTTGCCGTCGAAAGGATGGCAGTACGTTCTGGGCCGACGTCTTCATCAGTCCGGTGCAGGACGAGAGCGGCGACACCGTCCAGCATTTCGCCTCGTTTGTGGATCTCACACGACATAAGGAAGAGCAGGCGAGGTCGGAGACTCTGATTGATGAGTTGAACGACCGAGTCAGGAACATGCTCGCGGCGGTGCAATCGATCGTCTCTCAAGCCTTCCGAAAAAACGTCGATCCAATGGCCACCCGCGAATTCATCGCGTTACGCATTGCCGCGCTGTCTCGGTCACATGACCTTTTGGCCCATGGGAATTGGGGGAGGGCCGGGCTGCGCGACATTGTTGACAATGCATTGCAGCCGTTCAATGTCGGCGGCGACCGATCAAGGCGATATGAGGTCACTGGTGACGATATCCGCCTTCCCCCCAGGCGCGCATTGGCCCTGGGCATCGCACTTCACGAGCTCGTGCTAAACGCGGTGACCCATGGTGCGCTCTCCAACGATAGCGGATCGATCATGGTGTCGTGGACAAAAGAGCCGAAACCATCTGGCGATCGGTTGATTCTGGTTTGGCGTGAGAAGGACGGACCATCGGTGACGCCGGCCTCGAAAAAGGGCTTCGGCTCCCGGGTGGTCGAAGACGGCCTTGCCCATGAACTGGAAGCCACGGTGCACCTGCACTACCCCAAGGACGGCGTGATCTGCACAATCGACATGGCAGCACCCCGCGATGATCGTGGTGAGTAAGATCCTCACCGGTCAGCGGATTTTGGTCGTCGAGGATGAAATGCTCGTCCTTATGGGAATAGAGGACATGCTTGCCGATCTCGGTTGCGACGTCGTCATCGCGGCCGCAACAAATGAGCAAGCCATTGCCCTCATCGAGGCCCAGCACTTTGATGCCGCGCTGCTCGACCTGAACCTGAATGGCGTCAGAAGCTACCCTGTGGCGGACGTCCTAGCCGAGCGCGGCGTGCCGTTTGCGTTCGCGACGGGCTACGGTGTCGGCGGTCTCAGGGAGGGCGACCGGGAGCGACCATTGCTTGTGAAGCCCATTGCCTATGTCGCGCTGGAAGAGCTGCTTACTGGTCTGCTTTCGGCACCAAAATAACTCACATTCCGAAAAACCACCAGTGCAGCGCGTAACTGACGCGTGAATGGCACCGCTGACGTTTGAAGACATATCGCTGGCTTCGACTATGGTGTTCGTGCAGAAGCTCAGAGACAATTCTCGATCCACCAAGCGGAAGCTTTGGGCAGGTTGCGGTTTTTTCGAGGGGATCGCCAGCTTGAGGCGGCCCCAAGTGCCTAAGTCGCGGATGCCGGATTGGTATGTAGCTTGTGTGAGACGCACAGGCATTGACCGTGTCGGCTGCCGACGCCCTGCTTGCTCCCCAATCCCGTGCCCTGGCATAGGCGCGCTGCGTCTGCAGTTCGCTTGATCGAAATCAAAGACAACTGGCGCATTGCTCATAACTTTCTCAAGCAGAAGAGAAAGTTGGAGGAATGGATGATGGATAAAGACAGGGTAATCGGGTCTGCGAAGGTCGTAAAAGGGAAGATAAAGGAGGCCGTTGGCAAGGCGGTCGGTGACGCCAAGTTGGAGTCCGAGGGCAAGGCCGACAAATTCGAAGGCAAGGTCCAGAATGCCGTCGGCGGCATCAAAGACGTCATCAAGGAGAAATAAGCACTATTTCTGGCAATTCTTTAGATCGCAAATCGACAGAGGCCGCTCTTAATGAACCGTAACATACTCTATCTGGTAATCGGCGCGCTCCCGGCCGCTGTGACTGTAGTAGGTTATCAGCTCTACAGAGAGCAGCAAACCGGGATTACTGTGAGTATCGGTAAAGACGGTGCCTCCGTAGAAGGCAAGTAGCCAGTTGGTGCACGCATGGCCATTCGAACATTGAAAGGCCAGTTAATCGAGTTTGTGGGAATAAGGTGATCGTCGGCAAGGTCCGACCAAAGGCATCAAAGGAGAAGATCCTGTGTCGCTTGGAGCCATACTTATCATCTTGCTTATCATTTTCCTGCTCGGCGGATTTAGTGGCCGCTTCGGTGGATACGGCTACGGGTTCGGCCACGGCGGCATCGGTATTCTTGGCGTGATTCTGATCGTCGTCATCGTCTTGGTTCTCATGGGACGAGTTTGAGTCCGTGGCGAAAATTCCGCCCGCTTCTCAACGAATTTAATACAGGCACAGGCATACCCACTTAATCGCTCACACACACAAGGGGTAACCATCCCCTCTAGGAGAAGATCATGAACAAGATCATGTCGGGCATACTGGCCGGCGCATTGTCGGCTTCGTTCGCGGCTTCCGCCGCCTTGCCGGCCAATGCCGTGGAGATGTTCGTACCCCAGGCGCCGTCAGCTTCAAGCGACGTTCATACTGTGGAAGCCCGCAACGGCGACCCGCGGTGGATACGTCGCCACGGCAACCGAGTGCATCGCCGTGTTATACACAACGACGGCATGTACTGGAACGGCCACCGCGGCTACCGCGAGTACCATCGGGGCTATCGCCGGCACGGCGACCTTTGGTTCCCGCTTGCTGCCTTTACCGCCGGCGCACTGATCGGCAGCGCAATCGTCAACAGCGAGAACAACCGTGTCTACGGAGGCAACGCCCATGTGCAGTGGTGCTACGACCACTACAGGTCGTATCGCGCGTCGGATAATACCTTCCAGCCTTACAACGGCCCGCGTCGGCAGTGTCGTTCGCCCTACTGAAGTTCCGCCGCGTGCCATTCGTTGGGCTGGTCCTGAAGCACACGAGAGGACCAGCCTCTAACTGGCGTCCCGCCCTACGCTTTGCGCTGCTCGGCGTGGCACATGCCAGGGTCTGAACGCCAGGAGGCTCAGGTCATGCGCGATCTCGTCAGCGCCGACCGACGGCGGTACCAGCATCGTCGGCTGGACGAGATCACGCACCTTGCCTGCCATGACGAGCGCGTTGCGGTCCGAGGCGCCGCGGGTATCGAGCAGTCTGACATTCGCCCAGATATTGCTGAGTTTCGCGGCAACCCGATCCGGCATGGTGTCAAGGTCGTGGCGAGCATGGACATTCCCGATCAGCATGCCGGATGAGTTTTTGAGACGTGTCTGCGCCAGACCGAAGAATGTCTCGGCGCACAGGTGATCCGGAATGCGCCGCCCGGAATATGCGTCCAGAACGATGGCGTCGTAGCGATGACGGTCGGCGCGCAAAAAATCCCGCCCGTCGGAAGTGCAGCAGTGAACGCCCCGAGGCAACCCAAAATATTGCTGTGCGATCTGGAAAGCCTTTGGGTTGATGTCGACGATAGTGACATGCACGCCAACCCTGTCCAGCATCGTGCCCAGGCTGCCGCCGCCACAACCGATCATCAGGACGTCGGACACTTCCGCTTGCGCGAGAAGACCAAAGATTGCGTGTATATAGGGCACGACGCTGATGCCATTGGGGTCGCACTCGCTTTGATAGCAACCGCCTTGGCGATAGATGAACGAACCGGAATCCTTGGTCCGCAGAACCTCGATGTTGCCGAAATCGGTATGATATTTCGCAACCCGGATCATGACCTGGTCACCACTGTCAAATTCCTAAATCCGCCGCACAACTCGTCTCTCGAGCGGCCTTTTGCCAGGGCGTTTCGCTGCCGCCGTCATTGCAGGCCCGCTTTGCACTTGCCGAGCACCGCGGAGCGTCCAATTCCGGCTCATGTCGCGCGGGTTCCCATGGCACATGGATAGATGTGTCACGCATCATTTGTTGAATGCACCGCATTTTAATATATGCTGCAACCGGCAGGGACAATATCTCAAAGTTAACAATGAGGGATGCGACCCGTGATAACTGCTCCACAGTTGCGTGCCGCGAGGGCGCTCCTTGGCATTGACCAGCGCAGGCTGGCCGAATTGTCCGGCCTTTCGGTGCCGACAATTCAGCGCATGGAAGCCAGCGAATCGATTATCCGGGGCAACGTCGATTCCCTGATGAAGTTGATTGGAGCCCTTGACCTTTCCGGCGTCGAGCTGATCGCCGAGGGCGCTTCCAGCCAGATCGGTGGACGTGGCGTGCGGCTTAAAGCGGATTTCGACCCCGCCAAAATTCTGGGCGGTGTCGATGCGGGCACCAAATTCGCTGCGAGGAGCGTGGCGTGACTTTGGACGCCGCGGTCCTCCTATGGGGCGTTGCTTCGCTCCTGGGGACAGCGGTGCTTGCGATTGCGTTGAGCCGCACACTGGACTCGGGAACACGCCTCGTCTACGGCTTGACGCTCGGTATTTCGGCCGCCGCGCTCTTGGTTCTCGTGAGCCGCATCCTCGAAGACCCCATCACCCCGTCGACTGCCGTATTGCCGGTCGGGCTGCCCTGGATTGGAGCTCATTTCCGCCTGGATGCGCTCTCGACCTTCTTCCTCGTCGTCATCAATTTCGGCGGCGCCATGGCCAGCCTTTACGGTCTCGGCTACGGCAGCCACGAGCCCTCGCCGCACCGGGTGCTGCCGTTCTTCCCTGCCTTCCTCGCCGGAATGAATCTGGTCGTGCTCGCGGACGACGCCTTCACCTTCCTGCTTTCCTGGGAATTCATGTCGCTCTCTTCCTGGGCATTGGTCATCGTCCACCATCGCGAAAAGGACAATGCACGGGCGGGTTACATTTATCTCGTGATGGCGAGCTTCGGCACGCTCGCGCTGCTGCTTGCGTTCGGCTTGTTGTCCGGCTCGGGCGGAAACTACACGTTCGAGGCGATGCGTACCGCGGGGCCTACCCCGCTCGTCGCCACTTTCGTCCTGGCTCTCATGTTGCTGGGCGCTGGCTCCAAGGCTGGTCTGGTTCCGCTACACGTTTGGCTTCCACTCGCTCACCCGGCCGCGCCAAGCCATGTCTCGGCTCTGATGAGCGGCGTCATGACCAAGGTCGCCGTGTACGGCTTCATCCGCGTTATCTTCGACCTGCTCGGTGAACCGACATGGTGGTCGAGCGTCATCGTCCTTTTCTTCGGAGGTCTCACCGCTGTCTTGGGGATTCTTTACGCGTTGATGGAAAATGATCTCAAGCGACTGCTTGCCTACAGCACCATTGAAAACATCGGCGTCATCTTCGTAAGCCTTGGGCTCGCGCTCGCCTTCAAGGCGAATGCCATGCCATCGGCTGCAGCGCTGGCGCTTACCGCCGCGCTGTTCCACGTTCTCAACCATTCATTCTTCAAAAGCCTGCTCTTTTTTGGCGCGGGCGCCGTGCTCACGGCAACCGGCGAACGGGACATGGAGAAGCTGGGCGGTCTTATCCATCGGATGCCGCTGACCAGCTTCGTCTTTCTCGTTGGCTGCGTGGCGATCTCCTCGCTTCCGCCCTTCAACGGATTCGTCTCCGAATGGCTTGCTTTCCAGGCTGTCCTGCAGAGCCCGGATCTGCCGCAATGGGGCCTGAAGGTGATGGTGCCCGCCGTCGGCGGCCTGCTGGCGCTGTCGGCGGCGCTGGCCGCGGCCTGCTTCGTAAAGGCTTTCGGAATTACGTTTCTGGGCCGACCACGGACCTCGGCGGTGGAACACGCGCACGAAGCTGACCGCTACTCGTTGGCGGCAATGCTCATCCTTGCCGCGCTCTGTCTGCTTGCCGGCATTCTGCCGGGCTTTGTCATAGATGGCCTTTCCCCCGTGACGCTTTCGCTCATCGGCAGCCGCATGCCGGTGCAGATGGCGCAGCCTTGGCTTTCGATCGTGCCGATTGCCGAGAGCCGCAGTTCCTACAACGGCCTGCTGGTTTTTGTATTCATCGCCATTTCCGCATCCGCCGCGGCCTATGTCATCCATCGCTTCGCGTCGCACGCACTGCGTCGAGGTCCAGCCTGGGGTTGCGGCTTCGCGGACACGGTCCCAGGCTCGCAGTACACGGGCGTCAGCTTCGCACAGCCTATCCGCCGGGTCTTCGGCACATTCGTGTTCCGTGCGACCGAAAGGGTTGAAATGCCGGCACCCGGCGAAACCGGTCCGGCTCGTTTCAATCTGGAAATCCATGATGTGATCTGGGAGACGCTGTATCTGCCTATCGGCAAGGCCCTCGACTTTGCGACCGACCATCTGAACCATCTGCAGTTCCTGACGATCAGGCGCTACCTGACCCTTGTCTTTCTCTTTCTCATTGTCTTGCTCCTGGTGCTCGCACTATGGCCCTGATCCTTGAGTTGGCGGTTCAAGGCACGCAGATGATGCTGGTGCTTTTGCTGGCGCCGCTCCTGACTGGCTTCGTCCGCAAGGTGAAGGCAAGACTCTTGCGCCGCCAGGGTCCTCCTCTCGTCCAGCCCTATCGCGATCTCTTGCGGCTCATGCGCAAGGAGGTCGTTCTGGCCGACAATGCATCCTGGCTGTTTCGCGTCATACCCTATCTGATCTTTGCCGCCACCTGGGTCGCCGCTGCGCTCATCCCGACGTTCGCTACCGGCCTTAAATTCAGTTGGACCGCTGACCTCATAGCGATCGTCGCGCTGCTTGGAAGCGCACGGTTCTTCCTGGCGCTTGCGGCGATGGACGTCGGCACGAGCTTTGGCGGCATCGGCGCAAGCCGCGAGGTGATGATCGCTTCTCTGGCCGAACCCGCCATGCTCCTGATCGTTTTCAGCCTGGCACTCGTTGCCGGAGCGACACAACTGTCCACGGTCGCAGCCTTCATGGGCTCGCCACAGGTCGGCCTGCGGGTATCGCTCGGAATGTCACTGATCGCTCTTGTTATAGTGGCGATCGCAGAAAATGCCCGCGTGCCGGTGGATAACCCGGCGACGCATCTGGAACTGACCATGATCCACGAGGCGATGGTCCTGGAGTATTCCGGTCGCCATCTGGCTATGATCGATTTCGCAGCCTTCCTGAAGCTTCTGCTCTACGTCTCGCTGATTTCTTGTGTCTTCGTTCCATGGGGGCTCGCAACCGCCGGGGCCGGACCCTGGACCTATGTCCTGGGCGTCATTTTCTACATCTGCAAACTTGCCGCAAGTGGCGTTCTCCTCGCCTTGTTTGAGACGGCCATCGCCAAGATGCGTGTCTTCCGCGTCCCGGATTTCCTCGGAGCCGCGCTCATGCTGGCTCTGCTCGGCACGCTCCTGCTGTTCGTGTCACGGAGCCTCTGATGAACGGCCTCACCTTCGACATCGCTCATCTGCTCGCCGGTGGCCTGGTGCTGGTCAGCTTCATGATGCTGTATCAGGATCGCCTCTTTGCCCTGATCAACGTCTTCGCGCTTCATGCAATCGTGCTCGCCCTGTCAGTGGCCTGGCAGGCCTACATTCAGGACGCCCATCATCTCTATGTCACGGCGGCGATCGCCCTCATCTTCAAGGCGATCGTCATTCCAGTCGGGCTTCACCGCATCATTCAACGGCTCGGTATCCATCGCGACATCGAGACAGCCGTCGGGATCGGTCCGACCATGCTTGCCGGAATAGGTCTGGTGACCCTCTCCATGGTCCTGATGCTGCGGGTCACTCCCGACGCCGACCCCCTCGCCCGCGAGGATCTTGCCTTCGCGCTGTCCATCATATTGCTGGGACTTCTGGTGATGGTCACCCGTCGAAACGCCGTCAGCCAGGTTGTCGGATTCATGTCGCTCGAGAACGGCCTGGTCCTCGCCGCCACAGGGGCCAAGGGCATGCCTCTGGTCGTCGAGATCAGTGTCGCCTTCTCGATCCTCATCGCCTTCATCGTCATCGGAGTCTTCCTGTTCCGCATCCGCGAGAGGTTCGACTCAGTGGATGTCGGCGCGCTCGACGACTACAGGGGAGAACACCGTTGACCGCGTTTTCCCTCGATGCGGTGGCCGCCATTTTGCTGATACCAGTCATCGCGGCCGCGCTTCTGGCGGCGCTGCCGAATTACCGGCTGGCGGCTGGCCTCAATGTCGCCGCCAGCTTGCTGACCTTGCTCGCCGCAATGTCGCTTTTCGTCACGGATCGGCCGCTGCCCGGTCAATACCTGCTCGTCGACGATCTCAACATCGTTTTCATCGTGCTCAATGCATTTGTCGGCTTCACGACCAGCGTCTTCAGCGCCTCCTACATTGCGCACGAACTGGATACCAGACGGCTGACCGCGTCGAACCTGCGATTCTACCATGCAATGTACCAGATCATGATGTTCGGCATGAACCTGGCGTTCGTGTCGAACAACATCGGCTTGATGTGGGTGGCGGTGGAGCTTGCCACGCTGACCACCGTGCTCATGGTTGGCATCTATCGCACGCATGCAGCGCTGGAAGCCGCCTGGAAATATTTCATCCTGGGCAGCGTCGGCATCGCGCTGGCCCTGTTCGGCACCATCCTCGTCTACATGGCCGCGCAACCAGTTGTTGGCGAGGGCACGAATGCCATGGTCTGGACCGTGCTCATCGCACACGCGGCACATTTCGACCCGGCTTTGCTGAATGTCGCCTTCGTCTTCCTGCTGCTTGGCTACGGTACGAAGGTTGGCCTTGCGCCCTTGCATGCCTGGCTGCCCGACGCGCACGCGGAAGGCCCGACGCCGATTTCCGCGGTGCTGTCGGGCTTGCTGTTGAACGTCGCGCTCTATGCCGTGTTGCGTTTCAAGATGTTGCTCGCGGCAAGCCCGGAAGCGATCGCGACGGGGCCATTGATGATCACGATGGGGCTGACGTCGCTTGTTTTCGCGGCCTTCATGCTCTACCGCCGCCGCGACATCAAACGTCTGTTCGCGTATTCCTCCATCGAGCACATGGGCATCATCGTGTTCGCTTTCGGCATGGGTGGCCCGCTCGCCAACTTTGCCGGCCTGCTGCACATGGTGATGCACAGCCTGACCAAGTCGGCGATCTTCTTCACGGTCGGACACATCGCACAAATCAAGGGAACACAGAACATAACCGAGATCAGGGGGCTGACGGAGACGCATCCGGCGCTTGGCTGGGCGCTCGTCATCGGCGTCGTCGCCATTGCCGGCCTCCCTCCGTCCGGCATCTTCATGAGCGAATTCCTGGTCGTGAGTTCGACATTTGCAAGACACCCTTTTTTGGCGATGCCGTTGGTGTTCGGGATTTTGCTCGCTTTCGGCGCCCTGCTGCTTCGGTTGACCGGTGTCGCTTTCGGCGAACCGCGAGGCAGCGCTGCGCCCGCCAAGGCGTCCTATATTCCGATGTATTCCCACCTGGCGCTGGTGTTCGCCGCCGGCATCTATCTGCCGCCACCACTGGTCACATGGTTCCAGCATGTCGCCAATCTTCTGGGATGAAGCCGAAGGGAGAAAGAAGCATGCCCGCTCTGATCGACCTCATCCTTGCCGGCGAACGTGTCGACAACCATTTTCCGTGGGCCCGCGCCGTGGTGGCTCCGAAGATATGGAGCTTTGCTGTCGAACAACTTGTCGAGGGTCACTGGGGCTTGCTCGGTCTTTGGGGTGAGCCAGGTGTCGTCCACATGGCGCTTCTCGATGAAAGTGCCAGGGACATCGGCGTTGTCAGCCTGGTATGTCCGGATGGGCGCTACCCATCAGTCGGCCGACGGCATCCGCCCGCATTGCGGCTCGAACGTGCAGCCGCTGACTTGTTCGGACTCTTGCCCCAGGGCGCACCCGATACACGACGGTGGCTCGATCATGGCCAGTGGGGTGTCAGCTATCCACTGGGAACACAGCGGACGTTCTCTCCGACTGCATCCCCCTATCATTTCCTGCCTGCAGAAGGGGCTAGCCTGCACCAGATCCCGGTCGGGCCTGTGCATGCCGGCATCATCGAACCGGGGCATTTTCGATTCACAGCGAGTGGCGAAACGGTCGTCCGGCTGGAGGAGCGCCTCGGATACGCGCACAAGGGCATAGAAGGCCTGATGGCGGGGTCCGATATCGACAGCGCTGCCAAACTGGCGGGCAGGATCTCCGGTGACAGTACCGTGGCGTATTCGTTAGCTTTTGCTCGTGCGGTCGAAGCGGCGCTGGGCGTCGAGGTTCCGCCACGCGCGGTCTGGCTGCGAGCGCTCATGGCCGAACTGGAACGTCTGGCCAACCATGTGGGCGATATCGGCGCCATTTGCAACGACGCCTCCTTCTCGCTCATGCATGCCCACTGCGGGGTGCTGCGTGAGCGCGTCTTGAGGGCAAGCGATGCCGCCTTCGGCCATCGTTTGATGCGCGACCGCATCGTGCCCGGAGGGGTGGCAAGCTTCCTGAGTGATGAGGGGACGACCGCGATTTGGTCCCTGATCGCACAGATCAGGCAGCGTTTTCCCGCGTTGGTCGAACTCTACGACAATACGGCGTCGCTGCAGGATCGGACAGTCGCAACCGGCCGTCTGAGGGTGGAACTCGCTCGACAGTATCGCGCCGGAGGGTATGTCGGCCGGGCCTCGGGTCGGGACTTCGATGCGCGGCGCGGTCTCGCATACCCTCCCTACGGCGAGCTCACCTTCGATGTGCCTCTCCTTCAGGAGGGCGACGTGAACGCCCGGGTCTGGGTTCGCATCCACGAGGTCGAGCAGAGCTTGTCCCTGATCGAACAAATCCTGCGACAACTGCCAGACGGGCCGATCCGTATCGACTTTGCGCAGACAGGCGGACCATATGAAGGCATGGCGCTCGTAGAAGGTTTCCGGGGCGACATTCTGGCCTGGCTGCGCATTGGCAAGAGCGGCATTGTCGAGCGCTGTCACCTGCGTGACCCCTCATGGTTTCAATGGCCGCTTCTTGAAGCAGCGATAGAGGGAAATATCGTCGCCGACTTTCCGCTCTGCAACAAATCGTTCAACTGCTCTTATTCCGGGCACGATCTCTAAGGCATTCTGTCATGCGCAAGCACCTCTTCGAAGGCCTCGCACGGACCCCTCTCACCGAGCGTCCGCCCGAGGCGAGCCGGACGGCGATCGAGGAACTCGCCCGCGCTCTGGACGGCGCGGCCCGCAAACGGCTGGGCCGCAGCCTATCGATCCGGGCGGTAGACGCCGGTTCCTGCAATGGCTGCGAACTCGAAATGCACGCGCTGAGCAATGCCTTCTATGACGTCGAACGCTTCGGAATCCGCTTCGTCGCGTCGCCGCGCCATGCCGATGTGCTGCTTGTCACGGGCCCGGTCACAAAGAACATGCGCGAGGCACTGAAGCGTACCTATGACGCGACACCGGCCCCCAAATGGGTGGTTGCCATTGGCGACTGCGCCAAGGACGGCGGCTGTTTCGCTGGCAGCTATGCGGTCGTGGGAGGCGTATCCGAGGTGCTGCCGGTCGATCTGCACATTCCAGGCTGTCCGCCGCCACCAATCGAAATCCTGAAAGGCCTGCTCGGCTTGCTTGAGGGTGTAAATTCAAAGGCCGGTGTGCTCCCAGATTGAATCTTGATGCGGAGTTTTTTCCAGGTCCGCCTTGTCGCTGCATGCATCCAATGCGTAGGCTTGAGTTGGTGATTTTTGGAATCTTGCTAGTAGCAATCCCGCCAATCCCGCGCTCGGATCCGCATGAACAAGCGGTCGACCTGGTGGAGCAACGGTCCGGCCGTCGTTATGTCAGCCATCTGCCAGGTCCCGCGCGGTCGGTCTGGCGGCACCTGCGAATTGCTGCGTCCCGAAAGATGGCTGGACTCCTGCTGACCAAACGGACGCGCCAATTTGATCCACGTCATAGCGCGTTCAGCTGCCAAGGCGTGAAATGCGAGAAAATAGGAGGGTCGCATCGATGCTGATCCGCACGTTCTCCACTTTGGAATGCGCGAAGTTGCTGGCTGCCAATCGTGTCGGCCATCTAGCATGCGCAAAGGACGGACAGCCCTACGTCGTCTGCTTCAACTACGCCTACGCCGACAGTCACATCTACGCGTTCTCATTGCCGGGCAAGAAGATCGACTGGATGCGGGCCAACTCCCTGGTATGCGTCCAGATCGTCGAACACACCCAGGGACGCGGATGGAGAAGCGTGATTGTCGACGGCCGCTTCGAAGAACTGCCTGACCAGATCGGCCACAAGCTTCAGCGCGATCACGCATGGTCAGTGCTGAGCAAGCACGCGGACTGGTGGGAGCCCGGCGCGCTCAAGCCTGTCATGCCTCCCGTGTCAGATAGCTTGCCGCACGTTTTCTTCCGGATAGTCATAGAAGAGATGTCTGGCCGGGAAGCCAGTGAGTAGGCTGTTTCCACCCTACGCGCAGCCGTTGGCAGCCGGCGCATTCCGCAGCGCGTCCAAGCCGATCAAGCAGCTGGCGTCGGTTCCTGATCGAACTCTCTCAGCCAGTCGCCTTCGAATCCCGCCCGTTGCAGGCCGCTGCGACTATAGGAGCACGAGCGCATCAACCGCCACACGAGCCCGCTGCGCTCGTTCTTGATCATCAGGACAACCGGGCCTTCATCGAGGCCGAAGTGCGAGGGCGAGATCCACCAATCAAAGGCGCTGCCGGCCGTTCCCTGATGCGTCGGATTGAATGCCGCCTTGAAACCATAGGCTTTGGCGGCCTTGAGCCTGGCCTGGTGAATGCAGAAGCTGATCGTCGGCCGCACGATTTCCGGAGCGAACGGCAAGGACGCAGCGACTGCCCATGGAGCGAGGGTGCCATCGTCGGGACCGTAGGGAACGCCACGCGGCATAGGAGAGGAATCTACGTTCGATGCCCTTCAACTTGAGTGTGCAGGGGCCGGGGCCATCACTCGCGGTAATGCCCCAGCAATGTTTGCCGTAGCCATCAAAACCTCGCGGGTTCTCGATGGCGTAGCGGTGCTGAACCAGTGTGGCTCGCCGGCTGTTCTCGAAATAGTCGCTTCCCTTGCTGCGCATGAAGCCGTCCTGCACGCCGCGAAGATCGATCCAAACGCTGAGGGACCGCCCGACCGCCATCTTCTGCCAGAACGACCGCACCGCGATCGGCTGTTACGAAGCGCTGAAGGAAGCCGGCCTGCCGCAGGACATTTCCGTCGTCGGCTACGACGACGAGGAAATCGCCCGCCACCTCTTCCCGCCGCTGACCACCTCGATCCTGCCGCACATGGCGATGGGCCAATGGGCGATCGAACAGCTGGAAGCGCCGGCGGCGCCTGGACGGGGGCGGTATCCGATCACGAAGCTGGAGAGTCCGCTGGTGGAAAGGGAGAGTGTGCGGGCGGTGAAGGCCGGCTGACGGCGGCGCGGCTGGCCAGCGAGGCGCCGATCCGGGAGCCATGGACTGGATAGAAGGCCGGCCTTGGAATATTTCATTCCCGACAGCTACCTAGATGCGGTTGCCCAGCCAGTCTTCGGAAAGGTTCCTGATACGGAGGGACGGATGCCTCCCCTCGTTTGTAAGATACCCTCATCGAAAAAATCCGGTCGCGGGGACCGCCCAAGCTTAATACTCAAAGAAATGAACGGACCGATGTCGTCGACATCATCTCCATCCTGGCTTTCCGCCGGCAAGCTATCGAAGTCCAGCAGCAGCGCATGAAGGTCGGCAAATAGAATATCTTCCGTAGGCCTGACCGCCAGGATACGGGCACGGATTGCCAGTTGGCCACGGTCCGCCGTCATGGTGGCGAGATCGTCCAAAAGGCTCCTCTGCGTCCCATTCATCTCGGTAGCTTTCGAGATGAGGACTTCCGCCGCTCTCTCCCGCATCCAGAGGGGGCGGGTGGAGCTATGTGAAAAATCCCGAACTTGTGCGGGAGGCGGGGGCCGGCCGCGTCAGCCGCACCGTGCTTGCTCTCCAGCTTGAAACGGAAATCCGCACCGGGATGGACATCAATCCCGGCCGCCGCGCCGACCGGTTCGTGGAACGTTGGCAAAAGCTCGACCGTACGGGACAGGAACAATATCAGGCCGGCGACATGTCCGGCTACAAGTCAACGCGTTCTGCCATGTCCGAGATGGCCAAGAGCCTTGAACGCGATCCTCAACTTGAATCCCTACTGGCAAACCGCAAACACGAGCTTGGCATCAACGTCGATTCCGGCCGCCGACTCGGGGCGGAACTCGCATTCAGCCACGGCATCGGTAAGGGGAGAGGCATTGGAATCTAAGGCATGCCGATTTGCCGCCGTTTCCACCCCGCAGGCGGCCGAGGCAACAAACCTGATTGTCTCCGGCATGGGTTCTGTCCAGCAGAAATCAGCAACAACCAGTGAGGTGCAGGTAAGCTATGCCCGAGCCGGATCGTATTATACGCCTCAAAACCGTCCTTGCCCGGACCGGCCTGTCCCGTTCAACCATCTATCGCAAGATCGCCGAAGGCACTTTCCCGGCTCAGATCAGGATTAGCGTCAACGGGGCGGGCTGGCACGAATCCGATGTCAATCGATGGGTTGAGAGTCCCACCGGCTGGTGTGTTCGAATGAAATAACGCGCCACTACTGTCCGGAGCTGACCAACGATCTGCCGATTGATGGATGTCCAATATGCGGCCGTCTCCGGACTGGCGGCTTTTGGCTGACCTTGGGCCAACAACTGCCGTTCTGCGGCCGACCCGTTGTCGGACGTTCTCCACGCCGCGGTCAGCACCCGAGACTCGCTATTTGTCCTGTTAGGCCGATCGGCAGAGCCGGGGCCGAAATCGAACCGAGCGTTCTCGTATGGTACCGGGATGACTGCGGGAAGATCTTGTCACCTGCTCAATAGAGTAAGGAAAGTTTACTAACATGCCGTAACGTTGAACGGCGACGAGGATTGAGAGCCGCGAGAGAGTAATTTCCAGGCAGGTATACGCTATGCCTTCAAGTGGACGCCCCAGCCAAGCATTTGGTCGCTCCGACGATTTCGAGCGAAAGGCCAACCGAGCGAGCACTGCATGACGAATTCCACGCTTCTTCAGATCGACAAGAATGATGCCCGTCTCGGCATGTTTATTCATGGGTTCGGCAAGCAATGGCTACGCAGCCCATTTGCAGCCAGCCAGTTCAAACTATCCAGCCCGGCCGAGCTGGAGACGCTTCGCGAAAGTTCCGTAACGACGCTTGTCATCGATCTTTCAAAGGGGATCGGGCCGACCAGTTCGACGGGGATCGGGCCGACCAGTTCGACGGCCGAGATACCAAAACCCAATGGGAGCTCAACGCCCGCCAACGCTGGGGCGGCGTTGACGAAGGCGACCGGGATGGTCCGCTCGATCTTCAGCAACGCAGCCTCATCAATATGCATTGACCGGCAGCAAGTGGAAGCGGTTGTCGATGTCGTCGACCAGCTCCTGTACACTCGCCCGGCAAGCGTCTTGAACCTCACCAAGCTCAAGACAAAGGACGAGATCAGCTTTCAACATTCAGTAGCAGTCTGTGCCCTTGTCGGCTTATTCGCGCGACATCTCAAGCTTGACAGTAATCTGGTCCGGATACTGTCCGTTGGCAGTCTTCTACACGACATCGGAAAGATTCGCATCCCGACTGCCATTCTGACCAAGACCGACAAGCTCACGGCTGATGAGATGGCGGTCATGCAGACCCACCCGCGCGAGGGATATGCAATGCTGGCGAGGACGAAGGGTCTACCGGAAATCGTGGGAAAAATCTGCCTTCATCATCACGAAAAGCTGGACGGATCCGGCTACCCGGATGGCTTAAAAGACGGACAGGTCGGTGCCGCGGCACGGATTGTCGCGATTTGCGATGTTTTCGATGCCTTGACGTCTATTCGGCCATACAAGAAGGGCTTCACTCCGGAGGCTGCCGCGGAGATGATGGGGACGTGGAGCGGTCATTTCGATCGAGCGCTTTTAAAACAGTTCTTTGATTGCATGGGCCTGAGGTGGCCGAGCGGACCAGATCAAACCCTGCAAACCACCGATGAGATGGGGGACATTGCTCAGGCGGACTTGAACAACTTCTAATTCACTTATCGCGCGCACGGTTGAGCCCGCCGCCAAGGTGTCACATCTCAATACTGAACGCTACACGTTCAGATCGCGCAGGCCAATCGCCGTCATCCATTCGTCGACCAGGCGGGCGTACTGCCTCGCGTGATCGATCCGGCTCGGGAAGGCATAGTCCTCGATCGTGCCTCTACGCCTCTCAAGCCAAACCAGAAGGCTGGCCCTGACGTCGCTGGTGATCTCAAACTGGACCGGGCACCCCGTCTTTTGCTGAACGACGAGCGCACGAGTCCTGATCTCCGGTCCGGCAACGAGGTCGCGAATTCTGATCTTGACCAGGGCGCAGCCGCGAAGCTTGCTGTCGATTGCAAGATCGAACAATGCACGGTCTCGAACGCGTCTCTCGCGGTCGAGAAAGGCGCGAACGGCCGAGATCTGCTTGTGCGTGAGTGGCCGCTTCGGTCCAACCTTCTTGCCAGCGTTCCAAGCTGCGCGCTCGCGACTAGCATCATCGTATTGAGAGTGACCCCATGTAAGTTCTCCTCGGCCTTGATTAGCCGGATGAGAAACGGGATCGCCGGCATTGCAGCTTGGGGGCCGAGGAACGGAAGGTCAGCTTTTCGCAGTCCAACTTTGAAAGCAGACGTTCCTAGGCTCGTCCTTGGCCCCCAGCTGTGAAGGGTTGATCTCAATGGCTGTCAAAAGATAGGGCGCGACATCGACGGCGTCAGCGAACCAGCTCGAAACCGGTCGCGGCTCCCGGCCGGGTCAGTCCGAGACAATTTCGTAGTGAAGAACCTGGGCGTCGCCGAGTGAAGACTTCAGTCCGGGCGAGATGACGCCGGAGCCGAAGAGGAGAATATCTTCGCGACGTACGAATACTTCATGGCCGGGTCCCATCGACACAAATGTGCCCGAAGAGCTTCGTTCGACAAGCCGGGCCCTGCCATTCGAAATGGTGAAGGTCGCGTGGCGCCTCGACACCCAGGGCCGCTCGACGATAATATTGCATTCCGCGGATCGGCCGATTGTCACGGATTCGTTGTTTCGACACGATCGCAACTGATCTCTATAGCGGATCACCAGACGAATCTGCCGCGGCGGGACGGAGCGCCTATCGGTAGTGGCGCCACGGGTGGCGACCTGAGTATTGAGGACCCCATTGCTGCTCCACAGGGTATAGACATCGAAAAGTTCCTGCTTTCCCTTGAAGTCCATTTTGTCGAGGAGCCGCAGGCCCTTGCGGCTGCCCGCGGAAAGGGCTTCGAAGAAGCTCTGGCTGATCAGCACCTCCCCGGGGTTGGCCGTGGTGGACAACCTTGCGGTGACATTGACAACGTCACCGAATATCGCGCCCCGCGCGCGAATGACCCGCCCGAAATGCAATCCGATACGAGCGAGCAACGGCCCTTTCGTCAGTTGGTGGCTGATTCGACAAACGGCCGCCAGCGCCATCTCCGGGCTCTCGAAGAGGCTGAGTACGTCATCGCCCTTCGAGTAGATGAAATCACCGCCGTATTGGGAGACGATCGCCCGCATTGCGTCCAGGCAGTCCGAAAGCTGCAGCAAAGCGGCATCGTCGCCGATGCGCTCATAGAGGGGCGTGCTGCCCACGACATCAGCTAAGAGGACTGCGGCAAGAAGCGTTTCCTGATCCATCGATCTTGTGTCCGACCCGAAAAGCCCAGCGTGTATAACACACGAGGTTGCCTGCAACATATCTACTTGAGCGCTGGGAGACCGGGGCCATGCTTCGGGCGATCGTCACGGACGGACGGGTGTATGCTTAACTCATCTCTCCAAATCATATCACCGGCAAAGGCTTTTGAGATAGAAAGCAGCGGCTGGTTCACAGGAGGCGGCGAGGCCGATCTTGACGTCCGACATGCTGCGCGAAGCTGCCGCTCGGTCGCTACAGGTCCGTTCAACGCTCGCTCGCGAGCAGCTCGTAACTATGCCAGGACTAGGAGCCGTCTGGCTTGACCAATTCCAAGTGACTTACTCCTAACGCTTGGGCAAGTTCGTAGAGAGTAATCACGGTGGGATTTCGCCGGCCGCGCTCAAGGCTACTTAGATACTGCTGACTGAATCCGGAGCGTGCTTCGACCTCCTCCTGCGTCAGGCCTTTCTCTCGCCTAATACGAGCGAAGTTTTTTCCAACAAGCTGACGCATGTCCATGCGTCGACAATCGAGGTTTACACACTTTAGGTTTATCAACTATAATATGTATTAGCTGTTGGTTAAATTCGCCTTTTGAAGGAGGCCATACCGTGTCGACGACAAAGCCAAATGTTCTCGTCGCAACCTGCCATGACAAGCAGCCGCAAACTGCAGTGCTACACGACGACGCACTCCAGCTGATGAACGGTTGGCAGATGGCTCGGTACGTCTCCCTGGTGTTATGCCGCGCGCAGCAGCGGCTGGAGAGCCGAATAATGGTCAATCCCAGTATTCGGGGATTGACCGGAGATTCCCTGCAGCGAACGAAAGGCCGAGCGAAGCACATTCTCGGTGATCCAAGGGCGTATGCGATTGCGCGGGAGGCCGAGGTCTTCGCGATGACCGCAACTCTAAAGCTTCAAGATAATATCCCCCAGGTGACGGCTTCGTCGCTCGCTGGTGTCATAGCCAAGTTGGAGATGATCGTCGGCGCAGATCGAGATATCGGTGACCCGACTGACTTCCCGTGGCCGCATATTACTTCGGTGCTTCGTGACCTCAAAGCCGTTGCGGGCGAATTGCCTCCTTATCGGCCGGACCGCGCCTCGACAAGGGCTGATGCAGCGCGTTATTGGCAGGATGCTTGCAAGCTCGTCAGGGCGCTTGCGGACGAGGATGCTCGGTCGAGCGACTCCGCTTTATAAATCTCGCTAGGCTGTCCAAGGCTTGGCGCGGTGCCAAATTCCCCAACGTGGGCCTGTTGAAACTGGCCGTTGTGCAAAAGCATCGTCACGGCCATACGCGTAGCTATTGCCGAAATCGCTGGTTTGTTTGAAGGGAAGCCGGCGGCTGACTGGGTAGCGTCCGGGCTATAGCTAACCCGAACATCCTGCCGACTGCTTCCGTGGTGCTTCCGCCACGTGTTTCCCGGCCCCTTCGCAGAGAAACATGGTCTTGCTAACCGGCTGTTTTCACAGTATAAAACTGGCGCACCCGACAGGATTCGAACCTGTGACCTCTGCCTTCGGAGGGCAGCGCTCTATCCAGCTGAGCTACGGGTGCTTTCCGGAATCCGGAAAACGAACCAGCCGGTGAACCGGCAAGTCACGGCTTCTTAGCGGAAGCAGGCGCAGGCTTCAACGGGCAATTGGCGATTGGCGCAGCGACTTGGCTCGGTGCGTCCAGGCTGCGGCCTCTCAGGTTTCCGCCCTCGCCTTCACCGCCCGCCGCCCGCGCACCGCGCGTTTCGGCTTCTTCGCACCCGTCAGTTCGTGCATCGCATCCAGCTGCATCTGCTGCATTTCGGCCAGGCGGGTCCATTGGCGCGAGATGAGGTAGTCGAGCTTTTCGTGCAGATGGCGCACTTCGAGCTCGGCCTTGAGGTTGACGCGGTAGTCGTTGAAGGAGCGCAGGCGGTCCTTGGACTCCTGCCGCCTCTGGCTCATCATGATGATCGGCGCCTGGATGGCGGCGATGCAGGAGAGCAGCAGGTTGAGCAGGATGAAGGGATAGGGATCGAAGGCGCTGCTCATGCCAGCGATCAGGTTGATGCCGATCCACACCAGCAGCACGCTGGCGAACGAGATCAGGAACCACCAGCTGCCGCCGAAGGCCGCCATATTGTCGGAGACGCGGTCGGCGAAGGTCCGGTGCTCCTCGAACTCCTCCTCCGAGTTTTCGGAAATCGTGTCTTGCCTGGCGATCGATTCGACCACCTGGCGGTCGAGCTCGGAAAATTCGCCGTGTTCCTGCTGCAGCAGCTCCTCCATGTAACGCATGCGGTAGCGGCCGAGCTCGGCGCGGCTGATACGGGCGCCGGCCGGCAGGTCGGGATGGTCCGACCGGATGCGGTCGGCGAGGCTCGGGCGCAGCGTGTCGATGCGGACGAGATCGCGCTTGCGGAATTTCCGGCCCGATATCGCCGACGGTTTTTTCTTCGGCTTGCCGCGCGATGCGCCCTGAGCGGATGGCTCGGAGTCCGGCACGTCGGGCGTCTCAAAGTGCTCGTCCGAGGTCTGGTCGGCCTCGTGCTCGCCAATGATCGGCGCCTCGAAATATTCGCCGCCGCTGTCGTGCTGATTGTCTGCCGCCTGCTCAGGCGGCGCTTTCGGGACAGTGCTCATGGTGCGGGCTCCTGCTGTCGGGCTGCAAAGGACGATAAGCAGAGGTGGCGGCGCATAGCCAGCGCCGGGCACGGATTTCGCGGGCCGGACAAGTGGTTTTGATCAACCCGAGGAGCGATGTAGCTCGATGCTTGCTGGCGGCGGCTCGCCTTCGCAGGCTCAGGGCGGTGGACCATCCGAGATTCGTCGAAGCCTCCCCAACTTCGTCATCCACGGGCGGAGCGGAAGCGAAGCGGACGCGAAGACCCGAGGATCCATGCCGTGACGTTTGTAGAGGGTGCAGCGGAGCAGAATTCAGCACCGCTGCAGGCGCTTTGAAGTCGCGGCATGGATCCCTTGGGCTGCGGAGCAGCTCCTCGGGTCTGCGCCGCGTCGCAACGCTCCTTGCTCCGCCCGTGGATGACGAAGTGATGGGCGTTCCAGCATTGCGAACCAGGCCGTACAGTGCTGCGGGGGGCGGCGGGAACAAAAAACCCGCCTTGCGGCGGGTCACAGTGCTTCAATTGGCGCAAATCAGCACCATGCCCAAAACACTAGCACAATTGCCCTCACCGGGCAATCCGTCACCGGGCACCAAGGCGCAAATCGCGCGGCGGCCACTACTGTTCCGCGAACATCAGCCTGGTCTTGGCGCCGTCCACGGACGGCGACAGACTGCGCTGAATCAGCGCTTCGACATGGTCATTGCGCTGGCGGGCGCTGTCGGCGCCCATCACCACGACGATCAGATTGCGGCCGTCGGCATTGTAGGAGGTGACGATGTTGAAGCCCGACGCCCTGATGTAGCCGGTCTTGATGCCGTCGACGCCGCGCACGCGGCCGAGCATGTCGTTGTGGCCGCGCACCAGCCTGCCGCGGAACATGAAGTCACTTTCCGAGAAATAGTGGAACTGCTGGGGAAAGCGCTGACGCAGCGCCATGCCGAGCACGGCCATGTCGCGCGCCGTGGTGTGCTGGTCGTCGTCGGGCAGGCCCGAGGCGTTGCGGAACACGGTGCTGGTCATGCCGAGCTGGCGCGCCTTGGATGTCATCATGGCAGCGAACTGCTCCTCCGAGCCGCCGAGATATTCGCCGACCGCCACCGCCACGTCATTGGCCGATTTGACGACGATGGCGCGGATCGCCGAATCGACGTCGATGCTCTCGCCGCGCCGGAAGCGCAGCTTGGTCGGCGGCTGCGAGGCGGCGTGGTCCGACACCGGGATCTGCGTCTCCTTGGTGACGCGGCCGGTCTCCAGCGCCTCGAACAGCAGGTAGAGCGTCATCATCTTGGTCAGCGAGGCCGGGTAGCGCTGCGCCGTCGAACTGACCTCGAACAGCTGCTTGCCGGTCCTGGCGTCGACGACGATCGCGGCATATTTCCGCGCCGGCGCCGGCACGGCCAGCACGCTGTCGGGCGGCGTCGCGGTGGTGCAGCCGGCAAGCAGCACCATCAGGACGAGTGCCGCAAAAACTCTCTGGATGAGCGGAAGGGGACGCAGGTTGGACAAGGGCAAGTCTGTTCGGGTCAAGCTGTTGCTGAGATGCGGCGAAGCTAACGTAACGCGCCAGCTGCGTCCATTTGGTTAATGCCGGTTAGTCCCAGGATTGTCGAGGCCCGGAGCTCGGGTTCCTCTCCCCCGCCTTCTGGCGGGGCGAAGAAGCCAGGCCTGAGGCAAAATGCCGATTGCGGTGCTTGCGCAACCGCCGCCGAACGGGTTCTGTTTGCGCATCAGAATCGGTGAGAGCGCAATGACTGTCAGCACGATCAAGGCCAGGGGCATTTCGGTTTCGCTCGACCTCACGGTCGGCCACATCGCCGACATGGTCGTCAGTCGTGACGGGCGGCAGCTGAAGCCGCTGCATCGCGCGCCCTGGGTCGATGCGAACGAGACGCTGCCGGACAATTTGCCGGAAGGCACGGTTCGGCTGTCGGGCGATTTTCTCTGCGCGCCGTTTTCGCGCAGCGATGTCGAGGAGGCGCCGCTGCATGGCTGGCCGGCCAACAGCGCCTGGGATGTCGTCGAGAGCGCCGCGACAGAGGGCGGCTGGCGCGCGCTCTTCCGCCTGCGGCACAAGGTGATGGGCGCGAGCGTCGACAAGATCCTGACGCTGCGCGACGACCATCCCTTCCTCTACCAGGAGCATGTGTTTTCCGGCGGCCATGGCGCCATCTCGGTCGCCCATCACCCGATGACGGCGATGACCGGCGGCGGCAGGCTGGCCTTTTCGCCAAAGCGGTTTGCCGCGACGCTGGACGATCCGCTGGAGCCGGATCCCGCACGTGGCCGCTTCATGCTGGCCTATCCGGCGCGGTCCGCCGATCTCAGCCATTTTCCCGCCGCCGGCGGCGGCACGCTCGATCTCACGGAATACCGTATGGACGACCGCCGCGAGGATTTCATCACCCTGGTCGAGACCGATCATGGCGGGCCGGGCTGGACCGCCCTGGCACGGCAGGCCGAAGAGGACCTGGTGCTGGTGCTGAAGAACCCCGCCGAGCTGCCGATCACCATGCTGTGGCTCAGCAATGGTGGGCGCGACTACGCGCCGTGGAGCGGCCGCCACCTTGGCGTGCTCGGCATCGAGGACGGCCGCACCGCCGTTGGCCATGCCGCCTCGATCGGCGACAACTGGCTGAAGCGCGAAGGGGTGGCGACCGCCTTTGCGCTTGGCGAAGGCCAAAGCGTTTCCTTTCGCCATGTCATCGGCGCCATGCCGCTGTCCGGCTGCGAGCCGCCGCAGGAGGTCACGACGGCGGATGGCCGCATGCGGCTGGCAGCCGGTGGCTCGTCCTGGGAGGTTCCCTTCGACGGCGATTTCCTGCGCATCGGCCAGCCAGCAGCCTCATAGGCAGGATTGCGCGACCGTAGGGTTTGAAATTTCCACGAACTGCCGCCAAGATGTGGCCGAAATCATCATGCGGAACATGGTGGATTGAAGCTCCTGCCAGAGAGGCTCTCATGTCCGAAATCGCCCATCTCGCCGCCACCATCTTCAAGCGTGCCGGCAAGGCAAACCGCTTCATCGTCGCCATTGCCGGACCACCAGGCGCCGGCAAGTCGACACTGTCGGCACGGCTGCATGACCTGCTGCCCGAAGGTGCTTCGGAAGTCGTGCCGATGGACGGCTTCCACTATGACGACGCCGTGCTTGAGCGGCGCGGCCTGCGCGCGCGCAAGGGGGCGCCGGAAACCTTCGACTTTGCCGGTTTTGAGGCCCTGCTGAAGCGTATCCGGGCCGGCGAACCCGACATTGCCATCCCGGTCTTCGACCGCAGCATGGAACTGTCGCGCGCCGCCGCCTCGATCGTCGCCACCGAAACCAAATTCATCCTGGTCGAGGGTAACTATCTGCTGCTCGACGAGGAGCCGTGGTCGCGGCTGGCGCCGCTGTTCGATTTCTCCATCTTCGTCGACGTGCCGCGCAATGAGCTCGAGCGCCGCCTGCTGGAGCGCTGGCACGAGCACGGCCGCTCCGATGCGGATGCCCGCGCCTGGATCGCCTCCAACGACATGCCCAACATCGACCGGGTGCTCGACCGCCGCCGGGCCGCCGATCTGGTGATCGGCGATCCCGCTTGATTCTACGGATTGCGCAAGGGGAACCTTAAGACATTCGGGCCGTTATCGCCGAGAAGGCAATTCTGCCAAACAGGGATTCCGTCCGATGGCAACCAAGGCAAGAAAGCCCGCGCCCGCCAAGGGCAAGGCAACCCAATCCAAGGCAGGCGCCGGCCCGGCGATCGCTGCACGTTCGAAGGACGCCAAGCCGGCCTTCGGCAAGGCGGCGCCGAAGAAAGTGGTGCCGACAGCGGCAAAAGCCGCAAAGCCGAAAAAGCCTGCGAATCCGAGCGATTCGCTGAGCGGCAGTGCCATGCGCACGGCCAAGGCCACGGCTAATGTCGCTGCCGGCGCCGTGATGGTCGCGGCCAGAGGCGCTGCCTCCTTGGCCGCCTCCGTCATGGGAAAAGGCGGTTCGAAAGCCAAGGCGAAGGCAAAGTAGCCTTCTCACAGGGTCCCGCTGGTTTGCTTCAGGCCCTGGCCGGTATGGTCAGGCCTTTCTGCACCGCCGGCCGCGCCAGACCGCGTTCCAGCCATGTTCCCACATTGGTGAAATCGTCGAAGCCGACGAGCTCGCGCGCTTCGTAGAAGCCGATCAGGTTGCGCACCCAGCCGAGCAGCGAGATGTCGGCGATGGTGTAGTCATTGCCCATGATCCACTTGCGGCCCTTCAGCCGGCCGTCAAGCACGCCGAGCAGCCGCTTGGATTCATCGCGATAGCGCTCCAGCGGGCGCTTGTCGGCAATCTCGCGGCCGGCGAATTTGTGGAAGAAGCCTACCTGGCCGAACATCGGCCCGACCGAGGCCATCTGGAAGAACACCCACTGGATGGTCTCGTAGCGGCGCGCGGCGTCCACGGGCATGAGCAGGCCGGTCTTTTCGGCGAGGTAGAGCAGGATGGCGCCGGATTCGAACAGGCCGATCGGCTTGCCGTCGGGACCGTTCGGGTCGATGATCGCCGGTATCTTGCCGTTGGGATTGAGCGACAGGAATTCCGGCGTCCAGCTTTCGTTCTTGCTGATGTTGACCAGATGCGGCTCGTAGGGCAGGCCGAGTTCCTCGAGGGCAATCGATATCTTCACGCCGTTCGGCGTTGTCGCCGAATAGAGCTGGATCTGGTCCGGATGTTTGGCCGGCCAGCGTGTTGCGATCGGAAAGGCGGACAGGTCAGCCATGGAAAACTCCTGAACGGGGATTCGCGCCGAGCGGCGCGGTCTTGGCGGGTCCATCAAGGATTAGGCGCGCGGCCAATCCTGATCAATATGGCGGCGACGGTTTCGCCATGCACGGACAAGTCATGGCGCGGGACGATCAGGATCGCCCGGGGCAGGTGTGACCGCCCGGGCAGGTCCGGAATCAGACGGCCTTGAAAGCCAGCACCGCATTGGTGCCGCCGAACGCGAAGCCGTTGCTGATTGCGGCGCGCACCTTGCGCTCGCGCGCCACATTCGGCGTGACGTCGAGGTCGCAATCGGGATCGGCCTCGCGAAAATTGGCCGTCGGCGGCACGATGCCTTCGCGGATCGCCATCACGCAGGCGATCATCTCCAGTGCACCCGATGCGCCGAGGCAATGGGCATGCATCGACTTGGTCGACGACACGGAAAGCTTGTAGGCATGATCGCCGAAGACGCGCTTGATCGCCGCCGTCTCGATCTGGTCGTTGGCCCTGGTGCCGGTGCCGTGGGCATTGAGATAGTCGACATCCTCGGGATTGAACCCGGCGTCTGCCAGGCAGGCGCGCATGGCGGCCGTTGGTCCGTCGATGGTCGGCGCGACGATGTCGGACGCGTCGGCGGAGAGGCCGGCGCCGGCAATTTCGGCAAGTATGGTGGCGCCGCGCGCCATGGCGTGCTCGTAGCTTTCCAGAACCGCCATGCCGGCGCCCTCGCCGAGCGACAGGCCCTGGCGATCGGCCGAAAATGGCCTGCAGGTGTCGGGTGCCAGCACCCGCAAGGCTTCCCAGCCCTTCAGGATACCCCAGACCAATGGCGCATCGGTGCCGCCGGCGACCATGACATCGGCACGGCCGAGCCTGATCTGGTCGACGGCCGAGGTGAGGGCGTGGTTGGACGAGGAACATGCCGAGGTGACGCCGAAGACCGGGCCGCGCAGGCCGAGATTCATGCTGACGTGACCGGAGGCCGCGCTTGGCATCACCTTTGGCACGGTGAAGATGCCGGCGCGATTCTTGCCCTCGATGAGGATAGCCCGATAGTTTTCTTCGATCGCCTCCCAGCCGCAGACGCCGACACCGACGACAGTGCCCATCCGATAGGTGGTGGCCTCGTTCGAAACCAGGCCGGACTGCTGCATGGCTTCCCTGGCTGCGATCGTCGCCAACAGGCTGAAGCGGTCCATCGACACGGTCTGCTTACGGTCGATGCCGTGATCGGGAAGCGTCTTGATTTCGCAGCCGACCTTGATCTTCAGGTCATGCAGCTGCGGGCTTGTGATCTGGCCGATGGCCGAGCGGCCGGCGCGCATCTCGTTCCAGATCGCTGGTGCGCTGGTGCCGAGCCCGCAAATGCCGCCCATGCCGGTGATGACGACGCGCTGCCGCATTCAGGTCAGGCTTTTTTCGCGATCAGCGCGCGGACAGCTTCGACCATATCGCCGACATTCTTCAGATTGCTCCAGGCGTCGACCGTGTTCATCTCGATCTCGATGCCATACTCTTCCTCAAGATCGAAGATGATCTCCGTCAGCTCGAGCGAATGGATGCCAAGCGAGGTCAATTCGGTGGTGGTGGTGATTTCTTCGCCGCCCGGCTCGGCATGAGCCTTGATCTTCGCGATGATATCCGTTGCCAGCTGGTCGGCCATTCGGTTTCTTCCCCACTATGTCGCGTTTCCCGACGCCAACTGAGCAGCGCCCTTTTTCTCCCGGTATCAAGCCGCCGTCGTCGTCTTATACCCCCGCCAAGCGCTGCATGACCGTACCAAGGTGGTTCCCTCTATAGAAACCGAACCGTTGTCAAGCAACAAGCTATATCGAACTCTGTGTCGACAAAGCCGCCAGAGTGCTTAACGTGCAAGCATGGATACGGTCGAACATGGCGGGATTTCGACGCAGCGCGTTGCGGGCGTGGCGCGGCTTTCCTGTGCTCTCAGTGAGGGTCGCACGCGCCTGCGGCGCCTCTATCAGGACGGTGCCGCCAAGATCAGGATGCCGGCTGTCTCGGCCGATCCGCTCGAGGCGGTGCTGATCAACACCGCCGGCGGGATGACCGGTGGCGACCGTATCGCCTGGGACGTGGATGTCGGCGCGGCTGCTTCGGCGTCGATCACGACCCAGGCCTGCGAGAAGATCTACCGGGCGGCATCCGACCGTGCCGAAGTGCGGGTCAATCTGTCGGTCGGTGAAAACGGCCGCATCGCCTGGCTGCCGCAGGAAACCATCGTCTTCGATCGGGCGGCCTTTGCCCGTACACTCGACATCGAGCTTGCCGCCGGCGCCGAGGCGCTGGTGCTGGAAGCCGCCGTCTTCGGCCGCCTAGCGATGGGCGAGCGTGCCACGCAGGGGCATTTCCACGACCGCTGGCGTGTCCGCCAGGATGGCTCCCTCATTCATGCCGAGGATTTCCGCATCGGACCCGATATCGCCGCCACGCTCGACCGCCCGGCGATTGCCGGTGGCGCGATCGCGATGGCGACGCTGCTGCTGGTGTCGCCGCGGGCCGAGGCCCTGCTCGATCCGGTCCTGGGGATCGTCGGCGACCACGGCAGCGCCAGCGCCTGGAGCGTGAAGAAATCTGGCAAGCTTCTTGCGAGGCTCTACGCCGGGGACGGCTACCGGCTGCGCCAGCGGCTGGTTCCACTCGTCGAATTGCTCAACGGAAGGGCGGGGTTGCCTAAATTATGGTCACTGTAGGCCTGTCTCTACCAGCTTGGGAAAACGCATGAACCTGACGCCGAGGGAAAAGGACAAGCTGCTGATCGCCATGGCGGCGATCGTGGCGCGCAAGCGGCTCGAACGCGGCGTCAAGCTCAATCATCCGGAAGCGATCGCGCTGATCACCGACTTCGTCGTCGAGGGTGCCCGCGACGGCCGCCCGGTCGCCGAACTGATGGAGGCCGGCGCCCATGTCGTGACCCGCGCGCAAGTGATGGAAGGCATCGCCGAGATGATCCACGACGTGCAGGTCGAGGCGACATTTCCCGACGGCACCAAGCTGGTGACCGTGCACGAACCCATCCGGTGAGGAGAGAAAAATGCTTGAACTGCGCCCCAACTGCGAATGCTGCGACAAGGACCTGCCGCCGGAGGCGATGGATGCGTTGATCTGCACCTTCGAGTGCACCTTTTGCGCCAACTGCGTGGAACAGCTGTTGGGCGGCGTCTGCCCCAATTGCGGCGGCAATTTTTCAGCGCGGCCGATCCGCCCGGCGGCGATGCTGAAGAAATATCCGGCTTCGACCAGGCGCGTTCTCAAGGCCGAGGGCTGCGGCCCGCGCAAGGCTGCGTGAATACCAGGACCGAACCAAACGAAAGGCAAAAAGAATGATCCTTGCCAAACGCCTATGCCTGTCGGCGATGCTCCTGCTGGCCGCTTCCATACCGGCCTATGCCCATGTCGGCATCGGTACGACCTCCTCCTTCACGGCCGGCTTCATGCACCCGTTCTCCGGCCTCGATCACATGACGGTGATGATCGCGGTCGGGCTGTGGTCGGCGCTCAAGGGCGGCAAGGCGATTCTTGCCTGGCCGGCGGCCTTTGTCGGCGTCATGCTGGTCGGCGGTGTGCTCGGCATGCTGCATATGCCGCTGCCCTTCGTCGAACCGGGCATACTGGCATCGGTCGTTGCGCTCGGGCTGCTGGTGGCATTGGCGGTCGATCTGCCGGTCTCGGCCGGCGTCGCCATCATCGGCCTGTTCGCGCTGTTCCACGGCCATGCCCATGGCACCGAGGTGCCGGAGAATGCCGGTGGGCTTGAATACATGGCCGGCTTTGCCATCGCCACCGCGCTGCTGCATGCCACCGGCATCGCCGCCGGGCTCGGTCTTGGCATCCGGTTCCGTGGCCTGGCCCGCGCCGCGGGTGCGGCTTGCGCGGCGGTCGGTGTCGGCCTCGTCTCCGGCGTTCTGTGAGGGTGACGATGATCCCCGGTGAAATCATCACGGTGGGCGGCGACATCGAGCTGAACAAGGGCCTGCCGACTGTCACCCTGAAAGTGGCCAACAGCGGCGACCGGCCGATCCAGGTCGGCAGCCACTACCATTTCTTCGAGACCAATGAGGGGCTGAAATTCGACCGCGAGCGTGCCAGAGGCATGCGCCTCGACATTGCCGCCGGCACAGCCATGCGCTTCGAGCCTGGGCAAGAGCGCGACGTCACGCTGGTGCCGCTCGGGGGCAAGCGCGAGGTCTACGGATTTCAGCAGAAGGTGATGGGCAAGCTGTGAGATCGACGGCGTCGAGCGCTCTCAGCCCTTTGATGCGGCAGGCTGACCGGATGCCGGCCCGCCGCATTCAATTGTCAGCTCGCCTTCTTGGTGATCAGGGTCAGCGCGCCATTGGGCTCCATGCTGGCGGCGACGACTTGCGCCGAACTGAGCCCCTTGGCCTCCAGTGCCGACTTCACCTTCGGCGTGGCGTCGATCGAGCTGCGCAGTTTCTTCAAACCGTCATCGCCACGCTGGGCGATCACCTGGTTGACCTGCATCTGGGTTTCCTTTGGCAGCTCGGTGATGTCGACGATGCTGACGCTCTGGATCGTCGGCACGGCCGGCTGAGCCCCAGGGGCGGGGGCGGTTGCGCCCGGGGTAGGCGCGGCCGGCGCCGGAGCGGGCTGTTGCGCGGATTGCTGCTGGGCACTGGCGGCGCCCGCCAGCATGAGCGTGGCAGCGGCGGCAATGAATATCGTTTTGCGCATGGATTTTCCTTCCATCGATTTGGCAAACGGTCGTTTTGGGGTGACCTCCTAACCTCAACCGCCAAATCGGATCAGAAGGTGTCGCCCAGCGGGTCATTGCGTGACCATTGGATGGCGGCAGTGTGGAACCCGGTTTCTTCGACCAAGCCGCATTTCGGGAGCAATCGCTGATGGCCAGAATTACCCGCGCCGCCTATGCGCAGATGTATGGCCCGACGGTCGGGGACAGAGTGCGGCTGGCCGACACCGAGCTGTTCATCGAGGTTGAGAAGGATCTTACCATCCTTGGCGAAGAGGTGAAATTCGGCGGCGGCAAGGTGATCCGCGACGGCATGGGCCAGAGCCAGGTTTCCCGGGCGCAAGGCGCCGTCGACACCGTCATCACCAACGCGCTGGTGGTCGACGCCAGCGCAGGCATCTTCAAGGCCGATATAGGCCTCAGGGACGGCCGCATCGCGGCAATAGGCAAGGCCGGCAATCCGGACACGCAGGACGGCGTCACCATCATCATCGGCCCCGGCACCGAGATCATCGCCGGCGAAGGCAAGATCCTGACCGCCGGCGGCTTCGACGCGCATATCCATTTCATCTGCCCGCAGCAGATCGAGGAAGCGCTGATGAGCGGCATCACCACCATGCTCGGCGGCGGGACCGGCCCGGCGCATGGCACGCTGGCGACCACCTGCACGCCCGGGCCGTGGCACATGGCGCGCATGATCCAGTCCTTCGACGCGTTCCCGATGAACATCGGCCTGTCGGGCAAGGGCAATGCGTCGCTGCCCGCGGCGCTCGAGGAAATGGTGCTGGGCGGCGCCTGTTCGCTGAAGCTGCACGAGGACTGGGGCACGACGCCGGCGGCGATCGACTGCTGCCTGTCGGTCGCCGACGACTACGACGTGCAGGTGATGATCCACACCGACACGCTGAATGAATCCGGCTTCGTCGAGAACACGGTGACGGCGATCAAGGGCCGCACCATCCACGCCTTCCACACCGAAGGCGCCGGCGGCGGCCACGCGCCCGACATCATCAAGGTCTGCGGCCTGCCCAACGTCATACCGTCCTCGACCAATCCGACAAGGCCCTACACGGTCAACACGCTGGCCGAGCATCTCGACATGCTAATGGTCTGCCATCATTTGTCGCCGTCGATCCCCGAGGACATCGCCTTTGCCGAAAGCCGCATCCGCAAGGAGACCATCGCGGCGGAAGACATCCTGCACGATATCGGGGCCTTCTCGATCATCTCGTCGGACAGCCAGGCCATGGGCCGTGTCGGCGAAGTCGCGATCCGCACTTGGCAGACCGCCGACAAGATGAAACGCCAGCGCGGCTCGCTGCCGCAGGAAACCGGCAACAACGACAATTTCCGCGTCCGCCGCTACATCGCCAAATACACGATCAACCCGGCCATTGCGCATGGCCTGTCGAAGGATATCGGCTCGATCGCGGTCGGCAAACGCGCCGACCTGGTGTTGTGGAATCCGGGATTCTTCGGCGTCAAGCCGGACATGGTGCTGATCGGCGGCATGATTGCCGCCGCCCCGATGGGCGACCCCAACGCCTCGATCCCGACGCCGCAGCCAATGCACTACCGGCCGATGTTCGGCGCCTATGGCAAGGCCAGGACCAACTCATCGGTGACCTTTGTTTCGAAAGCCGCGCTCGAATCCGGCCTGCACGGCAGGCTTGGTGTCGACAAGCAGTTCGTCGCCGTCGAAAACACCCGCGGCGGCATCGGCAAGCACTCGATGGTGCTCAACGACGCCACACCGCATGTCGAGGTCGATCCCGAGACCTACGAGGTGCGCGCCGATGGAGAACTTTTGACCTGCGAGCCGGCGACGGTGCTGCCGATGGCGCAGCGGTATTTTCTGTTTTGACCTTTGCAATCCTAAAGCGCATCGCACGAAGCCGTTTGAACGCGACGCGGTTTGGGGCAATATACATCTCATGAACAGGATCGATCGCCTCAGGGCTCTTACGCCCTATGAAACGGACTTTGCGCAGTGGAGCGCCGAACAGGCAGCGCTGTTGCGCGACGGGCGCCTTTCCGAGCTTGATCGGGAGAACGTAGCCGAGGAGATCGAAAGCTTGGGGAGGAGCGACAGGCGGGAGATCCGCAGCCGGATGGAGGTGTTGATTGCACATCTCCTGAAATGGGAATTCCAGCCGGGCCACAGATGCCACAGCTGGCAGGCGTCAATCTCCGAACAGCGCGTTTGGATCGGAAATATCATCAAGGACAGCCCGAGCCTCCGCCGTTACCCCGCGCAGATTTTCGACGAGGCATACGGACACGCTTTGCCGACAGCGGTAAGGGAAACGGGCTTGAGGAAAGCCCATTTCCCGGACGAACCTCCCTTCACAGTCAAGCAGGTGCTGGATGGTCGATTTTGGCCAGGCGGTCCGCTCTCAATGGATGACTTCTTGCGGGATTAGCCACTTATTCGTTTATAGCGTTCCGAGTTAAAGCCGAGATATGGCCACCGAAATCGCCTCCGCCCACGACATCTTCCCGCATATCCGCATCGTCATGGGCATGGTGATCGGGCTTGGTGTCGCCCGCCCGCTGTCGGGGGTGGCGCGCATCGTCCAGCATCCCGGCCAGTACAAGATCTATACCGTGCATCTGGCCTGGGTTGTCTCGGTGCTCCTGATGCTGGTGCATTTCTGGTGGTGGGAGTTCGGCCTCTACGCCATCGAGACCTGGACCTTCGGCAAGTACCTGTTCATCATCTTCTACGCGATCACATTGTTCCTGCTTTGCGCGCTTTTGTTTCCCGATTCGATGCTGGACTACACCAGCTACGAGGATTTCTTCTATTCGCGTCGCGCCTGGTTCTTCGGCCTGCTGGCGGCGACCTACCTGCTCGATGTGCTCGACACGCTGTTGAAAGGGCCGGAGCATTTCGCCCGCTTCGGCAACGAGTATCTGTTCCGCACGCCGGTCTTCGTCGCGCTCTGTATCGTCGCGATCCTGGTGCGCGACCGCCGCTTCCACATCGCCTTTGTGGCGGCTGCGCTCATCTATCAGATATCGTTCATCCTGCGGCTCTTCGACACGATCGTCTGAGCGGCATTGGGTGGACCGCTGGCATGGTCTAGGTTTCTGAGAAAGCAGGGTTCAACAATGTACAAGGCCGTCGGATCGCGTGGGTCCCGGGTCAGCCGCGTTCTCTGGATGCTCGAGGAACTTGGGCAGCCCTATGAATTCGTCGAGGTCAAATTGCGTTCGCCCGAAGCCTACGCGTTGAACCCGTCGGGCAAGGTGCCGATCCTGATCGACGGCGACCTCACGGTAACGGATTCGGCGGCGATCTGCGTCTATCTGGCCGACAAGCACGCGGACAAGGGAATGGGTGCAAATCCGGGCCTTGCCGGCCGTGCCGAGATGGATTCCTGGATGCATTTTGCGCAGAGCGAGTTTGAGGCGCCGCTGTGGAACAAGCTGCGCCACCGCTTCCTGCTGCCGAAGGACGTGCGGGTCGATGTCGGTCCTGCGGCGACCTATGACTTCGTCTCTGAGCTTAAGGCGCTGGACAGCCGGCTTGGCGACAAGCCGTTTGCGCTGGGCGAGCGATTTTCGGCAGTCGACGTGCTGTTGGGCGACATGGGCAACTGGGCCCGCGCCGGAAAATTCCCGATCGAGTCCGAGCGCGTCAACGCCTATTTCGACCGTGTGCTGGCGCGGCCCGCCCGTGCACGGGCGCAGGCTAACGGAGGATCCATGAAATGAAGCTCAACCTCAACACCGACTTCACCAAATTCCCGCGCGCCATCTCGGTGCTGACCGCTGGCAATGCCGGATCCACCCTGCCATCCGGTCGTGCCATTCTCGCCCATGACGAGCGGCATCTGCGCCGCCGGGCCATCGAACTTGCCGACGGCAGCAAGGTGCTGGTCGACCTGCCCGAGCCCGTCGCCTTGAACGACGGCGACCGGCTGGTGCTGGAGGATGGCGGCCATATCGAGATCATCGCGGCGCCCGAAGATGTCTATGACATCCGCGCCCGCGACGGTGTGCATCTGGCCGAACTCGCTTGGCACATCGGCAACCGTCATCTCGCCGCAAGCATCGAAGCCGGGCGCATCCTCATCCTGCGCGACCATGTCATCAAGGCGATGCTGCAGGGGCTCGGCGCCACGGTGACCGACGTTTCCGAGCCATTCAAGCCGGTGCGCGGCGCTTATTCCGGCGGACACGATCATGGCCATGCGCATGCCCATGGCCACGCCGAGGCGCACTCGCACGCGCATAGCGAATCGCATTCGCACAGTCATGCTGGCCACCACCACGACCATGACTGACCAGCCCTCGAACATCGCTCTGCTGCGGCTGATGGCGTGGTTGTCGCCGGCCTTTCCGGTCGGCGGCTTTTCCTACAGCCACGGTCTCGAGCGCGCGGTGCATGACGGGCTGATTGCCGATGCCGAGAGCCTCGCCGGCTGGCTGGAAACGCTGGTCGAGATGGGCTCGGGCTGGAACGATGCCGTGCTGTTCGCAGAAAGCTGGCGCCGGGCCCGCGGCACCGGTGATCTCGATGACATAGCCGCACTCGCCGAGGCGCTGGCCGGCTCGCGCGAACGCCACACCGAGACCATGCTGCAAGGTGCTGCCTTCCTGAAGGCGGCGGCGGCCTGGCCCAACCCTGCGCTGGAGCGCTTGCCGGCCGAATGCCCCTATTGCGTCGCCGTCGGCGCTATTGCCGGTGGCAATGCAATTGCACTTCAGGATGCGCTGTCCGCCTTCCTGCAAACCTTTTTCTCCAACCTCGTCCAGGCGGCGATCCGGCTTGGCATTGTCGGTCAGAGCAAAGCCATAGCTCTGTTAGCCGGCTTCGAGCCGTTGGCCCTGGCGACCGCAACCCGTGCCGCGCGTTCGACATTGGATGATCTCGGCGGCTGCGCCTTCGTTTCCGATGTCATGGCGATGAAGCACGAAACCCAGTATTCGCGATTGTTCCGCTCATGATCCTTCTCGCCTTCTCGCTTTCGACCGTTCTGCTGCTGATCACCGCGCTGCATGTCTATTGGGGCCTTGGCGGCATCTGGCCGGGCAAGGATGCGGCCTCCTGTGCACACGCCGTCGTCGGCTTTCGCGGCGTCGACGAGATGCCGACGCCGTTCGCCAGTTTCGCCGTTGCCGCGTGCCTGTGCCTGGCGACGCTGTGGCCGCTGGCGCTCATAGGCGTCTTTGCCTCGCCCTTCCCAAAGGAAGGCCTCGCCGCTACCTCGCTGCTCATCGGGCTGGTGTTCCTTGGACGCGGCATAGCCGGTTTCACGCCATGGTGGCGGCGGTTGGCGCCGGAACAGCCTTTCGCGCGGCTCGACCTGCGCTACTATTCGCCGCTGTGCCTGTTGATCGGGCTCGGCTTTGCCATCCTCGCCATCACGGAGTTTCCGACATGACACAGACAAATGGCCCGCTGCGCGTCGGCGTTGGCGGCCCGGTCGGCTCCGGCAAGACGACGCTGACCGAAAAGCTGTGCAAGGCGCTGCGCGACGAATTCTCGATCGCCGTCGTCACCAACGACATCTACACCAAGGAAGACGCCATGATGCTGGCCCGGCTGCAGGCGCTGCCGGAGGATCGCATCATGGGTGTCGAGACTGGCGGTTGCCCGCACACCGCCATTCGCGAGGATGCGTCGATCAATTTGCAGGCGATCGCCGAGATGAACCGGAAATTCCCGGATCTCGACATCGTCTTTATCGAATCTGGTGGCGACAACCTCGCCGCCACCTTCTCGCCCGATCTCGCCGACCTGACGCTCTATGTCATCTCGGTTTGCCAGGGCGAAGAAATCCCGCGCAAGGGCGGGCCGGCGATCACCCGCTCCGATTTCCTGGTGATCAACAAGAGCGATCTCGCTCCTTACGTGAACGTCAACCTCGACGTCATGGAGAGCGACGCCGGCCGCATGCGCGGCAAGCGGCCGTTCGGCTTCACCGACCTATCGCGCGGCAAGGGGCTGCAGGAGGTGATCGATTTCATTATCGAGCATGGTGGGCTCAGGGCCGGCGCTGCTGCCGCCAGCACGGCAGCGTGAGATAGCCATCCCTGCACCAACCAAAACTGGTTGCGGGCATGGGCTGGTCACGGCATTCTTGCCGAAACCGGAGGATTTTAGGATGAGCGTCGCCCGCCTGCAAAAGGAAACGCTGACCAACCTGCCCTTCTATGAGGAGCGCGTCGATCTCGCTTGTGCCTTTCGCTGGACGGCGCGGCTCAACATGCACGAGGCGGTGGCCAATCATTTCTCGCTGGCCGTCAACGACGACGGCACGCAGTTCCTGATGAATCCCAACCAGGTGCATTTCTCGCGCATCAAGGCGAGCGACCTCTTGATGATCGATGCCAATGATCCGGATACGCTCTCCGGTCCGGACGCGCCCGATCCGACGGCGTGGGGGCTGCACGGCGCCATCCATCGCAATGTCCGCCACGCGCGCTGCGTCATGCATGTCCATTCGATCCACGCCACGGTGCTGGCGTCGCTCGCCGACTCTCGCCTGCCGCCGATCGACCAGAATTCGGCGATGTTCTTCAACCGCCATGTCGTCGACGCGCATTATGGCGGGCTGGCCTTCGAGGAGGAGGGGGAGCGCTGCTCGCAGCTTCTCGTCGATCCCAAGGTCAAGGTGATGGTGATGGGCAATCACGGCGTGCTGGTCATCGGCGATACGGTCGCCGACGCCTTCAACCGCATGTTCTATTTCGAGCGTGCCGCCGAAACCTACATCAAGGCGCTGTGGACCGGCCGCCCGCTGCGCACGCTCTCCGACGTGATCGCCGAGAAGGCGGCAAGCGAGATGGACGACTATCCCGGCCAGGCCGAACGCCATCTCAGCGAATTGAAGGCGATCCTCGACGAGCAGGAACCGGTCTATCGGAATTGATTGCCTACAGGTCCAGTTCTGCCCGAAGCTCATCGGCACTGTTGATGACGACAGCGCCGGGCGGTCCTTCCATCGGCCTTTCCGGCCAGAAGATCGTCTTCATTCCCGCCGCCAGCCCAGCCATGGCGCCGGGCCAACTGTCGTCGACGGCAACGGCGTGCGCGGGCTCGACGTCGGCCAGATAGGCGGCACGCAGGAACGGTTCGGGATGCGGCTTGCCTTCGCGCACGTCGTTACGGCTGATCGTCTTCATGCCGGGATAGGTCAGCCCGACCATGCGCAGGTTGGCGTCGACGATCATCCGGTCCGAATTCGAGACCACGGCCTGCGCCACGCCCCTTTCGCGTAGCTCGTTGAAGACCTCGATCGCGCCGGGGCGCGGCTTCAAACTCTCGACCAGCGGCAGATAGTGCTCGTATTTGCGCACGATCCAGTCGTCGAACGGCAGATCCAGGCCGAACTCGTCGCGCATCATCTCGTAGACCGGCCAGGCGGCAACGCCCAGCACGCGCTCATGCAGATCATCAGGCGGTACGAGGCCGACATTGCGCATCGCGGCCACCAGGGCTGCCTCGTGCAGCGGTTCGCTGTCGACCAGCGTGCCGTCCATATCCCAGAAAACCGCTTTCGGTGTCATGCAGCGCTCCTTTTTGCGATCCCTTAAAGGGTTTGCGCCGGCAGATAAACCTTCGGGACCGAAGAACCTGCCGCCTGTCGGGACTGCAACCGCGCTTCTTTACCTGACACCGACATCGTGGAAGAAGGAAATTTGGCCCGCTTGCGTCGGCGGATGCAAGCAATTGCCCTGGAGATTGACAATTGCGCAGCGGGCCGTTCCCTGCGAAAGTGGGCGTGGGCCGCTCTCATGACCGGCGGTCTCGGGAGGCAAGACGTGAGTACCCGGCAGGATGGTGGCAGCAACAGGCTGGACGACGCGGCGCGCGCCGGCTGGCTTTATTATGTTGCCGGCAACACACAGGACCAGATTGCCGCCACGCTCGGCATCTCGCGGCAGACGGCGCAGCGGCTGGTGTCGCTGGCCGTGTCCGAGGGTCTGATCAAGGTTCGCGTCGACCATCCGATCGCCAATTGCCTTGATCTGGCGGCGCGGCTGAGATCGCGCTTCGCGCTCGACCTGGTCGAGGTGGTGCCGAGCGATCCGAATTCGTCTTCCACGACTATCGGCATCGCCGAGGCGGCTGCCACCGAGATCGAGCGGCGGCTGCGGTCACCGACCCCTATCGTCATGGCGATCGGCACCGGGCGCACGCTGAAGGCGGCGATCGAGCAATTGCCGCCGATGGAATGTCCGCAACACAAGGTGGTGTCGTTGACCGGCAACATCTCGCCGGACGGCTCGGCCGCCTTCTACAACGTCATCTTCACCATGGCCGACAGGGTGAAGGCGCGGTCCTTCCCGATGCCGCTGCCGGTCATCGCCTCTTCGCCGGAGGAGCGCGAGATGCTGCTCAGCCAACCGATGATCCAGCCGACGCTGGCGCTTGCCGCGGAGGCCGACGTCACCTTCATCGGCATCGGCGATCTCGGCCCCAAGGCGCCGCTCTACGAGGACGGCTTCATTTCGGAAAGCGAGTTGAAGGCGCTGCAGAAGGCCGGCGGCATCGCCGAGATCGTCGGCTGGGTGTTCGACCGCGAAGGCCGCATGATCGAGGGCATCACCAACGACCGGGTGTCGTCGGCTTCGCTGCCGTCGCGCGAAAAATCGCTGGTCATCGCATTGGCGATGGGCGAACGAAAACTGCCGGGCATCCTGGCGGCGGCCAACCGGCGGCTGATCAACGGCCTCATCACCGATGAGCGGACCGCCGCCGCCCTGCTGGCCAGCATTTGATCTGGAACTCGTGGATTTGCGATAAGCTCAACCAGGCTGATAAAACCAGCCGGGCTATCTGTGCCGCCCGAAAGGGTCGTTGCCATCGAGGAAACCGAGGTCGCGCTGCAAATGTGGCGACAGGTCCCTGATGTCGAGAGGTGCCTTCTTTTTTATCGCGAACCAGCCAAATCCGTCCGTGAGCCACGAAATCCAGCGATGATCCGGGGTTGGAGTGCATTTTTGGTGCGCCATGGTCATGATCGTCAACCTCCGCTATCCTGAACCCGAATGACGGGTTGATCGGGAATGTCGGTGTTGCCGGCCGCCTTTGCCAATCGAACCTCGATCATGACCCATAAGGAGGCCTTATGCCGGACCTCAGCTCGCGACAGGTTTCGCAACTCCCGCCGCTGCAGGCGATCAGGGTGTTCGACGCGGTGGCGCGGCACCTTTCCTTCACCAAGGCCGCCAGCGAACTCGCCATGACGCAGGCGGCGGTCAGCTATCAGATCAAGGTGCTGGAGGAACGCGTCGGCGCGCCGCTGTTCCTGCGCCGACCGCGGCAGATCGTGTTGACCGAGGCCGGGCAGCGCCTGGCGCCCGCTGTCGGCGAGGCCTTTGCCATTCTCGGCCAGGCCTATGCCGCGGCGCGTGGCGGGGCCGACGGGTTGCTGTGCGTCACCACCGTGCTGACCTTTGCGTCGAACTGGCTGGCGCACCGGCTGGGATCGTTCCAGATCGCGCATCCCGCACTTGCCGTCCGGCTCGAGACGTCAAGCCGCCTGACGGACTTTGCCCGCGAGGATACCGATATCGCCATCCGCTCGGGCGGCGGCAAATGGCCGGGCCTGGAAGCGCACAAGCTGCTCGATGCCGATTTCACGCCGATGCTGAGCCCAAAGCTCGCGGCAAGCATCGGCGGCGTCAACGAGCCGGCCGACCTCTTGCGGCTGCCGATCCTCGATCCTGGCGACATCTGGTGGACGGAATGGTTCTCGGCTGCCGGAGTGCATTCGCACGATCTTGCCAAACGACCCGGCAGCAGCATGGGCGCCCAGGCCTATGAGGCCAATGCGGCAATCGCCGGTCACGGCGTCGCGATCCTGACCAGGGCCCTGTTCAAGGCGGAACTCGCCGACGGCCGTCTGATCCAACCTTTCGATCTGGTCGGCGATGACGGCCACGCCTATTGGCTGGTCTATCCCCAGGCGCGCCGCAACGTGCCGAAGATCCGCGCCTTCCGCGACTGGCTGCTGGCCGAGATCGCCTGCTGACGGCAAGCCGTCCGGCACCGCACCAAGTCCCGCAAACCCTTCCGCTATCGTCACCCGATGTCCCGGCGACGGGCGAGGCTCACGCTGGCAATTTCCACACGTTCCCGGTCCGAGGCGTCACCGAGTGCTGCGCTGCAGCATCGAATCCGGCTTGACATAATTCACGCCAAGTGAGTAATTGCCCAAAGCCAAGGCAAATGCTCATCTTGGTTCAAGGGAGGAATTTGATGAAACTTCGCACGCTCACCCTGGGTCTGTTGTCGGCCAGCGCTCTTGCGTTCGCCGCACACGCCGAATCCATCACCATCGCCACCGTCAACAATGGCGACATGGTCCGCATGCAAAAGCTGACGGAAGACTTCACCAAGGCGAACCCCGACATCCAGCTCAACTGGGTTACGCTTGAAGAGAACGTGCTGCGCGAACGCGTCACCACCGACATCGCCACCAAGGGTGGCCAGTATGACGTGATGACCATCGGCACCTATGAAGTTCCGATCTGGGCCAAACAGAGCTGGCTCCTGCCGCTCGACAAGCTCGGCGACGACTACGATGCCAAGGACATCATCCCGGCCATCGCCGGCGGCCTTTCGGTCGATGGCAAGCTCTATGCCGCGCCCTTCTACGGCGAAAGCTCGTTCGTCATGTACCGCAAGGACCTGATGGACAAGGCCGGGCTGAAGATGCCCGATGCGCCGACCTGGGACTTCATCAAGCAGGCCGCCGACAAGATGACCGACCGCGCCAATGGCGTGAACGGTGTGTGCCTGCGCGGCAAGGCCGGCTGGGGCGAGAACATGGCCTTCCTGACCGCCATGTCGAACTCCTTCGGCGCTCGCTGGTTCGACGAGAACTGGAAGCCGCAGTTCGATCAGCCGGAATGGAAGAACACGCTGCAGTTCTATGTCGACCTGATGAAGGCCGACGGCCCCGAGGGCGCGTCCTCCAACGGTTTCAACGAAAACCTGGCGCTGTTCCAGCAGGGGAAATGCGGCATGTGGATCGACGCCACCGTCGCCGCGTCCTTCGTTTCGGATCCGAAGAACTCGACCGTCGCCGACAAGGTCGGCTATGCCTTGGCGCCCGACAATGGCCTTGGCAAGCGCGGCAACTGGCTGTGGGCATGGTCACTGGCCATTCCCGCCGGCACGCTGAAGGCTGATGCCGCCGAGAAGTTCGTCGCCTGGGCGACCAGCAAGCACTATGCCGAACTCGTCGCATCGAAGGAAGGCTGGGCCAACGTTCCTCCGGGCACGCGCACTTCGCTCTATGCCAATCCCGAGTACCAGAAGGCGGCTCCGTTCGCCAAGATGACGCTGGACTCCATCAATGCAGCCGACCCGACGCATCCGACCGTCAAGCCGGTGCCCTATGTCGGCGTCCAGTTTGTCGCCATCCCTGAGTTCCAGGGCCTTGGCACCACCGTCGGCCAGCTCTTCTCGGCGGCACTTGCCGGCCAGTCGAGCGTCGACGATGCCCTGAAGCAGGCCCAGGACGCTGCCACCGCGGCAATGACCGAAGGCGGATACATCAAGTAAGGCTCCTCCCGGCGCCGAATGCCGGTCGCCTCCTTGACCGGCAACGGCCGCCCGAGTTCCCAGTTCGGGCGGCCGCCTTTAACGCCTTTTGAAAATTCAGTCTGACCAGTGAAGGGTGACCGTCATGGCTACTCAGCAGACCCGTTCGCTTGCCCGTTTCATGATGGCGCCATCCGTGGTGCTGCTGTTCGTCTGGATGATTGTACCGCTGGTCATCACCATCTGGTTCTCCTTCCAGCAGTACAATCCGCTCAATCCGATCCGCGACGGCTTCGTCGGCTTCTCGAACTACGCGCTGTTCTATTCCAACCCGGCCTTCCTGCAATCGATCCTCAACACGCTCACCCTGGTGGTCAGCGTGCTTCTGATCACGGTGATCGGCGGCATCCTTCTGGCGCTTCTGATCGACCAGCCGATGTGGGGACAAGGCATAGTCCGCATCCTCGTCATTTCGCCGTTCTTCGTCATGCCGCCGGTGGCCGCATTGGTCTGGAAGAACATGATCATGCACCCGCAATATGGAGTGTTCGCCGATATAGCGCGCTTCTTCGGGGCCCAGCCGATCGACTGGTTCGGGCAGCATCCGATGCTGGCGATCATCATCATCGTCGCCTGGCAATGGCTGCCCTTCGCCACACTGATCCTGTTGACCGCGCTGCAGTCGCTCGACGGCGAGCAGAAGGAAGCCGCCGAAATGGACGGCGCCGGCTTCATCAGCCGCTTCATCTATCTGACGCTGCCGCACATGTCGCGCGCCATCACGGTCGTCATCCTGATCCAGACGATCTTCCTTTTGTCGGTCTATGCCGAGATCCTCGTCACCACCAATGGCGGCCCGGGATACGCCTCCACCAACCTGCCCTTCCTCGTCTACCAGAAGGCGTTGCTGGAGTTCAAAATCGGCCAGGCATCCGCTGGCGGTGTGATCGCCGTCATTCTCGCCAACATCGTTGCCTTCTTCGCCATGCGCGCCGTCGGCAAGAACCTGGACAAGTAAGGGAGGATACGATGGCACGCTCAGTCACCACCCGGCACAAGACGATCGCGACAGTTGCCGCCTGGATCGTCGCCCTGCTGATCTTCTTCCCGATCCTCTATACGATCATCACCTCGTTCAAGTCGGAGCAGGAAGCCATCCAGGGTTTCAGCATCATCCCGTCGGGGACGTTTGAGAGCTATTCCGAGGTCCAGGCGCAGAGCGGCTACTTCAAGTTCTTCTTCAACTCGGTGCTGCTCTCGGTCGGCTCGACCATCCTGGCCCTGCTCGTCGCCATACCGGCGGCATGGTCGATGGCCTTCTCGCCGACCAAGCGAACCAAGGACATATTGATGTGGATGCTGTCCACCAAGATGATGCCGGCGGTCGCCGTGCTGTTCCCCATCTACCTGATCTTCCGCGACACAGGACTGCTCGACAGCCGCATCGGCCTGATGATCATGCTGATGCTGATCAACCTGCCGATCGTGGTGTGGATGCTCTACACCTACTTCCGCGAAATCCCGGGCGAGATCCTGGAAGCGGCGCGCATGGACGGCGCATCGCTGTGGAACGAGATCGTCTATGTGCTGACGCCGATGGCGGTGCCGGGCATCGCCTCGACGATGCTGCTCAACATCATCCTGGCCTGGAACGAGGCGTTCTGGACGATCCGGCTGACGACCACGGAAGCAGCACCCTTGACCGCCTTCATCAGCTCGTTCTCCAGCCCGCAAGGCCTGTTCTGGGCCAAGCTTTCGGCTGCCTCGACACTGGCCATCGCGCCGATCCTGATCATGGGCTGGTTCAGCCAGAAGCAGCTGGTGCGTGGCCTGACATTCGGTGCGGTGAAGTAACGGAATTTGCCCGAAGCAATCGGCGAAAAGAACCCCTCGGGGAGGAAACCATGGGAAACATCACGCTCAAGAACGTCTCCAAATCCTTCGGAGCGACGTCCATCATCCCCGGTCTCGACCTGGTGATCGAGAATGGCGAGTTCGTCGTCTTCGTCGGGCCGTCGGGTTGCGGCAAGTCAACGCTGCTGCGGCTGATCGCCGGCCTCGAGGACACCAGCGGCGGTTCCATCAACATCGACGGCCGCGACGTCACCGGCGAGGCACCGGCCAAGCGCAAGCTGGCCATGGTGTTCCAGTCCTACGCGCTCTATCCGCATATGACGGTGGCCAAGAACATCGGCTTCCCGCTGAAGATGGCCGGCGAAGACAAGGCGACCATCGACAGGAAGGTGGGAGACGCAGCGCGCGTGCTCAACCTGACCAACTATCTCGAACGCCGGCCCGGCCAGCTTTCCGGCGGCCAGCGCCAGCGCGTTGCCATCGGCCGTGCCATTGTGCGCCAGCCGACCGCCTTCCTGTTCGATGAACCGCTATCCAACCTCGACGCAGCACTTCGCGGCACGATGAGGCTGGAGATCAGCGAGCTGCATCATCAGCTCAAGACGACCATGATCTATGTCACCCACGATCAGGTCGAAGCCATGACCATGGCCGACAAGATCGTCGTGCTGAACGCCGGCAACATCGAGCAGGTCGGCTCGCCGATGGAACTCTACAAGACGCCGAAGAACCTGTTCGTCGCCGGCTTCATCGGCTCGCCGAAGATGAACCTGATCGAAGGCGCGCCGGCTGCCAAATACAGCGCCAAGACGATCGGCATCCGCCCCGAGCATCTCGAAATCTCGACCACGGCGGGCGAATGGAAAGCCACCGTCGGCGTCGCCGAACACCTCGGCTCCGACACCTTCCTGCATGTCCAGGCCGATGGCGTCGGTCCGTTGACGGTGCGCGCTGACGGCGAACTCGCGGTCCATCATGGCGACACCATCTATCTGACGCCCGACAAGGCCAAGCTGCATCGCTTCGGTGCCGACGGAAAGGCAATCTGAGCATGCGACTGGCTGGCAAATCCGCGCTGATCACGGGTTCGGCCCGAGGCATCGGCAGAGCTTTCGCCGAGGCTTATGCCGGAGAAGGCGCCACCGTCGCCATCGCCGACATCAATCTCGAGGCGGCGCAGAAGACGGCCGCCGAGATCGGTGGCAAGGCCTATGCGGTCAAGCTCGACGTCACCGACCTCGCCTCGATCGAGGCAGCGGTGAAAGCGGTGGAGACGAAGACCGGTGGCCTCGATATCCTGATCAACAACGCCGCTCTGTTCGATCTGGCACCGATCGTCGAGATCACCAAGGCAAGCTACGACAAATTGTTTTCCGTCAATGTCGCCGGCACGCTGTTCATGCTGCAGGCGGCGGCCCGCTCAATGATCGCGCGCGGCAAGGGCGGCAGGATCATCAACATGGCGAGCCAGGCCGGTCGGCGCGGCGAGCCACTGGTTGGTGTCTATTGCGCCACCAAGGCCGCCGTCATCTCGCTGACCCAGTCGGCGGGGCTCGATCTGATCAAGCATCGCATCAACGTCAACGGTATCGCGCCCGGAGTCGTCGACAGCGACATGTGGGATCAAGTCGACGCGCTGTTCGCCAAATATGAGAACCGACCGAAGGGCGAGAAGAAGCGACTGGTTGGCGAGGCGGTGCCCTATGGCCGTATGGGCAAGCCGGAGGATCTCGCCGGCATGGCGGTTTTTCTCGCCAGCAGCGACGCCGAATACATCGTCGCCCAGACCTACAATGTCGATGGCGGCCAGTGGATGAGTTGAGGGCGGGGAACGGCCTCTGCTCCTCGTCCCTCCGCGGGGAGCAGAGGTCGACATCAGAGGCCTTATCGACCTCAAGAAGTGCCACCCCTTAGCCTCTCCGCGCAAAGACGGGGAGAGGGCGTAACGAAGGCCGAAGCCCGGCCAAAGGGTAAAACAGATGACCGTGAAACTCTCGTCCTCAAACCTCTCCAGGCTACCCACTGAGGTCGCAGGTCCGAAGTATGACCGCTCGACGCTCAAGGCCGGGATCGTGCATTTCGGAGTCGGCAATTTCCATCGCTCGCACCAGGCCGTCTATCTCGACGATTTGTTCAATGCGGGCATCGGCCACGACTGGGCGCTGGTGGGCGCCGGCGTGTTCGAGGGTGAGACGATCGGCCGCGCCAAGCTGGAAGAGCAGGACTGGCTGACCACCGTGGTCGAGCAGGACAGCGGCCATATGAGCGCCCGCGTGACCGGCGCCATGATTGACTTCCTGATGCCGGGCGACGCGGCCGGCATCATCGAACGGCTTGCCGACCCGGCGATCAAGATCGTTTCGTTGACCATCACCGAAGGCGGTTATTTCATCGACCCGGCCTCCGGCGTGTTCAATCCGACCCATCCCGACATCGTCGCCGACGCCCAACCGGGCGCCACACCGAAGACCGTGTTCGGCATCATCCTTGCCGGGCTCGTGCGCCGTCGTGACGAGGGCACCGTGCCGTTCACGGTGATGTCGTGCGACAACATCCCTCACAATGGCCATGTCACCTCCGACGGCGTCATTGGGCTGGCGCGTCTGATCGACGAGGATCTGGCAAACTGGGTCAGCGAGCATGTCGCCTTTCCGAACGGCATGGTCGACCGCATCACGCCGGCCACCACCGACCGCGAACGCGGCATCCTGGCCAAGGATTTTGGCCTCGAGGACAATTGGCCGGTGTTCTGCGAGCCGTTCCGGCAATGGGTGCTGGAAGACCATTTCACCGATGGCCGTCCGCCACTGGAAAAGGTCGGGGTGCAGTTCGTCAAGGACGTTGCCCCCTACGAACTGATGAAGATCCGTATCCTCAATGGCGGCCATGCAGCAATCGCCTATCCGGCCGGCCTGATGGACATCCATTTCGTCCACGAGGCGATGCAGGAGCCGTTGGTGAGCGGCTTTCTGGCCAAGCTCGAACAAGACGAGATCATTCCGACTGTGCCGCCGGTGCCGGACACGGTTCTGGAAGACTATTACCAGCTCATCGAGAGCCGCTTTTCCAACCCTAAGATCGGCGACACGGTGCGCCGGCTCTGCCTCGACGGTTCCAACCGCCAGCCGAAGTTCATCATTCCGACCATCGCCGATCGCCTGAAAGCCGGAAAGGGCGTCGCCGGCCTGGCGCTGGAATCGGCGCTCTGGTGCCGCTACTGCTTCGGCACGACGGACAGCGGCGCCGTCATCGAGCCCAACGACCCGAGCTGGGACCGGTTGCAGGTAACGGCAGAAGCGGCAAAGGATGCGCCGGCCGCCTGGCTTGCCATGGAGGACATCTATGGCGATGTCGGCCGAGCGACGGCGTTCGTCGAGGCCTTCGCCCATACGCTCGACGTGCTGTGGACGAACGGCACGCGCGCCACGCTGACGCGCTACCTCGCCGGCAAGCTCTGAGAGCCATTCTCCGCCATGACGCCTGAACTGGTCATCTTCGACTGCGATGGCGTGCTGGTCGACAGCGAGGCAATCTCCGTCTCGGCGCTGCTCGGCATGATCATGCTGGCCGGCGGCAGCGTCAGTGAGGACGCCGCCTACGAGCATTTCCTCGGCAAGAGCATGAAAAGCGTGCGCGAGATCCTCGGCCGCGACTTCGGGCTTGATATCACCGACAGCCATCTGACCGACATGCGGGTCGAGCTGATGCGCAGGTTTCGCGAAGAGCTGAAGCCAATCCCAGGCGTCAAGGAGATGCTGCCAAGGCTTGGGCTGCCGTTCTGCGTCGCGTCCTCGGGCACGCTCGACCGCATCCGTTATGCGCTCGAGGTCACCGGATTGCTTGGGCTAATGGAGCCGCATCTGTTCAGCGCCGCCATGGTGCCGCGCGGCAAGCCGGCGCCCGATCTGTTCCTGCATGCCGCCGCCAGCATGCGAGCCCATCCGCGCAAATGCCTCGTCGTCGAGGACAGCCCGGCCGGCATCACGGCTGCGCGAGCCGCGGGCATGCGCGTGCTAGCCTTCACCGGCGGCTCGCATGCCGGCAACCCGACCTTGAAAGCGCGGCTTGCGTCGAGTGAACCGGACTTTATATTCGCCGACATGCTGCAATTGCCTGATCTGATTGCAAGCCTGGGAGCGAGAGTTAGAGCATCTTGACGAAACAGTTCGTTTGCGCGGTCGATGTCGGCACCGGGAGCGCTCGCGCGGGCATTCTCGACACCAGTGGCACCTTGCTCGGTCGCGCCGAGCGGCCGATCGTCATGAACCAGCCGAAGCCCGATCACGCCGAGCATGATTCGCGCGATATCTGGTCGGCTGTCTGCGCCGCCGTGCGCACTGCCCGCGAAAAGGCCGGCGTCGCAGCCGAGGATGTCGTCGGCATCTCCTTCGACGCCACCTGTTCGCTGGTGGTGCGCGACCGGCAAGGCGGCCAGCTCAGTATCTCGGTCACCGGCGACAGGCGCTGGGACACCATCGTCTGGCTCGACCATCGCGCCATTACCGAGGCTGATGAATGCACGGCAAGCGGCCACGCCGTGCTGAATTACATCGGCGGCGTCATGTCACCGGAAATGGTCACGCCGAAGCTCATGTGGTTGAAGCGCAACCTGCCCAAGATCTGGAATGAAGCCGGCTATCTATTTGACCTTACCGATTTCCTGACCTGGCAAGCGACAGGCTCGCTGGCTCGTTCGCAATGCACGCTGACCGCCAAATGGACCTATCTGGCGCATGAAGAGACCGGCTGGCGGCGTGACTTCTTCGATCTCGTCGGCCTCGACGATCTTTTCGCGCATGGCAATCTCCCCGAGAGGGCCAGCCCGGTTGGCGCCGATATCGGCCGCCTGACAGCGCAAGCGGCGATCGAGCTTGGGCTGAGCGAAAAATGCCGCGTCGGCGCCGGCGTTATCGATGCCTATGCCGGCGCGCTTGGCGTTCTCGGCGGCTTTGCCGGCGACGAGAAGGATATCGGCCGCCACCTGGCGCTGATCGCCGGCACGTCGAGCTGCGTCATGGCGATGTCGCCCGATCCGCAGCCTTTCGCGGGCGTCTGGGGCCCTTATTACGGCGCGGCGCTGCCGAAGCTATGGCTGTCGGAAGGCGGCCAGTCGGCAACCGGCGCCCTGCTCGACCACATCATCCGCTGGCACGGCGCCGGAGGCGAGCCGGATGCCGCCATGCATGCGAGGATCGCCAGGCGTGTCGCCGAACTGCGCGCTATCGAGGGTGAGAATCTTGCCGCAAGGCTGCATGTGCTGCCGGATTTCCACGGCAACCGTTCGCCGCTCGCCGATCCGCATGCCGTCGGCGTCGTCAGCGGGCTGACGCTGGACTCCTCCTTCGACAGCCTGTGCAAGCTCTATTGGCGCACCGCCGTCGGCATCGCCCTCGGCGTGCGCCATGTGCTGGAGGCGCTGAACGAGAATGGCTACCTGATCGACACGCTGCATGTCACCGGCGGCCACACCAAGAACCCGCTGTTGATGGAGCTCTACGCCGACGCCACCGGCTGCACGGTGATCGAGCCGCTGGCCGACGAGGCGGTGCTGCTCGGCACCGGCATGATTGCCGCCACCGCGGCCGGGCTGTTTCCCGACCTCAATGCAGCCTGCCTTGCCATGCAGCAAGGCGGCAGGACGCGCGCGTCGAACCCGAAGTCGACAGGGCGTTTCGACCGCGATTACAAGATCTTCCTCGAGATGCACCGCCAGCGACAGATGCTGGACGCGATAAAGTAGAGCTACTGCCTCAGCAAGGATACGCCCGACTTGGCATCGAACAGATGAAGGCTTTGTTCGTCGACCGCATAGCGGACATGGCTGTTGACGGCGGGGCATTCGCGCGTTGGCACCAGCGCGCTGATCTCCTTGCCGCCGGAACCGAAGATCACCAGCGCATCGTTGCCATGAAACTCGATGAGATCGGCCGTGCCCTCCAGAACGCTCTGGCCAGCATCGGTGCCAGCGGTCTTCAGATCCGGAGGCCTGATGCCAAGCACCGCCCGATCGACGTGTTGAAGATTGAAGCGCGAGCCGTCGATCGAAAAGACCGCGCCGGCGCTCGTCAGGGTCCAGCGGCTTTCCTTGCGCCCGACGGCCACGTCGATGAAATTCATGTTCGGCGTCCCGATGAACCCGGCGACGAACAGATTGCCCGGCCGCTCGTAGATTTCCGCCGGTGAGCCGATCTGCTCGATCCTGCCGTCGCGCAGCAGCACTATGCGATCGGCAAGCGTCATCGCCTCCAACTGGTCGTGAGTGACATAGACGGTGGTGGTCTTCAACGACTGGTGCAGCCGGGCGATCTCGATACGCATGTGATTGCGCAGCTTGGCATCCAGATTGGACAGCGGCTCGTCGAACAGGAACACCTTCGGCGTCTTGATCATGGCGCGGGCAATAGCCACGCGCTGCTGCTGGCCGCCGGACAGTTCCGCCGGCTTGCGGCCGAGATAGGGATCGAGCCCCAGCGTCTTCGAAACCGCCTCGACGCGTTTTTGTATCTCGGCCTTCGCCACCTTCTGCCGCTTCAGGCCGAAGGCAATGTTGTCGAAGATCGTCATATGCGGGTAGAGCGCGTAGTTCTGGAACACCATGGCAATGCCGCGGTCGCCCGGATCGAGGTCATTCACGACCTTGCCACCGATCGAGACCTCACCGCCGCTGATGTCTTCCAGCCCCGCCAGCATGCGCAACAAGGTCGACTTGCCGCACCCGGAAGGACCGAGAAAGACGACGAATTCATGTTCCTCGATGGCGAGGTTCAGGTCGCGGATGACGGTCGTGGCGCCATACGATTTTTCGACATTGGAGCAGGTAATCGCGGACATGATCAGTCAGCCCTTCTCGCTCGAAATCAGGATCTGCAGCTTGACATCTTCCGGCTTGCCCGAGGCCGCCCGCTCAAACGCCTTGATGCTGTCGTTGAAGGGATAGGTGCCGGTGATCAGCGGATTGAGGTCAACCTTGCCTGACGCGATCAGTTGCAGTGCGCGGTCGAAGATGTTGGCGTAGCGGAACACCGTCTCGATGCGCACTTCCTTCGATATGGCCGCCGGCACGTTGAGCGCCACCGGTTCGACCGGCAAGCCAACGAGGACCACCGCACCGCCGGGGCGTACGACATCGAACAGGTTGGCGAATGCCTTCGGGCTGCCGCTGGCCTCGAAGACGATATCGGCCCCCCAATTGTCGGTCGCCTCCGCCACCGCATCGACCAGCGACTGCTCGCCGATGTTGACCGGGACGATGCCCGGATAGCGCGCCGCAATTTCGAGCTTCGGCGCGGAGAAATCGGAGATCAGCACCTTCGAACAGCCGCCGGCAAGGGCTGCCAGCGCGATCATGATGCCGATCGGGCCGCAGCCGACGACGACCGCCACGTCGCCCGGAACGATGCGTGCGCGGGCCGCCGCCTGCATGCCGATGGCAAACGGTTCGACCATCGCCCCTTCGGCAAAGGAGACGTTGTCCGGCAGCCGGTAGGTGAACGCCGCCGGATGCACGGCTTGCGGCGCAAGAATGCCATGAACCGGCGGCGTCGCCCAGAAGCTCACGTCGGGGTCGACATTGTAGATGCCGAGTTTTGTTGCCCGCGACGACAGGTTCGGCACGCCCGGCTCCATGCAGACGCGATCCCCGACCTTCAGCGTCCTGACATTGGCGCCAATTTCGACGATCGTTCCGGACGCTTCGTGGCCAAGCACCATCGGCGCGCGCACGACGTAACTGCCGATGGCGCCATGGGTGTAATAGTGCACGTCGCTGCCGCAGACACCGACCGTGTGGATGGCGATCCTGACGTCGTCCGGCCCGACGTCGAGCGGCAACGCAATCTCGCGCAGGGCCAGCTCGCCCTTTTTCTCAAGAACCAAAGCCCGCATCGTGTCGTCCTCACCTCAAGTCTTTTTCTGCCGGAAAACGGAATTCAGGAAACCGCTGAGCACGCCGAGAAACAAAAGGGGTGGCAGCGACAAAAGCACGACCGAGGCGTTCAGGATGCCCCACGGCACGTTCATGCCTTGCTGGGACAGTTCCGAGGCGACGATCGGCAAGGTCTTGGCGTTGGAGCTGGACAGCATCAGCGCGATCAGGAACTCGTTCCAGACCAGCACGAAACTGAAGGCGACCGCACCGATCAGCGAGCGAGCGGCGACCGGCAGTGCGATCCGCCAGAACACCGAATAGGCGCCATAGCCATCGACGAAGGCGGCTTCCTCGACCTCCTTCGGCACGGCCTGGAAGGCGGGTATGGCCAGCCACATGATCACCGAGATGGTGAGCAGCGAATAGGTGACGATCAGCGCGGTGAGCGTGTCATAGAGCCCGAGCTGCAGCCAGATCACCATCAGCGGGATGGCCACCGCCACCGGCGGCAGGAAGCGCAGCGAGAGCACGAAGAACTGGATGTCGCCGGCCCAGCGGTTGGGATAGCGCGCCACCGCATAAGCGGCAGGCAGGCCAAGAACCACGCCGATCAGCACCGCGACGCCACAGGCGATCACCGAGTTGTAGAGGCCGGTCATGACGCTGTCACGGCCGATGATGTAGCTGATGTTGGCCAGCGTCGGCGTGAACACCACACGCGGAACGCGGGTGATGATGTCGACATTGTTCTTCAGCGAATTGAGCGCCGTCCACAGCAGCGGAAACACGGCCATGAAGCCGGCAAATGCCAGCACGGTCTTGCCGATCAGGCGGCCCAGTCTCATGCGATATGGTCTCATGCCTGCACCCGCTTCCACAGCATGGTGAAGGTGATGACGGTGGCGATCATCATCAGCACGGCCATCGCCGAGGCATAGGACACCTTGCCGGACTCGATGAAGCCTTGCGAGAACGCGTACATGTCGAGCGTTTCGGTCGCCACGCCCGGTCCGCCGCGGGTCATCACATAGATCAGGTCAAAGGAGCGCAGCGACTCGATCATCTTGACGAACATCAGGCTGATGAGCGGCGCCTTCAGCATCGGCAAGGTGACGTAGGCATGGATCTGCCAGCGCCTGGCGTGATCGAGCCGCGCTGCCTCGATCGGCTGCGGCGGCAAGGTCTCCAGCAGCTTCAACACGATGACGGCGAAGAACAGCCCCCATTGCCAGACATCGACAGACGCGACAGCAAACAATGCCGTCGCCGGCTTGGACAGCGGGTCGAAGATCAGCCCGCCGGTCAGCAGCCGATAGGGGTAGGTGGCGATGCCGTAGAGCGGATGGTAGGCGAACTTCCAGACAAAGGCCGCCGAGACGCGCGGCAGCAGAACCGGGATGATGAACAGCAGGCAGTAGATGTTGCGCAGGCGCGGCGACGCGACTTCGAACATCAACACGCCCAGTCCGATCGCCACGGCCATCGTCGCGACGACGGTGACGACCTCCCACTTCACCGACACCCAGACGGCATTGAGAAAGCGACGGTCGAAGAACAGGTCGACGAAATTCGAGAACCAGACATAGGAATAGGCAGTCGAGGAGAGCTCGCGGTTCTGCAGGGCGATGACGATCGCATAGAGCGTCGGCACCATCGACAGGATCAAGAGAATGACAAGCGTCGGCACGACGAAGGTGACCGGCAAGGATGAGCGTCGGGGCATCTGTCTATCCCTGGCTGCGTCTCGAGCGATTGAACATGGCTGGGCCTTTTGCGCGATGTCTGGCTCAAACAGCGGTGGTGAGAAAGGGAGGCCTGCGGCGTACAAGCCCCGGCATTCGCCCGAATGCCGCGGACCGCGCGCCGCAGGCGGAGGATGGCTTATTTCTTCATCAGCTCGTTGGCATACGCTTCAAGCTCGGTGAGGCCGCCCTTGATGTCGGTGCGGGTGCCGGTGACCAGTTCCTCGAGGATGATCCCCCAGCGGTCGCCAAGATCCGGCCAGCGCGGATCCTGCCAGAAATTGACCGCCGTGACCTTGCCTGTCTCGGCCAGCGCCTGACCGAGATCGGCGCCGTAGATGTCGGCAAATTCCTTGCTGGACAGGATGCTGGTGCGGTTCAGCTCGCCGAACTGGTGGGCGTCGAGCCGGCGCTTCTCGTTTTCCTTCGATGTCGCCCAGGCGATGAACAGGCCGGCGCATTTCTTCGAGGCATCGTCGGCATTGGCCTTTGCCGCGATGGCGAGGCCATGGCCGTAGCCACCACCGGTGAGCGGCGCCGGCGGCGGCAGGAAGCCGATCTTGCCGACCACCTGCGAGGTCTTCGGATCGACCGCCATGCCCGACAGCGGCGTCGATTCAACGAGGATGGCGACCTGGCCCGACAGGAACGCACCGGTCGATTCATCCCAGCTGCCGGTCTGCGTGCCAGGTGCCGAATCCTTGAACAGCTTCAGATAGGTTTCGGTCGCCTTGACTGCGGCGTCCGAGTTGAAGGCTGGCTTGTCGCCATCGAACCATTGGCCGCCATAGGCCTTGAAGAACGGCATCCAGCGCCAGACATTGGCGCCAGAACCGCGTGCGCCGCGCAGCGCGATGCCATATATGCCCTTGTCCGGATTGGTCAGCTTCGGCACGTCGGCGATCAGTTCGTCCAGTGTCTTCGGCGGCTGGATACCGGCCGCCTCCAGAATATCCTTGCGGTAGACCATCAGGTCGCCGCCGCCGGTCAGCGGCGCGAACCAGACCTTGCCGTCATAGGTGGCGACCTTCTGGCGGCCCGGGTCGAAATCGGCGTAGTCGTAGTCCGCCGGATAGTAGTCGGTGAGCGGCACGATCCATTTCGACGATGCAAACAGCGCCACGTTGGCTTCGTCGACATAGTAGACGTTGTAGTTGCCGACGGTGGACGCATCGGCGCGCGATTTCGCCCGGCGGTCATTCTCATTGAGATAATCGATCTGAAAGCTGGCGCCGCTCAACTTCTGGAACTCGTCCTTGGAGTCCTCCAGAAGCGTCAGGCCGTCGCGTGGCTGCGCCAGCACCTTGACCGGCGCCGAGCAGACCGGCGCCTGCGCCAAAGCGATGGTGGAAACGGTAGTGGAAAGCATAAAAGATGCGCCAAGGCAGGCAGCAAGCCGAACTGGTTTCATGATCTTTTCTCCTCCAGGAACATTTCGCAGAAAGCGGAAGTCCTCGGGTTGCGCGATCCTCACCATCGCCCGAGTGACATGCCACCCATCGCCAAGATGCGGTGTTGCAGCGGGTCACGCTAGAAGCCCCGTTGCAGCAGACCTGTACTTTTATGCATTGTGCAGCGCAAAAGCCGGCACTCGAATACAGCGCCTGTCACGTGAGTATCGATCACGCTTGAAACGGTGGTTTAGGACACGCTTATGCGCGCAATGTCAGCCGCTGCCGCGACAGCCGTCGATAGGACGATGGCGTCATCCGATGCTTGCGCATGAACGCTCGGTTGAAGTTCGAGATGTTCATGTAGCCGACCTGGAAACAGATGTCGGTGATCGGAATATCGGTGTCCGCCAGCAGCTTGCAGGCCTGCCAGAGCCTGAGCTTGGCAAGGTGGTCGCTGAAGCTGTTGCCGGTGTTCTTCTGGAAGAACCGCGAAAACGTGCTCTCCGTCATTCCGGCCAGTTCCGCCACTTCCGGCAGCTTCAGGTCCTCGGCGAAATGCTGGAACAGATAGGTCAGCGTGCGCTGGATGATGTCCAGCGAGGCGGCATCGAGAACCGGCGAGAAATCCGGGGACGACAACAATTCATATTCGTCGGTCCTGGCGAGAAGATCGACGAGGTTCAGGAACAGACAGAACCTGCTTAGCCCGCTAACCTCGCCCATCCGCTCCATCAGCTCGGCGCCTTCCCGTGCGGTCTGGCCGTGAAAGACCATCCCGCGCAGCGAGCGTTCGAGGAACGGTTCCAGTTCGCGCAATTCCGGCAACAGGCCCGCCGACCCCCGCAGCCGCTGCGCATCGAACTGCAGGACAATGTCGCGGCCTTCGATCAGCTCTCCCGGCTGCACCGCGGTCACCCAATCATGCGGCAGCCCGCCACCGACGATGGTCAGGTAGCCCGGTCCGAACTCGCCGATGTGATCGCCGACCAGAACCACGCCGGAGGATTTCCGCAGCAAATGGATCTCGTATTCCGGATGGAAGTTCCAGACATTGCGTTCCCAGGGGTAGTCGTCGAGCCGCCACAGGAAACTGTCGCTCGCTTCCGTGACGATGTGCTCGAAGGACGGCGCTGTCCGTGGGATCGCGGCTGGATTCTTCCTGCGCTTGAACTGCATCCTGCCTCCTGGAGAATCCGGGATCTGTCGTCGCACCTCGTCGTCCATGCAATCCGTAGCAGCCCATCGCCCGCATGTGAAATGGACCTCAGCGACGAGTATTGGTGGTCCGAGTGTTCCGGCTGGCTCAATCCGTTCCCGCCCGTCCTCTCTTGCCTTCATGTCGCGTTTCGTACAAAAGCTGGCGCAAACGCCGCGAAGCTGAAGGTTTTGCCGTTTGACATGCGGCTTCCGGCTCTTTGCCGACGTGCCGTACCTGGAAAGAGCGGAACAATGTCTGCGATCGAAGCCGGCGCTCGCGCGCCGGAAAATCTTTGGCGTCAGGAAATCAGGGCGACACTGGCGCTCGCCTGGCCGATGGTGCTGACCAACCTCGGCCAGACCGCGATGACAGCCACCGACGTCATGATGATGGGCCGTCTGGGGTCCGATACGCTGGCCAGCGGCGCGCTTGGCGCCAACCTCTATTTCATGCCGTTGATCTTCGGCCTCGGCCTGATGCTGGCGACATCGCCGATGATCGCCACCGAGCTCGGCCGCCGCCGCTATTCGGTGCGCGACCTGCGCCGCACCGTTCGCCAGGGCCTGTGGCTGTCGATCCTGATCTCGATCCCGATCTGGCTCGTGCTTTGGCACGGTGAGGCCATTCTGCTGGCCATGGGTCAGGATCCGGTGCTGGCCCATCAGGCCGGCATCTATCTGCGCTGGCTCGAATGGGCGGTGCTGCCCTTCTACGGCTATATCGTGCTGCGCTCGTTCATCTCGGCGCTGGAACGGCCGGGCTGGGCGCTGGTCATCGTCTTCGTCGCCGTCGCCTGCAACGTCTTCTTCAACTGGGTGTTCATGTTCGGCAATCTCGGCGTCGCCCCGATGGGCATTGCCGGGTCGGGCCTTGCCACCTCGCTGTCCAGCACACTGATGTTCGTCGGCATGGCCGTCGTGGTGATGCTGGAGAAGAAGTTCCGTCGCTACCGTCTGTTCGGGCGCTTCTGGCGCGCCGACTGGCCGCGCTTCAGGGGCCTGTTGCGGCTCGGCCTGCCGATTGCCGGCCTCCTCGCCTTCGAGGTCACGATCTTCAATGCGGCGGCCCTCCTGATGGGCCTGATCGACGCGGATTCGCTGGCCGCGCACGCGATCGCCATCCAGATCGCCTCGATCAGTTTCATGGTGCCGCTCGGCCTCAACCAGTCGGTGACGGTACGCGTCGGCCTTGCGCATGGTGCAGGCAATCCGCAAGGCGTTTCGCGCGCCGGCTGGACCGCCTTTGTCATCGGCGTCTCGTTCATGGGGCTGATGGGACTGGTGATGATCCTGTGGCCGCATCCGCTGATCAGCGCCTTCATCGACATGAGCAATCCGGCCAATGCCAGGGTGATCGCGCTTGCCGTGTCGTTCCTGGCCTTCGCCGCGCTGTTCCAGGTGTTCGACGGCGCGCAGGCGGTGGCCGCCGGCATGCTGCGCGGCCTGCACGACACCAAGGTGCCGATGATCTACGCCGCGATCGGCTATTGGGGCGTCGGCCTGCCGCTCGGCGTGCTGCTCGCCTTCCATTTCGGCCTGCATGGCGTCGGCATCTGGATCGGCCTGTCGTCGGGGCTGGCCGTGGTGGCGGCCTTGCTTCTGGCGCGCTGGCTGCGGCGGGATCGGTTGGCGCCGCCGTATGTGTTTGGGCATTGAAGGCAAAGCGGCCGCCGAAATCGGCGGCCGTTATGTCCCAACATTGTGACTGATTAGGCGGCGCCTGCAGACACGTTGGCTAAGCGCCGTAGGCCGACGCTTAGCACAGAGGCAATGAACGTCTCACAATAGGGCCGAGAGCGGAACTATGTTCCCTTCACGATTCTCGGTTTAGCCGGCCGGCGGGATTGGGCCTCGCTCTCGAGCGCCAAGGCCAACCGCTTCTCGTCTTCGATGGCGCGATCGACTGCCTCAATTTCCTCTTGGAGTGCCTTCAGCTCGGCTCCGTAGCTGGAGCCATCGCTTTCCCCGATCTGAAAGCCACTTGCCCGCATTGCGTCGCGAGTATGATGCACGTTCCGGACTCCTTCGCGTCGAGTCGCGACCAGGATTTCCCTAAACTCTCCAAGACGTTCAACGTGATTGCGAGTCATTGCGTGTTCTCCTATTTCGTCGTCATCGTCGCCGACGGCGATCCAGAACGGCTAAAACTTACGGCGCAGACTGCTTAAGTGATTACAGGAGATACTCTCGACAAAGCGTGAGTGCGGAAGCTCAAATTTGAACGTTTTGCAATAACGTCGAGCGCTCGGCAGGCGGAAATTGGCTTGGGAGCCGACCGATCACCGACGTCATCAAACCACCAAAGGGAGCGCTAACCGCAGGGACGGCTTGCCGTCACCGTCGATGTTCGGCAACACACCATGCCTTCGCCTCAGCGCACCGCCGCCCGCTTCTCCAGCCTCCGCGCATATTGCGTCAGCGGAAAACACATGACGAAGAAGATCAGCGCCACCAGCCCATAGACCTTGAACGGTTCGAAGGTCGCGTTGTTGATGGCGTTGGAGGTCCGCACCAGCTCTTCGAAGCCGATGATCGAGGTCAGCGCGGTCGACTTGATCAGTTGCACCAGGAAGCCGACGGTCGGCGCGCGGGTGATCGAAAAGGCCTGCGGCAGGATGATCAGCCGCAGTTCCTGCAGATAGTGCAGGCCGAGGCTGGCGCCGGCGTCCCATTGGCCCAATGGCAGCGCCGCGACGCCGGAGCGCCAGATTTCGGCGAGATAGGCGCTGGCGAAGAAGGTGAGGCCGAGCGCCGCCGCCGTCCACGGCTCGATGCGCAGGCCGAGCATCGGCAGGCCGAAGAACATCAGGAACAGCTGCATCAACAGCGGCGTCCCCTGGAACAGGGCGATATAGCCGGAGGCGACGCGCCGGCTCCATTTGTTTTTGGCGATCCTGAAGAACAACACGATCAGGCCGACGATGCCGCCGCCGATGAAGGCGGCCAGCGACAAAAGCACCGTCCAGCGGGCGGCGAGCAGAAGGTTGCGTACGATGTCCCAGAAGGTGAATTCGATCATGACACGCCAGCCCCCAGGACGCGGCGTCCGCCTGACACCAGCAGCCGGCGCAGCGCCATCGACAGGACGAGATAGACCATCGTCACGACAAAATAGGTCTCGAAGGAGCGGAAGGTGCGCGCCTGCAGCATGTCGGCCTCGTAAGTCAGCTCACGCACCGCGATCTGCGACACCACGGCGGACTCCAGCATCATGATGACGATCTGGCTGGTCAGCGCCGGAAAGATCACCTTGAGCGCCTGCGGCAGCACGATCTTGACGAACACCTGGCGTGGCCTCAGGCCCAGCGCCAGCGCTGCTTCCGTCTGTCCGCCGGGCACGGCGTCAAGCCCGGCGCCGACGATCTCGATGGTGTAGGCCGCCATGTTGAGCGTCATCGCCAGCATGGCGGCCAGCACCGGATCGAGCCTGATGCCGAGGCTGGGCAGCCCGAAGAAGATGAAGAACAGCTGCACCAGGAACGGCGTATTGCGGATGATTTCGACATACCAGGCGATTGCCCGCTTGAGGAGCACCGGGCCGTTTCGGCGTCCGGCGGCACCCAGGATGCTAAGGAACGTTCCCGCGAGCGTGGTCACGGCGATCAACAGGATCGTCGTGAGTGCTCCGCGCGCGATGTCGCCCAAGGCACCTGGAAGCCAGGCAAAGGCCACGGAAACTCAATCCTTGAGGTTGTCGGGGTTGAGCGGGGTCTTCAGCCAGGCCTTGGAGCTTTCGTCGAGCTTGCCGTCGGCCAGCATCTTGGCGACGGCATCGTTGACCGCCTTCTTGAGGGCGTCCTCATTCTTGTTGAGGCCGATATGCGAGGGCGAGGTCAGCAGCTGGAATTTCTGCTCCGGCTTCAGCGCGTCCTGCTTGGCCAACACCTGGGCGCCGACATCGTTGCCGACGACCATCAGCTGGGTCTGGCCGGAGATAAAGGCCTGGATCACCGAATTGTAGTTGTCGAAGCGCTTGATGTCGGCCGACGCGGGTGCCGCCTCGGTAAGCGAGGTGTCTTCGAGCGTGCCGCGGTTAACGGCGATCGACTTGTCGGCAAGGTCTTCCTTGCCCTTGACCGCCATCGCGGCCGGACCGATCACGGCGATGTAGTAAGGCGCGTAGGCGGCAGCGAAGTCGATGACCTGCTCACGTTCCTTCGAATAGCCGACGCTCATCAGGATATCGACGCGGTGGTCGTTGAGGTACGGGATGCGGTTCTGGCCGGTGACGGCGACGGGATTGAGCTTTACCTTGAGCGTGTCGGCAATGTATTGCGCGACGTCCATGTCGTAGCCCTTGAGGCTCATGTCGGCGCTGGCCGAGGAGAAGGGCGGGAAATCGGCGAAGACGCCGACATTGATGGCGCCGGCCTTGGTGATGTCCGCCAGCGCATCAGCGCTGGCGGCCTGGATCGCGAGGCCGAAACCGGCAGTGCCAAGCATCAGCACGGCAGCCATGGATGTAAATGTCTTGCGGATTGTCATTGTCATTCCCCTGTCTGGAAGCATTGTTTGTTTGATACGGCCGCCGGCTCCAGCGCGGCGGCCGCCTTCGCTTTCTGAACGTCAGGCTCCCTTGCCTGTTATCGCCGGGCTGAACACCATCAGGCTCAGTATCTCGAACAGCACCTGTGCGGCGGCATGCGCCGTGTTGGTGGTGGCGTCATATTGCGGCGCCACCTCGACGACGTCGCCGCCGACGATGTTGAGGCCCTTCAGGCCACGCAGCAGTTCGAGCACTTCGCGCGTCGTCAGCCCGCCGACTTCCGGCGTGCCGGTGCCGGGCGCGAAGGCCGGATCGACGCTGTCGATGTCGAAAGAGACATAGGTCGGGCCGTCGCCGACAATCTTGCGCGCCTTCTCGATGATGGCAGGAATGCCGAGGCCGGTGACCTCTTCGGCATGCACCACGGTCATGCCGGACTCGTAGGTGAATTCCCACAGATATTCGGCCGAGCCGCGGATGCCGATCTGGATCGTACGCGTCGGATCGAGCACGCCGTCGAGCACCGCGTTGCGGAATGGTCCGCCATGGTGGAACTTGGTCATGTCGAACAGGCCACTGGTGTCGCAATGGGCGTCGATGTGGATCAGCCCGACCGGCGCCTTCTTGCCGACGGCCTTCAGGATCGGATGGCTGATCGAATGGTCGCCGCCGATCGAAAGCGGGATGACGCCGGCATCGACGATCTGGTTGGTGCGGCGCTCGATGTCCTCATGGCTGATCTCCAGCCGGTAGCGGCTGCGGAACGGCGTGTCACCGATGTCGGCGACCCTGAGTTCATGCGTCGGCGCGCATTCCAGCACGTGATTGTAGGGACCGATGCGCTCGATGGCGCGCAGTGCCCTTGGCCCGAAGCGCGAGCCCGGCCGGTTGGTGACGCCTAGATCCATCGGTACGCCGATCATCGCCACCTGCAAATCGCCGAAATCCGGATTGTCGGCCGATATTTCGCGGTAGGGTGCGGCGAGGAAGGTCGGGATGCCGGAATAGGGCGCGAGCCGCGTGCCGGTCTTGGAGAAAATCTTGTCGGCGACCTTGCGGAACTTCGGGTCGAACATTTCGCCGCCATGGCTTTCACCATATTTGCGACGCAACGCATCGAGCTTGCCGCGATCGTAACCCATGCCGGTTCTCCCTGCTTGACTGGAGCAGTCCGGTCTTCGGCGACGCTTGGCTCGATCGTTTCGAACCCTGCCGTGGTTGCAACGGCTGCCTGTTGACCTGACGTCTTGATGCTGTTCCCGGGGCAAAGTGTCTGGCAGCGGCATTGAAAAATCAATTGATATTGTTAGGGTGTTTTCTGTGAGAAAATCTCACAATCAACTCTAGCACGATCTCATCCGAAAACCGGCCTCCACTTTTCGGGATCGTGCTTCAATGGATGCTCATGACCAACCGCCTGCCGCCCCTCAATCCGCTGCGCGCCTTCGAGGCAACGGCCCGCCATGGCTCGCTGACCAAAGCGGCGAGTGAACTGAATGTCACGCACGGCGCCATCAGCCACCAGATCAAGGCGCTCGAGCAGTCGCTCGGCGTCAAGCTGTTCGAGCGGGTCGGCCAGCGGGTCAAACTGACACCGCACGGCGCCGAGCTGCTGCCGGCGGTATCGACCGCCTTCGACGGCATCGCCGCCGCCACACAGCGCATGACAAGGCCGGCGAGCAGCGGCACACTTTCAGTCTCCTGCGTGCCGGCACTACTGTTGCTGTGGATGACACCACGGCTCGGCAGTTTCATGGCGCAATATCCGGATATCAGGCTGACGCTTGTCCCCTCCAACGATCCCAAGGATCTGCGGGCGCCGCATATCGACGTCTGCGTGCATTATGGCGACGGCAGCTGGGCCGATTGCTGGATGCGCAAATGGTCGGGCCTCGAACTGTTTCCCGTGGTCAGCCCGACATTGATCAACAACCGCCCGATCCGCAGCGTCAGGGACCTTGCCGACCATGTCTTCCTGCATGGCGACGACGGCCGCGAATGGCACACCTGGCTGGCGGCCGCCGATGCGCTGGACCTTGAGCGGGGCCGCCGCCATCACCTTGGCGATGCGCGCATGGCGACCGAGGCCGCGGTGCATGGCCATGGCGTGGCGCTGGGCGACTCGGTGACGGCAAGCGCGCTGCTGGCCAGGGGCATGCTGGTCGCGCCGTTCAGCCTGTCGGTGCCGGCGGTCGACGATTTCTATGTCGTCTGCCGCAACGAGATGAGAGCGACGCCGATCGTGCAGGTGTTCGTCGACTGGCTGTTTGCCGAGAAGGCCGGGGATGACGGCCGCGCCGACGCCCCGGTGGCGGGCCGCATCGTCAGCCGCCGCAAGCGTCCGGCGCTCAGGGTCATCGGCGCCAAAACCGGGAGCTGACACCAGCCTGCGGCTCGCGGCGACCGTCAGTGGTCTTTCGGCCCCATGCACGGTTTTCTTTTTGTCGGGCCAGCCTCAAACCAGGCAGCGCTTTGGCCAATTCGATGCTATGAGGCCTGTCGCGGTTGTGGATCGTAGGCAGCGAAGGCGGTGTTGAGACATGGCTAAGACCGATATTGCGCGGCGGGTCTACAACCACACCTGGAAGCTCGATCCGATCGTGCGCAGCCTGCTCGATACGGATTTCTACAAGCTTTTGATGCTGCAGATGATCTGGGGCATGTATCCCAAGGTCGACACCACCTTCTCGCTCATCAACCGTACAACTTCGGTGCGCCTTGCCAACGAGATCGATGAGGGCGAACTGCGCGAGCAGCTCGACCATGCTCGTACCCTGCGCTTCTCCAAGAAGGAGATGATCTGGCTCGGCGGTAACAATTTCTACGGCCGCAAGCAGATCTTCGAGCCGGAGTTCCTCGCCTGGCTGGAGAATTTCAGGCTGCCCGAATACGAGCTGTCGAAGCGCGACGGCCAGTACGAGCTGACCTTCAGCGGGCCGTGGATGTACACCACGCTGTGGGAGATCCCGGCGCTGGCGATCATCAATGAGCTGCGTTCACGCGCGGCCATGCGGGCGTTCGGGCCTTTCGCGCTCGATGTGCTCTATGCCCGCGCCAAGGCCAAGATGTGGGCCAAGACCGAGCGGCTGAAGGCTCTGCCCGGCATCCGCATCTCGGACTTCGGCACGCGCCGGCGCCATTCCTTCCTGTGGCAGCGCTGGTGCGTCGAGGCGCTGAAGGAAGGTATCGGCGAGGCGTTCACCGGCACCTCCAACGTGCTTCTGGCTATGGACAACGACCTCGAAGCGCTCGGCACCAATGCACACGAATTGCCGATGGTGTTCGCCGCGCTTGCCAATTCGGAAAAAGAGCTGAAACAGTCGCCCTACAAGGTGCTGCAGGACTGGCAGCGCTACTATGGCGGCAATCTGCTTATCGTGCTGCCCGACGCCTTCGGCACCGCCTCGTTCCTGCGCGACGCGCCGGACTGGGTGGCCGACTGGACGGGCTTTCGTCCCGACAGCGCGCCGCCAATCGAAGGCGGCGAAAAAATCCTGTCCTGGTGGCGCGACAAGGGCAAGGATCCCAAGCAGAAATTGCTGATCTTCTCGGACGGGCTCGAGGTCGAAACGATCGAAGAGACCTATCGCCACTTCAAGGGCAAGGTGCGCATGTCGTTCGGCTGGGGCACCAATCTGACCAATGATTTCGAAGGCTGCGCGCCGACGGAAACCAACAGCCTCGACGCCATATCGTTGGTCTGCAAGGTCACCGAAGCCAATGGAAGGCCGGCCGTGAAGCTCTCCGACAATCCGGCCAAGGCAACCGGCGACGAGAACGAGATCGAGCGGTATATCAGGATTTTCGGGGAGAAGGATCGCGTGGAGCAACTGGTCAAGGTGTGAGGGATGGCCACGCCAGCCAAGATGGCAATCTTGGATAGGATGAGTTCCTTCGCGCCCCCCTCTGTCCTGCCGGACATCTCCCCCACTTGGGAGGAGATTGGATGTCATCTCCGCTTTCGCCAATTTTCGACATCGCAAGAAAAGCGCCGATCTAGCGAACTGCCAATCTCCCCACCTGTGGGGGAGATGTCTGGCAGGACAGAGGGGGGCGCGGTCGAGTGCCGTCATCTATCGTCAGCTTTGTTGCTTACGGCCGCATCGCTCATATTGCCCACTCCCGCCTTCGCCCACGCCTCCGATCGCGGCCACGTCCTGCTCCTGCCGACCGGCTACTATCTGGTCGGCGGCGCCTTTGCCGTTGCCGTCAGCTTCCTCGTCCTGGCGCTGCTGCCGGCGGAGTCTCTCGATCGTTTCTGGCGCAAGCGCCTGCCGCTCTTCGCTTTTGGCGACGTATTCCGCACCATCCTCAGCCTGACATCCTTTGCCGGCTTTGCATTCCTCATCATCGCCGGCTTGTTCGGCAGCCGCGACCCACTTTCCAACCCACTGCCTTTGGTGATCTGGACCCTGCTATGGGCCGGCGTCACGCTGCTGCAAGGTGTCTTCGGCGATCTCTGGTCATGGCTGAACCCCTGGATTGGCCCTTGGCGTCTCGTCTCGCGCCTGTGGGGCGCAAACAACGAAGGGGCATGGCGTCTGCCTCGATGGCTCGGCTGCTGGCCGGCTGTCATCTTGTTCTTCGCCTTCGCCTGGTTCGAACTCATCGATCCGGCGCCCGACGATCCGGCGCGGCTGGCCTTGGCCGCCGGCCTCTACTGGCTGTTCAGCTTTCTTGCCATGCTGGCGTTCGGTTATCGAAACTGGAGCCGCAGCGGCGAATTCCTGACGGTCTTCTTCTCGATGGTGGCGCGTTTCGCAATCGTGGAACGGAACGAACATGACCGGCTTGCGCTTTGCTGGCCGGGCGCCAAACTGCTGGCCGCAGAGCCGCTGCCCACCAGCGGCATCGCCTTCCTGCTGCTGGCCCTCTCGTCGGTCTCGTTCGACGGTCTGTCGAAAACCTTCTTCTGGCTCGGCCTGTTCGGCATCAATCCGCTCGAATTTCCCGGTCGCACCGCGGTGGTCGGCAGCGGCACTTTCGGGCTCGTGCTGACATTCGTGCTGCTGGCGGCGGTGTTCCTGCTTGCCGTCTGGCTCGGCCAGTGTCTCGCAAGGAGCGATCACACCCTCGGCCAGGCCGCAGGCCTGCTGGTGTGGTCGATCGTGCCGATCGCGCTCGCCTATCATGTCGCGCATTATCTGACGGCGCTGCTCGTCGACGGCCAGTATGCACTTGCGGCACTTTCCGATCCGTTCGCGCTGGGCTGGAACCTGTTCGGCACCGCCGACATGCAGATCGAGGCCGGCATCGTTGCCGGGGCGGACTCGGCGTGGTGGCTGTGGAATGTCCAGGCTGGCGCCATCATCCTTGGCCATGTGCTCGCCGTCCTCGTCGCCCACGGCTTCGCCTGGCGCCTGCACCCGCAGCCCTCTCGCGCGGCACTCAGCCAGTTCCCGCTTACCCTGCTGATGATCGCCTACACCGTCTTCGGCCTCTGGTTGCTTGCCACGCCGACCGCCGGATGAGAAAACGGCGGCCGCGATATCGTGGGGGAAGCTCGCTTGCCATACCAAGGCTTTGGTGATTTAGTTTGTACACATGCAATTTTTGCATCCCTCTGAGCGAGGATGCCGAAGCCGCCTTATCGTTGGTCAAGACTGAAAAACAGGGGAACGAACATGGCTGACAAGAACGGATTTTTTGACCTCTCCAAGACTACCCTCACCCGCCGCACGACGCTGAAGGGTCTGGCCGCGGGCGCCGGGCTCGCCGTTGCCCCCGGCTTCGTCCGCTATTCCCAGGCGCAGAGTTCGGCGCCGATCAAGATCGGCTTCCAGTCGCACCGCACCGGCATCGGCGCCGCCTATGGCCGCTGGTACGAGAAGACCACCGCTGCCGCGGTCAAGGCGATCAACGCCGCCGGCGGCATCAATGGCCGCCAGGTCGAGGTGATCATCGAGGATGACGGCACCGATCCCGGCCGCGGCGCCGAGGTGGTCGGCAAGTTCGCCACCCAGCACAAGACCGACATTGTCTTCGGCACGCTGTTCTCGCATGTCGTCATCGGCTCGGCGCCCGCCGCCGGCGAAAACAAGATGCCCTATTTCGTCGTCAGCGAAGGCCACCACGTCGCCTCGACCAAACTGAACCGTTATGTCTTCCAGCCCGGCATCACCGACGTGAAGAGCCAGATCCAGTCGATGGCGCCTTGGATCGCGGCCAATGCCGGCAAGAAGGTGACGCAGATCTTCCCGGATTTCGCCTTCGGCTACGACCATCGCGACTACCTGCCGCCGGCATTGAAGGCGCAAGGCGCCGAGGTCATCGCGCAGATCGCCATCCCGCCGACGGAATCGTCCTTCACCAAGTATTTCCCGCAGATCCCGGCCGAGACCGAGGTGATCTACCACGTCATGGTCGGCCCGGCCGTGCTGACCTTCGTCAAGGAGCTCGGCGAGTTCTACGGCTCCAACCGGCCGCAACTGTTCGGCTTCATCGATTCGCTCGAGGCCACCGACATCAACAGCCCCGGCCTCGAATTCCTCGACGGCAGCCATTTCTGGGAAGGCTCGCCGCGTTATGCGCAGGCCGATGATTCCGAGGCGCAGAAAGCCTATCGCGCCGCCGTTGGCATCGACGACAATGGCGCCGCCGTCGGCGACCCCAAGGACGTCTCCACCGCCGCCCACATGTTCGGCTGCTGGGAGACGCTTTATGTCGTCAAGAAGGCGATGGAGGATGCCGGCTACAAGGGACCGGAAGACCGCGCCAAGCTGGTCGAGGCGACCGAGGCGCTGACCGAATTCGCCGAAGGTCCGGAGCATCCGCAGGGACCGAAAACCTTCAACGGCAAGATCCACCAGTGTTTTGGCATCCAGAACATCTCCAAGGTCGAAGGCGGCAAGCTGAAGGTCGTGCACAAGACCAAGATCGAGGACGGGCTTTACGAGGCCGAAGGAGATTATACGACGCAAGCGCTGTGAGGCGCCTTACCCTCCCCCTTGTGGGGAGGGTCGGCGAATAGGCTTCGCATTTTTGCGAAGCCTATGAGACGGGGTGGGGGTCGCGACGGCCCATGCCCCACCCCCCACCCGACCGCTTCGCGGTCACCCTCCCCACGAGGGGGAGGGTAAGGGCGCCCTGAATGCACTTCGGACCCCACCTCCTCCTCGCTGCCCTCGAAGGCCTCGTCACCTCGGCGGTGCTGGCGCTGACGGCGCTTGGGCTGTCGCTGGTGTTCGGCGTCATGCGGGTGGTCAATGTCGCTCATGGCGAGTTCTTCATGCTGGGCGCCGTGCTCGCCTGGGCGATCACAACAGCCATCGGCGGCCATCCGGCGCTCGGCTTCCTGGCGGCGCTGGTGATTGCGCCGCTGATCGTCGGCGCCATTGCGCTGGTCGCCGAAAGGCTGGTGCTGCGCCGGCTCAACTACAATCCGGAAGCCACCATCGTCGCCACCATCGGCATGCTCTACATCATCCAGCAGCTGGCGCTGACCTTTTACGGTCCGGAGGCACGGCCCGTCGAGCCGCCGTTCAGCTACCGCATCCTTTTGCCGTGGTTCGGTTACTCCGGCTACAAATTGTCTGTTATCGCCGCTTCGGCGCTGCTGCTGCTTGCGACATGGCTGGTGCTGACGCGCACCAGGATCGGCCTCACCATGCGTGCCACGCAGTATGACAGCGAGACGGCACAAGCCTTCGGCATCCCCGTCGGCCGAGTCTATGGCGGCGTCTTCGCGCTTGGCGCCATGCTGGCGGCCATTGCCGCGGTGCTGATCGTGCCGATCAGCCAGGCGCATTATTTGATGGGGCAGGATCCGCTGCTGCTCTCCTTCATCGTCGTCATCATCGGCGGCCTCGGCTCGCTGCGCGGCACGGTCGTCGCCGCCGTGCTGATCGGCCTCTCCGATGGCATCATCTCGATGTTCTTCTCGCCGACTTTGGCCAAGATCATCGCCACGCTGCTCGTCGCCATGGTGCTGGTGTTTCGGCCGCAAGGCCTGTTCGGGACGGCATCGCGATGAGCGAAGCTTCGCCGGCAAAGGCCTATGCACTGCATCTCGGCGTCATCGCCCTGCTCTTCGTGCTGAGCTTCCTGCTGCCGGAGTATTATCATGGCCTGCTCGCCCGCATCATGGTGCTGGCGGTGTTCGCCATGGGCTACAACATGCTGTTCGGCTATGTCGGCCTGCTCAGCCTCGGCCATGCGATGTTCTTTGCCGCCGGACTCTACGGCGCCGGCCTTGCCGTCATCCAGTTCGACTGGAGCGTGCCGCTGGCCTTCCTCGGCGGAATTGCCTGCGGCGCTGTGCTGGCGATGGTGATCGGCCTGCTGGCGCTGCGCACCACGGGCGTCGCTTTCATGATTGTCACCATGATGTTCGCCCAGGTATTCTACCTCCTCATCCTCTATTTCGCGACATGGACCGGCGGCGACCAGGGCATGGTCGTGCCGCAGCCGGCGCGGGTGCTCAGCCTCGGCGCGACGTCGCTTGAGCTCACCAATCCGACCGTGCGCTACATGACAGCGCTGGGGCTATTTTCGATCGTGTTGCTCGTCACGCTGGCTATCGTGCGCTCCAGATATGGCCGCGTGCTGGTCGCCATCCGCGAGAACGAGGAGCGGACGAAAATGCTCGGCTACGACACCTTCTCCAACAAACTCGCCGCCGTCGTGATCTCCGGCACCATCTGCGCTGCTTCGGGCGCTGCCTATGCGCTGCTGTTCGGCTATGTCGGATCGAGCTTCGCTTCGGTACAGTATTCGATCCTGCCGCTGCTGTGGGTGCTGCTCGGGGGTGCCGCCACAACGCTTGGGCCGCTGATCGGCACGCTGTTCATGTACTATGTCATCGACGTCACCAGCGGCTACACCTCCGCCTATCTGCTGATTGTCGGCATCGCGCTGATCCTTCTGGTGCTGTTTTTCCCCAAGGGCATTCTGGGCAGCATCAGGCAGCGCTGGCTCGAGTGGCTGCCGTGATGCCGCTTTTGACCACCAAGGGCCTGTCGCGCAGCTTTGGCGGTCTGCGCGCCGTCGACGACGTCAATTTCGCGCTGATGCCGGGCGAGATTCGCGCCGTCATCGGACCCAACGGGGCCGGGAAGACTACCTTCGTCAGCCTGGTCAGCGGCCGCATCGCACCATCTTCCGGCATGATCGTCTTCGACGGCACCGACATCACCGGCCAGCCGGCCTATATCCGGGTTCGCCAGGGCATCGCCTACACGTTCCAGATCACCAGCGTCTTTGCCAATCTCTCCGCCTACGACAATGTCGCGCTGCCGGTGCAGCGGACTTTGAGCGATGGCCGTTCGAAGGGCGCGGTGCGGGCCGGGGTGATGGCGACGCTCGAACGCACGGGCCTGGCCGATCGCGCCCACATGCCGGCCGGGCAATTGTCCTACGGCCATCAGCGCCTGCTGGAAGTGGCGATGGGCCTGGCGCTGAAGCCGCGCCTGCTGATCCTCGACGAACCGACGCAAGGGCTGGCCGACTCTGAGATCGACAATTTCATCACCCTGGTGCGCGAGATCGCCAAAAACGCCACCGTGCTTTTGATCGAGCACAACATGCCTGTTGTCATGCATCTGGCCGACCGCATCACCGTTTTCAATGCCGGCAAGATTCTCGCCGAAGGCACGCCCGAAGCGATCCGCGAGAACGCGGCGGTGCAGGAAGCCTATCTGGGGACCGCCCCATGACGAAGACGAAGTCCGAAGCGCTGGCAATCTCGGGGCTCGACTGCTTCTATGGCGAGGTCCAGGTGCTCTATGGCCTCGATCTGGTGCTGAACAAGGGCGAGGTGCTGTGCTTTTTCGGCCGCAATGGCGCCGGCAAGACGACGACGCTGAAGGCCATCATGGGGCTGGTTCCCTCAAGCGCCGGCTCGATCAGGCTCGATGGCAAGGAATTGACAGGACTGCCGGCGCATGAGGTGCCCAAGGCCGGCGTCGCCTATGTGCCGCAAGGCAGGCGGCTGTTCGCCGAGATGACGGTGGCCGAAAACATCGAGATCGGCCTGATGGCGCGCGGCAAGGGCAAGGCGACGCGCGAAAGCGTGCTCGACCTCTTTCCGCTGCTGCGCCAGCGGCTAAGGCAACGCTCCGGCACGCTGTCCGGCGGCGAACAGCAGATGCTGGCGATGGCGCGCGCGCTGTGCCTCGAGCCGCAGGTGCTGCTGCTCGACGAGCCGACCGAAGGGCTGATGCCGTCGATGATCGCCAAGATTCGCGAGACGGTGTCGAAGCTGCGAGACATGGGCGTTTCGACCATCCTGGTCGAGCAGCGTGTCGATGCGGTGCTTTCGGTCGCCGACCGCGTTGCCTTCATCGAAAACGGCCGCAATCGCGAGACGGTCGATGTCGAGGAATTGCGCGCCGACCCGTCGGCGGTTCGCCGTTATGTCGGCGTGGGCTGATCAGCCGAAGAACAGAAAGCCCGCGATCAGGAATGTCGGGACCAGCACCAGGCCCGACCATGCCATATAGCCGAAAAAGCCCGGCATCTTCACGCCGCGATGTCGGGCGATGGCGTAGACCATGAAGTTCGGCGCATTGCCGATATAGGTGTTGGCGCCCATGAACACCGCGCCGGCCGAGATCGCCGCCAGCGTCGAGGCAAATTCCGTCATCAGATGCCGTGGGTCGCCGCCGGCAAGTTCGAAGAACACCAGATAGGTCGGCGCATTGTCGAGGAAGGATGACAGCGCCCCTGTCAGCCAGAAATAGGCGAGATCGTTGGGCGCGCCCGAGGGCGAACTGACAAGCGACACCAGTGGCGCCAGTGCCCCCTCATGGCTTGCCCTTAGGATGGCGATGACCGGCACGATGCAGATGAAGATGCCGGCAAACAATTTCGCCACCTCCGATATCGGACCCCAGTTGAAGCCGTTGGCTTCCCGGTGGCTCTTGTAGGAGAGCGGAAGCGACAGCAGGGCCAGCGCCAGGATGATGGCATCGCGCACCAGATTCTGCAGTTCGAGACTGACGCCGAACACGGAAAAGCTCACGCCCGGCCTCCAGGCCGCCGACAGCAGGATGGCGCCGATCACGCCCACTAGCAGCGGAAGGTTGGCCAGGCCGCGCAAGCGCACCTTCGTATCCGGTGTCGGATCCTTGATTTTCGGCGCTCCGGCCTCGCGCTGGTGCAGGGCGATGTCGATGCCTAGGAAGACGGCCAGCACGACGACGCCGACGAACAGCGTCTCGCGCCAGAGGTTGGCGAAGGTCCAGAAGAAGTCGACGCCGCGCAGGAAGCCGACGAACAGTGGCGGGTCGCCGAGCGGCGTCAGCGAGCCCCCGATGTTGGAAACCAGGAAGATGAAGAAGATGACGACATGGGCATTGAACGGCCTGTTATCGTTGGCGCGCAGGATCGGCCGGATCAGGATCATCGAGGCGCCGGTCGTGCCGATCACCGAGGCCAGCAGCGCGCCGACCAGCAACAGCCCGGCATTGACCAGCGGCGTACCGTGGATGTTGCCGGCAATGAGAATGCCGCCCGAAATGGTGAACAGCGCAAACAGCAGAATGATGAAGGACATGTATTCGGTGAGCAGCGCATGCAGCACCGCCTCGGTCGCCGAGGGGACACCGAAGGCTAATGCCAGCGGCACGATCACCAGCGCCGCCCAAAGGGCCGTGATCTTGCCGTAGTGGTGCTCCCAGACATGATGGAAGAGCAGGGGACCGGTAGCGATCGACAAAAGCAACCCGGCAAAGGGCAGCGCCCACCACAGCGACATCGAAGCGCCGGGCAGGCCGTGTTCCTCCGCAGCCAGTGCCAGTGTTGGAAACAGCATCGCAACGGCGATTGCAGAGCCCGCGATTACACCCGCTGCAGTCGGCAAAAAGCCCCTCTTGCGCCCCACTGTCCGGTCAGTCCGACAAATGGTCTTCGAGCGTCACGCCGGCGTCGCGCATGCGCTGCAGCATGGCCCCGAGCGAACCGTTGAGATCGATGCCGCGGCATGCATCGAGCCGTACGGTGGTTTTGAAACCCTGGCTGACGGCATCCAGCGCCGAAAAGCCAACGCAGAAATCGGTCGCCAGGCCGACCAGGGTCAGCGTGTCGATGCCGCGCTCCCGGAGATAGCCGGCAAGGCCGGTCTGCGTCGTGCGGTCGTTCTCGAAGAAGGCCGAGTAGCTGTCGATATCAGGCCTAAATCCCTTGCGGATAACGAGCTCGGCCTTGGTCCAGGCGAGGCCGGAGTGGAAATCCGAGCCCAGGCTGCCCTGGATGCAATGGTCCGGCCACAGCGTCTGCTGGCCATAGGGCATCTCGATCATCGTATAAGGCTGCGCACCCGGATGGCTGGAGGCAAAGCTGGAATGACCGGCCGGATGCCAGTCCTGCGTCAGCACGACATGGTCGGTTCGCCGGATCAGATCGTTGACCAGCGGCACGATCTCGTCGCCGCCGGCAACCGCCAGCGCGCCGCCCGGACAAAAGTCGTTCTGCAGGTCGATGACAACAAGCGCTTCGTCGGCCATGGGGCTTCCTTGTGGGTTGTCTTGGGAGCTTGCTCCAGTGAAAAAATGCCGCTGTCGCGACCGGAGGCAGAAACTTGACCAGATGGCCGGCTGCGTCAACCTCTGGGACATAACAAATGCGTGCCGATCAAGCCGTCGCAAACTCCGGCTTTGACAATTCCTGCTGGCTTGATATCATTTGCATACGAATGAATTTTCCCGGCTGCCCGGCAGAGTCTTTCGAAACACCGGTTTCTGGAAGACCTCATTTCTGGAAGGCAAAGCGTGATCCGTTACGCGAAACCCACCTCGGTCGACGAAGCGCTCGCTTTGCTTGGCGAGGGCGCTTGGCGCATCCTTGCCGGCGGCACCGATTTCTATCCGGCGCAAGGCAGCAAACCCTTCCGAGACAATGTTCTCGACATCAACGGCCTGGCGGCGCTGCGCGGCATTGCGGAGACGGACGACCACTTCGTCATCGGTGCGCGCACGACTTGGACCGACATTATCCGCCATCCCTTGCCGCCAGCCTTCGACGCACTGAAACAGGCGGCGCGTGAGGTTGGCTCGGCGCAGATCCAGAACGTCGCCTCGGTCGCCGGCAATCTCTGCAACGCGTCGCCTGCCGCCGACGGCGTGCCGGGCCTGCTCATCCTCGATGCCGAGGTCGAGCTGCGTTCAGCGAGGGCGACCCGGCATCTGCCCTTGCAGGACTTCATTCTCGGCAACCGCCGCACGGCTCTGCTGCCCGGTGAGATGGTCACGGCCATCCGCGTGCCGAGAGCCATCGGCACGTCGGCTTTCGTCAAGCTTGGCGCGCGGCGCTATCTCGTCATTTCCATTGCCATGGTGGCGGCACGTCTGGTCGTGAAGAACGACATCGTTGTGGAGGCAGCGGTCGCCGCCGGATCCTGCTCGGTTGTGGCCAAGCGGCTTGTTGGCGTCGAGACTGCTCTGCGTGGGTTGGCTGCGGACGGCGGACTCGCCGGTGCGGCCCTGGCGGCGCCGATGGAAGAGCTATCGCCGATCGCCGATGTGCGCGGCAGCGCCGAGTATAGGCTCGATGCGGTGCGCGAGATCGTTGCCCGTGCCGTGCTTGCGGCTGGGTGGCGGACGACTGGCGGCGAGGTGGCGGCGGCATGAGCCAAGTTCAGCCTGATATGCGTAAAGCCCTGCCCGATCTCGGCAACGTCCAGCCTGGCTTCGGCGCTGCGCGCGCCCACATCGCCTTTGAGGTCAATGGCACCGCCATTTCGGTCAATGTGCCTCCGCTGCGCCGGCTCTCCCTGGTGCTGCGCGACGAATTGGGGCTGACCGGCACCAAGGTCGGCTGCGATGCCGGTGACTGCGGCGCCTGCACGGTGCTGGTCGACGGCGATCCCGTTTGCGCCTGCCTGATGTCGGCGGCTTCCGCCGCTGGTACCTCGGTGACGACAGTCGAAGGCCTCGCCAATGGTCGGCTGTCGGCGCTGCAGGCCTCGTTCCTCGACCATGGCGCGGCGCAATGCGGCATCTGCACGCCGGCGCTGCTGGTCGCCGCAACCGCGCTACTCGACAAGCAGCCCAGTCCGACCGAGACCGAAGTGCAGGATGCGCTGGGCGGCATTCTGTGCCGCTGCACCGGCTACCGGAAGATCATCGCGGCGGTGATGGATGCCTCCCTGCAGGCGGCAAGCCTCGATTTCCGCTTGCCTCAGTCCGGCCATGCGATCGGCTCCTCACCCGTCAGGCTCGACGGCGTGCCGAAGGTCACCGGCGGTGAAAAATTCGGTGGCGATTCCTTCCCGGCCGATGCGCTGGCCGTGCTGGTGGTCCGCTCGCCGCACTATCACGCCAGCTTCGCCTTCGGCGACCTCGACGGATGGGCGAAGGCGCATCCCGGTATCGCCGGTGTCTTCACGGCCGCCGACATTCCAGGGAAAAACTGTTTCGGCGTCATCGGCCCGTTCGCCGACCAGCCGGCGCTGGCCGAAGGGTTTGCGCGCCTACGCGGCGAGGCGGTGGCGCTGGTCGCCGGCGAGCGTGAGGCGATCCTCGATCTCGATCTGTCGGACTTTCCGGTTCTCTGGACCGAATTGCCGCATGTGCTCCAGCCTTGCGAAGCGCAAGCCGATGGTGTGGCGCTGATCCATCAGAACCGCCTCTCGAACTTGCTGACTTCCGGCTTCGTCGAACACGGAGACCCGGAAGCGGCTCTTGCCAGTGCCGCGTTTACCGTCTCCGGCGCCATCGACACCTCCTATGTCGAGCACGCCTATATCGAACCGGAAGCCGGCTATGCTTATCTGGACGGCGACACGCTGGTGGTCGTCGCCTGCACCCAGGCGCCCTACATGGACCGCGACGAGACGGCGAAGGTGCTCGGCCTTGCCGTCGAGAAGGTGCGCATCGTGCCGACCGCGACCGGCGGCGGCTTTGGCTCGAAACTCGACGTTTCGCTGCAGCCGCTGATCGGCCTTGTGGCGCTGAAGACGGGGCGGCCGGCGGCACTCGCCTACACCCGCACCGAATCGATGACTTCGACCACCAAGCGCCATCCAGCCGTGATGCGAGCGACCATCTGCGCCGATGCCGATGGCCTTGTCACCGGCATGATCTTCTCAGGCGATTTCAACACCGGCGCCTATGCCAGCTGGGGGCCGACGGTCGCCAACCGCGTGCCGGTGCATGCCTCCGGCCCCTATGCGACGCCGAACTACCGTGCCGAGGGCCGCGCCATCCACACAAATGGGCCGATCTCAGGCGCTTTCCGCGGCTTCGGCGTGCCGCAGGCGACGATCATGCAGGAGACGCTCTATGACGAGCTGGCCGGCAAGCTCGGCATGGACCGGCTCGATTTTCGCTTGAAGAACTGCCTTCGTAACGGTTCCGAAACGGTTACCGGGCAGCTTCTGGACTCCGGCGTCGGCATAGCCGAGTGCCTCGAATCGCTGCGGCCGTACTGGGCGCGCGCGACGGCTGATACGGAGTGTTTCAACAGTGCCAATCGGGATAGAAAGCGCGGCGTTGGCGTCGCGTCGTGCTGGTATGGCTGCGGCAACACCTCGCTTCCCAACCCGTCGACAATCCGGCTCGGCATCGCGGCTGACGGCACGGTCATCCTGCACCAGGGCGCCGTCGATATCGGCCAGGGTTCGAACACGGTCATCACCCAGATCTGCGCCGACGCGCTCGGCCTGCCGCTAGAAAGATTCCGGCTGAAGAGCGCCGATACGGCCATCACTCCTGACGCCGGCAAGACATCAGCCTCGCGCCAGACCTTCGTCACCGGCAAGGCGGCCGAGAAGGCCGGCCGCGCCTTGCGCGAAAAGATCCTGCGCTTTGCCAATGTTTCCGAAAACGCAACCCTGCAACTCGACGGCCCGGCTATCGTCATCCGCGAAGGCGAAGCCACCCGCCGCATCGACCTCGCGACATTGGACGTGGATGCCGAAGGCTTCGTCTTCCGCGCCGAGGAGACCTACGATCCGCCGACGCTGCCGCTCGATGCCAAGGGACAGGGCAAACCCTACGCCGTCTACGGCTATGGCGCGCAGATCGCCGAACTGGAGGTCGACCTCAAGCTCGGCACCGTGAAGCTGATCAAGATCACTGCGGCGCACGATGTCGGCAAGGCGATCAACCCGCTACTGGTCGAAGGCCAGATCGAAGGCGGCATCGCGCAAGGCATCGGCATGGCGCTGATGGAGGAGTACATCCCCGGCCGCACCGAGAATTTGCACGACTATCTCATCCCGACCATTGGCGACGTGCCGCCGATCGAAACCATCCTGATAGAGGTTTCGGACCCGGAAGGACCCTTTGGTGCCAAGGGTTTGGGAGAGCATGTGCTGATCCCGACGGCGCCGGCGATCCTCAATGCCATCCGCCATGCCACCGGCGTCCTGGTCACCAAGGTTCCGGCGACGCCGACGCGTATCCGCGCCGCCATTCGCGAAAAGGAGGCACGCCGATGAGCGAGCTTGCCGAGCGCTTCGAGACGCATGATCCCGGCGAGAAGCAGGTGGCGGAGAAGATCCGCTGCGATGCCTGTCCGGTGATGTGCTACATCGCCGATGGCCGCACCGGTGCCTGCGACCGCTACGGCAATGTCGGCGGCAGGATCGTGCGGATGGACCCGCTGACCATCCTCGACCATGCGGCGGAGACCGGCGCGGCTATCGTGCCGTTCATCGCCGAGGGCGAGGCGTGGGACGGCGAACTGGTCAACACCGGCCGCCGTTTTGTCACCGCCATCGGCGCCGGCACCACCTATCCCGACTACAAACCGGCCCCCTTCATCGTCAGCCAGGAAGTCGAAGGCGTCGATCTCGTCACTGTCGTCACCGAGGGCATCTTCTCCTACTGTGGCGTCAAGGTGAAGATCGACACCGACCGGCATCTCGGTCCCGAGACGGCAATAGTCCGCGCAGCGGGCGAAGCGATCGGCCATGTCACGACGGGCGAATATGGCTCGCAGATGCTGTCGCTGGGCGGTGTGCATCATCTGACCGGCGGCTCCAAGGCCGAAGGCCGCGCGACCTGCGACGCGCTGCTCAATCTGTGCAACCGCAAGCCGGTGGAACTGGCTATCGACGGCGGCGCCACCCTAATAGTCGAAGCCGGCAAACCGCCTGTCATCGACGGCAAGCAGGAACACCGCATGCGTGTCGGCTGCGGTTCGGCCACCATCGGCATGTTCGCCACGCAATGGCGCGGCTTGGTCGACGAGGTGGTGGTGGTCGACGACCACATCACCGGTGTCGTCTCCGAGCATCAGGCTGGGAAGGTACTCGGCTGGCAGGATACCGGGATAAAAATCATCGGCCGCCGCTCGACGCCGGGCCGCTATTTCAAGGTCTCTGAACCCGGGCTGGGCTGGGGCGGCACCAGCATTTCCGACCCGCTGTCGATCCTCGGCGAATGGAACGCCAAGAAGGGCGCGCGGCCGGGCCTGTCGTTGCTGATGGTTTCGACCACCGGCGAGCAGTTCGCCTATTACGAGCTCGACGACGAGTTGAAGCCGGTCCAAAAACCGTTTCCCGAGCGGCTGCAAAAGTCGGTCGGGCTGATCGAGGACAATTGCGAGCCGGCGCTCTGCACCGTGCTGTTCATCGGCGGTGCCGGCGGTTCACTGCGCGCCGGCGTCACCGAAAACCCGGTCAACCTCACGCGATCGGTGCAGGGCCTGACCACCTATGTCACGGTCGGCGGCGCGCCGGTCTATGTCTGGCCGGGCGGCGGCATCACGCTGATGGTCGATGTCACCAGGGTGCCGGAGGGCGCCTTCGGCTATGTGCCGACCCCCGCACTGGTGGCGCCGATCGAATTCACGCTCCGCCGCGACGACTATATCAGGCTCGGGGGCTACGAGGCAGAGATCCGCAGCGTCGAGGATATCGTTGCCAAGGGTGGCGAATATTTCAATCCGCGCCGCGGCACCGGTGCCGCAGCCAGCAATCCATGGCCACCACTGGCGCAACTGCGCCGCGCTGCGTCGAACGAGACCGGATGATGGACGGCCCGCAAACGCATTGGCTGCAGGACGGCAAGCGGCTGCATCTCAACCACGGGCCGATCGACCTGATCGTCGAGGCCTTTGGCGAGGCGGATGAGTGTCGTGCTGCCTACACTCAAGCCGTCGCGCGCTTTCAGACGATCCTGATCGAGTTGGTCGAGGAGCTCCCCGAATTGCGACTCCCGGCGTTTTTCCTGGCGCCGCGCACCTTTGACGGCCCGACGGCGCGCCGCATGGAAGCAGCCGTCATGCCCCTGGCGGAATGTTTCATAACACCGATGGCCGCAGTCGCGGGATCGGTAGCCGACGAAATGCTCGCCGCGTTGCTTGCCGGTCGCAAGCTCGAGCGCGCCTATGTCAACAATGGCGGCGACTGCGCAATTCATATCGGAAAGGGCCGGTCGATGGGCTTGGCGATTGCCGGCACCGGCAACCACATGGCGGACCGGATCACGATCCGCGCGGAAGATGGCGTTCGCGGCGTCGCCACCAGCGGTTGGCGCGGCCGCTCCTTTTCACTTGGCATTGCCGACGCCGTCACCGTGCTCGCGCGGACTGGCGCCGAGGCCGATGCGGCGGCGACGCTCATTGCCAACGCGGTAGACCTGCCCGGCAATCCGGCCATCAAGCGCATTCCCGCACACGAACTGTCGCCCGACAGCGATCTCGGCGCGCGCTTGGTGACACATGGCGTCGGCACGCTTGCACTTGGCGAAGTGGCGCGGGCGCTGGACAATGGTCTTGCCGTCGCCGAAGATTTTCGCCGGCGCGGCCTGATTGCCGGATCGGCGCTGTTTCTTGGCGGTGAGATCCGCATCAGTGGCTCGGTTGCGCTTGCTGCGCCCAACAAAAGTCCCGGGAAGGAAGTTGCCCATGCCTGAGTTTCCAATCCGCAAGATCGCGGTGCTGACCGAAGAGATCTTTCACGAAGGCGGGCCGCTGGCCAAGATGCCGCGCCGCCGCGCCGCCGCCATGGCGCTGGTCAAGAACCCGTTCGCCGGGCGTTATGTCGAGGACTTGCAGAGCGCCATGGACGATCTGAAGCCGCTGGGCCTGTTGCTCGCCGACCGGCTGATTGCGGCCCTCGGCGGCGACGTCAAGCAGATCGACGGCTACGGCAAGGGCGCCATCGTCGGCACAGCGGGTGAGCTGGAGCACGGTGCGCTCTGGCATGTGCCCGGCGGCTACGCCATGCGCGAACGGCTCGGCGACGCCAAGGCGATCGTGCCGTCGGCGAAGAAGGTCGGCGCTTTCGGTTCAAAACTCGACGTGCCGCTCGGCCACATCAACGCCGCCTATGTGCGCAGCCATTTCGACGCCATGGAAGTCGGCATCAGCGATGGCCCACGCCCCGACGAAATCCTGTTCTGCCTCGCCATGACCTGCGGTCCGCGCGTGCACGACCGCATGGGCGGCCTGGCCGCTGGGGATATCAAGGCCTGGGACGGGCTGCGGTGAGCGCCGAGGACAATCTGCTGAAGCTGGTCGAGGCCGAAGAGCCTGACGACCAGGATTACCTCTTGCAGGAGCAGGTCGGCTTCATCCTGCGCAAGGCGCATCAGCGCCATGTCTCGATCTTTGCCGCGCGTATCGGTGATCTGACGCCGCCGCAATTCGCGGCGCTGGCCAAGCTGCGCGATGTCGGCGAGACCTCGCAGAACCAGCTCGGCACGCTGATCGCCATGGACGCGGCGACGGTGAAGGGCGTCATCGACCGGCTGAAGGCGCGCGGCCTAGTCGAGCTTTCCAAGCACGAGGTCGACAAAAGGCGGCTGCTGGTCAATCTGACCGCGGCAGGCCGCGACGCCATCGAGCGCCTGATCCCGCTGGCGCGCGAGATCACCCAGGAAACGCTGGCGCCGCTCTCGGCCAAGGAGATCGCCACCTTCATGAAATTGCTGGCGAAGCTGGCGTAGGTCGATCTGCCGGGCGCTAAAAAGCACCCGGCAGGACGTTTTGGCTCAGAGGCCGTTGTCCTTCAGCACCTGGGCGGCGTTTTCCTTGGTGATCTTCTCGGTCGGCAGAGTGATGGTCTTTTCGACCTTCTCACCGTTGAGGAACTTGATCGCCTGGCGCAAGCCTTCGGCGCCGGGGGTAACATAGGTGAAGGTCGCCGTCAGCTCGCCCTTGTTGACCATCTGCACGCCTTCATTGGGCAGGCCGTCGATGCCGATGAACTTGATGTCCTTCTCGCGGCCGACGTCCTTGGCGGCAAGATAGGCGCCATAGGCCATCGGGTCGTTGTGGCCGTAGACGAGATCGATCTTCTCGTTGCTCTTGAGCGCGTTGGCCATCAGATTATAGGCCTGATCCTGCTTCCAGTCGCCTGACTGCTGATCGAGCAGATATTTGATGCCCGGCTCCTTGTCGGTGAACTCGTGGAAACCGTCATGACGGTCATGCGCCGGCTGGGTGCCCATGCCTCCCCAGATCTCGACGACGTTGCCCGCCGCCTTGCCCTTGCCGCCCAGCAGCTCGACGGCATATTCGCCGGCCGCGCGGCCGATCAGCGCGTTGTCGCCGCCGACGAACTGCGTGTAGTCCTTGGTGTCGACATTGCGGTCGAGCACGAAGACCGGGATCTTGGCATCGATCGCCTGCTGCACGACGCCGGTCAGGCCGGCGGATTCCTTCGGCGACACCAGCAGCGCGTCGACCTCCTGACGGATCAGGTTCTCGACATCGGCGACCTGCTTTTCGGTCTTGTCCTCACCGTCGGTGATGATCAGCTCGACCTCGGGATGCTTGGCGGCTTCGGCCAGGATGTCCTTGTTGAACTGCGCGCGCCAGGGCTCGATGGTCGTCACCTGCGAGAAGCCGATCTTCCACTTCTTGTCCTGGGCGAAGGCATTGCCGGTGGTCGTGAGCGCGGTGGTGGTCAGCAGGGCCGCGGTCATGGCGGCAAGCTTCAGCATGTCACGTCGTTTCATTTTTGTTTCCTCCGAGATTGAGAGACGGGGTCTCTTGCGACGGCCGCTTTGCCGCGGCCGTTTCCTTGTGCGCCGCTTGCCCGCCGGGCAGGCGCAGATAGGCCAGGAGATCACCGGCATTGCGCTCCTGCACGAGCACGGTGCCGATGATGATCATCCCCTTCAGCACCAGCTGAAGGTTCGAATTGATGTTGTGGAGCTGCAGGATGTTGGAGAGCAGGCCGAAGATCAGCACGCCGCAGAACGTGCCGGTGAGGCTGCCGCGCCCGCCCATCAGGCTGGTGCCGCCGATGACGACGGCGGCAATGGCGTCGAGCTCCAAGCCGGCGCCGGCATCCGGCTTGCCTTGCCGGTACTGCGCGACATAGAGCACAGCGGCGATGCCGGCGAGCAACCCGGAGATGGCATAGGTGGCGATCTTGACGCGGCCGGCGGCGATACCCGAAAGCCGCGCCGCCTCCTCATTGCCGCCGATGGCGTAGACATAGCGGCCGAACGGCGTGAAGCGCAGCACCGCGCCGTAGATCACAATCGCACCGAGGAAGAACAGCCCCGGCATCGGGATGACGCCGAACACCAGCGAGCGCAGGATCTCGAAATCGGCGGTGGCGTTCGAGCCGGTATAGACCGGCAGCACCGCATTGTTCTGGCCGGCGGTCAGCCGGGCGATGCCGAGCGCCGTCACCATCATCGCCAGGGTGACGATGAAGGGCTGCAACCGCCCGGCAACGATGATGAAGCCGTTGAGCGCACCAAACAGCAAGCCGACGCACGGCGCCACCAAAAGCACGCCGAGCACGCCGAATTTCGACCCGATCTGCGGCAGCAGGTACCACAGGGACAGACAGCACAGGACCACGCCGACGACGGCGGGCGTAACCAGGCCGCGAATGCCGTCAAGCCTGATCTCGCGGACGAGATCGGCGCCGGCACGGGATTTTGCGAGGTTCTGGAAGATGAAGCGGGTGACGACGAAGCCGAGGCAAAGCGCCACCAGTGCGACGGTCGGCACGCCCAGCACGACGCCCGGCGTCACGCCGGGAACCGTCAGCAGCATGGCGCAGACCACCGAGCAGATGGCCATCAGCGAGCCGACGGAGAGATCGATGCCCCCGGTGATGATCACCGCCGTCATGCCGGTGGCGATCAGCCCGGTGGTCGACACCTGGCGCAGCACGTCGAGCAGATTGCCGTAGGAGAGGAAGATGTTGTTGCCCTTCGAACTCATCGGCGAGCCCAGCACGCCGATGAGGAAGATGGCGATCAGGCCCCAATAAAGCTTGGTCCGGGACAGGAGCTTCAGGGCAGTCATGCGGCTGGTCTCGATATGGTCCGGCGCGGGGCGGCGAGACGCATGATGGCCTCCTCGCTGGCCGCGTCGCGGGAAAGAATGCCTGTCTGGCGGCCATCGGCCATCACCAGGATGCGGTCGGAGAGATGCAGCAGCTCCGGCAGTTCCGAGCTGATGACGGCAATAGCGAGACCATCTCGCGCCAGCTTGAAGATCAGGTCGTAGATCTCGCGCTTGGCGCCGACATCGATGCCGCGTGTCGGCTCGTCCAGCAACAGAACCCTCGGCCTGGTCGCCAGCCACTTGCCGATGACGACCTTCTGCTGGTTGCCGCCCGACAGCGTGCCCGCGGGCTGGTCGATGTCCTGGCAGCGGATGCCGAGCGCCTTGACCGCCTGCCGCGCCAATCCCTGCTCGCCGGCCAGCGAACGGAACCCGAAGCGCGCCAGCGATCCGACCAGCGGCAGCGCGACATTGTCCGTGATCGACGCCTGCAGATGCAGGCCTTGCGTCTTGCGATCCTCGGTGACCAGCGCAATGCCGAGCCGCCTTGCATCGCGAGGCGAACGGATATCCACCGGCCGGCCGTCGACCTGGATTTCGCCACCGGTGCGGCCATCGCTCGAGCCGAAGATCGCTTCCAGGATCTCGGTGCGGCCCGAACCCAGAAGCCCGCCAATACCGAGGATTTCTCCGGCGGCAAGATCGAAGCCGACGCCGTCGATCACCATGCGCCAGCCATGGGCATCGGGCTTCGACAGGGACAGGTTTTCGACCGAAAGCGCGATCTTGCCGCCGGAGTGGCGATCTTCCTGGGAGGAAGCGAGCAGGTTTCGTCCGACCATCGCCGAAATGATCGCGTCTTCGTCGAGCCTGGCCATCGGCTCGGTCAGCACATGGCGCCCGTCGCGAAACACGGTGACGCGGCCGGCCAGATGCATGACCTCGTCGATGCGGTGCGAGATGTAGACGATGGCGACGCCGCTCTCGGCAAGCTGGCGGATGATGCGGAACAGCCGCTGGCATTCGGCCGGCGATAGCGCCGAGGTCGGCTCATCCATGATCAGGATGCGTGCCGACATCGACAGCGCCTTGGCGATCTCGACCAGTTGCTGTTCGCCGACACGGAGGGCGCCGACGCGGGCTTGCGGATCGAGTTCGATGCCGAGCCGCTGCAACAAGGCAGCCGCCGCGCGGCTGCTCGCCTTGCGGTCGACGATCAGCCCGGCGATGAGCTTCTCGCGGCCGAGGAAGATGTTGTCGGCAACGCTGAGTTCGGGCACCAGGTTGAGCTCCTGGTGGATGATGGCGATGCCGGCATCCTCGGCGTCGCGCACGCCGGCGAAGCTGACGGGGCGGCCATCGACACAGACCGTACCTTCATAGCCGGTGTAGACGCCGGAGAGGATCTTCATCAGCGTCGACTTGCCGGCGCCGTTCTCGCCCATCAAGGCATGAACCTCGCCGCGTCGCAGCTTGAAGCCGACATCGACCAGGGCGGCGATGCCGCCGAAGCTCTTGGAGATACGCTGGGCGCTCAGAACGGTGTCCGACCGATCCGCCGCATCGTGCTCCGGGGAAAGGGAACTCGCGTGTTCCATGACAATGGCGGCCTCCCTTCCGTCGTCGTCAATTTCCCGCAAACGCTAATCTAAACGTTTCGATCGTGTCAAGCCGATATCCAGTGACGGAAGTTTGACGCATTTCGATTCTTGCTAAAAAAGGCGGCATTCCGTAGGTATTGGCAGCAATGGGTGACGAAACGTTTCGAAAATGACAGCGTCAGGGCGAAAAAAACAGCGCAGATCCACCGCACCCACAATGCTTCACGTGGCTGAGGCGGCGCGTGTCTCGGTCGCCACCGTGTCGGCGTTGATCAACGGCACGGCGACGGTCAGCCCGGAACTCAGCCAGCGCATCGAACAGGCGATCCGCGATATCGGCTACAAGCGCAATGCGATCGCCCGCAGCCTTAAGATGGGCACGACCCGCACCATCGGGCTGACCGTGCCGCACATCACCAACCCGTTCTTCACCGACGTCGTCTCGGTCATCCAGCAGGCCTTCGACCGGGCCGGCTATGCCGTCATGCTGTGCTGCACGGACGAGGACCTGAACACCCAGGACGACCAGATCAGGCTGCTGCTCGACCGTATGGTCGACGGACTGATCGTGGCGCGCGTCGGCGACGGCGCGATCCTCAAGGGGATCGTCGACGACGCCAATGTGCCGGTCGTGCTGCTCGACCGCATCTGCGAGGGCGTCGACACAGATGCCGTGGTCCTCGACAACCAGCGCGCGGTGTTCGACGCCATCACCTATCTAATCAACCTTGGCCATCGACGCATCGGTTACATCACCGGCACGTCGGACATTTCGCCGATGCATGACCGCATGGCGGGATACCGCGAGGCGCTTCACGTTGCCGGCCTGCCGATCGCGGAGGAGCTGATCCGCTTCGGAAATTTCCACGAGATCGACGGCTATACCGCCACCATGCAGATGCTTTCCTCGCACGATCGGCCGAGCGCGATATTTTCCGCCAACAACCCTATGGTGATCGGCACCATGAAGGCGATCCGCGATATCGGCCTGTCCTGCCCGGAAGACATTTCGGTTGCCTGCTTCGACGACTTTCCATGGTCCGATGTGTTCCAGCCGCAACTGACCACGGTGGCCCAGCCTGTGCAGGCGATCGGCGAACAGGCGGCCAATCTGCTTCTCGACCGTCTCGCCGGCAACAGGGACGCGCCGCCGCGCAAACTGGTGCTCAAGGGCCGGCTGATGATCCGCAATTCATGCCGCCCGCTCGGGGCGATGGCGCAGAGCGTGAGCGCCTGACGCGTCGTATCTCAGAGCTTGAACGCTTCCGAACAAAGCGCGTGCAGTTTCGGGAAGATGCCCTTGCCGCCCGTGATGACCAGGGTTCCGTCCTGCAGCACCGACTTCGGATCTGGTTTCACCACCGTGCCGCCGGCTTCCTCGACCAGAAGCATGCCAGCCAGGCAATCCCAGGCGTTCATGTGCTCTTCGACATAGCCAAGCAGCCGGCCGGCGGCGACATAGGCGAGCATCAGCGCGCCGGACGCATTGCGGAAGAAGACGCCGCCATCGGCCAACAGCTTGCGGATCAGCACGGCGACATTCTCGGTGTCGGCGCGGTTCGAAAATCCGGTCCCGATAGAACCTTCCTCGATGCTGGTGGCCGCACTGGTCCTGATCGGCCGGCCGTTGACGAAGGCGCCGCCGCCTAGCCTGCCGTGAAACGTCTCGCCGGTCGACGGCTCATGGATGACGCCAACCACGGCCTCCCCGTCCCAGGCGCAGGCGATCACCACGCACCAGGCCGGAATGCCCCGCACGAAATTGGCGGTGCCGTCGATAGGGTCGATGACCCAGACATAGCCTGTCGAGCCGACAACAGACGCGTGTTCCTCGCCGACGATGCCGTCTTGCGGATAGTCAGCGGCGATTGCCGCGCGTATGAACAGCTCGACCTCGCGGTCACCGTCCGAGACCAGGTCCTGATGACCCTTACTCTCGATGGTCAGGTTTTCCAGATCGCGAAAATATCTCAGGCCGAGGTCGCCTGCCCGACGCGCCAGATCGATGGCAAATTGCATGCGGGCGTCATGGTCATTGTTCACGGCGGTACTCGATCTAGCGGAAGGGTGGCCTGCCTTTAGCAGAGGCGGACCCCACCTTCCAAGCCAGGAGTATTTCGCACCGGGACTGTCAGGCCGCTTGCGACAATGATTTATGGGCCTCGGCGAGGATCTCGAACGACCGCACCCGCGCCGCATGATCGAACATCTGCGCGGTGACCATCAGCTCGTCGGCACCGGTACGGCGCACGAAGGCATCGATGCCTTGCCGGACCGTTTCCGGGGAGCCGACGACGGCGCAGGACAATGCCTGGCCGAGCATGGTCTTGGCCATCGGATCGAGATCGCGGTCATAGTTCTCGACAGGCGGCGGCAGCCGGCCGGCCCGGCCGGTGCGCAGATTGACGAAAGCCTGCTGCAACGAGGTGAACAACAAACGTGCCTCGGCATCGGTTGGCGCGGCAAAGACGTTGAGGCCGAGCATGACATGCGGCTTGTCGAGCTGTTCCGACGGCTGGAAGCGCGAGCGGTAGACGTCCAGCGCGTGATCCAGCTCCGCCGGCGCGAAATGCGAGGCGAAGGCGTAGGGCAGGCCGAGCATGGCGGCGAGCTGCGCGCCGTAGAGGCTGGAGCCGAGGATCCAGACTGGCACGTTCTGGCCTTCGCCGGGTACGGCGCGAATGCGCTGGCCTTCCTCGGCCGGCTGGAAATAGCCCATCAGCTCGACGACATCCTGCGGGAAATTGTCGACGCCTGCCTCAAGGTTGCGACGCAAGGCGCGGGCCGTGCCCATGTCGGTGCCGGGCGCCCGGCCGATGCCGAGATCGATGCGGCCCGGATGCAAGGCGGCCAGCGTGCCGAACTGCTCGGCAATGACCAGCGGCGCATGGTTGGGCAGCATGATGCCGCCGGCACCGACACGAATGGTCTTCGTGCCGCCGGCAACATGGGCAATGACGACCGCGGTTGCCGCACTGGCGATCCCCGGCATGTTGTGATGCTCGGCCAGCCAGAAGCGCTTGTAGCCCAGCCGCTCGGCATGGCGGGCAAGATCGAGTGAGTTGGCCAGCGACTGCGAGGCATTGCTGCCTTCGATGATCGGCGACAGGTCGAGAACGGAAAGTTCGGTCATGAGGGGTATCCTGTGTCAGGATCGCATGTAGGACGCGCCCGGCGACGCCGCAAATTCAAAAATATTGATCAGCCTTTCGCGGGTTCGGTGTCGGCGCTGTCGTCCTCCTCGACGACGGTCGTCTGCTGCGCGGCGAGAAAATTGCCGACGTGGCTCAGCCCATCGAAGTGATCGCAGAACACCTTGATGACAACCAGCAGAGGCACCGCCATCAGCGCGCCGACGAAGCCCCACAGCCATGACCAGAAGGCGATGGCGATGAAGATCGCCACGGCGTTGATCTCGAGGCGCCTACCGACCACCATCGGTGTGACGAACTGGCCTTCGACGATGTCGCACAACAGCACGAAGGCCGGCGCCAAGAGCGCGTAGGAGATTGTGTCGAAGCTGATCAGCGCCATGACCGCGACAAGCACGATGGTCAACAGCGCCCCGACATAGGGCAGGAAATTGAGCAGGGCGGCAGCGACGCCCCAGACCATCGGGTTGGGCATGCCGAGTGCCCACAGGCCGAGGCCAATGACGGCGCCGAGACCGGCATTGATGATGGTGACGGTGAGCAGATAGTGCGAGATTTCGCGTTCCACGTCATAGACGACGCGCAGCGCCCGCTTCTTATCGCTGAGACGGGCGAAGGACTGGATGATCTTTTCATAGAACATCGTGCCGGACGCGAGCAGGAATAGCGACAACACGAAGATGATGGTGAGGCTTGTTCCCCCCGACAGGATGTTGCTGGCCGCCGCCGACATCATGCCGGACTGCGCCACCGCCACCTTCTGGATGCCCGGCTCCTGCGACGTCTGGGTCAGCTGCTCGACCTGGTGCGAGATCTGCATGATCTTCTCGAAAGGTCGCCGCAATTGCGCCAGCCGTTCAGTGAGCTGCTGGCCGATCGACGAGGTGTTGTTGATGAGCTCGATGATCGGGCCGCTGAGCAGGTAGCCGGCGCTGGCAAGGATGCAGATCGACAACAGCACGAGAAGGGTCGCCGAAATCACTTCGGGGATGCCGTGCTTGCGCAGCAGCCGAACGATGGGCGTCAGCGTCAGAGCCAGCAGGAAAGCCAGGATGACCGGCATGAAGAAAGCGCGGGCAAAGTAGAGCGCGTAGATGGCCATGAACAGGAAGATGCCGATGAGCAGTGAACGCATCAGATGCGTGTCGGCGCGAGCCGCGACGCGCGCGTCTTCAACCTCGGCAACGTCTGCGCCCAAAGCGGCGGGGTCGGCCTTCATCATGGTCCCTCAACGGCGCACCGCAATTGGTGCAATCCGTCGACCGAAAACGCTGGCGTGGCTTCAAGGTTCCGTTAGCTGGCAAGGCCCCGCGCCCGCAGGCCTTGCCGTTGGCTCAGGCGACGGACGCTGCCAGCGCCGGCGCGGCCTTGGCCGTTTCCTTGCGCACGATCGGCGCCACCCTGGTGCCGTAGAGTTCGATCGCCTTCATGATCTTGGCATGCGGCATGATGCCGATCGCCATCTGCAGCAGGAAGCGGTCATTGCCGAAGATCTTGTGCTGGGCGACGATCTTCTCGGCCACCAGCTCGGGACTGCCGACGAACAAGGCGCCATTGGAGCCACACGATTGATCGAAATGCGCCCGCGATGTCGGACCCCAGCCGCGCTCGCGGCCGATGCGGTTCATCACTTCCGCCTGCGGGCCGTAGAAATCGTCGGCCGCCTGCTCGGTCGTCTCGGCGACGAAGCCGTGCACGTTGATGCTGGTGGCGAGATCAGCCGGATCGTTGCCGGCGCGCTGGGCGGCCTCACGATAGAGATCGAACAGCGGCGCGAAGCGCGCCGGCTCGCCGCCGATGATGGCGAGCGCCAGCGGCAGGCCGAGCGCGCCCGCGCGGGCGGCGGATTGCGGCGTACCACCTATGGCGATCCAGACCGGTAGCCTGTCCTGGAAGGGCCGGGGATACACGCCGCGATCGTTGATCGGCGCACGCAGATTGCCGGACCAGGTGACCTTCACGCTATCGCGGATGGCAAGCAGCAGATCGAGCTTTTCGGCGAACAGCTCGTCATAGTCCTCGAGGTTGTAGCCGAACAGCGGAAAGGATTCGATGAACGAGCCACGCCCGGCCATGATCTCGGCACGGCCGCCCGACAGAAGGTCGAGCGTGGCAAATTGCTGGAACACACGCACCGGGTCGTCGGAGGACAGAACGGTGACCGCGCTGGTCAGCTTGATGCGCTTCGAGCGCTCGGCGGCCGCAGCCAGGGCCACGACCGGTGCCGAGGCGGCATAATCGGGCCGGTGGTGCTCGCCAAGGCCGAAGACGTCAAGGCCGACCTGGTCGGCCAGTTCGATCTCCTCGATCAGGTTGCGCAGCCGCTCATGCGGGCCGATGGCGCCGGGGCCCGGCTGCGGGCTGACGTCGGCGAAGGTGTAGAGACCGAGTTCCATTTGATGTCATCCTGGTGTTGGGTTTTGCGGCTAGAGGTAGCCATCCGCCAGCCGCGCCGCCAGAGGGGCGGACGGTGAACAGTGCATGTCGGTTTTCGCCGAAAAGGCGTCTCCCGGCTGCAACAGCCAACAATTTCATGGCTGCCATGCCGTTTTGGCGCTTGAACTCTCGATTTTCGCGCGTATGTAAGCGTCGCGAATTGACTTCAGGGAAGTGGACTTGGCTATCTATAGGGAAAAAGACGTTTTCGAGCGGCGCAACGCCGCAAACGAGGCAAAGAAGGCGCTCCTCGAGCGCTTCAAGGCAAAGCCGGCGGCGGATGATCCCGCAGTGCTGGCGCGGCAGGCCGAACGCAAGGCGATCCTCGCGGCTCGCGAAATCCGCGAGGCCGAAAAGGCCCGGCTGAAGCAGGAAAAGCTGGCACGCGAAGCGGTTGAGAAGGCCGAGCGCGAGGCGGCAGCCGAGGCGGCACGTATCGCCGCCGAGGAAGCTGCACAGGCTGAGGCCAAGATTCGGGAATCCGAAGAGAACGAGCGCATCGCCCGTTTTCTGGCCGACGAAGCCGAACGCAAGGCCAAGCGCGATGCGCGTTATGCAGCGCGCAAGCAGCGCACCGGCAGGACGCCTCCGGGCTTCTCCGCCCGCTAGCCTCCAGGCTACGAAGCAATCTGCTTCGAGAATCAGGGTCGCCTCACAGCGGCCCTGAACGTGTTTGCCCGCCGCTATGCTCAGGCGGCGAACTTCAGCCCCATGATGCCGCAGACGATGAGCGCGATGCAGGCCAGCCTGATCGCGGTGGCTGGCTCGCCGAGCAGCCAGATGCCGAGCAGTGCCGTCCCGACGGTACCGATGCCGGTCCACACCGCATAGGCGGTGCCGACCGGCAGCGCCTTCAGCGCCAGGCCAAGCAGAGCAAGGCTGACGACCATCGAGGCAACGGTCAGCACGGTCGGCACCAGCTTCGAGAAGCCATCGGTGTATTTGAGGCCGATTGCCCAGCCGATCTCGAACAGGCCGGCAAAAAAGAGAAGAATCCACGACATCGACAACGCTCCATCAGAGCACCGGACCGAAAAGTGATTTTCGGAGTCCGACGATCAATCAAACAATGGCGGGTCGTCCCGTCCGGATTTTTGGGGAGGCGCGAGATCGTCCCCGCCACGCCAACATAGGAATTTCGGGCGCTCGATCAACAGCGACCGGCAACACCGTTGCCGGTCGCTGTTCTATTCCGAAGCGGATGGACCGGACTTACTTGTCCTTGAGCTTCATCGCCTTGACCGGCGGGGCCTTCAGGGCCGGAGCCGGGACCGGCTTCTTGGCATCCTTCTTCGGCTTGCGGGCTTCCTTGCCTGCCTTCATCGCACCTTTAGCCATGATTCGTTCCTCCTAATGTGGGAAGCGAAGTGAAACAAGAGAACCGCCCGACTGCAAGGGGTTAGCGACTGCTGCCGCCGTCAGCGGCTCGCTTTCAACCGGTTTCTAATTTGCTCGTAAACCATGGCGGTCCGTGCCATGGTTGTCTTCGCACTGCGGCATCAACCCGTGCCTTCGCCGGGTGATCGTCAGGCAGGCCGTCAGGACGACAATGCGAATCCACATCGGCTGCGAGATGAGCTTCGACTTTCCTCAGGAAACGCCGCTCATCGCGATGCTGAATGTGCACTATTCGCGTGCCTCCGATCTCGAGCGGCCGGATTTCCTGACCTCCAACCCGCCGGTGCCGATCGAAAGCTATCGCGACAGTTTCGGCAACTGGTGCAACCGGTTCGTCGCGCCGCCCGGGCGTTTCACCTTCGGCACTGATGCAGTGATCCGCGATCCCGGCACCTTCGAGATGGGCGACCTGATGGCCTGGCAGCACGAGGTGCGTGACCTGCCGGCGGACACGCTGCTGTTCCTGCTGCCCAGTCGTTTCTGCGAGAGCGATCTTCTGGCCAGCGAAGCGTGGCGGCTATTTGGGCATACGCCGCTCGGAATTCCACGCGTGCAGGCGGTCTGCGACTTCGTCCACAACCATATCGTCTTCAATTACGGCAATGCGCGGCCGACGCGCACTGCGGCGGAAGCCTATCGCGAACAGAGCGGTGTTTGCCGCGACTACGCGCATCTCGCAGTCACCTTCTGCCGGGCACTCAACATCCCGACGCGCTACTGCACCGGCTACATCAGCGACATCGGCATGCCGAAGCCGTGGGCGAGCATGGATTTCTGCGCCTGGATGGAGGTCTATCTCGGCGGCCGCTGGCATGTCTTCGACCCGCGCAACAACGCGCCGCGCATCGGCCGCATCCTGATCGCCTCCGGCCGCGACGCCGCCGACGTGCCGCTGACCCATATTTTCGGGCCGGGCACGCTCGCCGGCTTCAAGGTGTGGACTGAAGAGATCGTCGAATAGTCGCCGTCTCCTGCCCGCCGGTCTTTGGCCGGCGACCTCTTTGGCAGCCGCCGTCTTGAACGATCGGGCTACTCGCGCGTTGTTTGTGGAGCTTCGGCGGTCTGGTCGTTAGACTGGGTGCCTCGAACGGGGACTATACGATGGCCGGGCATGGCGGCTCAAAGAAAGTCATCTACGCCGCACTCGCCGGCAATCTCGCCATCGCGCTGACCAAGTTCGGCGCCGCCTTCTTCACCGGCAGTTCGGCAATGCTGTCGGAAGGCGTGCACTCGCTGGTCGATACCGGCAATGGCGGCCTTCTGCTCTACGGCATGCACCGCGCCGCCCGCCCGGCAGACCGCACGCATCCGCTCGGGCACGCCCGCGAGCTGTATTTCTGGAGTTTCATCGTCGCACTCCTCGTCTTCGCGCTTGGGGCGGGCGTGTCGTTCTACGAAGGCGTGGTCCATATCATGGCGCCGGAGCCGGTCGCCAACGCTGAGGTGACCTACATCGTTCTGGGTCTTTCCTTCCTGTTCGAAGGCAGTTCGTGGTGGGTGGCGCTGAAGGCGTTTCGCCAGCAGAAGGGCAAGGAGGGCTGGCTGCAAGCCGTGCAATCGAGCAAGGATCCGAGCGTCTACACCGTACTGTTCGAGGACAGTGCGGCCCTGCTCGGCCTGATCGTCGCTTTCGCCGGCATACTGGCGGCGGAGCTGCTGGAGATACCCGAGCTCGACGGCGCCGCCTCGATCGGCATTGGGCTGATCCTTGGCGCAACGGCGATCTTCCTGGCACGCGAAAGCAAGGGCCTGCTGATCGGCGAGCCGGCATCGCTCGAGGTGCAGAGACAGGTCCTGGCGATCGCCCAGCAGGATCCGGCGGTGCAGCGGGCGAACGGCGTCCTGACCGTCCATATGGGGCCGACAGAGATCGTCGCCGGCCTGAGCATCGAGTTCGAGGATCGTCTGACGGCGCCCGAGATCGAAGCCTGCGTCGAGCGCCTGGAGGCTAAGTTGAAAAAGGAGATGCCGCAGATCACGCGGCTGTTCGTCAAGCCGCAGACATCAGGCACCTGGGAGAAGCGGCGCAAGCTGATCGACACCGCATCCGATCCGGCTCTGGACTAGCGCTGCGCCATTGTCTCACAGTCTTGCCCCGCTAAGATTGATTAAAGAGCCTTTGGAGGAGCGAAGATGAAAATCGACGGCGGCTGCCATTGTGGCGCCATCACCTACGAGGCGGAGGTCGATCCCGAAAAGACGAATGTCTGCCACTGCACGGATTGCCAGCAACTGACCGGTACGGCTTTTCGCGTGACGGTTCCGGCGCCCGAGGATCATTACCGGATCACCAAGGGCACGCCGAAGGTCTATATCAAGACAGGATCCACTGGCGCCAAGCGCGCCCAGGCCTTTTGCGCCGAGTGCGGTTCGCACCTTTACGCCACGTCGGTCGGAGATGGTCCCAAGGTCTATGGAATTCGAGCGGGTACCGCGCGGCAACGCGAGGATTTGATCCCGACACAACAGAAATGGCACCGCTCGGCGCTGCACTGGCTGCCTGAATTTCAGGGCATGACCACCGTAGAGGAGCAGTAGCGCGGCTCAATCATCGCCTTCGACGACCCTCAGCCTGAGCTGTCCGGTTTTCGAATCGGCAACGCGCGGGCCGGGCTCGACCTGCGCCGCCGGAGCCCGCGACGCTGCGTCCGCGGCGGCGTCGCCGTCGGGCTGCGCGCCGAACTCCAGTGCCTCGATCTTCTGGCCGCGCTTGGTGACCTTCGAGGTCGAGACCAGGATGTCATCGATGTCCTTGGCCGACTGGCCGAAATGGACCTGCAGTTTGCGCACCCGCTCGTCGACACGCGCAACGTCCTCCATCAGCCGGATGACCTCGCCCTGGATCAGATGCGCCTGTTCGCGCATGCGGGCGTCCTTGAGGATCGCCTGGATGACCTGGATCGACAGCATCAGCAGCGATGGCGAGACGATGACGACGCGGGCGCGATGCGCCTTGTGGACGATCGCCTCGAAATTCTCGTGGATCTCGGCGAACACTGATTCCGACGGCACGAACATGAAGGCGGTGTCCTGCGTCTCGCCCTGGATCAGGTATTTTTCCGAGATATCGCGGACATGGATCTCGATGTCGCGGCGGAAGGCCTGCGAGGCGACCTTCTGCAGATCGGCGCCATCGGCGGCGCGAATGGCGTTCCAGGCTTCCAGCGGGAATTTTGCGTCGATAGCAAGTGACGGCGCTCCGTTCGGCATCTTCACCAGGCAATCGGGCCGGCTGCCGTTCGACAACGTCGCCTGAAATTCATAGGCGCCGTGCGGCAGGCCGTCGGCAACAATCGCCTCCATGCGCGACTGGCCGAAGGCGCCGCGCGTCTGCTTGTTGGAGAGGATCGCCTGCAGCTGCACGACTTGGCCGGCGAGCGACTGGATGTTGCCCTGTGCGACATCGATGATCGCCAGCCGCTCCTGCAATTTGGCCAGGCTCTCATGCGTCGATTTCGTCTGCTCGGTCATGGTCTGGCCGAGACGACCGGTCATGGCGTCGAGGCGCTGGCCGATCGACTGCGTCAGCTCGGCCTGCCGCGCCCCGAACACCTCGGCGATGGCACCCATGCGGCCCTGCATCTCGGCCTGCGATTGCAAAATGCCGGCCATCCGTGCCTCGGCGTCGCGGGCATGATCGGCGGCTTCCGCGGCCGCCACAGCGCGCGCCTTGGCCGACCGCCACAGCGCGATCACGAGCGCCACGAACAGGCCAAGAAACAGCAAAGCGCCGAAGGCCAGCGCATGGCCGAGCGTGATCGTGGTGGCGCCAAGCCGGGCGACGGGCTCCGAAAGGATAGTGCTCAGATCATTCATGTGGACAGCATAGACGATTCGCCCTGATAGCACAGATCAAAACGTGAACGAGCCTCAAGCCCAACGGTTGACGCTTTTCGCTGGAGGTCTTAGGTGGAACGCCATGCCGATCAAGCCGCTCATCATCCTTCCCGACCCCATCCTGCGCCAGGTTTCCAATCCGGTGGAGCGTGTCGACGCGCCCCTGCGCAAATTAGCCGACGACATGCTGGCGACGATGTATGACGCACCAGGCATCGGGCTGGCGGCAATCCAGGTCGGCGAGCCGCTGCGCATGCTGGTGATCGATCTGGCCAAGGAAGACGAGACGCCGGCGCCGCAGGTCTTCATCAACCCGGAAATCCTGGAGAGCGCCGATGCGCGCTCCGTCTATGAGGAAGGCTGCCTGTCGATCCCGGACTATTACGCCGAGGTCGAACGCCCGGCCTCCGTGCGGGTCAAGTATCTCGACCGCGACGGCAAGTTGCTGGAACTGGAGGCCGAGGGCCTGATGGCGACCTGCCTGCAGCATGAGATCGACCACCTCAATGGTGTCTTGTTCATCGACCACATCTCGAAACTGAAGCGCGACATGGTGGTGAAGAAATTCAAGAAGCTCGCCAGGGACAAGGCGCCGGGCAAGCTGGCGGGATAGGGGACATGCCCCTTCGCGTCATCTTCATGGGCACGCCGAAGTTTTCGGTGCCGACGTTGCGCGCGATTGCCGAGGCCGGACACGACATCGCCGCCGTCTATACGCAGCCGCCGCGCGCCGCCGGACGGCGCGGGCTGGAGCTGACACCGTCACCGGTGCAGCTCGAGGCGGAGCGGTTGGGCATCGAAACGCGGACCCCGGTATCGCTCAAAGGCAAGGCGGAGCAGGCCGCGTTCCGTGGCCTGCAGGCTGATGTCGCCGTGGTCGTCGCCTATGGCCTGCTGCTGCCGAAGGCGGTTCTGGAGGCAACCCGGCTTGGCTGCATCAACGGCCATGCATCGCTTCTGCCGCGCTGGCGTGGTGCCGCGCCCATCCAGCGCGCCATCATGGCCGGTGACCTGGAAAGCGGCATGATGGTGATGCGCATGGAAGAGGGTCTGGACACCGGTCCGGTCGGACTGGTTGAAAAATGCGCCATCGAACCCGATATGACAGCCGGCGATCTGCATGATCGGTTGATGAGTGTCGGTGCGACCCTGATGGTGGAAGCGCTGGCGGGACTGGAAAGGAACACCCTGACATTTGCCGACCAGGCGGTGGAAGGGGTGACCTACGCCAAAAAAATCGATAAATCCGAGACGCGCGTGGACTGGACTCGCTCGGCGAGCGAGGTTCACAATACCATTCGTGGCCTGTCGCCCTTTCCCGGCGCTTGGTCCGAGATAGGAATTGGCGGCCGCCCGGAGCGGCTGAAACTGCTTCGCTCGACGCTATCGCAAGGCCTGTCGCCTTCGGAAGATTTGGGCGAGTCGGGAGGAATTCTCGATGACCGGCTGACGGTCGCTTGTGGAGTAGGCGCGATCAGACTGGTCGAAGTTCAACGGGCGGGCGGAAGGCCCGCTGCCGCGTCGGAATTCCTGCGCGGGGCCAAGATCGAAAAAGGAATGAAATTCTCATGAGCATGATGTCGATACGCGCGGCGACGCCGCGGGATCGCGAGGCCATTCGCCTCGTCGAGGAACACGCTTTCGGCCAGCAGGCGGAGGCCGGGCTGGTCGACGCGCTGGTGACCGGTGGCGACGCCGTTGCCGAACTGGTGGCGGAAGAAGACGGCCAGGTGGTCGGCCACATCCTGTTTTCGCGGCTGTTCGTCCAGAATGGCGGCAAGAATTTTGCGGCCGTGGCGCTCGCGCCGCTGGCGGTGGAGCCTTCGTTCCATGGCAGCGGCATTGGCGGGGCGCTGATCCGCGAGGCGCATATCCGCCTCAGGGATGGTGGCGAAACGCTGGCCGTGGTGCTGGGCGACCCCACCTATTACGGGCGTTTCGGCTATAGCCACGCGCGTGCCGAGAACTTCGAAAGCGAGTACCAGGGCGAGGCGCTACAGGCGCTGGCCTGGGGCGACGCACCTGAGGCAGGCAGGCTGGTCTACGCCTCCGCCTTCACCGCTCTCGCCGCCTAGGCGAGAGCGTATAGCCGCCCGGCATGCCGCGTTTTCGCCTCGACATCGAATATGACGGCAGCCTGTTTGCCGGCTGGCAGCACCAGGCGGATCAGCCTTCGGTGCAGCAGGCGATCGAGCAAGCGATCAAAAAATTCTGCGGCGAAGAGGTCAGGTTGCGAGCCGCCGGCCGCACCGATGCCGGCGTGCATGCAACCGCCCAGGTGGCGCATGTCGACCTCGCCAAGGCGTGGCCAGGCGACAAGGTGCGCGATGCCATCAATGCCCATCTGCAGGCGGCCGGCGCACGCATCGCCATCCTGAAAGCGACGGTCGTCTCGGACGGTTTCGACGCTCGCTTCTCGGCCACCGGCCGCCACTATCTCTACCGCATCCTCAACCGCCGCGCGCCGGCCGCGCTCGACAAGGGAAAGGTGTGGTGGGTGCCGAAGCGGCTCGACACCGGCGCCATGCATGAAGCGGCGAAGGTCCTGCTCGGACGACATGACTTCACCACCTTCCGCTCGACCCAGTGCCAGGCCAACAGCCCGATCAGGACGCTGGAGCGGCTCGATGTGATGAGGCAAGGTGACCTGATCGAGGTAAGGGCCTCTGCGCGCTCCTTCCTGCACAATCAGGTGCGTTCGATGGTCGGCTCGCTCAAGCGCGTCGGCGACGGCGGCTGGACCGAAGCCGACCTGAAAGCGGCGCTCGAGGCGCACGACCGCGCCGCCTGCGGCCAGGTGGCGCCGCCAGACGGGCTGTTTCTCGTTGGCGTCGACTATTCGAGCGTCGATTATCCTGAGGTCGACTAACCTGGATAGAGGCCCGAAGGCTCTATCCAGGATAGAGGCCGGAAGGCTCTACCCGGAGACGAACCCGGAAAGGCTCTGAGCCCCGACATCATCCGGCACGGTAATGCCGAGCAGCGTCTGCAGGCCGAACAGCACCAACAGCGACGCGATGAACATGCCGACGAAAACGGCGGTGCCGACGGCTGCGCCCTTGCCGATGGTGGCGTTGGTCATGCGCCAGGTCAGCACCATCGACAGGGCAAACAACAACAGCGACACAAGGCTTGAAACCTGGCTCGCGGACGACAGGAAAAGCCGGATCAGCGCCGAAGGCAGCATCAGCCAGGCAGTGATGGCCGAAGCCCAGTTGCTGGCGACGACGTAGTGGACGAAGCGGCCGCCGATGCCGGCGCGCGGCGCGATCAAAGCGAGCGCAATCAGCGGCAGCACCCAGGAGCCGATATCGACCGTCGCCAGGCGCACCAGCATGCTGAAGCGACCCACGAAGGCATCGGGATCGCCGATCTCGTTGGCGATGCCGACCCATCCGACGATCAGCGCCGGTGCTGCAACGACAATGGCGAAAAAGGAATTCCAGAAGCCGTCGGCCGACAGGTCGAGCAGGCGCAATCCATCGGCCTTGCCGAGCATCAATCGCCAGGCGCCCGTCAGCGAAGCTTGGGTTTCGTCCGCCGAAAGCATGCTGCTCAGCCCTGTCCGAACCAGTCTTCGATGAAGCGCTGGTAGATTTGCGTCAGCGTTTCGAGATCGGCAATGGCGACGCGCTCGTCGACCATGTGCATCGTCTTGCCGACCAGCCCGAACTCGACCACCGGGCAATAGTCCTTGATGAAACGCGCGTCGGAGGTGCCTCCGGAGGTCGACAGGGTCGGCTCCTTGCCGACCGCCGACTTGATCGAGCCGCGGAGCGTTTCGATCAGTCTGTCGTCGCGAGTCAGGAAGACATGGCTTGGCCGGTCGCGCCAGATGAGTTCATAGTCGACCGGCGTCTTCTTGCCCTGCCGGTACTTCTTGCGCCTGGCCGCCTGGTCGAGCCGGTTGTGGATCTCGGCCTGCAGGGTCTCATCAGTCCAGGTGTCGTTGAAGCGGATGTTGAAGGTCGCGGTCGCCTTGGCCGGAATGACATTGGTGGCCGGGTTGCCGACATCGATGGAGGTGATCTCCAGGTTGGTCGGCTGGAAATCCCTGGTTCCCTTGTCGAAGACGGGATGCAGCAAGGCGTCGACCAGGCTCATCAGCCCGCGCACCGGATTGTCGGCAAGCTGCGGGTAGGCGACGTGGCCCTGACGGCCATTGACGGTGACGACGCCGGACATCGAGCCGCGGCGGCCGATCTTGATCATATCGCCGAGCGCGTCCGGGTTGGTCGGCTCGCCGACGATAGAGGCATCCCATTTCTCGCCCCTGGAAGCCGCCCATTCGAGCAGCTTGACCGTGCCGTTGACGGCCGGACCTTCCTCGTCGCCGGTGATCAGCAGCGAGACCGACCCTTTCGGACCACCATTCTGCTCGACATGGCGCGCCACGGCGGCGATGAAACAGGCGATGCCGCCCTTCATGTCGACCGCGCCACGGCCAAACATCTCGCCATTGGCGATCTCGGCGGCGAAGGGCGGATGCGTCCAGGCGGCTTCGTCGCCGACCGGCACCACGTCGGTGTGACCGGCGAACATCAGATGCGGGCCGTTGCCGGAACGCCTTGCATAGAGGTTTTCGATGTCGGGCGTGCCGTCTTCGGAAAACACCGGCCGATCGACCAGGAAGCCGAGCGGTTTCAGCATCGTCTCCAGTACGCTCAGCGCACCGCCCTCGGTGGGCGTCACCGAAGCACAACGGATAAGGGCGGCAAGGTTTTCGGCGGGATCGGTCGGCAGCGTCATGGAAAAAGCGATAGTCGAAAGCGCAGGGCCTGTCACGGCCAGACATAGGGACCAGCCCCATGGCTGGCGATACCGCCGACATTATGGTTTTCATGTCGTATAGTTGCGGGCCGGATGCGGGCGACAGGATGGCAAACGAGGACAGAAGGATCGTCATTGCCGGCGCCGGCAGCATCGGCTGCTATGCCGGCGGCTGCTTGGCGCTCGCCGGGCGCGAGGTGATTCTCCTGGCCCGGCCGCGTATCGAGGCGGCGTTGCGGCAGGGTGGGTTGCGGGTCGGAGACCTCGAAGGCCGCGATCGCCCGATCAAGCCGGAGTCGCTTGTCGTCACCACCGATCCGGCCGCCGCCCTGCCGCAGGCGGATGTGATCCTGGTCACGGTCAAGAGCGGCGCGACGCAGGACATGGCAGCCCTCATCAAGGCCCATGCCCGCCCCGATGCTGTGGTGGTCAGCCTGCAGAACGGCGTCGACAATGCCGACAGGCTGCGCGCCGGACTTGCTGGGCGCACGGTGCTGGCCGGCATGGTGCCGTTCAACGTAGTGCAGTCGCCGGATGGCGAACTGCCGCTGCGCGTGCACCGCGCCAGCGACGGCACGGTGATGGTCGAGGATGGCGACGCCGGCCTGGTCAACCTGCTCGGCGTCGAAGGGTTTGCGGTCGAAGCCCATGGCGAGATGATGGCCGTGCTGTGGGGCAAGCTGCTGATGAATTTGAACAACGCGCTGGTGGCGCTGTCGGACCTGCCGCTGGCGACCGAATTGGCCAACCGTGGCTGGCGGCTGATCCTGGCCGGTCAGATCGACGAGGCGCTCCAGGCGATGAAGGCTTCCGGCATCGTGCCGGCGCGGATCGCCGGCCTTCGCCCGGCGCTGCTGCCGAGAGTGCTCAGGCTGCCGGACTGGCTGTTCAAACTGCTGGCGCGGCGCATGCTGGCGATCGACCCGCAGGCACGCTCATCGATGTGGGACGATTTGCAGCGCGGCCGGCCGACGGAGATCGATGACTTGCAAGGCGCCATCCTGCGGCTGGCGGAAAAGGCCGGCACGCCGGCGCCGATGGTCCAGCGGATCACCGCCTTGGTGCGCGCGGCGGAGGCGGAGCGGCTTGGCTCGCCGGGCCTGGCGCCGGAGCAGATTGCCGCGCCGCCGGCCGGCCGTCGATCAACGTGATCTTCTGCCAGATTTTCCGCGACAGGTTGGACGCCAGGTTTTCGATGTCGTTGACGCCGTCGATGACCACGTCGTCATTGACCGACTGCGCGAACAGCGCCGCGATCTTGCCGGTGATCGACAGCATTTCGGAGCAATAGTCGAGGTAGCGCGCTAGGTCGGCGGCATTGGTGATGCGGGCCGGCGAGTGCGCCGTCGGTTTGAAGCTCGCCGAAAGGGCCGCCGGATCCTTGGTCAGCTGGTGCATGTCGATGACATGGATCAGCGAGCGCAGGCCGTGCAACTGGCGAAACACCCTTTTGCGCTTGATGCGCTCCTCGGTGCGGATCAGAGCAAGTAAGCCCAACACAGCGAGTATGACGGTGTTGATCGAAGCTTCTATGCCTTGCACCGACTGCAGGGCATCGTGGGTTCCCGAAATGCGGTCGATCGGCAAGATGGTACCGACGAACAGGAACACCAACACACCAGCGACGAAGGCGGCGACAATGAGCCCCCGCAGCCACCAGATCGGTGCTTCGAGCGTCTTGGCCGCCTTGGCCAGATCGCGCGACAGCGAGACCAGTTCGGCGGCGACTCCACGCAATCCCGCTTCGGGGAAACGATCGGCGATCCGCTCTTCCAGCCGCTCGGCGGTTTCGACGATCAGTTTCGGATCAAGCGTGCGGTAGCGCATGTCCGATCAGCCCTCAGGATTGTGCCGGCTCATTGGTACGCCGGCCATAGCGGTTGGGTCCAGGCTGCCCTGGAAACAGGCACAACACAAGGAAGGCGACGATCGAGACCACCGGCACGAACAGGATCAGCGCGGCAATGCCCGGTTTGTCCAAGTCGTGCAGCCGCTTCACCGCCAGTGCGATATTCGACCACAGCGAGGCGATGAAGGCGACAAAGAAGATGAACGACCACATGTTGCTCTCGGCCGAGCCTTCCGGTACCAGCGTGAAGCGGTAGAGCGGAAAAGCCTGGATAATGGCGACGAGCAACCCGCCAAGAAAATAGGCCGCGCGACTGACGCGGCCCGAGGTTTTGAAGAAAAGCCAGGTGAGATCTGATCTGTCAGGCAAGCGGGTCCGGTCCATATTGATTGGCGCCCCTGGCGCCTTCGAGAATGCCGCATTCCACCAGAAACCAGATCGGGCCGATGAAAGGCACCAGCATGATCAGGCTCCACCAGCCCGACTTGCCGCGATCATGCCAGCGCTTGGCATAGACTGCGAGTGCGAAATAGATCGAGGCGAGAGCGACGAGAATGCCGATGATGCCGATCTGGGCGCCGCTGGCAGTGGTGATGCGTGTGCCGAGGATCGCATCGAGAATAAAGCCAACGATGCCAATGACGACGAAAACTCCGATCGCGGCCCAGAACTTGCCACGGTTGATGCGACCATCAAAGCTTGTGAGTAGATATTTCCAGTCCATGTCACCCCCTCCATATTGAACCAGCGCGACCGATTGTCGCGCCGGCGGAAGGTGCGCTCGCTTTGCGGAAAGATCAATCGCGCAGCAATTCGTTGATCGAGGTCTTGGACCGGGTCCTGGCGTCGACGCGCTTGACGATGACGGCGCAGTAGAGGCTCGGGCCAGGCTCGTTGTTCGGAAAAGGCTTGCCCGGCAGCGAACCGGCGACGACGACGGAGTTCGGCGGCACTTCGCCATAAAAGATTTCGCCGGTGGCGCGGTCGACGATCTTGGTCGACTGGCCGATGAAGACGCCCATGCCAAGCACCGAGCCTTCGCGCACGATGCAGCCCTCGACGACCTCCGAGCGCGCGCCGATGAAGCAATTGTCCTCAATGATGGTGGGACCGGCCTGCATCGGCTCCAGCACACCGCCGATGCCGACGCCGCCGGACAGATGGACGTTCTTGCCGATCTGGGCGCAGGAGCCGACCGAGGCCCAGGTGTCGACCATGGTGCCACTATCGACATAGGCGCCGACATTGACGAAGGACGGCATCAGCACGGCGCCCGGCGCGACATAGGCCGACCGGCGCACGATCGACGACGGCACGGCGCGGAAGCCCGCCTTCTCGAAGTCGACGGCGCTCCAGCCGTCGAACTTCGACGGCACCTTGTCCCACCACACGGCCTGGCCGGGGCCGCCCTTGATGATCTCCATCGGATTGAGACGGAAGGATAGCAGCACGGCCTTCTTGAGCCACTGGTTGACATGCCACTTGCCGTCGGCCTGCCGCTCGGCGACACGGGCGGCGCCGCGATCGAGCAGGTCGAGCGCCGACTGGATGGCGTCACGCGTTTCGCCACGCGTTGCCGTCGAAATCGCGTCGCGTTCCTCGAAGGCCTTCTCAATGGTCTTTTCGAGGCTCGCCAGATCGGGCTTCGACATGAATTCGCTCCATTACCAAGCTGTTAAGGGGCTGCGCCTTAACCTGTTTTGAAAGTCGCGCGGACCCCTGGCGGGCTTTGCATGTAGCAGGTTCTTGTCGCAAAACCGCCGGACACTTTTGCGGAACCTGCTTATGTTAAGGCTCAATGGGGGTCAATCGCGGCTGCGCCATGGGACGGCGCAAGTGAAGAATTTGGACGGGTAAGGCAATTATGACTCCTATGGAAAAGGCGGGGTGGACCCCGCTGCCGCATTCGGACGAGGATCTGGAGCGGTCGAAGAGCGTGCCGGACACGCCGCAGACGCGTGCCGAAACATACCGGCTCGCCTGGAACGATCCCGACTTCATGACGCGGCGCGAATTGCGCGCGGTCAGGTTGCAGCTCGAACTCTTGAAGCCCGAGATGATCCTGGCCGAACGCGGCATCCGTTCGACGGTGATCCTGTTCGGCGGCGCACGCCTGCCGGAACCCGGCGGCGAGGCCTGGGCGGCCAAGAACGAGACGCAGAAGAAGAACCTCGAGGAAAACAGCAAATACTATGAGGAGGCGCGCAAATTCGCCCGCCTCTGCTCGCGGCAGTCGGCGGCTTCATACTACCGCGAATATGTCGTGGTGACCGGCGGTGGACCCGGTGTGATGGAAGCGGGAAACCGCGGCGCCGACGATGTCGGCGCGCCGTCGATCGGCCTCAACATCGTCCTGCCGCATGAGCAGGCGCCGAACATCTATGTGACGCCGGAGCTGTGCTTCAACTTCCATTATTTCGCCATCCGCAAGATGCATTTCGTCATGCGCGCCAAGGCCGTGGCGGTGTTTCCAGGCGGCTTCGGCACGATGGACGAGTTCTTCGAGACGCTGACCCTGATCCAGACCGGACGCATGGAGCGCGTGCCGGTGATCCTGTTCGGCAAATCCTTCTGGAAACGGGCGATCGATCTCGACTTCCTTGCCGAACAAGGCACGATCAGCCCCGGCGACCAGAACATCATCGACTTCGTCGACACCGCCGACGAGGCCTGGGGGATCATCAGCCGGTTTTACAAGTTGGGGGAGTAGGGAATAGGCAGTAAGGAACGATCTGGAAGGCGGAGACCGCAGGCGCCTTATTCTCCTACTGCCTACTGCCTACTGCCTACTGCCCATTCCCTACTGCCTTGCGACTATCGCCGTCAGAAAGCCGGCCAGATCGTCGGTGACGAAATCGACGTCATCCTCGTTGGCCGGGTCGCGCTCCCATATCTCGGAAAAGGTCGGCTCGAAATTGCGTGGCACGACAAGCACCGTGGTCATGCCGAGCGACTTCGGCACCGAAAGATTGCGGGCAAGGTCTTCGAACATCACCGCATTGTGGCCGGTGACGGCGTGGAGCTCGGCGAACTTCTCGTAGGTCTGGCGCGCCGGTTTGGGATTGAGCCCGGCCGCGACGATATCGAAGATGTCGTCGAAATGGTCGAGAATGCCGAGCTGCCGCGCAGTGCGTTCGGCGTGCCTGCGGTCGCCGTTGGTGAAGATGAACTTGCGGCCCGGAAGCTGGCGGATGGCGGAGCCGAGAACGGGATCGGGCACCAGCCATGAATAATCGATGTCATGCACCTTCTCGAGGAAATCGTCGGGGTCGATGCCGTGGCGCGTCATCAGCCCGTTGAGCGTCGTGCCATATTCGCGGTAGAGTTCCTTCTGCAGCTTGCGCGCTTCGTCGCGCGGCAGCGCCAGCAGTTCGCCGACATAGGCGGTCATCTTGACGTCGATCTGCGAGAACAGATTCGTATGGTGCGGATAGAGCGTGTTGTCGAGATCGAACACCCAGTCTGTGACATGGGCGAAGCGCGCGGGATCGGGGAGCGTGGTCATGCGCTCCTTATGGCATGAAACAAGCGTCCTGAAAGGGACTTTATCCACAACTTCTGCTCGTTGAGGTTGCACAAATCGCCTCACGATTCAAATTTTACGCATCCGGGAAAGGTGGCCTTCAGGGCTTGCTGGCACAGAGACAAATCCTGTGGGAGCAAGCGATGAACAGCATAATCTTGAAATCCGCCGCCATTGCTTTCGCCTCCGTCGCAGCTTCTCTCCTGCTGACGCTGATCATCGTTCCGGCGATGGGATTTCCGGTCAACCGTACGATCTGGCTGACCTCCACGCTCTGTCCGCTGGTGCTGGCATGGGTCGCCAGCGCAAGCACGTTCTGGCAAAGCGACAGGCTGAAAAATGCGCATCGCGAGCTTGCCCGGGCCCATGCCCAGCTCGCCGCCGCGCATCGCCGCCTGGCGGAAAAGGCGAGCCGCGACGACATGACCGGCATGCTCAACCGGGAAAGCTTCTTTGCCGCGCTCGACGGTTCGCGCCGCAAGTCCGATCGTGGCGCGCTGCTGATCATCGACGCCGACCATTTCAAGAAGATCAACGATAATTTTGGCCACCTGACCGGTGATGACGCGCTGCTTTTGATCGCCAGCGCGATCCAGCGCGGCGTGCGCGGCGGCGATGTGCTGGGCCGCATCGGCGGCGAGGAGTTCGGCGCCTTCCTGATCGGCGCCACCGAGCAGGAGGCCAAGCGGGTCGCCGAGCGCATTCGCCGCGAAGTCGAGCTGATCCGCTTCCGGCCCGTCGACGAGCGGACCATTCCGCTCACGGTCAGCATCGGCGGCACGGTCTGTGGCGACGATGTCAGCGTATCGGACCTGATGCGCGCCGCCGACCGGCGCCTCTACCAGGCCAAGCATCAGGGCAGAAACCTGACGATCCTCGATACGGACATCTCCGCGGCGGCGTGATCCGATCGCCACAACCAGCTCGTTAAGGAAATTCTAACGCTGTTTGCACTCGGTTGCACCGTTTAGCCGGGTATTCACCGCTTTGCGGCCAGACTTGGCACGATACTGGCTTCTGCGGCGATGCATGTGTCGTTCCGGGAACTGCCGTTCCAGGAATGCCACGCATTGTCGAAGCCCTCAACTGAGAGACCTCATGAGTTTCTTCATAAAAAAAATGTCACGCCGCGCGATCGTGCAGGCGCTGATCGCACTGCCTGCTTTGTCGCTGTTCCGCAAGCTGCCTGATGCCGATGCTTCCTATGCCTCCCATCCCGATCAATCCCGGGCCGACCCGAACGAGATCGTCGAGGTCAATGGCTGGATTCTGAAGCGGAGTGACCTGGCATGATCTTCGACAGCTACGAGGCGTATCGCGCAGCGAGCTTCACCCCAAAGGTCTGCATCCTCGGCTCCGGCCCGGCCGGCACCACCATTGCCCGCAAGCTTGGCGCCGCCGGCATTCCGGTCGTGGTGCTGGAGGCCGGCTCGCGTGAGTTCAGCGACGAGTCGCAGGATTTCTACCGTGGCACCACGGTCGGCGATTTCTATTTCGACCTCGACATCACCCGGCTGCGGTTCATGGGCGGCAGTTCCAACCACTGGGCCGGCTGGTGCCGCGTGCTCGACAAAGAGGATTTCGAGCCGAAGGCCTGGGTGCCCGATACGGGCTGGCCGATCCGCCGCACCGACATCGAGCCCTATCTGCCGGAAGTGCGCGATATTCTCGACCTTCCGGCCTTCCGGCCGGACATGCCGATCTCGGACGACATTCGCTGGGTGCAGCTGATCAAGAGCCCGGCTGTGCGCTTCGCCGAGAAATTCGGCGACGAACTCGACAAAGCCAGAAACATCGCGGTCGTGCTCAACACATGCGTCACTGAACTCGCCGGCGACGGCAAACGCGTGACGGGCGCCAGACTGTGGTCGAACGGGCAGGATGCCGGCTCCATCAGCGCGGACTATTTCATCGTCTGCACCGGCGGGCTGGAGAATTCGCGGCTGCTTCTGTGGTCGAACCAGCGCTCGAACGGCGGCGTCGTGCCGAATGCGACCGCGCTTGGCCGCTACTGGATGGAGCATCCGACCTTCGAGGGCGGCAATGCCATCCTAGCCGACTACAACGCGTTCGAGGTCGACGCCGTCAACGAGGCCTTCTTCTCGCCGACGCTTGCCGCGATGGAGCGACTGCGGATCATGAATTTCGGCATCCGGCTGATCGAGACGCCGTATCCCGGTGTCAAGAGCCTCATCGCCGATCTCGCCTGCACGGCGCCCGACATAGCCGAATGGATGTCCTCCAAGCTCAGTCAGAGACTGCGCTGCGCCGCCCAGCTCTACGTCGCCTGGGAACAGGCGCCGCTGGCCTCCAACCAGATCGAGCTGTCGAAGACCGATGTCGACCATACCGGCGTGCCGCGCATCGAGCTGCACTGGAAGAAGTCGGAGCGGGAACGCCGCACCCTGCTCGAAGGGCTCAGACTGTTCGGCACGACGCTGATCGAGAAGAATCTCGGCCGGGTTCGCATTGCCGACTGGATCAGCAATGGTCAGGACTATCCGACCAACGACGAGACGGCGGGCCACCACCATATGGGCGGCACGCGCATGGGTACCGACATCGGCAAGAGCGTGGTCGACGCCAACTGCAAGGTGCACGGCATGGACAATCTCTATGTCGGCGGCTCCTCGGTGTTCTGCACATCGGGCCAATGCAACCCGACGACGACGATCACCGCACTGTCCTGCCGGCTGGGCGATCATTTGAGCAAGGTGATCACCGTCTGACGGTCACACGGCAACGTCCTGAATTTCGAGGGCATGCCGACAATGCCGGCGCCTGTGACGGCGCCGGCAGATACGCGGCATGGCCTAAAAGCCGTAGACCGCGATGCGTACGAAGACGGCGGCTGCGGCCAGCCACACGAGTTGAATGCCGAGGCCGATGGGGGAGCCCCAGCCATACCATTCCATTGCCAGCTTGGCGTATTTGAACTCCTCTTCGTGCGAGAGGGGCGCGCGCTGTTGAATCAAACTCATTTTTCACTTCTTGTCGGCGGCCGGCTCTCCATGGCGGCCCGCAATCGGCCGGTCGCCGCCGCGACCGGGCTGACACCGGCCGCGGTGACCGCGCTGATCGATCGGCTGGAGGCGCGCGGCCTGCTGACGCGCACGCGCAGTCTCGAGGACAGGCGCAAGGTGGTCATAGAGGCGACCGAGGCCACGCGGGAGCTGTCGGCGCGCTACTACGGCGCCATCGCGCGAGAAGGTGAAACAGTGATCGCCAGCTTCGGCGATGCGGAGCTCGCCACCATATCGCGCTTCGTCAACGCCGCACTCGGCCTGCAGCGCGACCAGCTGGCGCGGCTGAAGGCCGAGGGGTCCGACACTCCAAACGGGCGATAGGAGTGCCGATGGCTCCCGCCCCATCGAGGCGGGAGTTCGCGACACGCTTTGCGGAAGGCTAGACCGTCGCCGGGTCGAGCGCCGGCTGGCCCTTGCGGCGGGCGACGATCGCTTCGAAGTCGGCGGTCTGGAAGGCATCGCGCAAGACGTCGAACGACGGCAGCACGAAATAGGCGCGCTGGAACTTGTCGATCTCGTAGCCGGTCCGCATCACCGTTTCCAGGTCGAAAGGCACGTGGTGGGCGTCCTTGCTGTCGATCGCGAACTGCAGTTCGGTAAACGACGACATCAGGCCGGCGCCAAAGGCCTTCAGCGGCTGGCCGGCCTCCTGCATCAGGCCATATTCGGCCGTGTACCAGTAGAGCCGGGTGATCATCTCGTCGCCGCCCAGCGCAATGATGTCGCCGGCTTTGCGGCCATACATCTGCATGAAATCGGCGAACACCGGCTGCGACAGCACCGGCACATGACCAAAGAAATCGTGGAACATGTCGGGCTCGACGATGTAGTCGAGCTCCTGCCGGGTCCGCAGCCAGTTGGTGACCGGGAAGCGGCGGTTGGCGAGATGGTCGAAGAACGGGGCAGCGGGAATGAGACCCGGCACGGCGACGATCTCCCAGCCGGTCAGTTTGCGCAGCTTGGCGCTGACCTCCTCGAAATCGGGGATGCGGTCGAGCAGGCCAAGTTTTTCGACACCGTCGAGATAGGAGTGGTGGGCGAGCTTGCGCGTCAGCTTGGTCTGGCGGTCGCACAGCGTGCGCCACACTGCCTGCTCCTCGGCGCTGTAATCGTCACCCTGCGCCACGGTGAAATCGGAACGGCAGACCGAGTAGTCGCCGCGGAACCCTTGCGCCGCGCAGTCGCGGGCATATTCGGCAACGCTCATCGTCGTCATGGTTTTTCTCCTCGCAAATCATGAATGGCGAATGGTGCCGGAAGGCTAACCGGATTTGCCGAGGCAAATTGGCTTTGATGATGGCTCGGATGCAGGAATCGGGATAATATTCACTCAGAAAGTATCTCCAAGGAGTGAAAATGCCTCAATTCGATGATTTCGAGATCAAGATGCTCGATGTCCTGCAGCGCGACGGGCGTAAGCCGGTGTCCGAACTGGCGCAAGAGATCGGCCTGTCGACGACGCCGTGCGCGCGGCGCTTCGAAGCGCTGCAGGAGGCCGGCATCATCAAGGGTTTTGCCGCTGTGATCAGCCGCCGCGCGGTCGGGCTGATGGTCGAGGTGTTCATTCAGGTCCGCCTTGTCAGCCACAGCGACGGTTCGCCCGAAAGCTTCATCGCCGCAGTGCAGCGCATGGACGAGGTGTCCTCGTGCTGGACGATGACCGGCGACCATGATTTCCTGCTGCATGTCATGGTGCCGTCGGTCGACGAACTCAACAACTTCGTCATGCACCGGCTGATGCGGCTCGACGGCGTGCGCGACGTCCACACCCAGCTCGTGCTGCAGAACATCAAGGGACCGGGCCACGTGCCGCTCGCTCACCTCAGGCGGTGACGATGCCTGCCTTCGCACTCCTTGGCGAAAAGCTGCACGCAAACTGCTGAAACGGGCCAAGCGCGTGTCCACATCGCCGGCCAGCTTGCGCGGACCAACTGCCCAGAGGTCCGCCATGAAAATCGTCCTGATCAATCCGCCGCATACGGCCATCGGTAGCCGCGTGCCCGACGATCACCTGCCGCCGCTTGGCCTGCTGGCGCTGGGCGGCCCGCTGATCGATGCCGGCCATGAGGTCCGGCTTGTCGACGCCGAATTCGGGCCGATGTCGCTCGACAAGGTGGCGTGCAACGCGCTCGCCGATCGCCCCGACTTCATCCTGATCGGCCATTCCGGCTCGACCTCGGCGCATCCGACCGCCTTGCTGATCGCCAAGATGATCAAGGAGCGCGAGCCGGCAACCATCATCATCTATGGCGGCGTCTTTCCGACCTATCACTGGCGCGACATCCTGGCCGCTACCGATGCCTTCGACTTCATCGTGCGTGGCGAGGGCGAAGCGACCGTCGTGGCGCTGGTAGAGGCGCTGGAGATGCACCAGCCGCCGACGAGCGTGGCCGGCATTGCCTATCGCGACGATCTGCGCCGGCCCTTCGCCACGCAGCCGGCGATGACCATAGCCGATCTCGACGTCTACCGCGTCGGCTGGGAGCTGATCGACCATGATAGGTACAGCTACTGGGGCGGCAAGCGGGCCGTGGTCATGCAGTTTTCGCGCGGCTGCCCGCATCTGTGCAACTATTGCGGCCAGCGCGGCTTCTGGACCCGCTGGCGGCATCGCGATCCCGTGAAATTCGCGCAAGAAATCGCCTGGCTGCACCGCGAACACGGCGTCGAGCTGATCAATCTAGCCGACGAGAATCCGACGGTTTCGAAGAAAGCCTGGCGCGCCTTTCTCGACACCCTGATCGCCGAGAATGTGGCGGTGCTGATCGTCGGCTCGACCCGCGCCGACGACATCGTGCGCGATGCCGACATCCTGCATCTCTACCGCAAGGCCGGTGTCATCCGCTGGCTGCTCGGCATGGAAAACACCGACGAGCAGACGCTTCATTTGATCCGCAAGGGCGGCAGCACCTCATCCGACCGCGAGGCGATAAGGCTGCTGCGCCTGCACGGCATCCTATCGATGGCGACCTGGGTGGCCGGCTTCGAGGACGAAGGCTTTCGCGACCTCTGGCGCGGCTTTCGACAGCTGATCGCTTACGATCCGGACCAGATCCAGGCGCTCTACGTGACACCGCATCGCTGGACGCCGTTCTTCCGCATCGCGCGGGATCGCAAGGTGATCCAGCGGGATGCCCGCCTTTGGGACTACAAGCACCAGGTGCTGCAGATGACGCGGCTGAAGCCGTGGATGCTGTTCTTCGGCGTCAAGCTGATCGAACTGGCGGTGCAAACGCGGCCGAAGGCGCTGGCCCGTATCCTGTTCCACAAGGATCCCGAGCAACGCCATTCGATGCGTTGGTACACGCAGATGGGCCGCCGCGTCTGGTTCCGCGAGGTATGGGGATTTCTGGCCCGCGACATCAGGGCGAAAGACGGCCCGACGCTTGCCGAATTCTGGGGGACGCCGCAGGACGCCGAGGAGGAATCGATGACGGTTTCACGCCCGGCCAGAAAGCCGGCCATCCCCACCATCGGCAATCCTGCAGATCCCGGAGCGAAAAAGTTAGCCGGCTGACAAGCCGCTCAGGGCACGATCAGCGTGCCGGCGCCGTGTTCGGTGAACAGTTCCAGCAGCACCGCATGCGGCGTCTTGCCGTTGAGGATGACGACGCCTTCGACGCCGCGCTCGATCGCTTCGATGCAGGTCTCGACCTTGGGGATCATGCCGCCCGAGACTGTCCCGTCCTTGATCAGCGCCTTGGCCTCGGCCACCGTCAGTTCGTCGATCAGCTTCTTGTTCTTGTCAAGGACGCCCGGCACATCGGTGAGGAACAGCAGGCGTGTCGCCTGGCAAGCGCCGGCAATGGCGCCGGCGAAGGTGTCGGCGTTGATGTTGTAGGTGTGGCCGTCGCGGCCGGGCGCCACCGGCGCCAGCACCGGGATCATTTCGGAGCGTGCCAGAAGGTCGAGCAAGGTGCGGTCGACCTCGACCGGCTCGCCGACGAAGCCGAGATCGAGCACGCGTTCGATGTTGGAGTCCGGATCGATCATGGTCTTGCGGGCCTTTTCGGCGAACACCATGTTGCCGTCCTTGCCGCACAGGCCGATCGCCCATTCGCCCTCGGCGTTGATCAGCGCCACGATCTCCTTGTTGATCGAACCGGCCAGCACCATTTCGACGATCTCGACCGTTTTCTGGTCGGTGACGCGCAGGCCGCCCTCGAACTTGGATTCGATGCCCATCTTGGCCAGCATGGCGCCGATCTGCGGACCGCCGCCATGGACGACGATCGGGTTGACGCCGGATTGCTTCAGGAGCGCGATATCGCGCGCGAACGCCTTGCCGAGCTCGATATCGCCCATGGCGTGGCCGCCATATTTCACCACGACCGTCTTGTGTTCGTAGCGCTGCATGTAGGGCAGCGCCCGCGACAGCAGGGCGGCCTGCATTTCGGCGGTGGCGGTTATTTCCGTCATCGGCTTGTTTCCCTGAAGATCGGTAAGGACGGCGGCGTCTTAGCGGGAATTGGCGCCGCCCGCAAATGGCTTTGCTGTCATATTCGAGCGCCACACGACCTCGTCATCATGACGGCACCATCAGTGGCGCCCTGCGGACCAGCCAACCCGAGATCTTCTCCAACTGCGCGGCAAGCGACAGCAGCGTCTCCTCGTCGCCCGGACGGCCCGCTGCCTGGATGCCGATCGGCAGGCCGGCGTCGGTGACATGAACCGGCAGCGCGATCGACGGCTGGCCGCTGACATTCTGGATCGCCGGCCAATGGGTAAACCAGAGGCTCTTGTCCATCAACTGGCCGAAGAATGGCTTCAGCTTCAGCAAGGGCGTCAGATGAAGCTTGTCGAGCAGGTTCTCGATGAGCTCGTCGGCGCCTTTCGGATCCATGCCGCCGCAGGCGAGCGGCGGGTGGGCAATGATTGGCATCAGCACGGCGTCATACTGCGCGGTCTCCGCGATCAGCTGCCGCGAGGCGGCATGCAGCCGCTGCAGGTCGGCATAGGTCTCGCCGGCCGACACAATTTCGCCGAAGCGGGCGAGCACGCGCGTCGCCCGCTCGATGTCGCCCGTAACGGAACGGCCGACACGCAGCGCTTGCGCACGCATCGTGCCGGCGACGGCAGAGGCGACCGTCCTGCAGAAGTCGGCGAAGAAATCGCGCCCGATAAAGGGCAGATCGATCTCCTCGACGGTATGGCCGCCTTCGCGGGCAAGCGCCACCGCCGTGTCGAGCGCTTTGAGCGTCTCATCCGAGATCGGCAGGCCGAGCGGCGATTTGTGATACACGGCCAGCCTGAGCTTGCCGGGATCACGCGCGGCGGCAGCCGCGAACGTGCCTTTCGGCGGTGGCGCGCCATAGGGCGACAAAAGGTCGGGACCGTGGGTGAGGTCGAGCAGCAGCGCACAATCGCGCACCGAACGGGTGAGCGCATGGTCGACCACCATGCCGTACCAGCTTTCGCTCACCAGGGGCGTCAGCGGTGTGCGGCCGCGCGACGTCTTCAGGCCGACAAGGCCTGTGCAGGCGGCGGGCACGCGGATCGAGCCGCCGCCATCCGAGGCATGCGCCACCGGCACGACGCCGGCGGCGACCAGTGCCGCCGCACCACCCGACGAGCCGCCGCTGGTGTGGCCGGTGTTCCAGGGATTGCGGGTGATGCCGAAGGCCCTGGATTCGGTCATCAGCCGCAGCCCGTGTTCCGGCGACGTCGAGGTGACGATCGGAATGAGCCCGGCGGCGAGAAAGCGGTCGGTGAGTACAGAATTGACATCGGCCAGCCATGCCGGAATGCGGCTGCCGCCATGCGTCGGCACGCCCTTGATGGCGATGCCGAGATCCTTGATGGCGAAGGGAACGCCGGCCAGCGGCAGCGAGCGGTCGACGGTCTTCGCCCGGGCTCGGGCGGCATCATAGAGCGGCTCGGCCGTGGCGTTGATGTCGGGACGGGTGGCATCGGCACGCGCGATCGCGGCTTCGGTCAGCTCGACGGCTGAAATGTCGCCCTTGCGGAGCAGGTCGGCGAGGCCGGTTGCGTCTTCTTCCCAAAGGATTCGTTCAACCGACATGCGTTCCCCCGTCACTGTAGGTAAGCAAGCTAGCCAGTGGCGATTTCATTGGCAATCGACGGACCGATCCGGGGCTGGCGGCACGCAAAACCTGGGCGTGCACAAGACTATTTCCGTCGTTGCAAATACATTGCAATCGCCTAATTTGCCTGAGATGACGCCGCAGGACATCACCAAGCTGATCGTCCGGACTTCGATGAAGGATCGGGCTGCGTTCGATCTGCTCTACCGGCAGACCAGCGCGAAACTTTTTGGCGTCTGTCTTCGTGTATTGAACGACCGGGGAGATGCTGAAGAAGCGCTACAGGAAGTCTTCGTCAAGATATGGATGAAGGCGGATCGTTTTGCCGTCTCCGATCTGAGCCCGATCTCCTGGCTGGTGGCGATAGCGCGCAATCATGCGATCGATCGCATACGAGCGCGACGCAAGCCTGCCGCCGATATCGATGCCGCGCTCGACGTGGCCGATCCAGCGCCGGGACCTGAAGCGATGGTGGTGGCGGGCGACGAGTCCGAACGCATCCATCATTGTCTCGATGAGTTGGAAAAGGACCGGGCGGCGGCCGTTCGGGGCGCCTATCTCAAGGGTGAAAGCTATGCCGAACTGGCGGAGCGCCACGGCGTGCCGTTGAACACGATGCGTACCTGGCTGCGCCGCAGCCTGTTGAAACTCAGAGAATGTCTGGAAAGATGACGCTGGCAGAAGACACAGGCCCGGAACGTGGAGGCGACGACCTGCTCGCCGCCGAATACGTTCTCGGCGTGCTGGATGCCGACGAACGCCAGATCGCCTCCCGCCGCATCGACGGCGAGACGGATTTCGCCCGCTTGGTGGACGGCTGGGAGGTCAATTTTTCGGCGCTGGCCGCCGCCTATCCGGAAATCGAGCCGCCGGCTTCGGTCAAGCCTGCGATCGATCGCCGCCTGTTCGCGTCCGCCGCTTCCGTGGCGACTCCCGCTGAATCGCGCGGCCTATGGTCCAGCCTGGCCTTCTGGCGTGGCCTTGCCGCGGCGGCGGTTGCAGCACTGGCGATCTACATCGCCGTGCCCATTCTCAACCCACCGGTCGAGCAGCCGCAGCCGCGCCTCGTCGCTTCGCTGGCCGCCGAGGGCAGCGATGTCAAATATCTCGCCGTCTATGATGCCTCGCATCACGAGGTCGGCCTGTCGCATGTCTCCGGCGAGCGTGCCGCCGGCAAGGACTTCGAACTGTGGATGATCGAGGGCAAGAACCCGCCGGTCTCGATGGGCGTCATTCCGGCAGGTGCTACGGTGCATATCGTAGTCTCGCCCGCGGCCCAGCAGAAGCTTGCCCAAGGCGCGGTGCTTGCTGTCAGCCTCGAGCCCTCGGGCGGTTCGCCGACCGGCCAGCCGACCGGACCGGTGGTCGCAGCGGGCGATCTGAAAAGCATCTGAGCGGCTTCGCGCGCCTGCAACTTCAAAATAGCCTATCCCAAGTCTATCCTTCGCTGAGCATGCCAATAGACAGCATGTTAGCCGGCAAGCGGTTGCGCTGGAAAATCTCTGCGGCACGCCTGATAAAATAAAAAATCAAAATATTTCTGAAACTTCCGGATTTTTGTTCCGTATCTCCTCGCGTCCCCGAAGATGGGAAGAGAAAAACCCGAGGAGTTTGCATCATGCGTAGATATGTCACCCTTTTGCTCGCCGGCACGATCGCCGTTTCCGCCCTTGCCACCGCCGCCTATGCCGAAAACCCGATGGTTGGCGGCGCCGCCATGTACGCCAACAAGAACATCGTCGAAAACGCCGTGAACTCGAAGGACCACACGACGCTGGTCGCCGCCGTGAAGGCTGCCGGCCTCGTCGAAACGCTGCAGGGCGCCGGCCCGTTCACCGTGTTCGCACCGACCAATGACGCCTTCGCGGCACTTCCGGCCGGCACGGTCGAGACGCTGCTCAAGCCCGAGAACAAGGACAAGCTCACCAAGATCCTGACCTGCCATGTCATCGGCGCCAAGGCGATGGGGGCGGACGTGGCCGCGATGGCCAAGGCTGATGGCGGCACCCACAAGGTCAAGACCGTTGGCGGCTGCGAGCTGTCGCTCAAGGCCGACGGCGGCAAGGTCACCGTCACCGACGAGAACGGCAATGTCGCCAATGTGACGATTGCCGATGTCGAGCAGTCCAACGGCGTCATCCACGTCATCGACAAGGTTCTTTTGCCCAAGATGTAACTTCTTTTGCCCAAGATGTAACAGGGGGCTTGCTGCCGGCGAACTTGCAGCAAGGACCCTCCGTCGATTGCATGGTCTCGCTCCCGTGATCCGCAATTGACCCGCGCACTCCGCATCGTCCACGTTCAGATGTGGGACGGCGCGGAGTGTTCGTTCGAGGACCACCGTCACCGGCTTTTGATTTCCGTGCGGCGGTATAGTTGGGCTAAGAGACAACAGGAGGAATTGGTCATGAATCGTCGCGACTTTCTTTTGAGCGGCGTCGCCGCCATCGGCGTTGTCGGCGCCGCGGCAACAGTGCTGCGCATGAGCAACCCGCAGGCCGCGCAGGCCGCCGAGAAATTCGAGGTCACCAAGACCGACGCCGAGTGGAAAGCCATCCTGTCGCCGGCTGCCTTCGACGTGCTGCGCAAGGAAGGCACCGAATATCCCGGCACCAGCGCGCTGCTCAACGAACACCGCAAGGGCATCTTTGCCTGTGCCGGCTGCGAGCTGCCGGTCTACCCGTCGGAGACGAAGTTCGAGTCCGGCACCGGCTGGCCGAGCTTCTGGCAGGAGATCGCCAATGGCATCGGCAAGACCGTGGACCGGTCGCTCGGCATGACCCGCACCGAGGTGCATTGCCGCCGTTGCGGCGGCCATCTCGGCCATGTCTTCGACGACGGCCCGGCGCCGACCGGCCTGCGCCACTGCATCAACGGCGTCGCGCTGACCTTCAAGCCCGCCACGGCCTGACAAACTCCAAACCGGATACAAGAAACTCCGGGCTTGCGGCCCGGAGTTTTTTGCGCGGTCAGAGCTTTTCGGGCGTGGACTGGAGGAGCTTCCCGAAACCGCTGCCCACGTATCTTTGTTTTGTCGCAATTCCTGACGGAAAACCGCTTCACACTTTTCCTGGAATTGCTCTGGTGTCAGTGCCCGCCACCGCCACCACCGGCCGCGGCCGGCTTGCGGATCAGCATGGTGAACAGGCCAAGCGTCGCAAACAGTACCGTCAGCATGAAGAACACGTCCATGAAGGACAGCAACGCCGCCTGCTGCTGGACCATGCCCGACAGCTTGGAGATCGCCGCACTTGTCGCGTCCAGGCCGGGGGTCTGCTCGAAATTGAGCGTCATGTTCCGCAGCTTGGTCTGCGCGGCTTCACTGCCCCATTGCACATGCTCGGAGAGCCTTGCGTAGTGGAAGGCATTGCGGTCGATCAGCACCGTGTTGATCAGGGCAAGGCCGACGGCACCGCCAAGGTTGCGGGTGAGGTTGAACAGGCCCGACGCATTCTTGAGCCGCTCGGGTGGCAAGGTGCCGAGCGCGATGTTGTTGATCGGCACCATGCACAGCATCATCGAACAGCCACGCAGGATCTGCGGGATGAGCAGCTCATAAAAATCCCAGTCGGCGGTCAGATGCGTCATCCACCACGTTCCGGTGGCGAAGCCGAAGAAGCCGACCATCATCATCAGGCGCGGGTCCATCTTGTTCGACAGGACGCCCGAGATCGGGGCAGTGAAGAACATCGCCAGGCCGCTGACGAACAGCGCCTCGCCGATCATCATCGAATCGTAGCCGCGGATGCGCCCGAGGAACACCGGGTAGAGATAGGTCAGGCCGTAGAGGCCGATGCCTATGACGAAGGAAAACAGCGAACCGAAGGCGAAGTTGATGTTGGTGAACGCCTTCAGGTCGACGATCGGCTCCTCGGCGGTGAACACACGCCAGAAGAACAGCACCCCGCCGATGGTCATGACAATGGCGCAGATGAACACGCCCTGGTCCTGCAGCCAGTCATTGTTAGGGCCTTCCTCGAGCACATATTCCATGCAGCCAAGGAAGGCTGCCATGCCGGCGAGGCCCCACCAGTCGAACTTGCTGAACAGCTTGAGGTTGGGCTTGTCGAAGTCGATCAGCGTCCAGGCCGCCGTCGTCACCAGGATGCCGGGCACGACATTGACCAGGAACAGCCAATGCCAGGACATGGCATGGCTGATATAGCCGCCGACGGTCGGGCCGATGGTCGGCGCCAGAGTCGCCACCAGGCCGATCATCGGCGACACGACGGCGCGGCGCGACGGTGGGAAGATGGTGAAGGCGGCAGCAAAGACGCTCGGGATCATGCCGCCGCCGATGAAGCCCTGGACGGCGCGGTAGACGATCATCTGGTCGATGTTGGTGGCGGTCGCCGCCAGCGCACTGGCCGCGGTGAAGCCTGCCGCCGAGATCGTGAACAGCACGCGTGTCGACAGCATCCGGCTGAGGAAACCCGACAGCGGGATCATCACCACTTCGGCGATCAGATAGGCGGTCTGAACCCACGGGATCTCGTCGGAGCTGGCGCTCAGGCCGGCCTGGATCTCGGCCAGCGAGGCGGAGACGATCTGGATGTCCAGGATGGCCATGAACATGCCGAACACCATCGCCAGGAAGGCGATGACGCGCCGCGTCGAAATGGTGTCAGGCACAGCCGGCCTGGCCGGCGGCGCTCCTGCTGTCAGGGTTGCGGTTGCCATAGCATTGCTCCCCGGCGGCCGCTCAGTTCGACGCGGCCGCTGATGCCGACCCGGATGGGGCGGTGCGGCTGTCGACGGCGACGACGACGCTCAGGCCGGCGCGCAGCTTGCCGCTCTTCAGCACATCGGCGGGAACGTCGATGCGGACCGGAACGCGCTGCACCACCTTGGTGAAGTTGCCGGTGGCGTTTTCGGGCGGCAGCAGCGAGAACACGGCACCGGAAGCCGGCGCCAGCGACGAGACGGTTCCCTCGAAGTCCCGGCCGTCGGTCGCATCGACCGAGATCTTGACCTTCTCGCCGGGAACCAGCCGGGCCAGCTGCGTCTCCTTGAAGTTGGCGACGATGTAGAGCTTGTCCATCGGCACGATGACGGCGAGCTTCTGGCCGGGGCTGACGAGATCGCCCTGCTCGACGGAACGGTTGCCGACGACGCCGTCATAAGGCGCCTTGAGCACGGTGAAGGAAAGATCCCGCAGGGCCTTGTCCCGGCTAAGCTGCAAGGACGCCAGCGTGCTTGCCGATTCGGCGCGCTGCGCCTGCAGCACGCCGATATTGGCCTGCGCCGCGGCGATCTGCGCATCGGCACCGACAAGCGCGGCGTTGGCCTGCTGCACCGCCGTCTGGGCGTCGTCCAGCTGGGCCTGCGTGCCAACATGCGTCTTGAGCAGCTGCGAGGCGCGCGCCGCGACCTTGCCCGCATTGTCGGCCGCGGCCTGGTCGGCGACCTTCTGCGCCTGTGCCTGCTGCAGCGCGGCGCGTGCCGCTTCGGTCTGGGCGTCGATACGGTCGAGCGTCTTGCTCAAGGTGGCGATCTGCGCCTCGGCCTGGGCGACGGCTATTCTGTAGTCGCCGTCATCGACGACGAGCAGCGGGTCACCAGCCTTGACCGACTGGTTCTCGCTCACCTTGACCTGATCCACATAGCCGGAAATCTTGGGCGAGATGAACGCCATGTCGGCCTGGACATAGGCGTCGTCCGTCGAGATCATGAAGCGGCCCGTGGTCCAGTAATCGTAACCGTACCAGGCGCCGGCACTCAGCAAGGCAACGCCGATGATCGGCAGCAGAAAGAAGCGCACCGAGCGCTTCTTCTTGACCGGAGCCTCTGTCGGCGGCGATGATACGGCGGGCTGGACAGGCACTCCCGGTGCTTCCGTCGCTGGCGCAACCTTGGCGTTGGGAAAAGGACGGACTTCGGCTGTGGTCGGCGCGTTCGAGGACATGACATCTCTCTAAAATTATAATATGATACTGAACCGTTCGGTTCGATCCGGGCGTTGACATAGCGCGTGAAGAGGACCATATCAAGGGCAATCGAACCGGTTGGTTCGAATTATTTTCGAGGTGTGACTTTCATGACCGAGACACCGCCCAGCGTCGAAACAGACCCGTGTGGCGACTTGCTGGACAGCTTGCGCCGTGGCCGCCCGGCGGCCGGGCAGGATCCGGTCAAGCGCAGCCAGATCATCGATGGCGCCCGTCGTGTCTTTATCGACAAGGGGTTCGAAGCCGCCTCGATGAATGACATCACCCGTGAGGCCGGTGTCTCCAAGGGCACGATCTATGTCTATTTCGCCAACAAGGAAGAGCTGTTCGAAGCGCTGATCGAGGAAGAGCGCGGCACGATCTTCAAGAACATGTATGACGTGCTGGACAACGCCGACGACCTGCGCGAGACGCTGGTGAAGTTCGGCAAGGTGCTGGCCCTCAAGATCACGTCGGCCAGGGTGATCCAGGCGCAGCGCACGGTGATCGGCGCGTCCGACCGGATACCCGACATGGGCGCAAGGTTTTACGAACGCGGTCCCAAGCGTGGTCACGACAAGGTCGCGGCGTTTCTCGATGCCGCCATCAAGCGCGACCTGCTGCGGATCGACGATGTCGATCTCGCCGCCTATCAGCTCACCGAGCTGTGCCTGGCAGGCCTGTTCCGCCAGTGCATCTTCGCCTACCGCACCAAAGCCCCGACCCAGGACGAGATCGACCACATCGTCAGGTCAGGCGTCTCGATGTTCATGAAAGCCTACGGCACCGAAAGGCTTGCGGAGGAAGAAGGCCATCAGACGATTGCTATCGAAGCCAAGCCCTAGGCCACGCCCTAAGGTGGAGATGCTTAGCCGCCATTGGCGGCAAGCACGATCGCAGCCTGCAATTCCTGGAGGCCCTCGGCCTTTTCCGAAGACGTCGCCAGAACGAATGGGAAAGCCGCCGGCCGCTTCTTGATCTTTGCCAGGGTCTCCTCGATCAGCCGCGGCACGCCGGCAGCCTTGATCTTGTCGGTCTTGGTCAGCACGATCTGGTAGGACACCGCCGCCTTGTCGAGCAGCGACAGCACTTCTTCGTCCTTGGCCTTGATGCCATGGCGGGCGTCAATCAGCACATAAACCCGCTTCAGTGTGACGCGGCCCTTGAGATAGTCGAAGACCAGCTTGGTCCACTCGTCGACCTTCTCCTTCGGCGCGGTGGCGTAGCCGTAGCCAGGCATGTCGACCAGCGCCAAGGGCGGCAGGTCGGCGCCCTCACCCGAAAATCCGTCCGGCACGAAATAGTTGAGCTCTTGCGTGCGCCCCGGCGTGTTGGAGGTGCGCGCCAGCCCCTTCTGGTTGACCAGCGCGTTGATCAGCGACGACTTGCCGACATTCGAGCGGCCGGCAAAGGCGATTTCCGGCGGTCCTTCCGGCGGCAGGAACTTCATGGCCGGCACGCCGCGGATGAAGATCCACCCGCGCGTAAACAGTTCGGTGCCGATTATGCTGCTGTTCAGAGCGTTCAAGCTGCTGCCTCCAGAAGAGAAATATTGGCACCCCGGATAGCATCGAGGTTGCGGCTGACCTTGTCCACGGGCCAGTTCCACCACGCCACCGCCAGCAGCCGCCTGACCGTCCGGTCGTCGAAACGCATCCTTACCACCTTGGCCGCGTTGCCGGCGACGATCGCATAGGGCGGCACGTCGTGCGTCACCAGTGATTTCGCACCGACGATGGCGCCATGGCCGATCGTCACGCCGGGCATGATCACCGCCTCCATGCCGATCCAGACGTCGTTGCCGACGATTGTGTCGCCTCGAACCTCCTTCGACCACGTCGCCGGGTCAAAACCCTTTTCCCAGCCATGACCGAAAATATTGAACGGATAGGTCGAAAAGCCGGACATTGCGTGGTTGGCACCGTTCATGATGAAGCGCGCGCCCTCGGCGATGGCGCAGAACCTGCCGATGATGAGCTTGTCGCCATGGTGCAGGACGCATTTTTCGGCGAATTTGTCCGGCCCGTCGGGATCGTCATAGTAGGTGAAGTCGCCGATCTCGATGTTCGGCGCGCTCACCAGTCCCTTGAGGAAGCCGACGCGGGTGTGCATCGGGATCGGGTGCTTGATGCTGGGGTTGGGTCCGTCCATATCGAGGTCCGTTAAAGAATTGGGGTCCGTCAAGGAAATGGCCGCCAGGCGCATCCGAAACCCGCATGCGCCTGTTCAAAATAGCGTGATCCGCCCTATAGCACCAATCGGCAGACGAGCGAGCTTTCCTTGGCGGCTTTAATCATTTACCGCCGCGGCAGATCACGATCGGGTCTGACAGCGCACGGTCGAAACCGCTGCCCTGATAGACCGTGACATTCGAGGCGCCGGGCGGCAACATGAAGGTGCCTTCGACGATTTTCTGGTCGCCGGCGGGCGTGTGCAGAGCCCAGCTATAGGTGCAAAACTGAGGCGGTGCCTGGGGTTCGACGTGGCTGCAGTTCAACTGCGCGCCACTCAGCATGGCGGCGCCGCCGCAGCTGACGGCCTCCTTTGCGAGCGCAATGCCAGGCCATCCCGCGAGGGCCGCCACGGTCGCGATCTTCAGCCTATTCATCGTCATATCCTCGCCCGGCAACGCCTGTTACAGGGCCTTTCTTTGTTGCGTCGCAGTCCATGCGGCATTTTTTCCAGGCGGGCTTAGTCCGTCTTGCGTACCGCGTCCAGCGGGATTATGTGCATGATGATAATAAGCATGCTCACTAAAAGTCGCGCCGAAAAACCCCAGTACCTCCCATGCCGTCGTCACCCAACATCAGCTTCGTGCTGCACGATGTCGCGCGCCTGCTTCGAAAGCGGTTCGAGCAGCGGTCGCGGGCGTCGGGGCTGACCCGCGCCCAGTGGCAGGCGCTGGCCTATCTGTCCCTGCATGAAGGCATCCACCAGAACAAGCTCGCCGATCTGATCGAGATCATGCCGATCACGCTCGCCCGGCTGCTCGACAAGATGGAAGCCCGCGGTTTCATCGAGCGCCGGCCCAATCCTGCCGATCGCAGAGCATGGCTGCTTTACCTGACGCCGGAAGCCCATCCGCTGCTCGAAATCATGCGCAGCAATGGCCAGAAGACGCGTGGCGAGGCCTTTGCCGGACTTTCCGCGGATGCCCAACTGCATCTGCTGCAAACCCTGTCCCTCATCAAATCCAATCTGCTCGAGGCTTGCACCCAGCCTGCCGTCGACCGGGAGAGAATGCATGGCTGAATCAAACTCACCCAAGAAGCCTGTCGAAGAAGACGGGCCTTCCGCCAACCGGACGAGCGACCAGATCATCCGGCTGGACAGCGAACGCGAACAAAGGCGAGCCAACACCGTCATCGGCGATGACGAGCTGGATGCACTGGTCGCCCTGGAGCCGGCGGCACTCGAGGCTCCGTCCAAAGAGCCGCGGCAAGCCACGGTCGCTGTAGCGCCGCCGGCGCCGGCAAAGCCGAAGCGCAGCCTGACGCGGCCGATCCTGTTTGCCCTGCTTCCGGTCGCGCTGGTCGTCGGCGGCTATTACTACGTCATCGGCGGCCAGGTCATGACGACAGACAATGCATACATCCAGGCGCAGTCGCTCGGCGTCTCCACCGATGTCTCCGGCACAGTGTCTGAGATCGACGTGCACGAGAACGAGGCGGTGAAGAAGGATCAGGTGCTTTTCCGGTTGCGGCCGGCCTCTTTCGAAACCGCTCTCGCCGCCGCCCAGGCCCAACTCGGGACGGTGCGCAACCAGGTGCTGACCTTGCTGGCGAGCTACCGGCAGTCGCAAGCGCTGATCGAGCAGGCGCAGGCCGATATTCCCTATTACGAGGCCGCTTTCCAGCGCCAGCAGGATCTGCTCAAGACCTCGACCTCCTCCAAGGCGACCTTCGACAGCGCCCAGCACGATCTCGTTGCCGCCCGCCAGAAAGTGTCCGTTGCCGAGGCGCAGGCGCAGGCGACGCTTGCCCAGCTTGGCGGCGACGCCAGCCAGCCCGTGGAGAAGAACCCGTTCTACCTTCAGGCCCAGTCGGCGGTCGACGACGCCCAGCGCAATCTTGCCGATTCCGTCGTCAAGGCGCCGTTCGACGGCATCGTCACCAATGTCGACGCGCTTCAGGTCGGCAAGTACCTGCCGGCTTCGCAGCCGGCGTTCAGCCTGGTCTCGGCGACCGACCTGTGGATCGCGGCGGAGCCGAAGGAAACGGAACTGACCTATGTGCGGCCGGGACAGACGGCGACGATCAGCGTCGACGCCTACCCGGGTGCCGTCTGGCACGGGACGGTCGCCTCGATCAGCCCGGCGTCGTCGTCGAGCTTCTCGCTGCTTCCCGCGCAGAACACCACCGGCAACTGGGTCAAGGTTGTCCAGCGCATTCCGCTGCGTGTGACGGTCGATGATCTCCAGGGCAAGCCGCCACTGCGCGGCGGAATGAGCGCCGTGGTCGGCATCGATACCGGCCATGCGCGCGGCCTGCCCGACTTCGTCACCGATCTCATCAACCGGTTCGGGCAAGAGTCATGACCGGCGCGTCCGCGACAGGTGGCGTGGTCGCCAATCGCGGCGCCATCACCGCCTGCGTGATCCTGGCGGTGATCATGCAGGCGCTGGACACGACCATCGCCAATGTGGCGCTTCCTTATATCCAGGGCAGCGTTTCGGCGAGCGCCGACCAGATCAACTGGGTGCTGACGTCCTATATCGTCGCGGCGGCCGTCATGACGCCGCCTTCGGGCTATCTTGCCAATCGTTTCGGCCGCAAGCGCATCCTGCTGATCTCCATCACCGGCTTCGTTGTCGCGTCGGTGCTGTGCGGCTTCGCTCAGTCGCTGCCGCAGATCGTCGGCTTCCGCCTGCTGCAAGGCCTGTTCGGCGCCGCCCTGGTGCCGCTGGCGCAGAGCATCCTGCTCGACATCTACAGCGTCGAAGAGCGCGGCTCGGCGATGGCGCTGTTCGGCGTTTCGGTGATGGTCGGGCCGGTGCTCGGGCCGGTCATCGGCGGCTGGCTGACCGAGAATGTCAGCTGGCGCTGGGTGTTCTACATCAACGTCCCGATCGGCGCGCTGGCTTTCGCCGGCGTGTCGATGTTCGTCCAGGAAACCAGGACGGACCTCAAGGCGAGGCTGGACTGGCTGGGCTTTGGCATGCTCAGCGTCACCATCGCATCGCTGCAGATGTTCCTCGATCGTGGCGAGCAGCTCAACTGGTTCTCGTCGTCCGAGATCATCGTCGAGGCGCTGATCTGCGCGTCGGCCTTCTACATCTTCCTCGTCCACACCTTCACCGCCCGCAACACGTTCGTGAATCCGAGGCTCTTCCTCGACCTAAACTTCGCCGTCGGGATGATCTTCATCTTCATCATCGGCATCACCTATCTGGCTTCGCTGGCCCTGATGACGCCCTATCTGCAAACGCTGATGGGCTATCCGGTGGTGACGGCCGGCATCGTCATGGGGCCGCGCGGTCTCGGCACCATGGCGTGCATGTTCCTGGTCGGCAGGCTGATCGGCAAGGTGGACACGCGTTGGCTGCTGTTGACCGGCCTGCTGGTCACGGCCTGGGCGATGTACGACATGACCGGCTGGACCCCTGATGTCTCGCAATGGACGATCATCAGCACCGGCTTCATCCAGGGCGCGGGGCTCGGCTTCCTGTTCGTTCCGCTGACCACCATCACCTTCGCCACGCTCGCGCCGGAGCGGCGCGCGGAAGGCACCGGCCTGTACAACCTGTCACGAAATATCGGCTCAAGCGTCGGCATCTCGGTGGTCACCGCGCTGTTGACGCAGAACGTGCAGATCAACCACGCCAACATCGCCACCTATGTGACGCCCTACAACCAGGCATTCGGCAATCCGGCGATCTTCCAGGCGATGAACCCCTACAGCGCCGCCGGCCGCGCCGCGCTCGACGGCGTGGTGACGCTGCAGGCCACGATCATCAGCTATATGAACGACTTCAAGCTGATGATGATCCTGTCGCTTGCCGCCATTCCGCTGGTCCTCTTGCTGCGCAAGCCGGCGACACCGGCCAAGATCGACCACAGCGCCGTCATGGAATGACGCGGCGCAAACCGGCCGGCCGATACGCCAGGGTAAGACACAGCCTGCCTGGTCAAGCGTAAATCAAAAAGAACCGGGGTCCTGTGAGGGACTACAGGACCCCGGCCGGTACGGCTTCCCCAGAAACATGGCACCTCGTCATGGGGCGGGGAGGCAGGTCCGAGAAAGCCCCAGCGGACCTGCCTTGATCCCCTTCGCCGGAAGCCGTTACTTCGGCAACAGCACCTTGTTGACGACATGGATGACGCCGTTCGACTGGTTGACGTCGGCGATCGTCACTTTGGCTTCGCCGCCTGACTCGTCCATGATGTAGAGCTTGCCGTTCTTGACTTCGGCGGTCAGCGTGTCGCCGGAAACGGTCTTCATCTCATATTTGCCGCCCATCGCCTTGGCCTTTTTCATCATATCGGCGCCGGAGATCTTGCCGGCCACGACATGCGCGGTCAGCACCTTGGTGAGCTGGCCCTTGTTCTCCGGCTTCAGCAGCGTGTCGACAGTGCCCTTGGGCAGGGCCGCAAACGCCTTGTTCGTCGGCGCAAAGACCGTAAATGGGCCCGCGCCCTGCAGCGTATCGACCAGGCCGGCGGCCTTGACCGCGGCGACCAGCGTGGTGTGGTCCTTCGAGTTGACGGCGTTCTCGACGATGTTCTTGGTGGTGTACATCGGCGCGCCGCCGACATTCGGGTTCTTGGCATAGGCGGGAGCGGCAATCGCCACGCTGGCGACAAGAGCGGAAATGGCGATGGTCCTGAATGACGGCAAGCGCATGTGTTCGTCCTCCGGGTGAGGGCTGATCGGAATTGATAGCCTTTGGAAACGCACACGCAGTCACGCCGCTCGCGGGGCGTTAGTTTCGCTGGTCACGGGAACGTGATGTCGGCTCCATTCAAGAAAAAAGCCCCGCGCGAAGCGGGGCTCTTTTGAATGCTGGAGAAAGCTCGGCGTCTTCTATTCCGCCGGTGACGGTTTCTTTCGGAACAGTGCGACCAGATTGTCCCACAGCTCGATCTTGGCGCCCTGGCGCTTCATGATCACGCCTTGCTGGAGGATCGACAGCGTGTTGTTCCAGGCCCAGTAGATAACCAAGCCGGCCGGGAAACCCGCCATCATGAAGGTGAAGATGACAGGCATCCAGGTGAAGATCGCGGCCTGCGTCGGATCCGGCGGCGTCGGGTTCATGCGCATCTGCAGGAACATGGTGACGCCCATGATCAGCGGCCAGACACCGATCATCAGCATGTGCGGCAAGGTGACCGGAACGAGGCCGAACAGATTGAAGATCGACGTCGGATCGGGTGCCGCCAGATCCTGGATCCAGCCGAAGAACGGCGCATGCCGCATCTCGATGGTGATGTAGAGCACCTTGTAGAGCGAGAAGAAGACCGGGATCTGCAGCGCCACCGGCCAGCAGCCGGCAAGCGGATTGATCTTCTCGGTCTTGTACAGCTCCATCATCGCCTGCTGCTGCTTCATCTTGTCGTCCGCGTATTTCTCGCGAATCTCGAGCATTTTCGGCTGCACCTTCTTCATGTTCGCCATCGACGCGTAGGACTTGTTGGCGAGCGGGAAGAAGATGGCCTTGACGATGACGGTGGTGGCGAGGATCGCCAGGCCGAAATTGCCGAAGAATTTGTAGAGCGTGTCGATCAGCCAGAACATCGGCTTGGTGATGAAGTGGAACCAGCCCCAGTCGATCAACAGGTCGAAGCGCTTGATGTGGCGGTCTTCCGCATAGGCGTTGATCTTGCCGACCTCCTTGGCGCCGGCGAAGATTTCGCTCTCCACCGTCGCCGACTGACCGGCAGCGACGGTGATCGGGTCGGTCAGGAAGTCGGACTGGTAGCGAGGGCGGCCGTCCTCGAAATAAGCGTAGCGCGGCTGGAACGGCTGCTTCTCGGTCGGCACCAGCGTCACCGCCCAGTATTTGTCGGTGATGCCAAGCCAGCCGTCGGTCGACTTGCCCGGCGTGAACTGCTTGTCCTTCTCGATGGACGCGTATTTGTGTTCCTGCAGGCCTTCGGTGCCGGTGAAGCCGATCAGGCCCTCATGCAGCACATAGGTGCTGGCAACGGCCGGCTTGTCGAAACGGGTGACGCGGCCGTAATTGGACAGCGAGACGGCAGTGGTGCCCGAATTCTGGACCGTGTCGGAGACCGTGAACATGTAGTTGGTGTCGACGGAAAAGGTGCGCTTGAAGGTCAGGCCCTTGTCGTTCGAATAGGTCAGCGTGACCGGGGTTGTCGGCGTCAGCGTCGCATTGCCGTCGACGGCCCACACGGTCTCCGGACCGGGCACCGCGCCGGTCTTGTCGTTGCCGACGAAGCCGATCTCGGCATAGTAGCCATTGGGCAGTGCCGCCGGGTTGAGCAGGCTGATCTCGGGCGAATTCTTGTCGACCGTCTCGGTGTAGTGCTTGAGCTTGAGGTCGTCGAGACGGGCGCCGGTCAGGTTGATCGAACCCTCGAGGCTTGGCGTATCGATCTTGACGCGCTTCGTCGCCGCCAGCGCCTGGTTGCGGTCGACCGCCGCAATCGCGTTGCTGCCGGGTGCATTCGGAATCGCGCCAGGTGCGGCGGGCGTTGCGGTATCGGCGCCGGGATTGGCGGCGTCGGCGGCCTTCTTCTGCTCCTCGACGCGCTGCTGTTCGACGCGGGCCGCCTCGCGCTGCTGCTCACTGCGCGGCAACACATAAAAATATTGCCATACCGCCAGGATCAGCACCGACAGCGCGATGGTGATGAAGAAGTTCCGGTTGTTTTCCATCGAAAGCCCTTGGCCTATCGTGTTCCGCGCATTCGGCGGGAGAGTTCGGCCTTCAACTGGCCGAACGGAATGGTAAGCACGTCTTCACGCCCGACGATGACATAGTCATTGCCAGGCGCCATGTCACTTGCCGCATGCGTACGGACAGCCTCCCGCAGCCGCCGCCGGACGCGGTTGCGGACAACCGCATTGCCGACCTTCTTGGTGACGGTGTAGCCGACGCGCGGCGACAGGCCGTCGCCGCGGTCGAGAACTTCAACGAGAAAAAGCCGCCCGCGTCGCTTTTCACCACGACGGACGGCCAGGAATTCCGCGCGCTTCAGGAGCCGCTTGGGATTTGGTCCCACTGGCTTGCCGGATGCGGGCAACGATCTCGTCTTCCGTTCAGGCGCTGAGCCGCTTGCGACCGCGGTTGCGGCGAGCTGCGACGACGCCGCGACCACCCTTGGTGGCCATGCGGGCACGAAAGCCGTGCCGACGTTTGCGGACGAGTTTAGACGGTTGGTAGGTACGCTTCATTTGTTTTAATACCGCGGGGTGCGGCCCTTCTTGATTCTGTCACTTTGTAACAGGAGCTTTGCCGGGCCGGCTTTGGCGCGATCGAAACCGCGCCGGGACGAATGGCCCGAGCGTGTGCGGGCTTATAGAAAGAAGGCTTTTGGAAGTCAATCCGGAGTCGTCGGGCGCAAGCCCGGCGCCGTTCAGGCCGTTTATGTTTCCGACCAAGGACGAAATTGGCAAAAAAGCCGTAATCGCCTAATCTGCGTTGATCAAGTGATTGTGAAGACATGGACCGTATGAGCGAAACCATACAAGCGCAGGAAGGGATCGGCACGGCAGCGCCAGCCATCGTGCGCACGGTGCCGCTGTCGCGCGGCCTGTCGACCAAGCTGCTGCTGCTCACCATTGTTTTCGTGCTGCTGGCCGAAGTGCTCATCTTCCTGCCCTGGATCGCCAGCTACCGGCTGAACTGGCTGAAGGAGCGGCTGAGCACGGCAGCGGCGGTGTCGATCGTGCTGGTGCAGGGTGAATCCACGTCGCTGTCACGTACGGCCCAGAACGACGTGCTGATGGCAATCGGCGCCAAGGCAATCGCGGTGCGCGACGGCGGCGTCTCGCGGCTGCTGGTGGTGGCCGAAATGCCGCCGAAGGTCGACGAACACATCGATATCGCCTCGATCGGCATGATCAAGGGCATGACCGGCGCGCTTGACACGCTGTTTTTCGGCGGCGACCGAATGCTGCGCGTTTTCGGCCCGGTCGGCGACTCGGACAAGGAGTTCGAGCTGATCATGCCCGACAACAGCCTGCGCAACGCGATGCTGCGATATTCCCGCAATGTCGCCTTTGTTTCACTGCTGATCTCGCTGTTCACCGCCATGCTGGTCTATGCCGCGATCGACCTGATCATGATCGGGCCGATCCGGACGATGACGCGCTCGATGCTGTCCTTCTCTGAAGCGCCCGACGATCCCGGGCGCATCATCCATCCGGCCGCCCGCGCCGACGAGATCGGCGTCGCCGAGCGCGAGCTGTCGCAGATGCAGGAGCGGCTGCAGAAGATGCTGTCCGAGCAGAAGCACCTTGCCGATCTCGGCCTTGCGGTCTCCAAGATCAACCATGACATGCGCAACATCCTGGCCTCGGCGCAGCTGATGTCGGACCGCTTGCGCCAGGTGAAGGACCCGACCGTGCAAGCCTTCGCGCCGAAACTGCTGCGCGCGCTCGACCGTGCCGTGTCCTATTCCGAAGGCGTGCTGGCCTATGGCCGCACCCAGGAGCCGCCACCGGCGCGCCGACGCTTGAGGCTGCGCCAGCTGGTCGAGGACGTGCACGGCCTGCTCGACATCGAGCAGGGCATCGAGTTCGTCAATTCCGTCGAGCCGGCCTTCGAGGTGGACGCCGATTCCGACCAGTTGTTCCGCGTGCTGACCAATCTGTGCCGCAACTCGGTGCAGGCGATGGCGGCCGACAGTGAAAGCGCCTTGGTGCGCCGCCTGGCGGTGTCGGCCGTGCGCCTGGGCAGCGTCAGCCGCATTGCCGTCAGCGACACCGGTCCCGGCCTGCCGCCGAAAGCGCGCGAAAACCTGTTCGCGGCCTTTCGCGGCTCGGCCCGCAGCGGCGGCACCGGCCTTGGGCTGGCGATCGCGCACGAATTGATCCGCGCGCATGGCGGCACGGTCGAACTGGTCGAGAGCATTGGCGGGCGCACCACATTCGCCGTTACCATCCCCGACCAGCCGGTCCGGCTCGACCAAGCCCGCAACGGCCTGCGCCGCCCGGCATGATGGTTCGGGCGCTGTTTTGCCCGACGCTCTTGCCTCCAAGGTTCCGTATTCTTCCGCTGCGTTCCAGGCCCGGCGCTTTCCCTCCCCCCGAACAGGGTCGACTTCCTGGTCGTCTCGAAGCACCGGAATCCGGCCCGCAGTCGCCGGCCTGGGCACTTGTGACAAAACTTTTGCCGGATCGGCTTGCTTTTCGGAAATTCAGTCGCTAGGGAACACGTCTCGTCGCGGCCGGTCGTTCATGATCGGATCGCGGGGTCATGGAAAGCATGGCCTGTTGCGCGCCCGTAGCTCAGCTGGATAGAGCACCAGACTACGAATCTGGGGGTCAGGAGTTCGAATCTCTTCGGGCGCGCCAAATTTCCGCCATTCCAGAACAAAACCGGGTACTGGGGTCGGCGTTCCGATTCCAAGCAGAAACTCGCCCGTCCTCGGCTGAACTTGTGACAATGACCCGAAGGCGACATTTGTCTGCACCGTCGGTAGGTCTCGTCAGGGTGGAAACCGGAAGTCGACGCAAACCCAACAGAGAGCTCGCCGGCTGTTCACAGCTGCTCTACGCGCTCAGTCCTCGGACAAAGCCGGCCAGAGAACTATCCTTCCAGAAGCGACGCGGGATCAAGGGGCGTCGCCTGGCCGGACGTGATGCGCAGGAGAGGGCGTCTTTGCAAGCGCGATGATCACGCCGGCACGCCGGCAATACCCAGCGCCTCGACGTAGCGCTCGGCGAACACCTTGTCCCGCCACGGGTTGATCTGCGTCTGCAGGCCGAGCGTGTAGGTCGGGAACGCCTCCATCAGCCGCCGCGCCGCCGCCTGCGCTTCGTCCGGCCGATTGAGTTTGACCAGCGCCATGATCACCACCCGGTGCGAGGAGCCGTAATTCGGCATCTCGCGCAGCGCTCGTTCTCCCCAAGCCAGCGCTTCCTCGTAGCGTTCGAGCATCAGGTAGCTCATCCCGATGCCGGAGAGCGCGATGCCCTTCTCGGGGTCGACCGGGCTCAGCCGCATTGCCCTGTGGAAGTGCTCGATCGCGACGAGGGAGCGGCCGGAATGGGCGTTCACCCAGCCGCTGCCCGTATAGCCCTGCGCCGAATTGGGGTTGAGGAGCAGGGACCGTTCGATCGTGTGCAGCGCCGTCTCGTAATCCTTGGCGCTGTAGGCGATCACCTGCGCGGCAAAACGCAAGCTTGTCGGGTCGTCTCGCGCGTCCGCCAATACCTCGCGGGCCATGCGCACGGCGACGCGGATATCGTCGGGCTCGTGCCAGCACTGACTCACGGACAGGCTGCGGATATAGGCACCAAGTGCCTTCGCCAAGGTGAAGCCTGGGTCGATGCTGAGCGCCTCGTTGGTGAGCCGGCGCACGTCGGCGAAGCCTTCGCGCGTCATGCTATAGAAGCGCGCAGCGCACGAAGGTAGAGGTCGTAGGCACCGATGTAGTCGGTAGGCTTCATGCGCGCCTGCTTGATCTCCTCCAGCCGGATGCTCGGCTCGACCGCACCGACGACGCTCTCGGTCACCTTGTCCTGCAGGTCGAAGATGTCGCTCACGTCGCCCTCGAAGCGGTCGGTCCAGACATGGTGCCCACTGATCGCGTCCACCAGCTGCCCGCTGATACGCACCCGCGATCCTGCTCTGCGGATGCTACCTTCGAGCACGTAGCGGACGCCCAGCTCGCGCCCGACCTGGCGCAGGTCCACCGCTCGGCCCTTGTAGGTGAAGGACGAGTTGCGGGCGATCACGAAGAAGGAGTTCACCCGGCTCAATCCCGTGATGATGTCCTCCACCAGTCCGTCGGCGAAGTATTCCTGGTCGGGGTCGCCGCTCATGTTGGTGAAAGGCAGAACCGCGATCGAGGGTTTCGCGGGCAGGGGAGGCGGTGCAGCCACCGAGGCTGTGGCGTCGGTCTCGACGCGATAGGCGCGCACAGGCCGCTCGATGTTCTTGAGGCGCAGTTCGCCGAGCGGCGTGAAGCCGCAGTCGAGCTTGCCCTGAAGGTGGTCGTAGGCGGTGCCCGAGACGACCACGGCCCCTGGATCGGCGATGTTTTCGAGGCGGGCGGCGATGTTGACACCGTCGCCGTAGATGTCGCCGTCCTCCTCGCAGACCACGTCGCCGAGATTGACGCCGATGCGGAAGCGAATCCGCTCCTCCTCGGGCGTCTCCGCCTCGTGTTCTGCCAAAGCCTGCTGGATCGCCATCGCCGAGGTCACCGCGTTGACGACGCTCGCGAACTCGCACAGCATGCCGTCGCCGGTGAGCTTGACGATCCGGCCCTGATGCTCGGAGACCAGCGGTTCGAGGAGGTCCTTGCGGTATGTCTTGAGCCGCTCGAGCGTGCCGCGCTCGTCGCGCTCCATCAGGCGCGAATAGCCGACCACGTCGCAAGCCAGGATCGCTGCGAGGCGGCGCTGCGCGGTCATTGCACCGCCCTGCCAGGCGCGTGCACGCGGACTGCCTCGCGCCCATGCCCCGCCAACTTCCAGACGCCCAACATGCATGGCATCCATCTCTCCCAGCTGCCGCCCGTCGCCGATTCAGAACGGAGAACGCAGCTTGACCTTGTCTTCACGAGATTTCGCTATCCCGCTTGCGACGCGTGGAGCGATCCAGTCGTCGCGCTAACAGCCAACCGGCGACACGCCCACGCAGCCTCTGGGAACGCTGACACGCCAGTCCCAGAAGGCCGGAGATATTTGCTGCCGTTGGTAACCGGTTGACGCCACCGTGGCGGTGCTTTTGTCGCCGCGATGTAACAGCGAGATACACTACGAACGCGCGCATCGGGCATCACACCAGACGTTCACGCTTGGAGGTGCTGAGGCCGGAAACTGGAGCTCCTTGCCCCTTGATATTGACGAAGGAAATGGCAAGTTTCCATCCAAAGCGGACCGCGGCTACAGAAATTAGATAGCGTAAACGATGACATACGAGTGCCCAGTTCATCCTGTCGGGCGCGCCAGAACCATCCATAGGCTATGGTTCGTTGATTGCGGCCGCTGCTGTCCACTCGCCGGACAGGCGGAAACCAGCGGAGCCTAGTTTGACCATATCCCCTACCAGCATCCGCCGCGCACTCATCACCGGGGCCGGTGCGGCCGACGGCATCGGCTTTGCCATTGCCCGGCAGCTTGGCCACGCCGGCCATGCCGTCTTCCTCACCGGTGCCAGCGCGCGTGTACTCGATCGCGCCGTTGAGCTTTGTGCCGAAGGCATCGATGCCAAAGCCGTGGTCGCCAATCTCACCATCGCAGCCGATGTCGCGCGGCTGCGGGCGGATGTCGGCGCGGTCGATATACTGGTCAACAATGCCGGCATGGGCTCGCTGGCATCGCCATCGGTCGACAAGGCGTTCCTCGCCATGACCGAGGCCGACTGGGATCGGGGGATCGACGTCAGCCTGAAGACGGCATTCCTCGTTACGAAGGCGTTTCTGCCGGCGATGATCGAAGCGGGCTACGGGCGCATCGTCAATGTGGCGTCGGTCACCGGACCGCTGGTGTCCTTCGAAGGCACATCAGCCTATTCCGCCGCCAAGGCCGGCATGGTCGGCCTGACGCGCACGCTGGCGCTCGAAGTGGCGAAAAGCGGCATCACGGCCAACGCCGTGGCCCCCGGCTGGATCGAAACGGGGGCGACGAGCGAGATGGAGCGGCAGGCCGCCCTGCATACGCCGCCGGCGCGGGCCGGGCGGCCGGACGAGGTGGCCGCGGCGGTGGTGTTCCTGGTCTCGGAAGGCGCCAGCTATGTCAACGGCGCCCTGCTGGTGGTCGACGGCGGCAACAGCCTTCAGGAGCGCAAGGGCTGAAGGCTCAGTTGGCGTTTGTCGTCGGTTCAGTCGGCGGGCACGCCTCGCCCAAACTCCTCGCCCCTCAGGACGCGTTGGCGAGGAAATTCCGATAGTCCGACTTGGCCTGCAGCAGGCGCAAAACATTGTCACGCGATCCCCGCACATGGGCACGCGCCAGCGTGCCGGCACGGCTGGCATCGCCGGCACAGATGGCGTCGACGATTTCGGCATGCTCGTCGCGGGCGATCTTCCATTCGTCCAGCCAGAGCAGCTCGGTCCACACATAATGCTGGCACTTGTCGAGGATGCCGCACTGCATGCCATGCAGCATGACATTGCCGCTGATCTCAGCGATGACGCGGTGCAGGTCGATGCCGACTTCCAGCTCCTGGAATTTTTCCCTGGCGGTACGCTCCGGAATGGCGGCCAGCCGCTCGCATTCGGCCAGCATGGCGCGCAGCCGTGCCTTGTCATGGTCCGTCGCCGCCGCTGCCACCAGTTCCGTCGCATGGCCGTCGAGCAGCTCGCGGATCTCGAAGGCCTCGCGGAACATGTTGATGTCGAACTCGGTGACGACATAGCCCTGGCGCGGCCGGCCGGTGACCAGGCCGTCGCGCTCGAGGCGGTTGAAGGCCTCGCGCACCGGGGTGCTGACAGTCAGCTTCGCGGCGATGTCGTTTTCGGTGACGCGCGAGCCCGGCGGAATCTGGCCGGTCACAATCATCATCGCCTTGAGCGCGGAGTAGACCGAGTCGCGCAGCGCATTTTTGGTTTGCTTGGCCCCAGATTGGTTTCCAGGTTCGCGCTTAGCCAGTTGTCGTCCCATTTGTAGTCGTAGCCCGTCTGATTTGCCACGCCCAGGGCGGCACCATCCCAAAGACTCGCCCGGCCCGAAATAGATCGTGCCGGTGGTGCACTGCACCGGTATCGGCTTCAGAACGTGTCCCCGGGGTATTGACGATGAAATAAAATGCGGATTTGATAATACGTGGATACAAAAATACTTTTAGGTGCCCCATGTCAGCGGCCTTTCCGGCAGAGCCACAGATGTCCGCCACTGCTGAGGAAGAGGCGTACAGGCACGTTCAGAGAGCCCTTCGCCTCGGCCGCTACAAACCCGGCGACAGGCTTATTCCGGAGGAGATTGCCGCCGAGATCGGCATGAGTCGCATGCCGGTGCGGGAAGCCTTTCGGCGCCTGGCCTCCGACGGGCTGGTGGTTCTGCGGCCCAATCGTGGATGCGTGGTCGCAGGCCTGACGGTCGATGAGCTTTACGAGATTTTCGAAATTCGCTCGGTTCTGGAGGGACTGGCCGTAAGGCTCGCGATGCCCCGGACCGATGAGGAGGAGTTCGAGGACCTCGAGCGCCTGCTCGAGCGCATGGAACGCGCGGGCCAGAGCGGCAGCAGCGACTGGGTGGTCCGCCACCAGGAATTCCATGGCCGTATCTGTGCGCTAAGCCGGAGGCCCAAGCTTATTCACCAGATATCGGCGCTGCATGTGGTGATAGAGCCCTACATGCGCATCTGGTTCGACGACTGTGACAAGCCGCATTCTGCGCGCGAGGAGCATGCCGCCGTGATCGCGGCCTTGCGTTCAGGCGACGAACTTCACGCGGAAAAGGTGATGCAGGATCATATTCTCAGCACAGCACCGATGCTGGCCGAGTTCGTGAGTCCGAGCCGGTGACGAACGCCGGCCGGACAAGAATGGCCTCGAACCGGCAATGCGGCCGGACGTAGGAACAGATCGATCAGCCTATCAAAAAAGGGGAACCACATGAAAGTTTGTCGTTTGGCCGCAGTTGCGGCCGCACTCAGCATGTTCGGCTTCATGCACACCGCATTGGCCGAGGACGCGCCCAAGGCCATAACCATCGCCACGGAGGGCGCCTACGCTCCGTGGAACTTCACCAATGCAGACGGCAAGCTCGACGGACTGGAGATCGAACTCGCCAACAATCTTTGCGAGCGGATGAAGGTCAAATGCACCATCATCGCTCAGGACTGGGACGGACTTATTCCTTCGCTGAAGGTAGGCAAGTTCGATGTGATCATGGCCAGCATGTTCATCACGCCGAAACGCCTCGAGACCATCGACTTCACCCAGCCTTATGCGATCGACCCGGGCGGGTTCGCAGCCGCCAAGGATAGCGATCTGGGGAAGCTCGGCGCTTCGACCGAGAAATTCAAACTGGACGATGAGGCTGCTTCCAAGGCCGCGGTCGACAAGTTGAAGCCCTTGCTGAAGGGCAAGGTAGTCGGTGTCCAGGCGGCCACGGCCATGCTCGAATTCCTCAAGAAATACTTCGGCGACACGGTGGAGATTCGCGAATACAAGACGACCGAGCAGCACGATCTCGATCTGGCCGCGGGCCGCATCGATGCAATATTCGCTCAGAAGACAGCGCTCGCCGCGACGCTCGCAAAACCCGAATTCTCGGGCTTCACGGTTGCAGGTCCGGGCTTTGTCGGCGGCTTGTTCGGCGCCGGAACGGGTGCGGGACTCAGGAAGGAAGACGCCAAGCTCAAGGAAATGCTAAACGACGCGATCAGCGCCGCCATTGCCGACGGGACCATTAAACGCATCTCGGAAAAATGGGTGAAAACGGACGTGACACCGGTCAAGTAGCCATGTTGTGTGTTCTGTCGGGCCGGTTGGTATCAACCGATCGGCCGGGTGCCGTGCTGAAAGATCAGGTTTCACATGACGGACACACTCCATATCCTTTCCGTGGGAAAGGGCGGCTGGGGCGGAGCCCTGCTGCTGGCAGCTGGCGTGACATTTGCGCTGTCAGTCCTCGGCTTCCTGCTCGGCGCTCTCTTCGGCGCGGTTGCAGCAGGAGGCCGGCTCTCCACGAGAGCTTTGCCGTCATGGGTCGCCAAGGGCTATGGCACGGTGTTCAGGGGTGTGCCCGATCTATTGACGATCTACCTGCTTTACTATGGCGGCAGCATAGCATTGACTGAGATCGGCAAATTCTTCGGCAGCGCAGGCTTCGTCGGGCTGCCGACATTTGCGACTGGCGTCCTGGCGATCGGCATCATTTCGGGCGCCTATCAAGCCGAGGTCTATCGCGGAGCGTATCTCGCCGTCGATCTCGGCCAGTTTGAGGCTAGCAAGGCGCTCGGCTTGTCCCGGTTCCAATCGCTGCGCCTCGTCATCGTGCCTCAACTGATGCGGCACGCGCTGCCGGGTCTCGGAAATGTCTGGCAGCTTGTGCTCAAGGACTCGGCCTTGATCTCCGTGATCGGCTTGGTGGAATTGATGCGGCAATCACAGATCGGCGCAGGATCGATGCGGGAGCCCTTCGTCTTCTATATAGCAGCCGCGACGCTGTATTTCCTCATCGCTACCGTGACCGGATCGGTCTTCCGCTACGGCGAGGCACGGGCGTGGCGAGGCATGGTCCACGCATGATCGACTTCGCCTTCTTTGTAGAGATCATTCCCACCCTTCTCTCCGGCTTGCCGTTAACCTTGCAACTTGCGGGGTTGTCGATCGGAATAGGCTTTGCCTTGGCCCTGTTGCTCGCACTGGCGCAGCAGGGAAACCATCGGATGCTGGTCTGGCCCATACGCTCCTTCGTTGCCGTCTTTCGCGGCACGCCATTGCTCGTCCAGATATTCCTCATCTATTACGGCCTCGGCCAGTTCCGCCCCACACTTCAGGCAGTTGGGCTCTGGTGGCTGTTTCGCGAGCCCTATTGGTGCGCCATCATCGCGCTCAGTCTCAATACCGCCGCCTATGGCAGCGAAATCCTGCGGGGTGCGATACAGGGTGTGCCGCGCGGCCTTGTCGAGGCGGCCTCTGCCTTCGGCATGACACGGCTCCAGACCCTGCGCCTCGTCGTTCTGCCTTTGGCGCTGCGCCAAGCCATACCGAGCTACAGCAACGAGATCATCCTCATGGTAAAGGGCACGTCGCTTGCATCGATCGTCACCCTGATGGAAGTGACGGGCATCGCCCAGGGGCTCATTTCGCAGACCTATCGCGCCGTAGAGGTTTTCGTGGCCGCGGGCGCGATCTATCTCACAATCAATTTCACGATCATCTCGGCACTGAACACGCTGGAAACCTGGCTAACGCCCTATCGGGTCCGAGCCTGATACGCGTCTGGCATAACGAGTAGAATTGGCAAAATGCGCAGTGTCGAGAAGTCGAAGCGATCCGTTGCAGTATCGTGTTACGCCATGGCGGCAATGTCGCATCCATCAGACCAAGGGATACAAAGACAGAATGCGTGATTTCCAGTTTCCCGGCCGCTCGCCGGTTCGTGCCACGGAAGCGATGGCAGCCACATCGCATCCGCTTGCGACCCTTGCCGCCATCGAGATGCTGCGCTCCGGCGGCAATGCCATGGATGCAGCGGTCTGTGCCGCCGCCGTGCAGGGCGTGGTCGAACCGCAGTCGACCGGCATCGGCGGTGACTGCTTCGTGCTCTATAGCCCGGCAGGGCAAGGCAATGTGCTGGCATTCAACGGCTCGGGGCGGGCGCCGGCCAGGGCGACGGTCGACTGGTATCTGGAAAAAGGCTTCGACCGCATCCCGCTGCAGGGCCCGCATGCGGTCACCGTGCCGGGTACCGTCGACGCCTGGAGCCGACTGCTCGAAGACCATGGCCGCAAGGGCCTTGCCGAGGCGCTGGCGCCGGCCATCCATTATGCCGAAAACGGTTATGTCGTGCATGACCGCGTCGCCTTCGACTGGGCCGAACCGGAAACCGACCTGTCGGCCGACGAGCATGCCGCGCGCATCTTCCTGCCCGGCGGCAAGGCGCCGATGGCCGGTGACCTCCACCGTCAGCCGGAACTCGCCGCCACCTTGCGCATCATCGCCAAACAAGGCAGGGCCGGATTCTACGAAGGCGCTGTCGCCGACGATATCATTAGCCGGCTCAACGAACTGGGTGGGCTTCATTCGGCCGAGGATTTTGCCGCGACCAAAGGCGACTATGTGGCGCCGGTCAGCACCGCCTATGGCGGCCATGAGATCCATCAGATGCCGCCGAACAATCAGGGCCTGACGGCGCTTTTGATGCTGAACGTGCTGTCGGGCTTCAAGCTTGGCGGGCTCGACCCGAATGGCGCCGAGCGCCTGCATCTGGAGATCGAGGCCGGGCGGCTGGCTTACAGCGACCGCGACCGCTATGTCGCCGACCAGGATCATGTTCGGGTGCCGGTCAAGCAGCTCCTGTCCGGCGCCTATGCCGATCGGCTGCGCGCCGAGATCGACCGCGATCACGCCATGACGCATCTGCCGAGCGTGGACCTGCCCGGCAGCGATACGGTCTACATCTCCATCGTCGACCGCGACCGCAACGCGGTCTCCTTCATCAACTCGACCTATTATTCGTTCGGCAGCGGCGTGGTCGGCCCCAAGACCGGCGTCGTGCTCCAGAACCGCGGCTCCAGCTTCCGCCTCGACCCGGCGCACCCGAACGCGATCGCACCCGGCAAGCGGCCGATGCACACGATCATGCCCGGCATGGCGACCAGGAACGGCCGCGTCGTGATGCCGTTCGGCGTCATGGGTGGCGGCTACCAGCCGTTCGGACATGTCCATCTGCTCACCAACATGCTCGACTTCGGCATGGATCCCCAGCAGGCGCTGGATGCACCCAGGGTGTTTTACAATGACGACGCCGTGGAGGCCGAGCGTGGCATTCCCGCCGAGGCGATCGAGGGCTTGCGACGGCGCGGCCATCGCACAGCCGAGCCGCATCATCCGCTGGGCGGCGGGCAGGCAGTGCTGATCGACTGGGAGAAGGGAACGCTGACCGGCGCCTCCGATCCGCGCAAGGATGGTTTGGCCCTTGGGTATTGAGGTGACCGGCCGCAGGGGGCGGCGCCAAGGTCGACAATTGGCCTGAAGCGATTACCTTGGGACCGAAACCCCATGCTAGACTTCTGCACTTGAACATAGCCGGTGACCATGACCCAAACTGAAACCCACGCAGACCTCTCCCGCCGTCTCGCCGCCGGCGCCGACAACGCGCCTGCCATCCTGGCGCCCGACAGGGCGACGCTCACCCATGGCGGATTGCGCAGCCTGATCGCCGCCACGGCTGCCGCTTTGCATGCGCGCGGCATCGGTCGGGGCGACAGGGTGGCGATCGTGCTTCCGAACGGACCCGAGATGGCCACCGCTTTTGTCGCCGTGGCGGCCGCCGCCTCGACGGCGCCGCTCAATCCCGCCTACCGGGCCGACGAGCTCGATTTCTACCTGACCGACATCGGCGCCAAGGCGATCCTTGTCGCGGAGGGCGAGACCGGACCAGCGGTGACGGTGGCCGAGCGCCTCGGCATCGGCGTGCTCAGGCTTGTCGTGCAGCGGGACACACCCGCCGGCAGCTTCACGATCGAAGGCGCGGCGGTCGGTGCGCCGGCAGCCCCCGACATGGCGCGGGACGGTGACATCGCGCTGTTGCTGCACACCTCCGGCACGACATCGCGGCCAAAACTGGTGCCGCTCAGCCATGCCAATCTCGCCGCGTCGGCCGCCCATATCGGCGCGACGCTCGGCCTGACGGCCGATGACCGCTGCCTCAACATCATGCCGCTGTTCCACATTCACGGCCTGATCGCGGCCGTGCTGTCGTCGCTGGCATCAGGCGGCAGCATCTACTGCACGCCCGGCTTCAACGCGCTGCGCTTCTTCCAATGGCTGAGCGAGGCACGGCCAAGCTGGTACACCGCGGTGCCGACCATGCATCAGGCGATCCTGCCCAGGGCGGCGCGCAACACCGAGGCGCTGGCGGCGGCGCGCCTGCGCTTCATCCGCTCGTCTTCGGCGTCGCTGCCGGCGCAAGTGATGGCTGAACTGGAAGCGACCTTCGGCTGCCCGGTGATCGAATCCTACGGGATGACCGAGGCGGCGCACCAGATGGCATCGAACCGGCTGCCGCCGGGTCAGCGCAAGCCGGGCAGCGTCGGTGCCTCCGCCGGGCCGGACTTGGCTGTGATGGCGCCCGACGGGCGGCTGCTCGCAGCCGGCGAGACCGGCGAGATCGTCATTCGCGGACCCAACGTCACGGTGGGCTACGAGAAGAACCCGGATGCCAACGCCACGGCTTTCGCGCATGGCTGGTTCCACACCGGCGATCAGGGCGTGCTGGACGAGGACGGCTATGTCAGGGTCACCGGACGGCTCAAGGAGATCATCAATCGCGGTGGCGAAAAGATCTCGCCGCTCGAGGTCGACGAAGTGCTGATGGATCATCCGGCGGTGGCGCAGGTGGTCACCTTTGCCATGCCGCATGACAAGCTTGGCGAGGAGGTGGCGGCGGCGGTTGTGCTGCGCGAAGGCATCAGTGCCACCGAGGGCGACATCCGCACCTATGCCGCAACGCGGCTTGCCGACTTCAAGGTGCCGCGCAAGATCCTGATCCTGGACGAGATCCCCAAGGGCGCGACCGGCAAGCTGCAACGCATCGGCCTTGCCGCCAAACTCGGACTTTGACGATGAAGATCACCATCTTCGGCGCCGGTGCGATCGGCGGCTATCTTGCAGCCAAGCTCGCCATGATTGGACGGACCGATCTTTCGATCGTCGCGCGCGGCGCGCATCTGGAGGCGATCCAGGCGAACGGCCTGCGCCTGATCGAGGATGGCCAGGAAATTCCGGTCCGCGTCCGGGCTGCCGCCAAAGCCGAGGCACTTGGCGTCCAGGACTATGTCGTGCTGGCGCTGAAGGCCCATTCCCTTACCCCGGCCCTTGACCAGATCGCGCCCCTGCTCGGCGAACACACCGTCGTCGTCACCATGCAGAACGGCGTGCCGTGGTGGTATTTCCACGGCGTCGGCGGGCCGCTCGAAGGCACCAGGCTGAATGCGGTCGATCCCGGCGGCGCGATCTGGCAGCGGATCGGACCGGAGCGCGTCATCGGCTCGGTCGTCTATCCCGCCGTCGAAGTCGATGCCCCCGGCCTCATCCGCCATGTCGAGGGCAAGCGCTTCTCGCTCGGCGAACCCTCCGGCGAGCGCAGCGAACGGGTCACGCTTCTGGCCGAGGAGATGGTCAAGGCCGGCTTGCAGGCGCCGGTGCGCGACGACATCCGCAGCGAAATCTGGGTGAAGCTGTGGGGCAATCTCTCCTTCAACCCGATATCGGCGCTGACTGGCAGCACGCTTGCCGCGATCGTTGCCGACGAGGGCACCCGCACGCTTGCCCGCACCATGATGCTGGAGGCGCAGGCGATCGGCGAAAGCCTCGGCGTGCGCTTTCCCATCGCGGTCGACCGGCGCATCAAGGGCGCCGGCGATGTCGGCGAACACAAGACCTCGATGCTGCAGGACCTGGAGCGCGGCCGGCCGATGGAGATCGACGCGCTGGTGAGCGCGGTGCAGGAACTCGGCCGCCTGACGGACAAGCCGACGCCGACCGTCGATGCCGTGCTGGCGCTGGTGCGCCGGCTGGCGGTGGAGCGCGGGTGCTATGGGTGAAGTTGAGCAACGGGGTAAATCAGAGCCGTGGCATGAGCACCTTGGCCTCAAATCCCAGCTTGGCTGGAATTAGCAGCATGCTGAAAGCCATTCACCACGTCGCGCTCATCTGCACCGACTACGACCGGTCGCGACGGTTCTACGTCGAACTGCTCGGCCTCGATCTGATCCAGGAGGTCTATCGGGAGGAGCGGCAGTCATGGAAGGCGGATCTGCGAATCGGGTCGGTCCAACTGGAATTGTTCTCCTTCCCTGCACCAGCGATGCGGCCGTCCCATCCAGAGGCGACGGGCCTAAGACATCTGTCATTTGCCGTGGCGAATCTTGATCCCGTTATTATACGCCTGGAAGCCGCAGGCGTTGCCGTTGAGCCAATCCGGATCGACCCATATACAGACCAACGATTTACCTTTTTCAGAGACCCAGATGGATTGCCGCTGGGACTCTACGAAGCTCCATAAGGAACGGTTCGCTTTCGCGACGGGCGCTGTGCACTGACGGTATCGGCGGAGCCGCGAATCTGTGCTAAGCGCCGCACAACCAACCAAAGGACGATACCAATGAGCGAACTGACCGTGGCCCAGGCAACTGAAAGCATCTATGCCTCGCTCCGGGCGGACAATGCCGACATCGACGCACATATCGCGACGCTCAAGGCAGCGCTGGCACGAGAGGGGATAGAACAGGCGGTGTTCGATCCGACCAAGTTGGCGCAGAGCAACCGCTCGGGACGCAAGTTGATGCAGGCTTATTTTCGGCAGCGCGGCGTGAGCGTGAGGTTTTCGGACCAGTAGAACCGCGCACGGGCGATCTCAACCGCGCCATTGGGAGTTCTCGGCCGGTCCGTCGCCATCTGAACGTCGGGACTGCGCCGCATGTCGGACGTTCGAGGCGGCGGTAGACATTCTCAGAAGCCGACGTTCGTTCGGCTTTGCCAGGAATATCCGTCATCGTGTCGGTCGCTCGAAATAATGACTTGTCCTGGATCGCGGAGGGGACGTGACATGATGGATTCTGATCGGATCGACAAGCTGATCGCAGCGGTGCCCCCCGCCTTGGCGCTTCGCGCCGGGTTGGACCTTGGCATCTTCACCCGGCTCGGTGGCGATGCTGCGACTGCTGACAGCCTTGGGGCCGCGCTCCAAGTCGAGCCCGATCGTCTGTCGCGGCTCCTCTACGCACTCGCCAGCATCGGTCTCCTCGAAGTCGAGGATGGTCAATTTCGCAACGGAGCCGAAGCGTCGGAGTTCCTCGACGCGTCGAAGCCGAGCTATCGCGGCGGCGATCATGCGCTCCTGCGCGAGCTGTGGGGAGCTGACCTTTTGACCGCGGAGTCGCTGCGACAGAACCGGCCGGCTGCGCTGCATGACTTTTCCGAAGCGGGACCTGAGTCGGCGGCGGCCTTCAGCCGCATGCTCGCACCGGGTGGGGTGATTTTCGGCCGGAATCTGGCCCGGGAGATGGACCTCTCGGCGACCGGTTCGGTGATCGACATCGGCGGGGGCGCCGGGACCATACTCGTGGGACTTCGCGAGCGGTGGCCACGGATGACGGCGACGTTGATGGAACTGCCAACGGTCGCGGCGGTCGCGCCAGCTATCCTGTCGGAATACGGTGCCGACGACGTGGTTGTCGAAGAGGGGGACATAACGGTCGCGCCATCGACCGGCCGGCACGATCTGGCTATCCTGAAGGCCGTCGTCCAGGTGCTTCCGCCGGACCAGGCGCGCAATGCGATCCTGAACTCGGCGCGTTGCCTCACACAAGGAGGCGAGATCGCAATTGCTGGATGGGGTGTCGTCGATGACGACCGCCTCGGCCCGCCTGAAGGTGTCTTTTTGAATCTCACCTTCCTGAACCTCTATCGCCACGGCGAATCGTACACTGAAGGTCAGTATCGCGCGTGGATGACCGAGGCTGGATTCCGGGATATCTCCAGGTCGCGCCTGGCGGACGGCTGCACCTTGTTTCGTGCGCGCCTCACGGGGTGATCACGGCTGAATGGTGGTTTCGGACGCGGGTGCTTCGGCCTTCACATTTGACCGGCTCAATAACAGCTATCTGCCGCCGCAAGTGCTTCGGGACGGTGAGCTTTGTCCAGTGCGCCAATCCGTCGAACCGACGCATAGAACCTGACATAGTCGCCCGAACACAAGTCGAACAGGCGGAGAAACGCGGTCACCCGGTCGCTATAAACCGAAGTCGCGGCGAGCTTTGCGTTGTTGATTGGGGAAGCGAACCAGGCATCGTATCCCCGATATCGGCCCCAGCGCCTGTCGCGCATGTGTCGGTAGCGCATCCGCAGCCGTTCAATCGCAGCCGTCTTTGCGGCCAGCTTCTGCTCCGAGGTGCCGGAGCTGGAGTAGACTTGCGTTAATTCGTCCCGGGTCTGCGACACCAGCGCAAGAAATTCAGCTTTGCGCCTCCGGGCGGCTTCGTAACGGCGCAATGCGGCGGTATCGCCAGCCGCGCGCAGCCATTTTCTCACGCCGGTCGTCTCAACGGCGACAGCGAACGACTCGTTGAATGCGGAATCGTCGTGCACGTAGACGCGCTGGTGGGCCAGTTCATGGAAAACCAGCCCTGCAAGATAGGTTTCATCCTGGCTGAGCATGGTGCTCAGCAGCGGGTCACTTGACCAGCCAAGCGTGGAATATGCAGTGATGCCCGTCACATAGACGTCCATGCCCTGTCTTTGTAATTCGACTGCGGTTTCAGTTGCAGACTTCCTGGAGAAATATCCCCTGTAGGGTACGCAGCCGAAGACGGGAAAACACCATGTTCGTGGCGTCAGCGAGAATTCTGGCGCGGCGAAGACGGCCCATGTCACCGCATCCCGACCGATATCGACATAGCTGCGGTAGCTGTTGTTGTCGGGCAGCGCCAGTTCATCTGTTGCAAACTGCCGTATGGCGCTCGCCGATGCCATTCGGGCGCGCAATACTTTCGGCGTCGCAGGATCCTCGATCAGTTTCTCGACATCCTGACGCGCCGTCATGATCTGCAGATGACCCTTCACGGATTGCGCGTAGTAGGAAATACCGGTGCAACCGGTCACGTCGGACACCGCGATTACAACGGCAACCAATCGAAAGAATGCGCGCATCACGATTTGCCCAAAGCAGTGCTCGCCCGTTCCGATAGGGTGATCGTCGCGATTGCCCCCAGTCTCTAGCAGTCGCATTAATTGATCGAGATCTATAGCTTTCTAAAGAATCCGGACAGAATATTCGGACTCCTTAGCACAAACCGCGTCCGGTCGATCTGGAGCTGCTCAATCCTTCCCCACCCGCTTGAGAAGCCGTGCATAAAATTCGCCGACAATGCCGCGCCGGAAGATCAGCACGCACACCATGAAGATCAGCCCGGTGGCGATGGACACCGGAAAGCCGGAGGTGGCAAGCGTGTTTTCCAGTCCGATGACCAGGCTGGCGCCGATGATCGGCCCGACCATGGTGCCGATGCCGCCGAGAAGCGTCATCAGGATCACCTCGCCCGACATCTGCCAGGTGACGTCGGTGAGCGTGGCGAACTGGAACACGATCGCCTTGAGCGAGCCCGCCAGCCCGGCCAGCGCCGCCGACATGACGAAGGCGCCCAGCTTGTAGTTGGCGACGGAATAGCCGAGCGAAATGGCGCGGTTCTCGTTTTCCCGAATCGAGCGCAGGATCATGCCGAACGGCGAATTGACGATGCGCCAGATGGCGAAGACGCCGATCAGGAACACCGCCAGCACGAAATAATACATGTTCAGCGACAGGTTCAGGTCGAGGACGCCAACCAGCATGCCGCGCGGCACGCCCTGAATGCCATCCTCGCCTTCGGTGAAGGGCGACTGCACGCAGAAGAAGAAGAACATCTGCGACAGCGCCAGTGTGATCATGGCGAAATAGATGCCTTGCCGGCGAATGGCGAAAAAGCCCATGACAAGGCCGAGCAGGGCCGCACCCGCCACGCCGAGCAGGATGCCGGCTTCCGGCGGCCAGCCCCAGACCTTGACGGCATGCGCGGTGAAATAGGCGGCGCCGCCAAAGAAGGTGGCATGGCCGAACGACAATAGCCCAGTATAGCCAAGCAGAAGATTGAACGCGCAGGCAAACAGCGCGAAACACAGCATCTTCATCAGGAAGATCGGATAGACCAGGAAGGGCGCCACCAGCAGCGCCAGGATGCCGAGCCCGACCAGCGTCCATTCAAGCCGTGCCGAGGTCTTGGCTTGCGTCTCGCGAAGCGTCAGTTCGGCCATGTCAGATGTCCCTTCCGACATGTCAGGCGTCCCTCCCGAACAGGCCGGCCGGCCGGACCAAAAGCACGATGGCCATGATGACGAAGACCACCAGGTTGGAAGCCTCGGGGTAGAAGACCTTGGTCAGGCCTTCGGCAAGGCCAAGCGTGTAGCCGGTGACGATCGCGCCAAGGATCGATCCCATGCCCCCGACCACGACGACCGCGAAGACAACGATGATGAGATCCGATCCCATCAGCGGACTCACCTGATAGATCGGGGCGGCCAGAATTCCGGCAAGCCCCGCAAGGGCGGAGCCGAGACCGTAGGTCAGGGTGAGCAGCAACGGCACGTTGACGCCGAAAGCCTGTACGAGATGGGGGTTTTCGGTTGCCGCGCGCAGATAGGACCCCAGCCTGGTCTTCTCGATCAGCGCCCAGGTCCCGAAGCAGACGATCAGCGAGGCGACCACCACCCAGCCGCGATAGTTGGGCAGAAACATGAAGCCGAGATTGGTGCCGCCGGCAAGCAGCGGCGGCACGGCGTAAGGGTTTCCCGAGACGCCGTAATAATAGCGGAAGATGCCTTCGAGCACGAGCGCGAGGCCGAAGGTGAAGAGCAGGCCGTAGAGCGGATCGAGATCGTACAGTCTCGACAGCGCCAGGCGCTCGACAACGATGCCGAAGACACCGACGATCAGCGGCGCAAGGATCAAAGCGGGCCAGTAGCCGATGCCGAGATATGTGAGAAGCAGATAACCGACGAAGGCGCCGAGCATATACTGGGCGCCATGGGCGAAATTGATGACGCGCAGCAGGCCGAATATGACGGCCAGGCCCAGGCTCAGCATGGCGTAGAAAGATCCGTTGATCAGGCCGACCAGCAACTGGCCGAGGAAAGCCTGAACGGGGATTCCGAAGATCATCGTCATGACGCCATCATACACCCAGGACTTCGTGCAGCAGCGTCATGCGGTCCGGCAGTTCGCCGACCGGAAACCCTGCCACCACCTTGCCGTGCTCCATCAGATAGAAACGATCGGCGACACGACTGGCGAAGCGGAAATTCTGCTCGACCAGCAGGATCGTCATGCCGCGCTTCTTCAATGTCGCCAGCAACTCGCCGATGCGCTGCACGATGACGGGAGCGAGACCCTCCGTCGGCTCGTCGAGGAGCAGCATTTTCACGCCGGTTCTCAACATGCGTGCGATCGCCAGCATCTGCTGTTCGCCGCCCGACAGCCTCGTGCCGGGACTGTTGCGCCGCTCCTTCAGATTGGGGAAGAGATCGAATATTTCCTCGACGCTCATGCCGCCTTCCGCCACGACCGGTGGCAGCACCAGATTCTCGTCGACGGTCAGCGTCGCGAAGATGCCGCGTTCCTCCGGCACGAAGCCGATGCCTTGATGGGCGGTGCGGTGTAGCGGCAGCCGCATCAGGTCCTGGCCGTCGAAAGCGATCCGGCCGGTTCGCTTGCGGATAAGCCCCATGATGGAGCGCAGCGTCGTGGTCTTGCCGACGCCGTTGCGGCCCAGCAGCGTGACCGTCTCGCCGGCAAACACCTCCAGATCGACGCCGTGCAGCGCATGGCTCTCGCCATACCAGGCGTTGAGACCACCGACCGCAAGGAGAGGTGCGGCACTACTCATCGGCGGTGCCCATGTAGGCGACCTTCACGCGTTCGTCGCGGCTAACCGTGGCGTAGTCGCCGGCGGCAAGGACCTCGCCGCGCTGCATGACCGTTATCCAGTCGCAAAGATCGGCCACGACCGTCAGATTGTGCTCGACCATCAGCACGGCGCGATCCTTGGCCACCGAGCGGATGAGGTCGGAAACGGTGGCCACATCCTCGTACCCCATGCCGGCCATCGGCTCGTCCAGCAGCAGCACTTTCGGATCGAGCGCCAGGGTCGTGGCGATCTCGAGCACGCGTTTCCTGCCATAGGAAAGATCGCCGGCAAGCCTGTTCCTGGCATCGTCGAGACCGACCGACCGCAGCAGTTCCTCGGCGCGCGGCGTCAGCCGATCGAGCGCCGCCAGGGAACGCCAGAATTGAACGGCAAGACCACTCGGCCGCTGCAGCGCGACGCGCACATTGTCGAGCACGCTGAGGTGCGGAAAAATCGCCGATATCTGGAACGAGCGCACCAGACCCATCCGCGCGACCCTGGCCGGTGACGTTCGGGTGATGTCGTGGCCAAGCAGCTCGATCCTGCCGCTGGTCGGCGCCAGGAACTTGGTGAGCAGATTGAAGACGGTCGTCTTGCCGGCGCCGTTGGGTCCGATCAGGGCGTGGATGTTGCCATGGCGGACATCGAGATCGACACTTTTGACGGCGACGAAGCCGGCAAAGTCGCGCCGCAACCCGCGAGCGGAAAGCACCACCCGCGGCTCGTTCTTGTCCAGGTCAGTCGGCGCCATCGGCCGCGCCGATCACTGGCCGGCCGTCGGACAGCCGCTTTCCTTCTCGCTGAGGAATGCCTCGTTGCCGGGAATGGTGGCGAGGTATTTGTAGTAGTCCCACTCCTTGGTGCTCTCGGCTGGCGATTTGACCTGATAAAGATACATGTCGTGGACCATGTTGCCGTCCGCCTGCACCTTGCCGTTGGCCGTAAAGACGTCGTTCACCGGCATCGAATGCAATTGCTTGGCGACGGCTTCGGTCTCGTCGGTGCCAGCCTTGTCGATCGCTTTCAGGTATTGCGTGACCGCCGAGTAGGTGGCGACCTGGATCATGTTCGGCATGCGGTTGGTGCGCTTGAAGAAGCGCTGGCCGAATTCGCGGCTCTTGTCATCGCGATCCCAGTAAAAGCCCTCGGTCAGCACGACGCCCTGCGCCGCCTGAAGGCCCAGTCCATGCACCTCGGCCAGCGTGAAGAGAAGCGCTGCAAGACGCTGGCCGCCCTGGACAATGCCGAATTCGGCCGCCTGTTTGATGGAGTTGGAGGTATCGAGGCCGGCATTCGCCAGGCCGATGACCTTGGCGCCGGACGATTGCGCCTGCAGCAGGAAGGACGAATAATCGGTCGCTCCCAAGGGATAACGCACTTCGCCCAGTACCTTGCCGCCGTGGCTCTCGACGAACTTGGCGGTCTGCTCCTTCAGCGAATAGCCGAATGCATAGTCGACGGTGACAAAGAACCAGCTGTCACCGCCCTGCTGCACGAGAGAGCCGCCGGTTCCCACCGCCTGCGAGTGGGTGTCATAGGCCCAGTGGAAGCCATAGGGCGAGCACTGTTTGCCGGTCAGCTCCGTGGTCGCCGCACCGGTAACGATATCGATCTTCTTCTTTTCCTTGGAAATCCCCTGGACGGCGAGCGCCACCGAAGAGGTGGTCAGCTCCATGATGGCATCGACCTGTTCGGTGTCGTACCACTGCCGGGCAATGTTGGAGGCAATGTCCGGCTTGTTCTGGTGGTCGGCGCTGATGACCTCGATCGGCGCTCCCTGCACCTTGCCGCCGAAATCCTCGACCGCCATCTTGGCCGCCTCGACCGACCACTTGCCGCCGAAATCGGCATAGACGCCCGACTGGTCATTGAGGATGCCGATCTTGACCTTGGCATCGGAAATTTCTGCGGCTGAGGCGGGAACTGCAGCCGCGGCAAGAAAAGCGGCCGAAACGAAATAAGATAGCTTCATTGTCTAACTTCCTCCCATCACGATGAAGCCGACCGGCCCTCCACGATCGATCATCGGCAAGACGAACATGCGGAAGATGAGGATGAACGGCAAGAGGCCATTACGGATTCATATTCGAAGCGACGCGCTTTGGCGGCATAGCGCCCGCCCTGATGGAACACAAACATGTGAACCGCTCCAGCGGCACGGCGGTCGTCTTGAGCTGCCGGAGTCCCGGCGCGGCTGCGGTGTGCTCTCCGCCGGGTCAATAAGCGCCTCAACCCTCGGCGGCGACGAGATGGCCGTTGCGGACATCGACTTCTCCCCGTCGTGTGCTTTGTTTCACATACATCTGCCTCGAATCCTCGGCTTACTAAGGATGAGCTAGAAACAGTGGAGTGGTGGCCATGTCTCAAATGCGTTCGAGATGCGGTAGGAGGGAAGAGCTATGACAGCGATTCAACCATTTGAGGCGGCCCAGCAAAACCTGTGCGCTTTTGATATCGACCCTGATAGTCCCCCCGCTTTCATGGCGGCGGATATTGAGATCGCGATTATCGATGATCGATCACTGATGTGCGACTGCCTGGCAAGAGGTCTCGCGGTCATCGAGCCAGCATTTCGTCTCCAGCATTTCTCGAGCATCGAAGCCTTCGACGCGGCAGATCTGGAGGAGACGCAAAATATCTCGACTGTCTTGATGTGCGCTATGTGGTCAAACGCCGATGCAGACCACCATCTCGCCCGGATCGCCCATCTCAAAGCGACCAAACCTTGGGTGAGTGCCATCATCCTGGCCGATATCGAAAATTTTGACGATGTTCACAAGGCGATCGAAAACGGCGCACGCGGTTATGTTCCGACGAGCGTCAGCTTGCAAGTTGCAGCCAAGGCCATTCATCTCGTCGCGGCAGGGGGAATTTTCATCCCACCGAGTATCCTTTTCCAATCAGCGCAAAACGCCAAGGACGGCCATCAAACGATTAAGGCGCAGGACGACAATGTTTTTACGTCACGCCAGATCTCGGTCATCGAAGCGCTGCGTCGAGGGAAAGCGAACAAGATCATCGCCTACGAGCTCAATATGTGCGAGAGCACGGTCAAGGTGCATGTTCGCAATATCATGAAAAAACTTCGCGCCCGGAATCGGACCGAGGTGGCTTACATCTTGAATACACCGCCGTATGAGGGACTCATCAGGAATTGATCGACGACAGCCGCTTCCCTCACCGATCTCAGCTTCCACCAGCAACAAGATGTCCGCCACCGACGTCGCTCAGCGCCAGTTTCAACGGCGCCTCGCCGATCCTGCGGGTGGCGCTTGGGATCTCCTGGTCGAGGCGGGCGAAGCGGCTTCTTCGCTTGCCCGGATCGGGCACCGGCACGGCTTCGATCAGCCGTTTGGTGTAGGGGTGGCGCGGGTTGGAAAAGACCTGGTCGCGGGTGCCCATCTCGACGATCTGGCCGAGATACATGACGGCCACGCGGTCGGAGATGTTCTCGACCACGGCCATGTCGTGCGAGATGAAGAGATAGGCGACGCCGAATTCGCGCTGCAACTCCTTCAACAGATCGAGCACGCGCGCCTGAACCGAGACATCGAGCGCCGAGACGCTTTCGTCGGCGATGATCAGCTTCGGCCGCAGCGCAAGAGCGCGCGCGATGCAGACGCGCTGGCGCTGGCCGCCCGAGAATTCATGCGGATAGAGCTCCATCTGGTCGGCCGACAGGCCGACGCGCTCGAACAGTGCGGCCACACGCTCGCTGCGCTCTTCCTTCGAGGCGATGCCGTGGATGACGAGCGGCTCGGCGACGAGATCGCCGACGCGCATGCGTGGATCGAGCGAGGCGAAGGGGTCCTGAAAAATCATCTGCACGTCGCGGCGCACCGCCTTGCGCTCGTCGCGGCCGAGGCCGGACAGATTGCGCCCGCCAATGACGATGTCGCCGCTGTAGGGCACCAGCCCGGCGAGCGCCTTGGCGGTGGTCGACTTGCCGCAGCCGGACTCGCCGACCAGCGCCAGCGTCTCGTTGGGTGCTATCGAGAAGCTGACGCCTTCGACGGCGTGAACACGACGGGTGACCCGACCGAAGAAGCCGCCATGCAGGTCGAAGCGGACATGCAGGCCTTTGACCTCGGCGACATTGGCCGGCGTTGCCGTCTCGGCATCCCTGGATTTCTGGCGGCCGACACCGCTGCCGATGCGCGGCACCGCGGCAAGCAGCTCGCGCGTGTAGTCCGCTTGGGGCGCGGCAAAAATGTCTGATGTTCTCCCCTCTTCGACCATGCGGCCGTGCCGCATGATGATGACGCGGTCGGCCATTTCGGCGACGACGCCCATATCGTGCGTGATGAGGATGACGCTGGTACCATGCTGGCGCTGCAGGTCGCGCAGCAACTCCAGCACCTCGCCTTGCACGGTGACGTCGAGCGCCGTCGTCGGCTCGTCGGCAATCAGCACGTCGGGCTCGAGCGCCAACGCCATGGCGATCATGACCCGCTGGCGCATGCCGCCGGACAGCTCGTGCGGAAACTGTTTTAGCCGGCTTTCAGCTTCGGAAATGCGCACCGCCTTCAACGCTTCGATGGCGCGCTGGCGGGCCTCGCCCTGTGACAGGCTGGTATGCGCCTCGATGGATTCGGTCAGCTGCCGGCCGATCGACAGCACCGGGTTGAGCGAGGTCATCGGCTCCTGGAAGATCATGGCGATGCGGTCGCCGCGAATGCGGCGCATCCGGCGCTCGTCGAGACCAGCCAGATCAGTATCGCCGAGACGAATCGAGCCAGATGAAATCCGGGCTGCAGGCTGCGGCAAAAGCTGCATGATCGCTAGCGCCGTCATCGACTTGCCGGAGCCGGATTCGCCGGCGATGCAGAGCGTTTCGCCACGCGAAAGCGTCAGCGACAGGTTAGAGACGACCTCGCGCTCACCGTCCTCGCCGCGCACGCTGACGGAGAGGTTGGCGATGTCGAGGATTGTTTCGAGGGGTGAGGTCATCGCAAAGGCAGAGTTCTGAGGGGTTTATTCCGGCGCGCCCCCCTCTGTCCTGCCGGACATCTCCCCCTCAAGGGGGGAGATTGGCTGTCACGCGGGCCGGCGCTTCTACGTGCAACATCGAAGATTGGCGAAAGCCGAAGTGACATCTGATCTCCCCCCTTGAGGGGGAGATGGTCGGCAGACCAGAGGGGGGTGTGACGGAGCGCTGCGTTCATTCAAACACGCAGCGCGGGAAGTAGAACGACACCACCCAGTTCGGCATGTCGACGATCTCGCTGATGCGGAGATCGCCGCACACCGAGGCCAGCATATAGGCCTCGACCGGATCGATCTTGTAACGGCCGGCGAGCAGGTCGACCATCTGGGCGACCGCTTCCCTAGCGCCGGCCATCAGGTCCGGACCGATGCCGGTCGTCACCTCATAGCCCTTGGCGTCGAGATGGCGCGTCACCGGGCCTGACGTGGTGAAGCGCGGTGTCTTCAGCCTGGCATCCTTGACCAGGTCGAGCTTGAGCACGACATCCATCGGGCTTTCGATCGCCGTGCCGCAGACCTCGCCGTCACCTTGCGCGGCATGGGTGTCGCCGACCGAAAACAGCGCGCCGGCCACTTCCACCGGCAGATAGAGCGTGGTGCCGGCGGCGAGATCGCGGATGTCGAGGTTGCCGCCGACCCGCCGTGGCGGCACCACCGAATGGTGACCTTTCTCCGCCGGCGCATTGCCGATGGTGCCGGCAAACGGCTTTAGCGGCACGCGGGCGTTCTTGCCAAACAGCGCCGGCTCGAGCGAGGCGGCGTCGTATTTCCAGATGTTCAGCGCCGGCTCCTTGAAGTCGTCGGCGAGCAGGCCGAAACCCGGAATGTTCGCCGTCCAGCCGAAGCCGGACGGTTTGAACATCTCGATCGTCACCTTCAGCGCGTCGCCCGGCTCCGCACCCTCGACGAAGATCGGCCCGGTCACCGGGTTGATCTGGCCGAAATCGAGCTTGGCGATGTCAGCAACGGTGCTGTCGGGCTTCAACTGGCCGCCGCCGGCATCGAGGCACTGGAACTCGATGGTCGAGCCGGGCGCCACCCGCTCGGCCGGGGCAAACGAATTGTCCCAGCCGAAATGATGATGGCGCCCGTGGATGGTGTAGTCGCAGTTATTGCACATCTTTTACGTACACATTGTCATAGTTGATCGGGATATGGACCGGGTCGACATAGAGGTTGTCGGCGCCGCCCATGCGCGCCGATTTCATGGTGAAACGCTGCTCGTTGAAGACCGGCGCCCAGGGCGCGTCTTCCATCACCTTGTCGTAGATAGCGCTCCACATCTTGTTGCGTTCGCCTGCCTTGGCCGGATCGACCACCGAGTCTGCCTCGGCCGCCTTGGCGTCGAGATCCTTGTTGCAATACCACGACCAGTTCCAGCCGCCCGGCACCGCTCCGGCGCAGCCGAGGATCGGGCCGTAGAAGTTCGACGGATCGGGGAAATCGGCGATCCAGGCCATGCCCCCGGACCAGATCATCGGTGCGCCGGCCTTGTCGCCGCCGGCGGCGATGACATTGGCCTGGGCGAGCGACTGAATGCCGGCCTTGATGCCGATCGCCGCCAGATCCTGCTGGATCGCCTGGGCGATGCGCGGGTTGGGATCGGTGTTCATGGCGAACAATTGCGTGTCGAAGCCATCGGGATGGCCGGCCTCGGCGAGCAGCGCCTTGGCCTTGGCGACGTCATAGGGGTAGCCCTTGTATTCCTTGTCATAGCCCGGCATCGATGGCGGCAGCGGCTGGTTGGCCGGCACGGCGCGGCCGTTGATGATCTGGATGATGCGCGCCTTGTTGATCGCCATGTTGACGGCTTGCCTGACCTTCACATTGTCGAAGGGCGCCATGGTGGTGTTCATGGTGACGTAGCCGGTGTGCAGCTGGCCGCCTTCGACGACGCGCGCCTTCTGCTCGGGATCGGCCATCACCTCCTGGAATTTTGCCGGCGGGATGCCGTCGCCGGGCACATCAATCTCACCCTTCTGCAGGCGCAACAGCGCCACGATCGGCTCCTGGCCGATCTCGAAGGTGATCTTGTCCAAATGCGGCAGGCCCTTGTGCCAGTATTCCGTGTTGCGCTCGAAGACGATGCGCTGGCCGAGCGTCCACTCAGTGAGCTTGAAGGCGCCGGTGCCGACCGGATGCTTGCCGAAATCGGCGCCGTATTTCTCGACCTCTTCCTTCGGCACGACATGCGAGAAGTTGATGGCCATGACATGCAGGAAGGTGGCGTCGGGCCGGGTCAACTCGAACTTGACGGTGTAGGGGTCGACGACGGTGACGCCGGAGAGGCTTTCCGCCTTGCCGGCGGCGACATCGTCATAGCCCTTGATCGAACCGAAGAAGCCGGCGCCGGGGCTTTGGGTCTTCGGATTGGTGACGCGGTCGAGCGAATATTTCACGTCGTCGGCGGTCATCTCGCGGCCATTGTGGAATTTTACGCCATGGCGCAGCTTGAACGTGAAGGTCTTGCCGTCGGGCGAGATTTCGTAGCTTTCGGCGAGGTCGGGCTTCAGGTTTGTGGTGCCCGGCTCGTAGTCCATCAGCCCGTCGAACAGGCTCTTGATCATCGACCAGTTCTGCCAGTCATAGCCGATCGCCGGATCGAGGGTGGCGACATCGTCCTTGTAGGTGATGGTGATGGCGCCGCCCTGCTTGGCGTTCGGATCGACGGCCTCCTCGGCGCGAACGCTTGTCATGCCGAGCATCAGCGCCAGCGCCGATGCCGCCACCGTGGATGTGAGAAACTTTTTCATTTTTATGTTCCCTTTCTCTGTTTGGTTTCAGTCATTTCACGTTGTTCTTCGCTCAGGTCCGGGTTGTCATCTGAGCTTGATGCGGGGGTCGATGAAGGGCGCGATGATGTCGGCAAGCAGATTGCCCAGCACGATGGCGAAGGCCGACACCAGCGTGACCCCCATGATGATCGGAATGTCGACGCGCTGGATGGCCTGCCAGGCGAGCTGGCCGATGCCGGGCCAGCCGAACACGCTTTCGACGACGACGATGCCGCCCATGAAGATGCCGATGTCGATGCCGATCATGGCGATGACCGGCAGGATGGCGTTGGGCAAGGCATGGCGGAAGATGATGGCGCGGCGTGCCAGGCCTTTGGCACGGGCGGTGCGCACGTAATCCTGGCGCAGCACGTCGATCATCGACGAGCGCATCATGCGGGCGTACCAGCCTGCGCCGAGGATGCCCATGGTCAGCGACGGCAGCACGAGATGGCGCCAGGTGCCGTAGCCGCCGATCGGAAACCAGCCGAGCCGCACGGCAAAGACGTAGAGCAGCAGCAGGCCGACGACGAATTGCGGTGCCGAGACGCCGACGAAGGAGGCGACCATCAATGTCTGGTCGGTGGCCGTGCCGCGCCTGACCGCGGCGATCAGGCCCATGCTGAGGCCGAGCAACAGCTCGCACAGGATGGCGCCGACCATCAAAAGCAGGCTGGCGGGCAACCGCGAGACGATCAGCTCGGTGACCTCGGAGCGCTGGATGTAGGAGCGGCCGAGATCGCCGCTGATGAGCTTCACCAGATAGCGCCAGTACTGGACGGCGAAGGGCTGGTCGAGGCCGAGCTGCTGGCGGATGTTCTCGACCGTCTGCGGCGTGGCGCTGCGGCCAGCGATCTGGCGCACCGGGTCGGCCGGCAAGAGATAGAGCAGCGCGAAGGTGATCAGCGAGACGCCGAGCAGGATCAGCAGCGACTGGATGAGGCGGCGGCCGAGATAGGCGATCATGCCCGGCCTCTTTGCGTCGGATCGAGGATGTCGCGCAACGCGTCGCCGATCAGGTTGAAGGCCAGTGCCAGCGCCAGGATCGCCGCCCCGGGGAAGAACACCAGCCAGGGTGCGGCCTGGAAGTAGGTCTGGTTCTCGAAGATGATGTTGCCCCAGGACGCCGTCGGCGGCTGCACGCCGATGCCGAGGAAGGAGAGCGTCGCCTCGAGCAGCACCGTGGTGGAAATGCCGAGCGTGCCCCAGACGATGATGGTCGGCAGCAGATGCGGCAGGATGTGGCGAAACAGGATGCGCGGTGCGCTGGCGCCAATGGTGCGCTCGGCATCGATGAACTCGCGTTCGGCCAATGAGCTGGTCTCGGTGTAGATGACGCGCGCGGTCTGCACCCAGTTGACCAGCGCGATGACCATGGCAACGATCCACAGGCTGGGCTCGAATACCGCCGCCAGGCAAATGGCGAGCAGCAATGCCGGAAACGCCATCATCAGGTCGGTGAAGCGCATCAACGCGCTTCCGACCCAGCCGCGGAAATAGCCGGCAACAACGCCAACCAGCGTGCCGATCAAAAGGGCCACGCCATTGGCGACGATGCCAATGATCAGCGAGGTGCGGGCGCCGTAGAGGATGCGGGTCAACAGATCACGGCCAAGCAGGTCGGTGCCCAGCCAGAATTTTGCATCCGGCGGCAAGGGCGAGCCCTCGATGGTCAGGCCGTCGAACATCTGCTCGTTGGGGTCGTAGCCGGTCAGCCATGGCGCCAATACAGCGCCGGCAACGACAATGGCGACGATCACCAGGCCGAGCAATGCCAGACGGCGCTTGATCAGCCGGCGCCAGACGCCGGCGCGCGGTTTGACCGGCATACGCCCTGGCGCGGTGAGATCAGGCGCGATGGGACTGGTCATCGCCGCCTTCTTCCCCCGTTACTTCCTCGCTTGTCATCGCCACGATCCGGCGTGCGGCATCCTCGACGCTGATCTGCCAGCTCATCGCCAGCGAGCGCAGCTGCGCATAGGCGCGGTCGTCGTCAGTGCCCTTCGACAATGCCGCCACCGCACGCACGATGGTCTGGCGCTCGGCGACGCGCTGACGAAGCGAGGCGATCTCGCTGGCCAGGTGTTTGCGTGCCTCGAAACTCTGCCGCGCGATCAGCAGCGCGCTGTAGACGCCGGCATTGCCGACCGGCTTCAGCAGCTGCGCGTCGGCCTTGTGCGACAGCGCCCATTCAATGCGGCCCGGCGCCTCCGAACCGATCAGCGCCACCAGCGGCATCGGCGCTTCGCCCGGCTCCCAGGGGAACTGCTCGTCAAAGCCGAGATCGGCGTCGAAGAAGACGAAATCGGCCGCCAGCGCCTCGGGCGGCAGTTCGGGCCAGCAGTCTAGGGTGATCAGGCCGATCGCCGACAATTGCCTGGTGATCGCCTGCACCGTCGGATGCGGCCGATGCAGGATGAAGGCCTTGGCGCCACCGAGGTTTGGGATGCGCGGTGTTCTGGTCACGACACCACCCTCAGGCGCGGCCGGCCGAATGCTTTTGCAGGGTCATAGCGCGACAGATACGGGTCCGGCGCGACCTCGTCCTCGCGGCTGACGACCTCGAAGAAACCGTCCGCGATGCGCCCGATGATCACCGGCAGCGTCGCGTGCTGGGAGCGGGCGTCGATGGCGATCGGCCCGAGCCGGGTGGAGAAGCGCCGCTCGGCGAAGGCTTTGGAAAATTCCGCCGGACCGGCGTCGGCATCGCGCGAGAGCACGTCGGCCATCACTTGCACGGAGGCATAGGCGGAGGCCTCGAAGGACGAGGCGAAGGCGGCCGGGCGCGGTGCGAAATACGGCCCCACCGACAAATGCCCTTTCCCGGATTCACCGATCGCCGGCAACTCGCCCTCGGTGAGGTTGCAGGAGATGACGGGACAGATTTCAGGGCTGAAGGCCGGATCCTCGTCGCCCAAGTCGCGATAGGCCGCCAGGAAGGCGTAGGACGAGGTGCCGATCAGATTGTTGAGGATGAAGTTCGGCCGCGTGGCCCGGATCTCCCCGATCAGACGCGACACGTCGGTTTCGCCGATGCGTAGATAGCGTTCGCCCAGAACCTTGCCGCCGGCATCGGCGATCAGGTCGCGGGCGACGCGGTTCATCTCCCAGCCCCAGATGTAGTTCGAGCCGAGCAGGAAGCCGTTGGCACCGAAGCGCGGCACGACATGGGCCATCAGCGGCACCAGATGCTGGTTGGGGCAAGCGTGCATGTAGACGACGTGCTCGTTGGCCTCGAAGCCCTCATAGGGGCAGGCGTACCAGAGCATGCCGCCGGCTTTCTCCAAAACCGGGATCGTCTCCTTGCGGCTCCAGGAGGTGACGCAGCCGACGACATGGCGCGCGCTGCTGGTCTTGAAGATGTCCTCGCAAAGCGTCGCGTAGCGGTCCGCATTGCTTTGCGGATCGCGCTCGACCGGCACCAGCTCGATGCCTGAGCTGCGGTCGGCGTTGATGTCGGCGATCGCGCGCATGGCGCCCATGCGGCACGCATCGGACACGAGCTGATAGCTCCCCGAGCGGGAATACAGGATGCCGATCTCGATGCGCCGTTTCAAACAGATCTCCAAAATGACAATGCCCCGCAGCCAGCGCCGGAGAGGCGAGGCATACGAGGCATTCTTGCCGCCCGGCGATCAGAGCCGGTATTTTGCGCTAGCGTATTCGGTCCGGCGGGTCAGTCAAGCGGGAAAGTGCAGCTCAACCTTGCTGCAACTGCTTCCAAGCTCTCCAGGAGATCGAGCAACTGCTGAAGCTTCTCGTGGCCAAGGCGCTGTTCGATGTCGTCATAAATGACGCGACGCTCTGGCGAAAGCGCATCGATCAAAGCGGAGCCGGCCGGGGCGAGGGTCAGCACGACGCGGCGGCCGTCGCCTTTCGCCTTGTTGCGGGTGATGAATTTGCGTCTCTCGAGCGCCTTGATGATGCGCGTCAGGCTGGGCGGCAGCACCGAGGCGCGATCGGCAAGCTCCGTCGCTTCGACCGGGCCGGCTTCGCTGAGCACACGCAGCACGCGCCATTGCTGCTCGGTTACGTCATGCGCGGCGAGCATGGGACGAAACCGCACCATCACGGCCTCGCGGGCATGAAGCAGCGCCATTGGCAGGGAACGACGGGTGTTTTCAGGCAGCACGTGAGAGGTCCTCCAACGCTCGCTTGCGATCGAAACAGGTTTTGACCTCGGCCTGACCTGCTTGCCGAAATCTGTTCTTGATACCACGGTGTCGTCGGGCCGGGTTCAATGCCAGAATCGACGTCATTGCTAAATTAACTCGTTAACTACAGTAAGACAATACTTGCGAACGAGCCGCGAACTTGCCTTTCCCGTGAGTCCTCGGCAGACCTCGGTGCCAACAAATCTGACCTCCCTCCCGAGGCGCGCGGGATCGCCGCTCAGCCTCGCTGCCGTCGACCGCCGTCGTCCTGTTCTCTCCCGAATGACAATTTTGAGAGAATATTCCCGGTTTTGACGACAATTGCGAAACGCGTTCTTTGATATAATCGATAGAATTTCTGAGGATGTGACCAAGGCTGGGCAATCCGCCTGGCTGCCATGACTTCACAACCGCAGAGATCAATCATGTCCGACTTCAAGAACACTTTGCCATCTTCCCTTTCGTCAACCGTCAACCGGCGCAGCGGCTTGGCTCTGCTGTTCGCATCGGCCGTCGCGATCGGCAGCCTGATGGCGCCCAGCGCGTCGTTCGCCGAAGACAAGAAGGCGATCAAGGTCGGTATCATCAGCGGCGAGGACGAGGATGTCTGGCGGGTCGTCGTCGCCCAGGCGGCCGAGAAGGGCCTCGCCATCGAGACCGTCGTGTTCAACGACTATACCCAGCCCAACGAGGCGCTGGAGCGCGGCGAGATCGACGCCAACGCCTTCCAGCACCAGCCCTATCTCGACAACCAGATCAAGACGCAAGGCTACCACATCGTGCGCGTCGGCTATACCGGCGTCTGGCCGATCGGCCTCTACTCGAAGAAGTACACCAAGGTTGCCGACCTGCCCGAGGGCGCGGTCATCGGCGTGCCGAACGACCCTTCCAACGAAGGCCGGGCGCTGCGCGTGCTGCAGAACGAGGGTGTGATCAAGCTGAAGGACGGCACCGGCATTCTGGCCACCACCGCCGACATCGCCGAGAACGCGAAGAAGGTGGTGATCAAGGAGCTCGACGCCGGCATTGTCGGCCGCTCGGTCGAGGATCTCGATGCGGCCGTGGTCAACACCGACTGGGCGCTGAAAAGCGGCCTGTCGCCGGAAAACCGCATCGCGCAGGAACCCATTGCCGACAATCCGTACCGCAACTTCATCGCGGTGAAGGTCGGCAATGAAAACGAGGCCTGGGTGAAGACGTTGGTCGCCTCCTATCAGAACGAGGCGGTGAAGGCTGAGTTCGACAAGGTCTACAAGGGCACCGGCCTCAGCGCCTATTGATCCGACCGGAAGCCCGGTTCGAGAGCAACAGCGGTCCGCGCTCAGGCGTGGGCCGCGATTGCGTTTTCGGGAACAGGAACATTCATGAACCAGCATATCACGGCACCCGGGGACATCGCCGATCCGACCCACGCCCGGCCCGAGGCGTCTCAGGATGTCGTGCGCCTTGTCGACCTGAAGCGCCGCTTCGGTGTGACGGCGGCGCTCGACGGTGTGTCGTTGACGGTGCGCAAGGGCGAGATTCTTGGCATCATCGGCCGCAGCGGCGCCGGCAAGTCGACGCTGATCCGCTGCCTGAACGGTTTGGAACGGCCTGACTCCGGTGAGGTGTTCATCGAAGGCCGCGAGATCAGCCGGCTTGGCGAGCGCGACCTGCAGCCGCTGCGGCGGCGCATCGGCATGATCTTCCAGCATTTCAACCTGCTGTCGGCCAAGACCGTCGAAGACAATGTGGCGCTGCCGCTGAAGATCGAGGGCCGCCCTAAAGCCAAGCGACTGAAGCGCGCCGCCGAACTGCTGGATCTCGTCGGCCTGTCGGAGAAAGCCAAGGCCTATCCAGCGTCGCTGTCGGGCGGCCAGAAGCAGCGCGTCGGCATCGCCAGGGCGCTTGCCGCACGGCCAGCGCTGCTTTTGTCGGACGAAGCCACCTCGGCGCTCGATCCGGAGACGACGCGCTCCATCCTTGCCTTGCTGAAAGACATCAACCGGCAGCTTGGCCTGACCATCCTTTTGATCACCCATGAGATGGAGGTGATCCGTTCGATCGCCGACCGCGTGGCGGTGATCGACGCCGGGCGCATCGTCGAGCAAGGGCCGGTCTGGTCGGTGTTTGCCGACCCGCGCTCGGACATCACAAGAAGCCTGCTCGGCGCCATCCGGCCGCAGCTGCCGGCCGAACTGACGGCCCGGCTGCTGCCGGCGGCCGGCGCGGAGACGATCCTGCGCGTCGACGTGGCCGGCGAGGCGGCAAGCGGCCCGCTGTTGTCCGACCTTGCCATCGCTGTTCCAGGCGCCTTCCGCCTTGTCCATGGCGGCATCGACCATATCCAGCAGCAGCCCGTCGGCACGCTGTTCCTCTCTGTTCCTGGCAGCGATGCAAATCATCTCGCTGATGTCATCACATTCCTGAAGGCCCGCCAGGCGCGGGTGGAGGTGCTTGGCCATGTCGCCAATCCTGTTTGAGCTTCTGCTGCGTTCGATCTGGGAGACGGTGCTGATGACGGCCGCGTCCGGCCTGATCTCGCTGGTGTTCGGCCTGCCGCTCGGCTTGGCATTGATTGCCACCGAACGCGGCGGCATTGCCGAAAGCCTGTGGGTGAACCGCGTGCTTGGCGCCGTCATCAACGGCTTCCGCTCGGTGCCCTTCATCATCCTTCTGGTGGCGCTGATCCCAGTGACGCGACTGATCGTCGGCACCTCGATCGGCACATGGGCGGCCATCGTGCCGCTGTCGATCGCCGCCACGCCCTATTATGCGCGCATCGCCGAAGTGTCGCTGCGCGAGGTCGACCGCGGCTTGATCGAAGCAGCGCGCGCCATGGGCGGCAACCGCTGGACGATCATCCGCGAAGTGCTGGTGCCCGAAGCGCTGCCCGGTATCGTCGCCGGTTTCACCGTAACGCTGGTGACGCTGATCGGCGCCTCGGCGATGGCCGGCGCCATCGGCGCGGGCGGGCTCGGCGACCTCGCCATCCGCTATGGCTATCAGCGGTTTGAGACATCCGTGATGATCGCCGTGGTGATCGTGCTGATCATCCTGGTCTGCGGCATCCAATGGGTGGGGGACGGGCTAGTGGCGAGGTTGGATCGGCGGGGGCGATAAGCCGGCTGAACATTTGGGATTGGCCGAGGTTTCCTCAACTTCGTCATCCACGGGCGGAGCAGCCGCGATGCGGCGTCGCGGAGACCCGAGGATCCATGCCGCGACCTTAGTCGTGGCGTGCAGCGGAGCAGAATTCGGCACCGTCGTGACGCGTTGGAGTCGCGGCATGGATCCTCGGGTCTGCGCTGCGTCGCTTCGCTCCTGGCTCCGCCCGGATGACGAAGCGGTGGGCGTTTCCGCTACGCCTTGCCCCTCAGATCGTCCGGCGAAGTGCCTGATATGGTCGAATCCTTCGGCATCGCGATGGCCGGCGGCGTCTGGTAGTATTTGTGGGTGAACTCGACCTTCTCGGCCCGCTCGGGCGTGATGGTGATGTTGATGATCGCGTCGAACTTGCCGGCCTGCAGCGCCGGTATGGAACCATCGAAATCCTGCACGCTGAACTCGCACTCGGCCTTCATCTGCGCGCACAGCGCCTTGCCGAGGTCGATGTCGAAGCCGCCCAACGTGCCGTCGGCACTGGCGTATTTGAAGGGCGGATAGGCGCCTTCGGTGCCGATCCTGAGCTTCTTGTCATGGGCGGAGGCACCCGTGGCCAGTGTAAGGGCGACGGAAGCGGCAAGCACGAAACGACCGAAAAGACGCATGTTCGAGATCTCCGTTGAGCGCGAGAAGTCTACGGGCTTCCAGGCGCGCGGCGGAGACGGAAACGACATGCCCTGAGGCGATCGTGGCGCGGTGCGCTATCCGCGCCGTGGCGGTCGGCGGTGCGTCAGCCGGCGCGCTGCTTGTCTGTCGCCGTCCGGTCGACGGCTAACTCCGTTGCCGACAGGACAACGCCAAATTTTTCACTGGCTTCTTCAGCCGTATAGTAACCTAGGGCCACGTCGCGCAGCACCAGTTCGACATCGCGCTCACGCGGATCGCCATAGCCGCCGCCGCCCGGTGTGCCGACGCGCACGCGGTCGCCGGTCTTGAGCGCGATATCCTGCTCCTTGGAGAGGTGCGGCGGCACATGCTCCTCACCGTTGCGGAAGACAGTCACGGTGTTGACCGCGCCATCCCTGCCGCCGAGTGCGCCTTGCGGCCCGAAACGGCCGTGATCCATGACGAAGGAGGCACGGGCGTCGCCACGCAGGATCTCGACCTCATAGGCGAGGCCAAAGCCGCCGCGATGCTTGCCGGCGCCGCCCGAGCCTTCGCGCAAGGCATAGTGGCGGTAGAGCACCGGGAATGCCTGCTCCATGATCTCGACCGGCGGCGATTTGGAAATGCCGATGGTCGAGCAGCCATTGGTCAGGCCGTCATGACCTGAATTGCCGCCATAGCCGCCGCCGGAGATCTGGTACATGACGTAATCGCGGCCGCGCGCCGGATCGTTGCCTCCGAGCGCGAAATTGCCGCTGGAGCCTGCGGGCGCCGCCGTCACCTTGTCCGGCAGCGCCTGCACCATCGCCGCGAACACCGCCTCGGCGATGCGCTGCGAAACCTCGGCGGCGCAACCCGATACGGGGCGCGGATATTTGGCGTCGAGGAAGGTGCCTTCCGGCCGCTTGATGATCAATGGCTCGAACGCGCCGGCGCTGATCGGCACGTCGGGGAAAATGTGGCGCATGGCGAGATAGACCGAGGACAGGGTCGTCGCCAGCACGCTGTTCATCGGTCCGGCGCAGGGTTTGGACGAACCGGTAAAATCGAAGGTCAGCGTGTCGCCCTGTTTCTCGACGGCAAGGGCTATGGTCAGCGGCTCGTTGACCACCCCGTCGGAATCGACGAAGGCCTTGGAGCGGTAGGTGCCGTCGGGGATGGCCGCTATGTTGGCGCGCATCTGTTCGGCGGCGCGGCGGCGCAGTTCGGCGATTGCCTCGACAACAGTTTCGTCGCCGTAACGATCCAGGATTCCGTTAAGCCGGTCCTGGCCGATCAGCAGCGCCGCTGCCTGGGCCCTGATGTCGCCGATGCGCTGGTCGGCGACGCGGATGTTGGAGCAGATGATGGCGTAGATCTCTGGATCGAGCACGCCCTTCTTGAACAGTTTGACCGGCGGCAGCCGCAGGCCTTCCTGCTCGACGGCAGTCGCCGAGGCTGAAAAACCGCCAGGCACCGAACCGCCAATGTCGGGCCAGTGGCCGGTGTTGGACAGCCAGCAGAAAATCCTGCCGTCCCGGTAGACCGGCATGGCAAAGCGCACATCCATCAGATGGGTGCCACCGAGATAGGGATCGTTGACGATGTAGATGTCGCCCGGCTCTGGGGCCAGGCAGCGGCCATCGGCGATCATTTCGATCACCGTCCTGGTCGAATACTGCATGACGCCGACGAACACCGGCAGGCCCTGGCTGCCTTGCGCGATCAGCGAACCGTCGAGCGCCGAATAGATGCCGTCGGAGCGGTCGTTGGCCTCGGCGATCACAGGCGAGAAGGCGGCGCGCGAAAAAGTCAGGTCCATCTCGTCGCAGACCTGCTGCAACGCCGCCTGGAGGACCGAGAGGGTGATGGCGTCGAGCTTCATATCAGACCTCGCCAATGTCGATGATGATGTTGCCGTCGGCGTCGCAGCGTGCGCGGTCGTCGGGTTCGAGCACGGTGGTGGCATCCATCTGTTCGAGGATCGCCGGCCCTTCGATGACCGCGTCGAGCGGCAGTTTTTCGCGTGCGTATACTGGCGTGTCGTGCCAGAGTCCGCTGTACCAGACCGGCCGAATTTCGCGCCTCGCCTCGTCGAGCGTTGTTGCGCGCCCCGCCGGGTCGATCAGCCGGGAAAGATCGATCGCGGGACGCACGCCGGTGACCGAAGTGTTGAGATTGACGAGGTTGGCGCGGATTTCCGGCAGCTCGACCTTGAAGCGGGCGAAATAGGCCTTTTCGAACAGCTGCTGCAGCGTTGCCCGCGTCACCGATGAGGACGGCAGCGCCACGTTGATGATGTGGGTCTGGCCGACGAACTGCATGTCGGCGGAGTGGGTGACGCGGATCGTCTCCGGCTTCACCGCTTCCTTGCCGATCAGCTCCTCGCCTTCGTTTCGGTGCCGTTCCAATACCGCGTGAAGCTGTGTTTCGTCGAGCACCGACACCGGCTGGTTGATGGTGTTGACGAAGTCGTGGCGCAGGTCGGCGACGACGCAGCCGAGCGCGTTGGTGATGCCCGGCCGCGCCGGCACCAGCACCTTGGGCAGGCCGAGTTCGCGCGCCAGCGCGGTCGCATGCAGCGGTCCGGCGCCGCCAAAGGCAAACAGCGCGAAATCGCGCGGGTCATGGCCACGTGAGACCGAGACCATGCGGATGGCGCCCGCCATCTTCATGTTGCCCAGCCGCAGCACCGCACCCGCGGCCTCGACACCGGACAGGCCGGTCGCCTTGCCGATCTTCTCCTCGAAGATGCCGGTGACGCGCTCTGTTGTGACCGGGTTTTCGACCGCCAGCAGCTTCTTGGGCGCCAGCCGGCCGAGCACCAGATTGGCGTCGGTGATGGTCGGCTCCACGCCGCCGCGCCCGTAGCAGATCGGGCCGGGATTGGCGCCGGCACTTTCCGGGCCGATCTGGATCAGGCCGGCCGCATCGACACGCGCGATCGAGCCGCCGCCGGCGCCGACCGTGTGCACCGCCACCATCGGCACATGGATCGGCATGGCATATTCGATCTCGATCTCGTTCGAAACAGCCGGCTCGGCATTGCGGATCAGCGCCACGTCGGTCGAGGTGCCGCCCATGTCGTAGGTGACGAGGTTTTCAAAGCCTGCGCGCTTTCCGGTGTAGGCGGCGGCGATGACGCCCGAGGCCGGACCGGACATGACAGTCTTGGCCGATTCACGTGTGACGAAGCGGGCCGAGATCATGCCGCCATTGCCGTTCATGATCAGAAAGTCGCGGGCATAGCCTTTTGCAGCCAGCTCCTTGCGCAGCCGCTCGACATAGCGCTCGAGGATCGGCTGCACGGAGGCATTGACCGAAGCGGTGACACCGCGCTCGAACTCGCGCGCTTCCGACAGCAGTGCGTGGCCTGCCGTGACGTAGCCGTTCGGCCAGAACTCGGCGGCGATTTCGGCGGCGCGCCGCTCATGCGCCGGGTTGGCGTAGGAATGCAGGAAATGGATGACGAGGGATTCGCAACCGGCCGCGATCAGCGTCTTCACCGCCTCGCGCATTTCGGCTTCATCGAGCGGCGTGCGTATCGCGCCCGACGCCTCGACGCGCTCCGACACTTCGAGCCTCAGATTGCGCGGGATGATCGGCACGAAGCTGCCGGTCATGCCATAGGCCTGCGGCCGCGTGCGCCGGCCAAGCTCGATCACGTCGCGAAAGCCGCGCGTGGTGATCATGCCGGTTTTCGCCAGCCGCCGTTCGAGCACCGCATTGGTGGTGGTGGTCGTGCCATGCACGATCAGGTCGATGCCGTCGATCGGAAATCCGGTCGCACCAAGTGCCGAAACGACGCCGAAAGCCTGGTTGTCGACCGTGGTCGGAGTCTTGGCGATATGCACCTGGCCGCCGTCGCGTCCGTCGATCAGGAGCAGGTCGGTGAAGGTGCCGCCGACATCGATACCGGCGACGACATTTCCCCGGGAATCGCGCGCTTGCGCCGAAATATTCTCTTTCATCGTCGAAACCCGAAATGCCCGGACTACGGATATGTGTCAGTTTGGAAAGGTGTTTTACGGCAGCACCTTGACGCAAATATCGTTTGTATACTAATAAATTCCCTACACAAGAGCTACCGCTTTGGAGTGTGCGAACAGCACGCCGGAACCTGAATGGTTCGGTCGTGCAGGTGAAGGTTTGGCGCCCGCGTCCGCAGTTGGCCCAGAAGGTTGGATTTGATGAACACCACATCCGCTCTCAACACCGCCGGCGCCCGCCCGCTGCAATTCCCGATTCCGGCCAACGTCTATGCCGAGACCGTCGTCTCGGTGAAGCACTATACCGACCGGCTGTTCTCGTTCCGCATCACCCGTCCGCAGTCGCTGCGCTTCCGCTCCGGCGAGTTCGTCATGATCGGCCTGCCCAATGCCGAGAAGCCGGTGTACCGCGCCTATTCGGTGGCGAGCCCGGCTTGGGACGAGGAGCTGGAATTCTTCTCGATCAAGGTGCCGGATGGCCCGCTGACCTCGGAGCTGCAGAAGATTCAGGTCGGCGACACGGTCATCATGCGCCAGAAGTCTACCGGCACCCTGGTGGTCGACGCGCTGACGCCGGCCAAGCGGCTGTTCATGATCTCGACCGGCACCGGCATCGCGCCCTTCGCCAGCCTGTTGCGCGACCCCGACACCTACGAAAAATTCGATCAGCTGATCCTGACCCATACCTGCCGCGACAATGCCGAGTTGACCTACGGCCAGGAACTGGTGGCGGCGCTGGAAAGCGACCCGCTGATCGGCGAACTGACCGCCGGCCGCGTCACGCTCTACAATTCGACGACCCGCGAAGAGTCGGCCTGCATGGGCCGCATCACCGCGCTGATCGGCTCCGGCAAGTTCTACAGCGATCTCGGCATCGACAAGCTCAACCCGGAAACCGACCGCATCATGATCTGCGGCTCGATGCATATGCTGAAGGACGTCAAGGAACTGGCCGAAAGCCTCGGTTTCGTGGAAGGCTCGCTGAGCCATCCGGCGACTTTCGTGGTCGAGCGCGCCTTCGTCGGCTAGAGCCGGGCGTCAACACTCTCATATCCGCATTTTGACCTTTCGATCAAAATCTAGCTGCTTTCGCAGCCTTTTTTCAGCTATGAGCGCCCTAAGGACTCGTGAAGCGTTAATTCACGGTCTATCTTCGTGCGTGTCGCCCAAAAGTGTCGTGCGGTTTTGGGAAGACGATGCGCACCAAGACATAGGCGCACGTCGCTGAATGAAAGGGCAGGAGATGAGCAGCACAATCCGCGAAGCCGATGTCGGCTCGTCCAAGGTGACGCCGCTGCCCGCGCGTGCCGCCGCCAACACAGCTGTTCCGCACGACCATCGTATCGCGCAATCCAGGCATGAAGCTCGACCTCGGCTTCATGGAATCGGTGCGCAGCGTCAATCGCTCGGCGCTGGAACGGCGCGTCGCCAGCCTGACCAAGCGGCGCTCGATTAAGGCCGACAACCAGGCGGCCTGGCTGCTGCGCGCCGTCGCCTGCATGGATCTGACGACGCTGAATTCCAACGACACCGAGGAGCGCGTGCGCCGGCTCTGCGCCAAGGCGATCAATCCGTTCCGCCGCGACATTGTCGAGGGCCTCGGCATATCGGGCGAAACCATCCGCCCAGCCGCGGTCTGCGTCTACCATCCCTTCGTCGCCACCGCCGTCGATGCCGTGCGCGGCACCGGCATTCATGTCGCCGCCGTCTCCACCGCCTTCCCGCATGGCCTTGCGCCGCTGTCGACCCGCCTGCAGGAAATCGAGGCCTCGGTTCGCGACGGTGCCGACGAGATCGACGTCGTCATTCCGCGCGGCCTGGTGTTCGGCGCCAAGTGGCGGGAGCTTTACAACGAGATCGTCTCGATGCGCGCCGCCTGTGGTGACGCGCATCTGAAGGTCATCCTCGGCACCGGCGACCTCGCCACGCTGCGCAATGTCGTGCTGGCCTCGATGGTGGCGATGATGGCCGGCGCCGACTTCATCAAGACGTCGACCGGCAAGGAAAGCGTCAACGCGACGCTGCCCGTCGGCCTCGCCATGGTGCGCGCCATCAGGGCCTATTTCGAGGAAACCGGCTATCTCATCGGCTTCAAGCCGGCCGGCGGCATTTCGACGGCAAAGGCCTCGCTCGACTGGCTGGTGCTGATGAAGGAAGAACTCGGCCGGCCATGGCTGGAGCCCGAGCTGTTCCGCTTCGGCGCCTCGAGCCTGCTGACCGACATCGAGCGCCAGCTCGAGCACCATCTGACCGGACACTATTCGGCCAATCATCGCCACGCGATGGCTTGAACGCACCACCCCGATCGGCTTTGCCGATCGACCCTCCCAGGCGGGAGGGTGAAGGAGGCACCTGATGAATATCCTCGATCGCTATCACGCCATGGAGTACGGCCCGGCGCCGGAAGCCCGCAACGAGGCCGACGCATGGCTTGCCGCACGCGACTTTTCCAAGGCGCTGTTCATCGGCGGCGACTGGAAAGCCGCTTCCGGCGGCAAGACTTTCGAGACCAGCGAGCCGTCATCCGGCAAGCTGCTGGCGAAAGTGTCCGACGCCAGTGCCGCCGATATCGATGCGGCGGTTGCGGCCGCCACCAAGGCGCTGCCGAAGTGGTCGGCAGCCTCAGGCTATCAGCGCGCCAAGGTACTTTATGCCATCGGCCGCGCCATGCAGCGGCACCAGCGCCTGTTCGCGGTGCTGGAGACCATCGACAATGGCAAACCGATCCGCGAAAGTCGCGACATCGACGTGCCGCTGGCGATCCGCCATTTCATCCACCATGCCGGCTGGGCGCAGGCGCTGGACAGGGATTTTCCCGGCCACAAAGGCGTCGGTGTCGTCGGCCAGATCATCCCGTGGAATTTTCCGCTGTTGATGCTGGCATGGAAGATCGCGCCGGCGCTCGCCGCTGGCTGCACCGTGGTGCTGAAGCCAGCCGAATTCACACCGCTGACCGCCATTCTGTTCGCCGAGATATGCGAGCGCGCAGGCGTGCCGAAAGGCGTCGTCAACATCGTCCAGGGCGGGCCTGAGGCGGGCGTGGCCATCGTCAACCATCCCGGCATCCAGAAGATCGCCTTCACCGGCTCTTCCGAGGTTGGCAAGATCATCAGGAAAGCCACTGCCGGCTCGGGCAAGAAGCTGTCGCTGGAGCTTGGCGGCAAATCTGCCTTCATCGTCTTCGAAGACGCCGATCTCGACAGCGCCGTCGAGGGACTGGTCGACGGCATCTGGTTCAACCAGGGCCAGGTCTGCTGCGCCGGCTCGCGGCTTCTGGTGCAGGAAGGCATCGCCGACGCTTTGATCGCCAAGGTCAAGACACGAATGAGCCGGCTGCGCGTCGGCAGCCCGCTGGACAAGAACACCGACATCGGCCCGCTGGTGGACTTGACACAACTCGACCGCGTCAAGGATCTGGTCGCCGAAGGCGCCAGGCAAGGCGCTGTCTGCTGGCAGCCGGATGCGGCGCTGCCTGCCTCCGGTTACTACCATCTGCCGACGCTCGCCACTGGTGTTTCGCCGGCTAATATCTTGGCGCAGGAAGAGGTGTTCGGCCCGGTTCTGGCCACCATGACTTTCCGCAACACCGAGGAAGCGATCGAGCTTGCCAACAACACGCGCTACGGGCTCGCCGCCTCGGTGTGGAGCGAGAACGTTAACCTTGCCCTGCATGTCGCGCCGCAGCTGAAGGCCGGCGTCGTCTGGGTCAACGGTACCAACATGTTCGACGCCGCCTGCGGCTTCGGCGGTTACCGTGAAAGCGGATTCGGCCGCGAAGGCGGGCGTGAAGGCATGTTCGAATATCTCACGGCGAAACTGCCGCTCGGCCCGGTCATCAAGCCGGCGACGATCTCGGCGAAGCCTGCCGAGCAGCCGGACGGCGACACGATCGACCGCACGGCAAAGCTGTTCATCGGCGGCAAACAGGTGCGGCCGGACGGCAATTATTCGCTGACCATCGCCACCGCCAAAGGCAAGCTTGCCGGCGAGGTCGGGCTCGGCAGCCGCAAGGATATCCGCGATGCCGTCTCCGCAGCCCGCGCCTGCAAGAGCTGGCCCGAGGCGACCGCCTATAACAGGTCCCAGGTGCTTTACTATCTTGCGGAGAACCTTTCCGGCCGCGCCGGCGAGTTTGCCGCTCGCCTCATCGAGCTAACCGGCGCTACGCCCAAGGCCGCGCGGGAAGAAGTTGACCAAACTATCGAGCGGCTGTTCCTCTATGCCGGCCTTGCCGACAAGTTCGAGGGCCGCGTGCACCAGCCGCCGGCGCGAGCCGTGACGCTGGCCCTGCATGAACCGGTCGGGGTCGTCGGCATCGTCGCGCCGGATAGCTCGCCGCTGCTTGGCCTGATCTCGCTGATTGCACCCGCACTCGCGATGGGCAACACGGTGGTCGCCGTGCCGTCCGAGCGCTATCCGCTGCTGGCCACCGATCTCTATCAGGTCATCGAGTATTCCGACGTTCCGGCCGGCGCCATCAACATCGTCACCGGCCGCACCGCGGAACTTGCAGGCGTTCTGGCCAAGCACGACGATGTCGACGGGCTCTGGCTGTTTGCCGATGCCGACACCTGCGCCAAGGCGGAGGCCGACTCCGTCGGCAATCTCAAGCGCGTCTGGACCGGCAATGGCCGCAGCCTCGACTGGGCATCCGACGAGGTTGCCGGCGATGCCCTGCTGCGCCGTGCCGTCGAGGTCAAGAACGTCTGGGTGCCTTACGGCGACTGAACGTCGCTAAGGCGCGTTGCGATTGGACGAACCAAGGCAGCGCAACAAGTTGCCCGGTTGTCATACAAGCCGTTGCATCAGGGCTGGCGATGTGCATTACATCTGCCGTCGCGAAGGTCACGCGTTCGGGCTTGACGCCCGGACGCATGTTCTTTAACCAGAAAAAACATCTTTATCTGTGGGCTGACAGGCGCGCAGGCCGCATAGTGGCGTCCGACTGGCCCATGACGCCGTGGCCGACTGCCGATAGACCCGGACGATCCCAGAAGGAGAACAGCATGGCGGATCTGGCAGGCAAGATCGTTGTCGTCACGGCGGCGGCGCAAGGCATCGGCAAGGCGAGCGCGCTGGCCTTCGCAAAAGCTGGCGCCACCGTCTACGCCACCGACATCAACGAGGCGCTGCTGGCGGAGTTCGCCAAGACGCCAGGGATCAAGACCCGCAAGCTGGACGTGCTCAACGACGAGGCGGTCAACGCCGCGTTTGCCGAGATCGGTGTCGTCGACGTGCTGTTCAACTGCGCCGGCTTCGTCCATTCCGGCTCGATCCTCGAGATGAAGGACGCCGATCTCGATTTCGCCTTCAACCTCAATGTCCGCGCCATGATCCGCACGGTGCGGGCGGTGCTGCCCGGCATGCTGGAACGCGGCGACGGGTCGATCATCAACATGTCGTCGGTTGCCGGCGCCGGCAAGGGCGTGCCGAACCGCTTCGCCTATGGCGTCACCAAGGCGGCCGTCATCGGCCTGACCAAGGCCATTGCCGCCGACTATGTCGGCAAGGGCATACGCTGCAACGCCATCTGCCCCGGCACGGTCGAGAGCCCGTCGCTGCAGGACCGCATGCACGCGCAAGGCGACTACGATGCCGCCCGCGCTGCCTTCATCGCCCGCCAGCCAATGGGCCGGCTCGGCACGCCGGAGGAAATCGCCGATCTCGCCGTCTACCTGGCCGGCGCCACCTATACGTCCGGACAGGCCTACAATATCGACGGCGGCTGGTCGATCTGAACCAATCTGACTGAGGAGAGCATGACATGAAGCTGCTGCGCTATGGCGAGGTCGGGAGCGAACGCCCCGGCCTGCTCGATGCGGATGGAACGATCCGCGATCTCACTGGCCACGTCGCCGACATCGGTGGCAAGGCACTCGATCCGGCATCGCTGGCGGCATTGGCCAAGCTCGATCCGAAATCGCTGCCGGCGGTTTCCGGCAGCCCGCGCCTCGGCGCCTGCGTTGCGGGCACCGGCAAGTTCATCTGCATCGGCCTCAACTATTCCGACCATGCCGCCGAAACCGGCGCCACCGTGCCGCCGGAGCCGATCATCTTCATGAAGGCAAGTTCGGCCATTGTCGGGCCGAATGACGACGTGCTGATCCCGCGCGGGTCGGTGAAGACCGACTGGGAAGTCGAACTGGCCGTGGTCATCGGCAAGACGGCGAAATATGTCAACGAAGCCGACGCGCTCGACTACGTCGCCGGCTACTGCGTTGCCCACGATGTCTCCGAACGCGCCTTCCAGGCCGAGCGGCAAGGCCAATGGACCAAAGGCAAGAGCTGCGACACGTTCGGTCCGACCGGCCCGTGGCTGGTGACCAAGGACGAGGTCGCCGATCCGCAGAACATCAAGATGTGGCTGACGGTCAACGGCAAGACGATGCAGAACGGCTCGACCAAGACCATGGTCTATGGCGTCAAGTATCTGGTGTCCTATCTCAGCCAGTTCATGTCGCTGCACCCCGGCGACATCATCTCCACCGGCACGCCGCCCGGCGTTGGCCTCGGCATGAAGCCTCCGGTGTTCTTGAAGGCGGGTGATGTGGTGGAGCTGGGCATTGAAGGACTCGGCCAGCAGAAGCAGACGTTCAAGGCTGACGTGTAGGCGCAGCTCTTCCCTTCTCTCATTGTGGGAGAAGGGAAGAAGCGTCGGCGCACCAGATTACTTCAACACCTTCCCATCCGCTCCAAACCGATAGGTCTTCGCCGGATCCGGCGTCGCGTACAGCGTCGCGCCCGGTTCGGCATCGTAGACGCCGAAAATGCGCACGGTGATCAGCCCGGCCTTCTCGCAGTCGAGATAGAGATTGGTGTCGGCGCCGAGGTGCTCGGCGTGCACCACCGTTCCCTTCCAGGCGCCGGATGTCGGATCGACGGTCAGGTGTTCCGGCCGCACGCCGATGGTCTTGGCCGTTTCGCCGAGGCGAGCGCCGTCCACGAAATTCATCTTCGGTGAGCCGATGAAGCCGGCGACGAACTCATTTGCCGGCGAATTGTAGAGTTCCATTGGGCCGCCGATCTGCTCGATACGGCCGGCATTGAGCACGACGATCTTGTCGGCCAGCGTCATCGCCTCGACCTGGTCGTGGGTGACGTAGATCATCGTTGCCTTCAACCGGCGGTGCAGCTGCGCGATTTCCAGACGCGTGTTGACGCGCAGCGCCGCGTCGAGGTTCGACAACGGTTCGTCGAACAGAAAAAGCTTGGGCTCGCGCACCACGGCGCGGCCGATGGCGACGCGCTGGCGCTGGCCGCCGGAGAGTTCGGCCGGCCGCCGCTCGAGATAGGGTTCCAGGGACAGCATCGACGAGGCGATGCCGATGCGGCGCTCGATCTCGGCCGCGGGCGTGCCGGCCTGCTTGAGGCCGAGGCCCATATTGTTCTTCACCGTCAGATGCGGGTAGAGCGCGTAGGTCTGGAACACCATGGCGATGCCGCGCTTGGCCGGCGGCGTGGCCGAGACATCCTCGCCGTCGATGACGACGCGGCCCGAGGTCGAATCCTCCAGTCCGGCAATGACCCTGAGCAAGGTCGACTTGCCGCAGCCGGACGGGCCGACGAAGACGACGAATTCGCCATCATTCACTTCGAGGTTGATGCCCTTCAGCACCTCGACCGGCCCGAAGGCCTTCTTCACGTTCTCGATGTTCAGCGAGCCCACGGCTTCGTCCCTGTTCTAGAGTTTCACGGCGGCGCCGCTGCGCACGCTCTCGTCGGCGGCAAGGCAGACGGCGAGCGATTTGACCGCGTCGTCCATGTGTTTGGTGAGATCGAGATCCTCGCGGATCGCCTTCAGCACGAAGGCCTGTTCGAGGTCGCAGAGGTCCTGGTGGCCGGGTTCGCCTTCCATCGACAGCATTTCGTCGGCTTTGACGAATCTGCCGTCCGCGCCGGTCGCGGCACTGTGCAGGCGGATGGTCGAGGTCTTGGTGTGGGTGTCGATGTCATCGGACTTGACGCCCTCCTTCATGACGATCGACACGCAGCCATTCGGCGAAATGACGTCCTTCACGAAGAACGCCGTTTCCGAGATCATCGGCCCCCAGCCGGCTTCATACCAGCCGACGGAACCGTCATCGAACAGGACCTGCAGGTGGCCATAATTGTACATCGAGGGCGCCACCTCCTCGGTCAGCCGCACCCCCATGCCGCGCACCTCGATCGGCTTCGCATCGGTGATCTGCAGCATGACGTCGAGATAGTGCACGCCGCAGTCGACGATCGGCGACGTCGTCTGCATCAACTGCTTGTGCGTCTCCCAGGTATGGCCCGAGGATTGCTGGTTGAGGTTCATGCGGAAGACGTAGGGGCCGCCGAGCTTGCGCGCCTCGGCGATCAGCCTGATCCAGGACGGGTGATGGCGCAGGATGTAGCCGATCACCAGTTTTCTGCCGTTGGCCTTGGCCGCCGCGACGACACGCTTGGCATCGGCCACGGTCGTTGCCAGCGGCTTTTCGACGAAGACATGGCAGCCGGCCTCGAAGGCCTTCACCGCATAGTCGGCATGGCTGTCGGAATAGGTGGCGATGCAGGCGACATCCGGCTTTTCCTCGCGCAGCGCCTCGTCGAAGGAGCGCCTGATGCCATAGCCCGACAGTCCTTCCGGCAGCGGCACGTCGGAGCGGTTGATCAGTGCGGCGATCTGGAAGCCAGGATTGGTGTGAAAGGCCAGCGCATGGCTGCGGCCCATATTGCCGAGGCCGGCGACAACGACGCGCAGGGGTGTTTGCGAACTCACTTGACGGCTCCGGAGGTAATGCCGCGGATCAGCTGCCGCGAGAAGATGACGTAGAGGATCAGCACCGGCATGATCGCCAGCGACAGCGCGGCCAGGATGGCGTTCCAGTTGGTGACGAACTGGCCGAGGAAGAGCTGAGCGCCGAGCGTCACCGTCTTGGTTTCTTCCGACGGCGCCAGGATCAGCGGGAACCACAGATCGTTCCAGATCGGGATCATGGTGAAGACGGCGACCGTCGCCATCGACGGCCTGACCAGTGGCAGCACCAGCCGGAAGAAGATGGTGTATTCGGACAGGCCGTCGATGCGGCCGGCATTCTTCAGATCGTCGGACACCTGCTTCATGAATTCCGACAGGATGAAGACGGCAAGCGGCAGGCCTTGCGCGGTGTAGACCAGGATCAGCGCCGTCAGCGTGTTGACCAGTCCGCTCGCCACCATCAATTGCAGGATGGCGACAGTGCCGAGGCGGATCGGGATCATGATGCCGAGCGCCAGATAGAGGCCCATCAGCGAATTGCCGCGAAAGCGGTATTCCGACAGCGCAAACGCAGCCATGGCGCCGAACAGAAGCACGAAGAACAGCGATGCGACGGTGACAACGAGGCTGTTCTGGAAATAGTGGATGAAGTCGCCCTGGCCGATAACGGTGGTGTAGCCGATCAGGTCGAAGGTCTTTGGCGTCGGCGGCGTCAGCGGCGCGCCAAAGATGCCGGCACGCGACTTGAACGAGTTCATCATGACGAGGATCACCGGAAACAGCGCGATCACCGTGTAGGTCAACAGGATCGCGTGGGCGCCGATGGTGCGGGGCAGCGAACGGGTGGCGGTGCTCATCTCTTGCCCCTCAGAACTGGTAGCGACGCAGGCGCGTCTGCACGAGGAAGAGGTAGACGCAGACGCCGCCAAGGATGATCAGGAACATCATCGTGGCGATCGCCGCACCCATGTTGGGGTCGCCGGTTTGCAGCTGGAAGCCGAAGAAGGCGCGGTAGAGGAAGGTGCCGAGAATGTCGGTGGAATAGTTCGGTCCGGCCAGCGCCCCTTGCGCGGTGTAGATCAGGTCGAAGGCGTTGAAATTGCCGACGAAGGTCAGGATCGAGATGATGCCGATCGACGGCAGGATCAGCGGCAGCTTGATCTTCCAGAACTGCGACAGGCCGGTGATGCCGTCGCATTCAGCCGCCTCGATCACCTCTTCGGGAATCGACAGCAGGGCGGCGTAGATCAGCATCATCGGAATGCCGACGAACTGCCACACCGAGATCAGGCTGAGCGCGGTCAGCGCATATTGTTCCTTGCCCAGCCATGGCGTGAACAGGCTTTTCAGCCCGACAAGATCCATCAGATGCGGCGCCACGCCCCATAGCGGCGACAGGATCAGCTTCCAGGCGAAGCCGACGATGACGAAGGACAGGATGGTCGGCACGAAGATCGCCGTGCGGTAGAAGGCCGCAAATCTCAGTCTTGGGCTGGACAGCAGGGCCGCCAGCATGACGCCGATCGGATTCTGCACGACCATGTGGATGATGAAGAACCAGGTGTTGTTCCTGAGCGCGTTCCAGAAACCCACCGACCAGTTGGGATCGCCGAACAGCATGCGGAAGTTTTGCAGCCCGACGAAGACCTGGTGCTGCTCGATGTTGCGGAACAGCGAGAGCTGCAGCGTACCGGCCAAAGGCAGGATCATGATCGCCGTGTAGACAAGCACGGCCGGCGCCAGGAAGATGCCGATGTGCCAGCGGAACGGTCTTTTCGGTCTGATATCTGCGGCCATGAGTTCGGTCCCCGTCGTCTCTCGGTTCCAAAGGGTATCGATGCTAGTTGATGCCTCGATGCACGGCCCGAACATTCTTGCCCGATGCGGCAAGAACAAAGGCCTGCGACTGATCAGCTAGCCTTTCCCCACAAAGGGAGGGTAAGGCCGAGAGGCGGTGCCAACAATCGCATTCTGAATGGACGCACTCTGAATGATCAGGATGGTCCGAAACCGGCCAGGCATGCGCCCGGCCGGTCCCGTTGCCTGAGCCCTTACTTGGCCGGCTTGTACCAGCTGTCGAGACCGGTCTGCAGCTTCTTGGCCGCAGCTTCCGGGGTGTCGGTGCCGTTTATTACGTTGGCCGATTCAACCCACGTCTCGTTCTCGAGGTTCGGCGTGCCGCGCGACAGGATCTGATAGGTCGAGCGGATCGTCGACTTGCACTTGCCGCGCCAGGAGACGAATTCCTGCGCAAGCGGGTCTTCCATCTTCACCGGCGCGGAGTTCAGGCTGAAGAAGCCCGGCAGCGCGTTGGCGTAGATGGTGGCGAAATCCGGCGAGGCCACCCAGGACAGGAAGGTCTTGGCCGCGTCGGCGTTCTTCGAAGCCGCATTCAGGCCCATGCCGATATCGGTATGGTCGGAGATGTAGCAGGTGTCGCCGGCCTTCTCGACCGGCGGCGGGAACGCGCCCATCTTGAACTGGGCCTGGGTGTTGAACAGGCCGATTTCCCACGATCCGGCCGGGTAGATGGCGGCGCGACCGAGCGTGAACAGGTTCTGGCTGTCCGGATAGGTCTGGGCCTCGAAGCCGTCGCCAAGATAAGGCTTCCACTTGGCCAGTTCCTCATACGGCGCGACCCAGTCCTTGTCGGTCAGCTTCTGATCGCCCTTGATCAGCGCCGCGCGGCCGTCCTCGCCCTTCCAGTAGTTGGGGCCGATGTTCTGGTAGCCCATGGTCGCGGCTTCCCAGAGATCCTTGGTGCCCATCGCCATCGGGATGTAGGTGCCGTCGGCCTTGATCTTGTCGAGCGCGGCGAAGAACTCGTCGCGGGTCTCCGGCACCTTGATGCCGAGCTTGTCGAAGGCGTCCTTGTTGTAGATGAAGCCGTGGATGACCGAGGCCATCGGCACGCAGAAGCTCGCCTTGCCGTCGTCGGTCTGCCAGGCGGACTTGGCCACCGGCGAGAAATTTTCCATGCCGGGCAGCGCCGAAAGGTCGGCAAGGTTGCCCTTCTTGAACAGTTCAAGCGACTTGTCGAACGGGCGGCAGGTGATCAGGTCGCCCGCTGAGCCGGCGGCGAGCTTGGCGCCCAGCGCCGCGTCATATTCGGTTGGAGCCGACGGCGCGAACACCACCTTGATGCCCGGGTTCTTGGCTTCGAAAGCCGGGATCAGCTTGTCCTTCCAGATGGCAAGGTCGTCACCGCGCCAGCTTTCGATGTTGAGCGTTACGTCTGCGGCATAGGCAACCCCGGCCGAGCCGAGAATGCTGGTGCCCAGAAGCAGTGCCGTCAGTAGTTTCGTTGTCATGCTCAGTCTCCCTGTTGACCTTTTTCAGGTTCGGTTTTGATGAGAACAGAGGCTTTTGACGCCTTGCTCCCCTCGATCGCGGAAAGGGCCGGCCGCAGCTTCTGGCCGGCCTCTTCCAGTATCTTCTGCGCCGCATCGGCGCTGTCGGCGCCGGCGGCAAGCAGAATGGCGGTCTTGACCGCGCCGCCGCTTTTCTCCAGCAAGCGAGCCGCTTCGTCCGTGCCGCGCCCGCTGACCGCGGCGACGATGCGCGCCGCGCGGTCGCGCAGCTTGATGTTGTCGGCCATCAGATTGACCATGTAGCCGTCATGGACATGGCCGAGATGGACCGCGGTCAGCGTCGACAGCATGTTGAGCGCGATCTTCTGGGCGGTGCCGGCACCCATGCGCGTCGAGCCGGCGATCAGCTCCGGCGGCGTTTCGAGCAGGATGGCGGTTTGCGCCTGGCGGAGCAGGACTGAGTCCCTGTTGTTGGCGATGCCGATGGTGGCCGCACCGCGGCTAGCCGCTTCCTCGATGGCCCGCACCGCATAGGGTGTCGTGCCGCTGGCGGAAATGGCGATCAGGCAGTCGCCCTTGCCGAGGCCGGCCGTGGCGACCGCTGCCGCGGCCTCCTCGGTATCATCTTCCGGCCCGCCGGCTAGTGTCCGGAAGGCATCGTCGCCGCCGGCGATCAGGATGGCGATGCGGTCACGATGGATGCCGAAGGTTCCCGGCAACTCAAGCGCGTCAGCCAGCGCCATCAGGCCGGAGCTGCCGGCCGCGGCGTAGGCAAGCTTGCCGCCGCTGTTCAGCCTGCCCGCGATGATCTCGGCCGCCCTGGCGATGGATGGAATGGCTTGGCGCACGACCGTTGCGGCTTCGATCTGCGCATCGGCCAAATAGGAAAGGATGGCGTCCGGGGCCTGGATATCCAGCCCCTCGGCATTCTGGTGAAGCGCTTCGGTGCGCGTTTCGGCCATCCCGGGTCCTCCAATACCGGAACAATACCAAAAAAATACCACTTGTCCACACGCATTAACGAATTCGCTGGTCGGAAATCGCTGAGCCGACGAAATGCCTTGGTTTTTCAATAAAATACACCTTAATCTTTTTGAAACGGAAATTAACCCTTGGCTATTGGTATTTTATTGGTATTATCCGCCCGGAGGAGAATTCACGTGAATTTCGTACTCGGAATCGATGGCGGCGGCACCAGCTGCAGGGCCGCCCTGGCAACAGCGGATGGTGCAGTCATTGGCCGCGCCAAGAGCGGCGCCGCCAACATCCGCACCGATCTGACCGGCGCCCGCTCGAACATCGTCGATGCCGCCAGGCAGGCGTTCATCGCCGCCGGGCAGGATCCGGAACTGATCCCGCAGACACCCGCAATTCTCGGCCTTGCCGGCGCCAATGTCGGCACCTACCGGCAGCAGCTCGAAGCGATCCTGCCGTTCAGCATCAGCCGCGTCGAGACCGACGCCGAAATCGCGCTGGAAGGCGCTGTCGGCTCGGGTGACGGCGCCATGGCGATCCTCGGCACCGGCACCGCCTATATGGCGCGCAAGAACGGCAAATCGCGCGCCATCGGCGGCTGGGGCTTCCAGGTCGGCGACCAGGGCAGCGGCGCCCGCATCGGCCGGGACCTGCTCGAACAGACACTGCTTGCCTATGACGGCGTCCGCGCCGGCTCGCCGCTGACGCAGAGCATGCTGGCCGTTTTTCGCAACAATCCGGAGGATGTGGTCGAATTCACCACCAATGCCAAGCCGGGCGATTTCGGCGGCTTCGCGCCCAAGGTGTTCGAGCATGCAGAGAAAGGCGACAGCGTCGCCAACTGGATCCTCGACAGGGTGGTCGCCGATGTCGAGGCCTCGCTCGGCGCGCTCGATCTCGCGGACGATGCGCCGCTTTGCCTGCTCGGTGGGCTGGCGCCGCTTTACGCGCCGCGGCTGTCTGCCCGCTACCGGGCTCTGCTGAAGCCGCCGCTCGACGACGCACTGGGCGGCGCGGTGCAGATGGCGGTCCGCCTTTTTGCCGGACACGCGGAGGCGGCGCGATGAGCGAGGCCGCCGACCAGATTTTCGCCACGCTGAAACATCAGGCGCAGAGCGGCGCGCCGCTCTATCTGCAGCTTCGCAAGAGCATCGAGGACGCGGTCAATCGCGGCCTGATCGGACCGGGCGACGCGCTGCCCTCCGAGCGCGACATCGCCACCAAGGCCGACATTTCGCGCGTCACCGTGCGCAAGGCGGTGCAGGACCTGGTCAAGGGCGGCATCCTGGTGCAGCGCCACGGCTCCGGCACCTTCGTGGCGCCGCGCATGGAGCGTGTCGAACAGTCGCTGTCACGCCTGACCTCGTTCACCGAGGACATGGCGCGGCGCGGCATGGCGGTGCGTTCGGCCTGGCTCGATCGCGGCCTTTACGCGCCCTCGCCCGACGAGATGATGGTGCTCGGCCTGTCGTCGAGCGAACTGGTGGCACGCGTGGCGCGCCTGCGCATTGCCAACGACACGCCGCTGGCGATCGAACGCGCCTCGCTGTCGGCCAGCGTGCTGCCCGATCCCGCCGATATAGGCTCCTCGCTCTATGCGGCGCTGGAATTGACCGGCAACCGGCCGGTGCGCGCGGTGCAGCGCATTTCCGCCGCCAATCTCGGCGATAGCGACGCGCGCCTGCTCGAAGTGCCGCCAGGCATCGCCGGCCTGCACATCGAACGCATTTCCTATCTGGCGAGCGGCAAGGTGATCGAATTCACCCGCTCCATCTACCGGGGCGACGCCTATGATTTCGTCGCCGAACTGCGGCTGACAGGGCCGAGCGAAGAGGCCCGACCATGACGACAGAGCCGACCAGGTCTACAGAAATGACCCATATGCGGCGCGAGATCGAGGAGATCCCGCAAGCCGTCGCCCGCCTGCTCGACGGCTCCGGCACCGTGCTGGCCGAAGCCGGGCGCGGCATCCGTGAACGCGACCCGCAGTTTATCGTCACCGTGGCGCGCGGCTCGTCCGACCATGCCGCCACCTTCATGAAATATGCCGTAGAGCTGACCGCTGGACTGGCCGTGGCGTCGGTCGGACCGTCCATCGCCTCGATCTACGGCCGCAAGCTCAGGCTGGCCGGCTCGGCCTGCCTGGCGATCTCGCAGTCGGGCAGGAGCCCCGACATCGTCGCCATGGCCGAAACCGCGCGGGCCGGCGGCGCGCTGACCGTCGCCATCACCAACACCGCCGATTCGCCGCTGGCGCGCGCCTCGGACTATGCGATCGATATCCTGGCCGGGCCCGAGCGCAGCGTGGCGGCCACCAAGACCTTCATCAATTCCGCTGTCGCCGGTCTCGCTTTGATGGCGCATGCCACCGGCGACGATGCGCTGCTGGCGGCACTCGCCCAATTGCCCGGGCATTTCCGCCAGGCGATCGCCTGCGACTGGATGAGCGTGCTGTCCGAAACGATCGAGAAGCAGAAGTCGCTGTTCATCCTCGGCCGCGGCCCGTCGGCGGCGATGGCCAACGAGGCGGCGCTGAAATTCAAGGAGACCTGCGGCATGCATGCCGAGGCCTACAGCGCCGCCGAGGTCATGCATGGCCCGCTGGCGCTGATCGGACCCGATTTTCCGGTGCTGGCGCTGGCTGCGCGCGACGCGTCCGAACCGTCCATCGCCGAAGCCGCCGACAGCCTGGCAGCCAAGGGCGCGCCGGTGTTCGTCACCTCGGCACTTGCCCAGCGCGCCGTGCGCCTGCCGCATGTCGCCACCGGCCATCCGCTGACCGATCCGCTGACGCTGATCGTTTCCTTCTACATGTTCGTCGAGGCCTTCGCTCGCCATCGCGGCCTCGATCCGGACACGCCGCGCAACCTTCGCAAGGTGACGGAGACCGTATGAGCGACCGTTTTGCCCTGACCGGCGCCCGGATTTTCGACGGCGATGACTGGCATGAAGGCCACGCGCTCGTCGTGCGCGACGGCCTCGTCGAGGCTATTTTGCCCACGGGTGCCATCCCCTCGGATATCCGCGTCGTCGACACCGGCGGCGGCGTTCTGGCCCCGGGCTTCGTTGACCTGCAGGTCAATGGCGGTGGCGGCGTCATGCTCAACGACCACCCCGATGTCGCCTCTATCGAAACCATCTGCAAGGCGCATGCGCCCTTCGGCACCACGGCGCTGCTTGTGACGCTGATCACCGACACGCCCGGTATCACCGCCGCCGCCGTCGCCTCTGGCGAAGCAGCGGCGCTGCGGAAGGTGCCGGGCTTCCTCGGCCTGCATCTCGAAGGCCCGCATCTTTCGATCGCCCGCAAGGGCGCGCATGATCCGGCACTGATCCGGCCGATGCTCGATGCCGACCAGGCGATGCTGATCGCGGCGCGGCAAAAGCTGCCGGTGCTGCTCACCACCGTAGCGCCGGAATCCGTCGAGCCGGCGCGCGTCGCGGCGCTCGCCAAGGCCGGCGTCATCGTCAGTCTTGGCCATTCCGACACCGGCTACGCCACCGCCAGCGCCTTCGCCGAAGCCGGCGCGAGCCTGGTCACCCATCTGTTCAACGCGATGAGCCAGATCGGCAATCGCGAGCCAGGTCTGGCCGGCGCGGCCATCGACATCGGCACCTTGTCCGCCGGTCTTATCGCCGACGGCATCCATGTCGATCCCGCCACCATCAAGATCGCGCTGCGCGCCAAGCAAGGTCCCGGCAAGATCGTGCTGGTCAGCGACGCCATGGCGACAATCGGCACCGACATGACTTCGTTCACGCTGAACGGGCGCACCATCTACCGCCGGGATGGCAGCCTGCGGCTTGCCGACGGAACGCTGGCGGGTGCCGATCTCGACATGATCTCGGCAGTTCGATACGTCCACCGGGTTGTCGGGCTGGACTTGTCGGAAGCGTTGCGCATGGCCTCGCTCTATGCGGCGCAGGCGATAGGGCAATCGCATCGGCTCGGGCGATTCGCCAACGGCACGGTGGCGGATATCGTTTTGCTGTCGGACGATCTCGACATGAAGAGCGTCTGGATCGGCGGCGCCGAGGTTTTTGCAGCCGGCTCCGACTCCGCCCGATGATATCAGGCCATGCATGATTTCGATTGTGTCATTGCGGGAGCCGGTGTCGTCGGGCTCGCCATTGCCAGGGCGATCGCTTTGTCGGGACGCGAGGTGCTGGTGGTCGAGAAGGCCGGCACGATTGGCACGGTCACCAGCTCGCGCAATTCCGAAGTCATCCATGCCGGCATCTACTATGCGCCGGGCAGTCTGAAGGCCCGGCTGTGCGCCGAAGGCCGTGAACGGCTCTACGCCTATTGCCGCGAGCACAACATCGGCCATGACCGCACCGGCAAGCTGATCGTCGCCGTCGAACCGGATCAGCTGGACAGGCTGAGCGCGATCAGGGCCAATGCCCAGAGTTGCGGGGTTGGCGATCTCGGTCTGCTTACGCAGGCACAAGCCGAAAGTCTCGAACCCGCGCTGAGATGCGCCGGCGCGCTGCTGTCGCCGTCGACCGGCATCGTCGACAGCCAGGCGCTGATGCTGTCACTGCGCGGCGATGCGGAGGCTGCCGGCGCATCGTTTGCCTTCCTCACCACTGTCGCCGGAGCGGCTGTTGAAACCGATGGAATCCGGATCGATACGCGCGATGTCATGGGCGATATCTTCGCGTTGAAAACCGACGCCTTCGTCAATGCCACAGGTCTCGATGCCCAAGCCCTGGCCAACCGGATCGAGGGATTTCCTCAAGACCTCGTTCCACCGCTGTGGCTGGCGCGAGGCAATTATTTTTCGCTTTCGGGTCGGTCGCCCTTCTCGCGGCTGATCTATCCGGTGCCGGTCAATGGCGGCCTCGGCGTGCATCTAGCCCTCGACCTTGCCGGCAGCGCGCGCTTTGGTCCGGATGTCGAATGGATCGACCACCTCGACTATACGGTCGATCCCCGCCGAAGCGCTGTCTTCTACGAGGCGATCCGGCACTACTGGCCCGAGCTTGCCGACGGCGCCCTGCAGCCGGCCTATGCCGGCGTCAGACCGAAACTGTCCGGCCCCGGCCAGCCGGCTGCCGACTTCACGATCCAGGGTCCGGCCGACCATGGCGCCGGCCGCATCGTCAATTTGTTCGGCATCGAAAGCCCCGGCCTGACGGCCAGCCTGGCGATCGCCGAGCATGTCGCCGAGCTGTTGTATCCAGGCTGACCCGACTGCCGACGCGGTTCCAGGGCGGTCCATCGTTCCACGGAACCGCCGAACCGCGCTATTTTGCTGGTATTACCCTAGGAGGCATAGAGGTCCTTGTAGGTGTCGCGCAGCAGATTCTTCTGCACCTTGCCCATGGTGTTGCGCGGCAGTTCGTCGACGAAGATCACCCGCTTCGGGTGCTTGTATTTCGCCACGCGTTCAGCGATGGCACCGAGAATTTCGGCCCCGGTGATCTGCGATGACGGCGCCCGCACGACGACAGCGGTGACGCCTTCGCCGAAATCCGGATGGGCAACGCCGATGACGGCGCTTTCGCTAACCCCGTCAAGCGCGTCGATCTCGCTTTCGAGTTCCTTCGGATAGATGTTGTAACCGCCGGAAATGATCAGGTCCTTGCCGCGCCCGACGATCTGGACATAGCCGTCGGCGTCGACGATGCCGAGATCGCCGGTGATGAAGAAGCCGTCGGCGCGGAATTCCGCTTTGGTCTTCTCCGGCATGCGCCAATAGCCGCCGAAAACATTTGGGCCCTTCACCTCGATCATGCCGACCTCGCCCTGCGCAAGCGCCGCGCCGCTGTCGGGATCGGCGATGCGAAGCGTGACGCCAGGCAAGGGGAAACCGACCGTACCGGCGCGCCGCTCGCCCTCATAGGGGTTCGAGGTGTTCATGTTGGTCTCGGTCATGCCGTAGCGTTCGAGGATCGCGTGGCCGGTGCGCTCGCGCCAGGCGTTGTGCGTCTCGGCCAGCAGCGGCGCCGAACCGGAAATGAACACACGGATGTTCTTCGCCGCCTCGCGGTCCAGACCATCCTGCTGCAACAGGCGCACATAGAAGGTCGGCACGCCCATCAGCGCCGTGGCCCGCGGCAGCAGCGAGACGATGCGGGCCGGATCGAACTTCTGCTCGAACAGCATCGAGGCGCCAGCCATCAGGATGACGTTGGTGGCGACGAACAGGCCATGGGTGTGGAAGATCGGCAATGCGTGGATCAGCACGTCGTCTCCGGTGAAACGCCAGTGCTCGACCAGCACGCGGGCGTTGGAGGCGAGGTTCTCGTGGCTGAGCATAGCGCCTTTCGAGCGGCCGGTGGTTCCCGACGTGTAGAGGATCGCCGCGAGATCATCCGGCCCGCGCGCCACGTCATGAAAATCCGCCGGTAGCCGCGAGGCCTGATCGGTCAGCGATCCCTCACCGTCGCGGCCGAGTGTGACGGTGGTGGCGCCCGATTTTCCGGCCAACGCCGCGATGTCGGCTGCCCTTGCCGGATCGCAGACGACCAGGCGTGGTTTGGCATCGCCGAAGAAATACTCCAGCTCGGCCAGTGTGTAGGCGGTGTTGAGGGGCAGGAAGACGGCGCCGGCACGCAGGCAAGCGAGATAGAGCAGGACCGCTTCCGGGCTCTTCTCGACCTGCACGGCAACGCGGTCGCCGGGTTCGACATCCAGTTGCAAAAGCGCATGCGCCAGCTGCGCCGAGCGCGCCAGCATGTCGCCATAGGTGAGCGAGCCGCCGTCTTCGGTTTCCATCAGCAGGCGTCCTGGCTCCGGCATCCGGGACCGGAACTCATCGAACAGATAATTGCTCATAAAGACTTCCCTGGGGTGGCTGAAACGGCGGCGCCGAGCATGCTTTTCGAGCGGCATGTATTGGCGGCGAAGAGTTCGCGATTCCCAGCTGCGCCGTCAAGACCGCGGAGAGCGCCACGTCCGTCGTGTCAACGCCAGAGGTTGCGGGTAATGGGCCGCAAAAGGTCCGCCGGGAAAACCACCGCTATCGCCGTGCGCGCTCGGCTCTGCCGGCGACCGCCTGTGACCCTTCGCCTTGACTGAAGCGTTTCATGCACATCGCGGCGGTCAGTTGGTAGTGATTGATCAATGCTTCGACCGCACCGTCGGCGTTGCCGTCCAGGGCACATTCGGCGATCAGGCGATGCTCGCCGAAACCGTCGCGCTGGACGCGGTCGCCGTCATTGGCCATTTGCCGGTAGCGATAGGCGTGATCGGAAAGCTGATCGCAGAACCCCACCAGCCATTGCGACCGGCAGGCCGATATCAGGACCCGGTGGAAGATGCGGTGCAGCCGCTCCCAATCCGGATTGAGCGAGACGAGATTCTGCGGCGAAAGACGTGACGCGCGCCCCAGGCGATGCAGTGCCAGGACGAGCTGTTCTTCCCATTCGGCGGTGCGGTGGGCAATGGATTCGCGAAGCGCCCGCTCCTCCAGCCAGCAGCGGGTACGCGTCAGCTCCTCGAGTTCCGAGGCGCTGACCGGCATGATGAAGAAGCCACGCTGGTCGTGCCGGCCGAGAAGCCCTTCCGAGGCGAGGCGATTGAGAGCCTCGCGGACAGGAGAAGCGCCAGCCCCATATTTGGAGACCACCCATTCGACCCGCAGCTTGCTCTCGGCTTCAAGAACACCATCGAGAAGGTCGTCACGCAATTGCTGATAGACCGTGCTGGCAAGCGTGCTCTTGGGTCCTGCGGCGTCGTCGTTCAGATTGGCAGCTCCGTATGTCACAGCGACTCCTTCTCCCCAAACCTGGGCAATTCGAGTCCGGCAGAATTCGCCTTTTCGTACTTGTACCATATGACGCGCGCCGTCGCGTGCTCAAGCAAAAGATCACGCTATTGTACTTTAGCACAAAGGAATATGCGGCATTCCGGAGATCAATGGAGTAACTCCGCGCATTCCCACAACCTGCGGAAACTTAACATGTTTTGTATGCACGCAGGCGGATCTGATCTTCCTGTTCTTTTGTATGTGCGTGAGACCACCTGTTCTGTTGCGCCCACAGGCGGCGAACAGTGAAGCCGAATCCGGCTGTCGCTGCTTCCGGGGCGCAGTGCCATAGAGGATCGAGGCCCAGAATACGCGTTGCGCCGTGAGTTAGCCGGCTGCGTTGTCGGCTGCCGTCCTGATCGCCTGGATGTTTTGCCGGTAGGCTTCGACACTGCCGCCTTTGAAAATGGCGGCGCCCGCCACCAGCACGTCGGCGCCGGCGGCGGTGACCAGCGGCGCGGTTTCGGCTGAAACACCGCCGTCGATCTCGATGCGGATCGGCCGGTCGCCGATCAGCGCCTTGACCCGCTTCACCTTGTCGACAACAGCCGGAATGAAGGCCTGGCCGCCGAAGCCCGGATTGACGGTCATGATCAGGATCAGGTCGAGCCGGTCGAGCACATATTCGACCACGCTTTCAGCCGTTGCCGGATTGAGCGACACTCCGGCCTTCTTGCCAAGGTTCCTGATGGTTTGAAGCGAGCGGTCGAGATGCGGCCCGGCCTCGGCATGCACGGTCAAGCCGTCGCAGCCGGCCTCGGCGAAAGCGGCCAGATAGGGGTCGGCCGGGGCAATCATCAGATGGCAGTCGAAGAAGGCCTTGGTGCGGTTGCGGATCGCCTTGATCACCGGCGGGCCAAAGGTGATGTTGGGGACAAAGTGCCCGTCCATCACATCCAGATGGATCCAGTCGGCGCCGGCCGCCGCCACCGCTTCGACCTCATCGCCGAGCCTGGAAAAATCCGATGCCAGTACCGACGGTGCGATCAAGGTCTTTCTGCTCATGGGTGCGGCCTTTCCGAGCGCCCTTTTCATCCGGCCACTCTGGATCGACTGCCTAATGCGCTCCAGCCGACTTGTCGAGTGCGCGGGCGCTGCACGGCCCGGGTGGCGTTGTGGCGTCTCCGATCGTGGTGCGGCCAATTTCCGCTTGCCCCGGAGCCATAAGAAAAACCCGCCGGATTGCTCCGGCGGGTTTCCAGACTGCTGACAAACCCCTGGCATTTGCCGGGGGTTTTTGATTCACTGGGTCATGTTGAAGCGACCCGCCCCTGAACAGACCGCGCTCGAGATGGTAACGCTCGATCAGCTGGTTCCCGCCGATCACCTGTTGCGCAAGATCGACCGTGTGATCGATTTCTCCTTCATCCACGAACTGACCGCGCCGCTCTANCCCGCCCCTGAACAGACCGCGCTCGAGATGGTAACGCTCGATCAGCTGGTTCCCGCCGATCACCTGTTGCGCAAGATCGACCGTGTGATCGATTTCTCCTTCATCCACGAACTGACCGCGCCGCTCTATTGCCCCGACAATGGCCGCCCGCCGCTCGACCCGACCTTGATGTTCAAGGCGCTGTTCATCGGCTACCTGTTTGGAGTTCGCTCGGAACGGCAGTTGGTGCGCGAGATCGAGGTCAATGTCGCCTATCGCTGGTTCCTGCGGCTGAAGCTGACGGACAAGGTGTTCGACGCCTCGACACTGTCGCAGAACCGGCGGCGGCGTTACGACGACACCAGCGTGTCGCAAGCGATCTTCGACCGCATCGTCGAGCAGGCGATCCGGGCGGGCCTGGTCGACGGCACGGTGCTTTACACCGACTCCACCCATCTGAAGGCCAACGCCAACAAGACCCGCTTCGATCTGGCGGTGGTCGCCAAGTCGCGTGCTGATTACTGGAAGGCACTGGACGCGGCGATCGATGAAGAGCGTGCCGCCCATGGCCAGAAACGGCTGAAGGAGAAGGAGCGCAAACCACCCGAGAAGGAGACCAAGGTCTCGCGCACCGATCCCGACAGCGGCTACATGGTGCGCGAGGGCAAGCCGAAAGGCTTTTTCTACCTTGACCATCGCACGGTGGATGCGGCCCACGCCATCATTACCGACACCCACACGACAGCGATCGTCCATGATTCGACCGTCTACCTGTCGAGGCTCGACCGGCAGGTGCAACGCTTCGGATTTGATGTCGGCGCCGTCGGGCTGGACGCCGGCTATGCCACGGCCGGCATTGCCAAAGGACTGGAGGACCGGGCTATACGCGCTGTCACCGGCTATCGCCGCCTCACACCACCCAAGCCCGGCATGATGGCACCGTCATCCTTCACCCATGAGCCGGCGGCTGACGGCTATCGCTGCCCACAGGGCCAGGTGCTGGCCTACGCGACCACCGACCGCAATGGCTACCGCCACTACAAGAGCGACCCGGCTATCTGCCGCGACTGCCCGTTGCTTGCCTCCTGCACGACCAATGCCAAGGCCCAGCGCACCATCATCCGCCATGTCTGGGCCGATGCAAAGGAGCGCACCGACGCCAACCGGCTCACCGCATGGGGCAAGGCCGTCTACCGTCGCCGCAAGGAAACCGTTGAGCGCTCTTTCGCCGACGCCAAACAACTGCACGGTCACCGCTATGCACGATTTCGAAGTCTCTCCAGGGTCGCCTGCCAGTGCCTGATCGCCGCCGCCGCCCAGAACATCAAAAAAATCGCCCTTTGCCTGTGGCCAAAGCCCAAACCGGCCCGCGCATGAGGCTCAATGCCTCCTGCCAAAATCTCCTGACACAAACTGTCCAAGACACTTCAATCACATAACAAAAAACCCCGCCGAAAATCGACGGGGTTTGTCAGCAGTCTGA